>CAZFLD010000067.1:0-22516 GCA_964519835.1 uncultured Spirochaetales bacterium
GCGTCACCTGGACCTCGATGTCGAAGCTACGACCTGAGGTGTCGACGGCGGCGATGTCGAGAACGGCGGTCTTGAGCCATGAGGCATCCTTCGGGAGCTCGGGATTGGTTACCGTGAGTTCGACCACCGTGGGCATGCGTGCGTCCGAGAGCACTGCGTTTACAAACGCGAGGAGTACATCCTGGGTGTGGCGACTCCCAAAGACACGCTTGAAGAGAAAGTCGTTGGTCAGGCGGAGAGGGCCGATGTTGGCGGGTGCCGGTGAGTGATCTTTGCGGTGATTTAAATCGGTTTGGTGGTTCACACCTAGTGTTACAGAAGAAAACGAAGCGGTGCTTCAAGGAAGGCCGCCCGTCCGGCACTCCGCTTGCGCCGACGGTAGAGAACGGTCTCACGTGGAGTCGGGCGGAAAGTGGGGTTCACCGGTTGTCCGGCGTGATTCGGCCTATTTGCCTATCTCGGACGGTGCGATCCCTCCAATCGGGAGTTTCACTCGGACGCCGACAAGCCCTCGACCTCGTGCAAAGGCAACCCAGTGCCCTCAGCGACTTCCGCGGCCGACAGCCCCATCGCCAGCAGCCGCCACGCAGTTTCGATCGCCTGACCGTGAGCTCCCTCACTGCGGCCTTCCTCCAGACCCTCGGCCCGACCCTCCCGCCGTGCCTCGTTGAGCTCGCCGGTGCGGTCCATCTGGTAGACTTGTCGGGCCCAGGCCCAGCGGCGCTCCTGCGGGTCCTCGATCACCTTGTTGTATTCTTCATGCGCACGCCGAATTGCGTCGTCTTGTAGCAGAGATTCCATCTCTTCGTCGCTCATAATACCCTCCCTATCAATATAGCGCATCCACCGGCCGCGACGCCGGACATGCACACCCGGCCTTGAGCTGTTGCACGTAGAGTTTGCTAGGTACGCAGGGCTCGGTCCGGCGAAGGCGGCGGGGACCTAAACTGTCAACAACGATTCGAGGAGCTTCTCGTCGGCGCTGAGAATGTCGTGCCACGAGACGTCGAGGTTCGTACAATCGTCGCAGACATGACCGTCTTGATGGAGGGACGAAGCCAGGGCGGCGATACAGGTGAACGCTGCCTCCAAGACCCGGGATTTTGTCTCCTTGCGGCCGAAGCGCACGGCGATTGTCGTGATATAGCGGTCCGTGTCGTAGGGATCGGGCACGACTCCGTCTTTGGCCTTAGGGCTTGTGGAGAACTCTCGAGCGTGAGAAAAGCGCGGGTCATCGCGGGGTTCGAGTTCCGTCCGGGGGCCAAAAAAGCGACCGACGGACTCCCGCAGCTTGCGAGGGTTGCAGGTTTGTATCGTGAGGGACGCGCGGCGTGCCGCCTCGTGGAGCGCAGCAAGACCGTCGGCTACATTCTTGGACGACCAGATCTTCTCCGGAGGAGGAGACTCACCCCTTACTAATCCCCGAGGCGTGACGGAGCGATGCAGATCTCGGTGGGTCCATATCGCGAGAGAGATGGCGCTCCACTCGGTCGGGGGCTTCACGTCCGTGCGGAATGGATCAAGCCCGACGTAGACCGGCCCGAGTCCGGTGTTCACCCGCGCGGTGCCTGTTGTACCGTTCCCCGTGGGCGTCCGCCCATTCTCGCCACCCGCGGGGCAATCCGCCGAACAGTCCCATACAATGCCCCCCTCCTGATCGATACAAAATAGCGGAGAGCGCTGCTGAAGACGACGGATGTGTGTTGTTCGGTCGACCGTACACAACACGGCGGGTGAACCTCCCCGTGTATCGGATCAAGGCCCGTGAAGAGCCCTTGACGGATGGCCGGGTACCGACCCGTTACGCAGCGCCGTCCGGCCCCGCGAAACAAACCGTGTAGCGATTTGCGCACTTCCGAAGCGAAATGTGTCGCCGACGTGCAGTCGACAAGCGGCCTTGGCGCCCGCTCGGCGGCTGGACGATGGCGACGAGCTCTCCGCCGGTCCGTAATTCTATCCAGAATAGTCATATATTCGACCGTTTCGATCTCCTCAGCGCTGGACCGCAAAACTGTTTCAAGCACGCGGAGTTGGCGCGGATTTCGCTAATTGGTTTTGTTATCGATTACTCATTGCAGGGGGGCCAGCTTCGCTTGCACCACACACAGGGCATTACCCCGGACGGCCGCGCTACACCCGCCCCAACTCGCGCTATATTGGAAAGGCGATGACAAAGGAGACCCAAATGAAGCACAGCAAATACCTTATCCGCCTAAGCGCAATTCTGCTGGTACTGCTCGCCGGTCCGGCAACGGCATTCGCCCAAACTCCTCTCCGGCCAACTCGGCACGATTCCGGCGTCCGATGGGGCTGAGCTGCGGGGTCGTCTGGCGGTGCAGTGGAACGATGAGTTGGCCACAAGTGCCCGGCTATTCATCGACAGCGATGCAAAAAAAGAAGAGATCGAGGGATTCGACGGGAGCCTTCTTGCGGCCACAACATCGATCCTTGAAATCTCGCTCCGCGCGATCGAGTATTCGTTCAACTTGGGCGACGCGCGGCTTGCCGCGTCCATCGGTGGGCGCTTCTATAGCGAGGCGGTGGACGAAGACGGGGTATTTGAGTTCGAGGCTGCAAACCAGCAATTCTCCAACACCTACGGGCTGATGGTGTTCGGTCCCGACATCGGCGTGAGCTTCGACGTCGACCTCTCCCCCCTGGAAATCGGTGCAGACGTCTACTTCAGTCCGATCGGCTTCTACCTCGTCGATCAGGAGATCTCGATTGCGCCGCTGATCAACGATACCGGGGTCGCCGCATCCGACGGACCGGCGTTTCTGCTCACCGATGCGCGCCTCGATCTTGCCTTCTTTGATTTGGTGGGAGCTCAGGCCATCGTCCGCAGCGTTGGCTTTGACATCGACCTGTTCACGCTGGGACACGCGAGGGCAACTACGTCTTTGTTACCACGACATCGAGTGTTCGCAATACCGAGACCACCCTCGTCGGATCCCTCCTGTTGAGCCTCCAGGGCCTCGGCACCTTCGAAATCGGTGGCGGCTACCGTTGGTCGAGCTCATTCAACCTCAACACCGAGCAGACAAATACCATCGGTGAGCCGGTGTTTAGATTTAATCTGCGGATATGAGGTAGATCAATAAAACGCAATCCTTGCTTGCGCGGAAAGCTGAGCGCAATCCATATTGCGTGGGGTGGCTACGAGGCGCGGATTTGGGTCCGACCTGCTGAACCGACGCTCCGTCATCTCCCAGAGCGCGAGTAGTAGTGCCATCCTTCCCGGCGTGGATGAGGACGGTTTCGATGATCCGGGTGCGTGTCAACAACCGGGGTGACTGAGGAAGGTGGTTTCGCCGACGACATGCCTACTGCCATTGAGCCTGAAGGCAACTCCGGCGATTACGTTATGCTTGCCTACAACAAGGCGCTGGGCGTTGGCGTGGAGTAGCTCATCGAGGAACCGCTCAAGGCACCACGGCGGACCTGTGCACCATGGAGGCAAACGGCGAGCTTGACGGGACCTACGACCGTTAATTCCTCAACCTGTTCAACGCGGACGGTGCATTTGTTTACTTTCTACACTCGTTCCGGATCAACACAGACGACGCCGGGCGAACACAGAGCTTCGAGTAGCGCTTTTTTGTGTGGGACTTCGATCAGCAAAAGTACATCGAGTTTCCCATCGTCAACGTCCCCATTTAATATCTCTGTGAGCTACGGCACAAACGCCGCCGAGAGTCCCGAGCGCTCTCGAGAACGGATGCTCGAGCTCAATCAGGCTACGCTGTTTCTCGGCGGGACGTCCTTTGGTCCCGGATTGAGGGATCTTGGCGACGGCTTTTGGGGAGACGAAGTTCAGACCACCGGGTTCCAGCGCTTGTGGTTTACCGACCCCGATACGGGTCTCACCGTCGCCGGACAAGCTTTCCCTGACCTCGCCGACGGGAATTGACACAGAGCGTCTCTGAGGGGCAGGTGATCGCTGTCTTGCCGGGTCCTGTCCTTCACCAAAAGTGGCAACGTTTGTTTTCTCTGCCCAACCTGTGGCAGAAGATGATCCTCTGCTTCAGTTTGTCGACTTGCTGGACTCAGGCGGCGCCGTTCGCAATTGCTTGTTCGTATACGTTAGACTAAACTTAGTCCATGCCTATGGTGAACACTCATGAGGCCAAATCGCAGCTGTCACGAATCCTCGCGGCGGTAGAGCGGGGGGAGGAGTACATCATCGCCCGGGCCGGCCGGCCGGTGGCCAAGATCGTTCCACTCACTTTCCGCGACACGAGCCCTGGTCCCGGCACATGGCGCGGGCAAGTGACGATAGCCCCGGACTTCGATGCGCCGATGCCGGAGATCGAGAGGCTATTCGCCGGCGGAGAGGACTGATGTTTCTGCTTGACACCCACGTGTTCCTCTGGTGGATGGTGGAGCCGGAAAGGCTCAGCGATAGAGTGTTCACACTTATCAAGGAGATGCCTGACTCGGTTTTCTTCAGTTCCGTGTCCGCGTGGGAAATCGCTATCAAGGCCTCCATCGGAAAGCTGTCGGGCGTGCCGCTATCGGATCTCGCCGGCTCCGTACAGAATCAGTGTTTTGTGTCGCTCTCGTTTAGCCTGGATCACGCAATTCAGGTCTACGGTCTGCCGCGCCGTCACTCCGACCCCTTCGACCGAGCGCTCGTCGCGCAAGCGCAGACGGAACGATGCAAGCTCATCACCAGCGATCTGCAGATCGCCGCGTACGAGGTCGACACGGTCTGGTAGAGCGGGGCAGTAAACGCGGGCGGCAACGCCGGCCGCCGAGGGCTCGGCGACCCCGGCCGGCCGGAAACTGTCGCCCGCCGCTCACCGCCGCCTCGCTGTCGTCGCCTGCGATCCTGTTGGTCCGCACAAAGCCACAGCGCGGCGTCTCGACGTGCCGGCCGCAATGGCTGCGCGAAAAACCACGGGAGCGGTTGTCTCGCCGATGTTTCGAAGACATCGCGTTACGCTCGGTGCTGTCACGAGTAAATGTGTTGTATGGATGTCCTGTTCAGAGGAGCTGTACCGCGAGCCTGTACCGCGGCGTGACAAGTGGATTGCTCAGAGCGAGTGCCGTAAAACGGCCACGCCTCGAGTCAACAAAACAAGGGGACCTATCGACCGACACTCGCGAACAGGAGCATCCCAATTACAAAGGCTTTTATCCGACCTCCTGAATGCAAAAGCGAACGGAGACTACACGGCACCAGCGGCGTGTGTCAATACCCGGCTTTCTACCACACCTTCTTCAAATCGACCGTCGTATGCAGCCGCTCGGTCTTGAACTCGATGCTGTCCGTGTAGCGGCCGAGAGACTTGTAGATGCCGGCGGCATCCAAACGAAAGTCCTTCACGGTGTTGGCCTCGGGGTCGACGATCCAGTACTCGAGAACACCGGAGCGTTGGTAGAGATCTCTTTTAGGTGATTTGTCTCTAGAGTTCGTGGATTCGTCCGTCGTCGGGAAAGTGGATGTAGTCTCCGTAGGTGGGCCTTCTACGGCCATCAGATACGGTGGCCACAGGAAGAGTATAGCGGACGGTCCCGACGACTACCGCGCCTACAAGTCGAACCCAGCGGCAATTGCTACAAGGGGATAGAGCTGCAGAAATCATCAAGAGAGGACACGAATAGCCTTATATGATAGCGGAATGCAGACCTTCGATTACAAAAAGCAGCTAAAGGAGTTCTACGGCGTGTCCAAAACCAAGCCTGCGATTGCCAATGTCCCCGCATTTCCGTCTCTCCTGGTGGACGGCACGGGGGACCATTTGCCACCGAACAAGCGACCTTCGCGAGATCTACCTGTCCGATGTTGGTAAGACCGCGCCGGAGCAACTCAAGACGGTGCTGAGGAAGAAGGTTCGACCCACATAGTCGCGCCTCTCGCTATCCCGCGTCTGCGCTCGGTCACCGCAGGGATGCGTTGCGGGACACGATCCACGCACGGCATCGGGAAGCGCCACTCCCCGCGGACAGATATACGCTCCGCGGTTTTATCTCTCGAGAGGTTCAGGAGGAGGGCGGACTGACGCTCGATGAGCTAAAAGGAACGCGTACTACACGCCGTGGCATGCGTTGTACCGCCCGGCGATGATGCCGCTACCAAACGTTCCTGACGACCCGGTCCAAGGTGTCAATCGGCATCGTGTCCGGGCCATCATCATCGACTATTACGCGTGTATCTCTTTTGTCGATCACCAAGCAGGACGAATCATCACGTCACTGGAGGAGACCCGGCAGCTCGGAACGCCGTGGGCGGCAGCCGGTGCCGTTTCTCAAACTCCCTGTAGAAATGGGAGAGAGCACGGAAACCCACCTCATAGGCAACCGATGCCACCGGCATGTCGGTCTGCTGCAAAAGCACACGGGCGTGGGCCACACGGTGGTCGTTCAACACTTTGCTAAACGTCTCGCCCGTCGCCGCCCGAAGCCAGCGGCAGAAACTCGTTCGTCTCAGACCCAGGTATGAGGCTACGTGGTCCTGGTCCACCTCCTCGTGGTAATGGTCGTGTAGCCAGTTCTGTAGCCGGCGAATGCGATCGCCGTTTTTTTTGCCTGCCGCGCCCAAACCGGATGCGCCGGAGATCGTCGACCAGTTCTCTTCCTCCGTCAGATTGGAGAGCAAATGAAGCAACGAAGCAAAGCGCCGTGATCCCTTCGCGGCCATGATCTCTTTGACCGCGTCTTGAGTGAGGGGTGAAGGGTGGCGAAGAACCAGCCCCTGGAGTGCCTTTTCGAGTAGCTGCGCCAAGGCTCGGTTCTCGGGCAAGTCCAGAAAGTCGTCACCAAAGATGCCCGGGTCGAATTGCACCACCGTTGCGGAGGCGCCGGCGTCGTTTCGAGCGGATCCGATAAAGCGGTGCGGGATGTTTGGCGCGAGGAAAAACAGCTCGCCTGAGGCGAACCCTGTGGTCGCCGCCGAGCATTGCAACACGCCGTCCACGCCGTACACCACGGCAATCTCGGCCGCCTCGTGGAAGTGATAGGGGTGGGTCAGTTCTTTGAAGTGGTAACGGAAGGCCAGAAAGGACTCCCCCGGCAACACCGGTATGTACTCATAGGCGATTTGCACACTGTATAGTACCAGAAAAATGGTACCGATGATGGGAAAAAAGACACAAAAAGGGATAAGCGTGAAACTCTGCGGGGCGTCCCGCCGCCTCTCCTCTGCTATTCTATGCTCGGAGGGATATGTGAGCGACCGAGCATTTGTCGACCGTGGCAAACTCAGCGAATATGAGTGGGACAATCAACGCAAGGACTGGATTCGCCCCGAGGTGGACCGAAAAGTACTAAAAGAGCTAACCCGGAGAAGCACGCTCAACGGGCTACTCCGCATTCTCTACTTTGTGGCGCTTTTGACCGTTGCGGCGGTGGCGACCGTGTTGGTTTCGAGCATCCACATTCTGCTCGCCATTCCGGTACTGTACGGCTACTGGTTTTTGTACGGTTTTTGGGTGGCCATTGCCCACGAGTTGCAGCACAAAACGGTGCTTGCCAAATCCGAGGATTGGCTGAGCGAGATCATCTTCTACGTTGTTCAAATCCTGATGTGGAACAGTCCAACCTACGCCCGGGTGTCGCACAAGCTTCATCACCGATACACGATGGTACGTGGTCATGACCCCGAAACCGACTGGCCGGAGGTGATTACCACGGATTGGATACAACAACACCTGCGCAATCTTGTACTCAGAATCCTTATAGTTGGCGCAGTTCTGGATCTCGGACGAGCGGTCAAGACGCAGGCGGAGCGGGCCGTTGGCAAAAAGAATTGGATGATGCGTGACTTCTGCACCGACGAGCAGAACCGCCACATCCGATGGGAGTCCGCGATGATTCTCGCGGCACACGTGGCTGTTGTTGCCGTCGCGGTGGTGTTTGGCATATGGTGGCTCTTGGCGTTTGTCACCATCGCCTGGCAGATCGGCGCGGCGATAGAGCGGATATGGCACGACACAAAGCACATCGGCCGGCCCAAAAATGTCAAGGATCACCGTTTAAACACCCGATCGGTGAAAGTCAACTGGTTTATCAAGACCTTTTTTTGGGGGCTGGATGATCACGTGGATCACCACCTGTATCCGGCGGTGCCGTCTAGAAACCTGCCGAAGCTCCATCGTATTCTCAAACCACACCTGCCGGAGCCGGACGGAGTCTTTGGTTGTTGGGCCGAGATGTTCGAGATCGCCAAAGAAAAAGACAAGGATGCTCGGCGCGAGTTCCTGTCGATACACAACGTCGGCTCCGCGCGCCGAAGTCGACCGTCGGCTGCAACGTCTACATTGGAGGCAGAGCTGTGAGCACGTATCCACGCGAACCGGATTTCGAGCAGTTCTTGAAGGTGATGCGTCGAGAGGTCCCTGATCGACCGACGCTTTTCGAGTTCTACCTGAACATCCCGCTCTACGAGCGTCTCGCGGGTAGACCCGCGCCTCGGGACCCGGGAAAGGCCGGGGGCCACGACGCCTCAACTTCTCCGTTGGCCGGAGGCGTCGTCGACCGTGAAGAGATGCTTGCAGGCTATGCGGCACTTGGGCGTTGGTACGCCGATGCCTTTGCCGGCGCCGGTTACGACTACGTGAACTTTGGACCCGGCGTAGTCTTTCCTGATTTTATCTTTCGCGAGGGTGCCCACACGCAGGATGCCTCGCGATCGCTAAACGACCAGCCTTTGATAACCGGCTGGGAAGACTTCGAGCAATTCCCGTGGCCGGACTCCTCGCAGGTGGATGTTGGTATCATCGAAGCCGTTCTCTCGGACCTGCCGGAGGGTGTGCAGGCGCTCTGTTACGGACCGTGCGGCGTGTTGGAAAACCTGGTCGATCTTACCGGCTACGACAACTTGTGCTACATGCTTGTCGACGACCGCGATCTTGTGCGGGCGATCGCATCAAAGATCGGCGAGAGCCTTTTGGACCTCTACCGGCAGTTTGTAGATCACCCTAAGATCGGCGCCATGATAGCCAATGACGACTGGGGCTTTAAAACACAGACGATGATCTCACCCGCCGATCTGCGGGAGTTTGTCTATCCACCACATCGCGACGCGGTTCGCCTTGCCCACGACCACGGCAAGCCGATCCTTCTCCATTCCTGCGGAAACCTGGAGACGGTGATGGACGATTTGATCGACGACATCGGCTACGACGCAAAGCACTCCTACGAGGATGTAATCATGCCGATCGAGGATGTCTACTCCACCTGGGGCGACCGCATCGCAATCCTTGGCGGCATAGACGTGGACTTTTTATGTCGGACCGACGAGGCTGCGATCTACCGCCGGAGCCGCGCCATGGTCGAGAAAAGCCGAGAAAAGGGCGGCTACGCCCTGGGCTCCGGCAACAGCATTCCCGAGTACGTTCCCCAGGACGCGTACTTTGCCATGACCAAAGCCGCCCTCGAAGGGTAGTCCCCGGCCGGCGCCTACCCTTCGGAGCTCCCGCCACCGGAGGCCGATGCCTCTGCTGCTGCACGGGCCTTTACCGCCTCGGCTCGGTTAATCGCGCTTACCAGTGCCTTGGTGCCGGCAAGGTCGATGTTGGTGTCCACGCCTGCGCCCCAGAAACGGCTGCCGTCGGGGGTTTCGATCTGGATGTAGGCCACAGCCTCCGTGTCCGCCCCCGATCCGATGGCATGCTCGTGAAAATCCGTCAGATTCACGTTGGCGACGCTTGCCTCCTGGAGGGCGTGGGCAAAGGCGCTGATCGGGCCGTTGCCCTTGCCGTTGACCTTAATCTCCATGCCGTTGTGGCGAATTTTGGCGTCACATACGAGGGTGCGCGGGTTGGAGCTAACGTAGTCGAACGTTGTTTCCAACACCTCGACGGGCTCGGTCGGCTGCAGGTACATCTGGTTGAAGGCCTCATAGATCTCGTTTGTGGTTAGCTCGCGGCCGAACTCGTCGGCCCGTCGGTTCACCTCGCCGCCGATCTCCACGTGCATGGCCTTGGGCATCTCGAAGCCAAAATCGCGGGCCATCACGTAAGCTACGCCGCCCTTGCCGCTCTGGCTGTTGATTCGAACGATGGATTCGTAGGTCCGTCCGATGTCCCGGGGGTCGATGTGGAGGTAGGGTACACGCCACGGTGTATCGCGTGACAGATCGCCTGCGCGCCGGTCCATACCCTTTTTGATTGCATCCTGATGTGATCCGGAAAAGGCCGTGAAGACCAGCTCACCGGCGTAGGGATGACGGGCGTGAACGCTCATCCGTGTGGTGCGCTCGTAGACCCGGCGGATCCGCGGCAGGTCGCTAAAATCGAGCCCCGGATCGATGCCGTCGGCAAAGCGATTCAACGCAACTGTCACGATGTCGACGTTACCGGTGCGCTCGCCGTTGCCAAACAGCGTTCCCTCTACCCGTTCCGCGCCGGCCATCAATCCGAGCTCACACGCGGCGACGCCCGTCCCGCGGTCGTTGTGGGTGTGAAGACTAATAATCGCCGTCTCGCGGTTTTGTATGTTCCGGCAGAACCACTCGATCTGATCGGCGTGTTTATTGGCGGGAATCCATTCAACGGTGTCCGGCAGGTTCAAGATGATCTTGTTGTCGACGGTCGGCTCCCAAATCTCCTGTACCGCCTCGCAGACCTCGAGGGCGTACTCGGTTTCGGTATCGCTAAAGCTCTCAGGCGAATACTCGAGGCGCATGTTGGTGCCCGGAAGGCTTCGAGCCAGCTTTTTGATAAGCTTGGCGGCCTCGATCGCCAGCCCCTTGATCTCTTCTTTGCCCAAGCCAAAGGTGACGTCGCGCTGAAGCACGCTTGTGGAGTTGTAAAAGTGCATGGTGACGTTGGGCGCGCCTTCGACGGCCTCGAACGTCCGCTTGATCAGGTGGTCCCGCGCCTGGGTGAGCACCTGAATGTAGACGTCATCGGGAATACGATCCTCGTCGATGAGTTTTCGTACAAAGTCGAAGTCGATTTGTGATGCAGAGGGAAATCCGACCTCGATCTCTTTGAATCCGATGTCCACGAGTAGATCGAACATCTCCATCTTTTCGTTGATGCTCATGGGAATGGCAAGAGCTTGATTGCCGTCGCGCAGGTCTACGCTGCACCACATGGGCGAGAAATCGATTACGTTGGCCGGCCATTGCCTGTCAGGCAGGTCTACGGTCGTAAACGGTGTGTATTTGGGCATTGTTTCCTCCTCGGCTGATGTTTCTCCGGCGTGCGCGCCTAACGTGCCTTCGTGAGTCAACGCCCGCCGGGCCGACGGCCCGCCGGACGCTCGAAGGGGCGCGGGGCATTACAAAAAAAAGGCCCGCCGCCGGAGGATTCGGCAGCGGGCTCCAGCCTGCTGTTGTTGCCGGGACGGGCGCCTAACCGTCCGAATCCTCACGCTCGGCGAGCCTTGTTAGAGCGAGTAGGTAACCCGAGCAAATGGGTCTGGTATACATGGGGCGCCCATCCATCGCGCCAACGGTACCACCATACTCGAGCAAAGGCAAGTACAATCGCGTCACTCTCGAGACTCCGCTGGGCTTCATGCGCTATTTCCACGTACAAAACCGCTCGAGTACCAACTCCGCAGTCTGTGTGTCTTTAATACCGCCCACATTTTTGATAAACAGGCCCTCCGGGCGGAGGTGCTCGAAGATCAAATCGATGTTCCCGAGGTCCACATCGAGCACTTGGATGCCCTTTTTGGCCGTCTGGATTCTCTGATACAACGGAATCCATCGCTCGAGGTCCTCGTTTCCCGCGCCGGGCACAAACTGGACTGCGTTTAGCTCGGGGATGTCGAGCAAGAGATCGAGGTGACAAAGTGCATCGGGGCCGTCGAGGTGGTAGATGCTGTAGTCGAGAAACCGGCACTCGTCAATAATTCCCGGCAGAAAAAAACGCTCGAACATGCTTGGGCTAATCAACCCGGAGAAGTCATTGCTCGAAACGTAGTACTTTCCAAACGCCACAAGCGGCAGCCACGAGGTTGCAGGCATGCCTGCGGCACCGATGCGGTCGTAGAACAGGTCGTAGGCCTGGAAATACTCCCGGGTTGCCCGTTCGAGCATCGGCGGCAGTTGCTCCGGGCAGTCTACCAGGTCCATTGCCAGTCGTTCAGTGCCGCGCAGCGCGGCAAGGTGATCGCCGCCGGGGTGAAAGTCGGTAAGACCCACGATAAATCGACCGCGGCCCGCCTCGATCAGCTTGTCGCCAAACTCGACGGTCGCTTTGAAGAGCGGGTGCTCCATGTCCAGAACGCAGTTTGGACCATCCTTCTCCCAGTCTTCAACACAGGGCTCCGACCACGTCGTTGTTGCGCCGAATGTGTATCCAGCGCCACACCATGCCGAAAAAATCCCGGGTCCCATGTTTGGCCACGCGATCGGCATGGCGTCGCCGAGAAATTGCGTACTCTCCAGATTTGCTACCAGCCGCCGCACCCTGGCGTCGATGTCGAGCCAGGCCGCCCGGTGGTCGGCCTCGGATTGATCGGCCGGCGGCGTCGGCAGCCCCATCCGTGTTGCATTCTTCTCGGCGCCCACGACATCTCGGGCCGTTCCCGACGCGGTGTGGAGCAGTGGATCTGCGTCTCCCGCGTAGGGCGACTGCGGGAGAGTAATGCCCACCGGCGGCCGGTCCGCCACCTCGCAGGCCCAGAATGCCTCGTATCGTTCGTAGGACTCCGCGAAGTCCGGCTTGAGCTCAAATGAGTCCTTGTCCGCCACGCCGGCAAGTATAGCAGTCGCCACCGCTTTTAACACGGCCGGCGCGGCAGCAAACGGGGCGCCGGCGGCCGAGGTGCCCTCTATGGAGGGGGAGCGCGTGGCACCGCGGAAGTCAAGGGCGGCGTCATCTTCTACCAGGCCGGCATTCTTGTCAGCGCTGCCGGCGATGTGGATGTGACCGGCAACTCCGTCATACGGGCAACATACACAACCGCGTGTATACGGGTGCCATCCATCGCGATCTGCAAGCCGCAATCGATTACTTGAAGTGGGTTGGTTGCGGCGAGGTTAGGAAGGGCGAGTACGGAATCGAACCGGCCGAGTCGAGGTCGTCATTGTTATCGAAGATCATCGATTCAATCGTCGATGTGTCGGTCGTATTCCAGTAGTTGTTGGTAGCCGTAATCGCCGCGTCTGTGTGCCCACTCGGAAGGCGCAGCGCAATTTGGTCTGTGTCGAGGAACGTATTGTACTCGACGATCGTCGCCGACGAGTTGTACGAAGCCCAGTTCTCGACTGCGTAAATCTCCCCGTGGTCTCCGGAAGAGTTCGAGAAAACGTTGTTTCGCACGTAGACTGTAACGGTATCACGGCGGCCAATCGAGATTCCGCCTGAATCAAGAAAGATGTTTCGCTCGAATGAAGAGTCCGCTACGGGATACCACACGTAGACATACGAAATGGTTTTTACAATAGAGTCATGGAGATGGACGGAACCGTACGTCGCATTTCCTGTTGCGGGAAGGAAAGCCCCGCCGTCGATTTTCGCATACGCCACATTGATCTCGGCGTTCGCCGAGTTCGTGCCTTTTAGTATGGTTTCAAGATCGTTCAGCTGTATTCGAGAGTTACTTGTGCCCGTCGCCGCAAGTCGTCCATAGATTTGAAGCGAGTAGTTTTGTCCGATGACTTCCACCCCCGGTTGAATGGTAAGTGTTGAACCGTAAGCCACCTGAACGTCGTCGGTAAGTCTGTAGCGGTTCCCCGCGCTCCATGTGGTATCGGAGGAAACAATACCGGAAACGTCTATCGGCACGGACAGCACGGTGAGCGTGGCCGAATCGGTTCGGGCGCCGTCATCGGTCGTGACGGTGATCGTTGTCTCCCCAGGAGAGAAGGTCATTACGCTCCCGGAGCCATCAACCTGGGCAACACCCGTATTAGAAGACGACCAGCTTACGGTCTTGTTGGTCGCATTTGATGGTTGAATCGTCAGAGTAAATACGTACGTTTGTCCCGCTTCGACCGAGGCGGTGTTGGTATTCAGCGAAACCGACTGCACAGCTATCGTGCTCCACTGCGCGTAGAGCGTCACATCCTCGCTTCCCATGGTGAAGCTCGACTCCGCGAAGTAGAGCGCCCCGTTTCCGTCACGCGCCGTGTTCCACCCCGAAAACGTGTAGCCGTTTCTGCTCATCGTGCCCGGGGTCGCAACCGTCACCTCGTCCCCGGCCGTGTACGCGTTTGCGTCCGTTGGAACGATTCCTCCGTCGGAACCATTTCCGTCGTAGGTAAGAGAGAAGGTATAGGCAGTGCCTGTACCGGTCGCGAGCAAGCCCCCCTGTGTTGCCGGAAACAGTCAAGGCGTCTCCTCTGAAGTTATCGCGGGCATCGATTGGAGGTTCGCCCCGATCATTGCCGTTGCCGTAATACGTTACCGATCTCGGGTTCAAATTCTGAATATTGAGGAGCGAGCAGCCAAGGACCCCAAGGCCAAGGAGTACAAAGATACAGTGAGTGCCATCTGCTTTAGAACTATCCGATCCACGAAGCACCATCCTTTGCCCTGAGTGACAACACTAGATACCACGATGTTGTGTTTTTGTGTCAAGTGTCAAGCATCGGGTAGGCGCATTTCACGGTCGGCGGCATGTAGTTTTTCTGCGGCGCTCCGTTTTTGTGAGGTGCGACGACGTTGTTAGGTGGAGAAGATGGGTTACCAAAGCGAGCGGAACCTCCGCATGCCTCACGCGGTCTCCGACCGAACGTTCTGGTGGAAAACGGTAGAACTACCCACGGGGCATAGGTAGTTCTACCGACGCGCGCGGACGCGGAAACGGTCACAATCCGATCACTTGGTCGCCAACCCCGTTTTACCGGCGAACGGCAATAACGTAGCGAAGTGAGGAGCTACCCGATGAAGACCATCTTCCGCATGTCCACCCTAGTCATAGTATGTGTCATGCTGGCCACCGGCTGTCCTCTGTTCCTGCCGCCGGACGTGGAGCCGCCCGCTTCGGTTACCGATCTTCGCCTCGTCGTGCAGGGCGACAAGTCGGTGACGATCGCGTGGACCGACCCGACCGACAGCGGTCTGGCGTGGATTCGCGCCACCGTTCCCGGTTCCGAAGAGGTGACCGTCGTTCCCGCGGGCGACGAGCGCGCCGTAGTCTCTCTGCCTCTCAATGAAGTCGCCCATCGGCTCTTGGTGACCGCCGTGGATGCTGCGGGAAACGAGTCGGCAGCCGTCGAGATCAGGGCGTGGCCATGGAAACAACGGGCGCACCGACGCGACTACGATCAATCCGGAACCGTGACGAACGTGGCAGTCTACACCTACGAAACCGACGCCGACGGCCGGATCGTCGAGACGACCGTTTCCGGAGAAGACGGGACGCTCCAGTGGCGCGGCGAAGACTCGTACGACGAACTCGGCCGCCGGGCAGAGCGAATCCAGTACAACGCGGCAGGCGAGTTTTCACGGCGACAGTCGTACGAGTACGACGCGGTGGGCGTGAACACACAAACGTCGGTGTTCGACCAGGCCGATCAACTCCAGTCGTACGACGTGATCACCCCGACCGAATGGGGCGACTGGGCGCGCGTCGACCGGTACGACGCCGACGGCGCCCTCACCGGGTACACGACCTTCGAGTACGACGAACACAATCGCACCATCGCTTCGACGGACTACGACGCCGACGATGTCGGCACCGGTTCGTCGACCTACACCCGTGATATCGACGGAAACCTGGTGAAGGAGGAACGTTTTGTGGCCGGTGGAAGCCTCCAGTGGTCACGAGTCTACCAGTACGGCGATCAGACGGCCCCTCCCGTCTTCGATCCCGAGGGCACGGTCTTATACGAGGGCGGCGAGGTTGCTCTGAGTACCGTGACTGAGGGTGCCCTCATCTACTACACGATCGATGGGAGCACACCGACCGCCGAGTCGACGCGGTACACCGCACCGATCGCCGTCACCGCGAATACCACCATCAAGGCGATAGCGATTCGCGTGGGGTACACCGACTCGGTCGTCGTCGTGAAGGAGTTTCTCTTTGTCGACCCCACTGAGAACCTGCTCGTCAACGGCGGCTTCGAGCGGGGAATGGACTACTGGTACGCGAACGAGACCACAGGAGCCGGAGCGTTAGGCACGACGGCTTCCGTCGAGGACGGTGAGCTGGCGCAGAGTCTGGTTGAGACGGGGAACACCGATTGGCACGTGGAGCTGATTTCGGGAACTCGCCCGGTCGTTCTGACCGGTGGAAGCCACTACGAGGTGTCGTTCCGCTGCCGGTCGACCGGTGGGATCACCGCCAGACTGGTGATTGGCGAGTTTGGGCGAGACCTTGACAACGACGGCAAGAATTGGACCACGTATGTTCGCATGAACGCAACGCCGACCGATCAAATGACGACCTTCTCCCATCGATTCAAGTTAAACAATCCTACCGACGACGACACGTTTGTCCGGTTTCAACTCGGAGACAACCCCGCCGGCACCATATGGATCGACGACGTGGTGGTTCGGCGGATCGACGTGGTCGGTGAACCGACCCCCGAGGTCGTCAACCGCTCAGTGAACCTCGCCGAGGACTACCAGGCGGTGGTGCTTTCCGAGGACAACCGATACCTCTTCGCGGCGACGTTCAACTACCTTCGCGTGTTCGACCTTGTCGGTGACCCGATGAACCCGGCGCTTGTGAAAACGATCGACATGCCCCACGGCGTCCAGGTGCTCCTCCTTCACGGCGACACCCTCATCGTCGGCGGCGACAACTACGCGGCGCGCGTCGATGTGACGAGCCCCGCGAACGCGACGATTACGTTTGAGGGAACGCTCAACGGAATGGGGCGAGTGACTGCGGCAACCGTCGCGGGCGACTACTTCTACGGGGGTATCGGGAGTCTTTTCGCCGTGATGTCGGTCGAAGACGTCCTGGAGACGGAGGCCACCGGTGGGCTTTGGCTCTCCCGAACGGTCCAAGGGGTCCACGTGGTCGGCGACTACGCCTACTGCGCGCTCGATTCCGCGGGACTCACCGTCATCGACGTCTCCGACCCGATGCAACCGAGCGAGGTGGCAAGCGTATCGCTTGGCGACAAGAGATGCGTCGGCGTCTATGTCCACGGAAACTACGCGTACTGCGCGGTGGACGACAGCACATACGGGCTGCGGGTGGTCGATATCTCGGACCCGCAGAACCCCACGACCGTCGACGGCGGGGGGATAAACCTCTCGTTCGGCGGCTACACCAACCAGCCGGGCCGCGCGCTCGGGGTGTCCTCTTCCGGCGGCATCGACACGCTTGGCGTGGTCACGAGCGGGGGGATCTTCTCGCTGTACCTTACCGATCCCACCCGGCCCAACGTGGTCAGCATACTGCCGGCCCGCGGCGCGTACTCGGCTGCCGCCTACCCAACCGACAGTGATCTGCCGGCCTGGAACATGTACGCCGCCTGCGGGCCCAACGGGCTGCACGTGTACAGCACCGCTTCGTCGGAAACCGGCTTCCAGCCTGCGGTCGCCGCCGCGCATCAGCCGACGCTGTGCACGATTCCGATTGACGACTACCTCTACGTGGGAACCGAGTCGGTGGACGACTACGGGCAGTCGGTGCAACCCTACCCGGGGTTGCACATCTACGACGTCTCCGACCCGGCGAACCCGAGCCTGCGCACATCGCAGGCCGTGGACGGCGAGATCGGTTGGAACGGCTGGGTTTGGTCGCTCGCCCGCGACGGCGACCACCTCTACGTAGGGATGAGCTCCCGCGTCGCCGTTCTCGAAGTCACCAACCGTACATCACCAACACTCGTGTCGTCGACGGCCGTCGACGGGAACGTCCGCAGCTTCGCCTTCGTCGACGGCTACGTCTACGGGGCCGCCGACGATCAGGGACTTGCGACTATTCCGCGCGACGCCGCCGGCAATCTGAGTGCCGCGACCATGGTTGACCTGGGTGACAACGACGTGAGCGACCTGCTGGTCGTGGGCGACTACCTCTACGCGACGACCGACCGGTACCTTAAGGTGCTCGATATCTCCAACCGCGGCGCGCCGAGCCTCGTGGCAAGCAGGGACATCGGTCGTCGGCCCGAGCGACTCTCGCTGGTCGACGGGAAGCTCGTCGTGACGGGGAGCGACAACGGCTTCTCCGTTGTCGACATCACAAACCCGGCCGCGCCGGTGGTATTCTCGTCGGCATCCACTTCGCGGTCGACGGAGGCGTTGTACGTCGACGGTTCGTGGGGGTTCCTCGGGATGCCGTGGGCGGCGCAAGGGCTTGGGGTCGCCGACCTCTCGGATCTGTCGGACCCGTGGATGGCCGGCTCCTACGTCGTCTTCAACGAGGGGTTGGACCAGGTGCGGGACATCGTCGGAAACGACACACACCTGTTTGTCGTCGGTGATCGGTTTGGGATTGCGGTGATTGAGAAATAGGCGGCGATGCAATGGCCACGTCCGTGGCGCAACCGCAGACGGTCATGCGGTTGCGCCACCAGCAAGAGTTGGCACGATTGGCCACTAACGGTTTCCGTCAATCCACTGTCCAAAGAAGAATCCTTCTCGTACGTCGAGCCCTGCATGTCGAAGAGCACCCAGGTCGACACCGAGCACGTCCGGACCGTCCTTAGCCCCAGAGCCCGCCGCTAACCACGCTGCTAACCGTGTACGCCCGTTTGCGGCGAACGTGAATGAACGCTTACATGACAAAAATACTGCAATATTCTCCACGGAGATATTGATGGCACAACGGAAAGATCACATCGACTGGTACCGCGTTCCGATTCCTCGAGATGAGCTGCGCAAGCTTACCAAGCGCAGCGACCTTAAGGCGTTGGCTCAGGCCCTTGGCTTTCTTCTGCTTCTTGCCACCACAGGATCGACCGCGTGGATTGCGTGGGAGGCTGCCGAGGCGGGGACCTTCCCGGCGTGGGCAACGGCGCTTATCGTCTTTTTCCATGGAATGATGTGGATTTTCCTCCTGCAGGGATTCCACGAGCTTGTGCACTATACCGTCTTCAAGACCAAGGCCTTGGGGACTCTCTTTTTGTATATCTACAGTTTGCTCGGCTGGTTTGACCCCATTCACTTCAGGGCGAGTCACATGCGCCATCACCTGTACACCCTGCATCCCCCAAAGGATCGCGAAGTCCAGCTACCTATTCAAACAAGACTCTCCCACTACCTCGGCGTGGCGATTATCGACCCGGCCGGTCTTTTCGGACGTGTCAAAGGCACCGTTACAAAGGCACTCGGTAGATACACAACCGACTGGCTACGAGAAATTATCGAAGAGGATGGTCCAAAGACACGGCGGGCGCTTATCCGGTACAACAGGGCTTTGCTTCTTTTCCACGCCGCGATCGTAACCGTGTCGTTTGTCACGGGTCTTTACCAGCTTTTTGTTCTCACCACACTAGCAATGTTCTACGGCCGCTGGCTGCAGTTTTTGTGCAACGAGTCACAACACATCGGCCTCGTGGACAACGTTCCCGACTTCCGACTGTGCTGCCGGACGTTCACAACAAATCCATTTATTCGCTTTGTCTATTGGAACATGAACTATCACACCGAGCACCACATGTACGCGTCGGTGCCGTGCTACAATCTGCACCGATTGCACAAGATGATTCGCGATCAGCTTCAGCCGTGCCCACATGGCCTCGTCGCTACGTGGCGACAGATCATCGGCATCCTCAGTCGGCAGGGTAAAGAGCCGGAGTACGCATACTTGCCCGAGGTGCCGCCGAAGATCGCGTGACGGGGACCGTGTCCACGGGACCGCCTTGGCCGACTATACTCTTCGCGCCCGGTACGCCGACGGCGACTCGCCGTAAAGCTTGCGAAACGCCGAGGAGAAGTGTTGGGAGCTCGAAAAGCCCGTCTCGTACGCCACCTCCGTAACCCGTACCGACGGGTCCGCCAACAGCTCGCGGCCCCTCTCGAGGCGCTGCTCGAGCACATACCACCGCGGCGAGCGGCCCGTCACACGCCGGCACCACTCCGTAAAGGCCGTTTGCCCCAACCCCGCACCGTCGGCCATGCTTTCGGCCGTCCATTCCGCCGCCGGTTGCTCAGCTACCGCCGACAACACCTTTAGCACACCCTCAGGAACGCGCCCGCCGTACGCCGCCTCCCTGTATGGTTTGCCACCCGTGTTGGCCCCGGCGGCGTGGGCCACCTCCTGCAATCTGCGGGCCACAAGCACCAAAAGCTCGGCAAGGGCTGCGCGGACGGCCGTCCGGCGTCCGAGATTCCGCGAAGAAAGCTCGCTCTGAACAACCCGAATCAACTCGGGCGCCCTCTCGATGCGTCCAAGAAAGCAATCCGTAGTTTGCCGGAGTGTGGCAACAATATCGCCTGCGTCCGGGCCCAGAAGCGGTGTGAGGAACGATGTATCGAGCGAGTGTGCCTTCGACGCCGTCACCGTGCTGGGGTCGAGGTTTTCAGGCACGTCCTCTTCGTCGGTGGCGATGATCACCCAGTAGAGCTGCCCCGGGCCCACTACATTGTTGTGGCCGCTGTGAACCTGCCATGGACGTGTGACCGAGAGCTCGCCCGGGCGAATCTCAGCAAGCTCGCCTTCCACATTCCATCGGTACACGCCTGTTTTGCAGTAGCAGATCTCTATTCCGGGATTGTAGTGAGCCGTGAGTCGCTGCTCCGCGCCGCGATGGTGCTCGAAACCGAACATCTGCACCTCCGGTATGCCCACGAGCTCCGGGTCGCCACGGCGAACAACAAACTGCTCATCAACCTGCGCCATTGGAGAAAGAGTAGCATCCGCAGACTCGGTCGGCCAGGGTGCCTGTCCCGTTTCGTCCGCCGCTCTCGCCCACCGGTTGACCGAGATGGGTGCGACCGCAGTACACTTAGGCTCGTATGGCGGGAACATCGCACAATCACTACGAGACACTCGGCGTCAGCCCTAGCGCGGATCAGGATCAGATTCGTGATGCGTACCGGCGGTTGGCAAAACAGCATCACCCGGACCTCTGCAACGACGGCGATGTCGCGACGTTCCGGGAGGCGCAGGATGCCTATGAAGCGCTGCGAGATCCCCGTGTTCGGCGCGCCTACGATAATGAGCTGCGCCGTCGCAGAGCCTACGAGGCGGACCTTAGACGCCGCCGGGCCTACGAAGAAGAATCACGCCGCCGACAGGGCGGATATGACGGCCCCGGGGCTCCTCGTCGCCCGGCGTCCGGTGGCAACAGAACCCGACCGGCCTCGGGCCGCTCCACGGCGTGGGGACCGACAACGCCGTTTGATCGTCTAGGAGCGATATTCGAAGACCTTTTTGGTCTTTCGGACACCGACGCAGGCGGTTTCGGCGGCATTGGCGCATTCGACGATGTGGACGAAATGGTCTACTCGGACGTCGGGACGGACGCCGGCCGGTATCGGGAGCAGAGGTCCGTCGTGGAATTCGATCTTCACATGGGACCTGACGAGGCGTTCACGGGGGGCTCTGCCCACTTAAACATCGACGGTGGTCGGACCGTGGTGGTGGATGTGCCTCCCGGGGTCAGCGACGGCGACTTGGTTACGGCACGTTTTCGCGATCGGGCAGGCGTTCGCGAGGTTCGGCTGCACATCCGTGTGGTTTGACCAACAACGGATCACTCGGCTGATCGCCGAAGGTCGTGTTTCCGTCGCTCTTGATAAATTAGACGCCGTCCTCGAACAAACCACAAACGAAGAGCAATGGTCGCACGCCGCATGGGTGTGCAGAAAACGGGCTCAGTGTCTTTTTATGCAGGGAGACATCGCTCCGGCCATCCTGGCGGCGGGCACCGGACTCGAGCATGCGCGCCAAGCCCAGGATGAAGTGGAGGAAGCGGAGCTCGAGAGCACCCTGGGCATTTTGTACTCCGAAAAGGGCGACTTGCCGGACTCGATGCGTCACTTCGAGCAGAGCTACCGCCTGCATCAGGCACAACGGAGCCCGCGCATGGCGACGGTGCTAAACAACATCGGCAACACCTGTCTGTTGATGGCCGATGCGGGGCGGGCGCTCCGGTACTTCGAAGAGGCGCAAAAACAAGCGGAAGAAGGTGAGGGGCTCGAGCAGGTTGCCGCCACGGCCCGGGCGAACGCCGGGCGAGCGCTTGTCGATCTCGGGCGCTACGATAAAGCGATAGCTGCTCTCCGTGATGCCGTGCGCCGCTTTGAAGAAACGCAGGAAGAGACCCTCCGTATCCACAGCATTGCGAAGCTCGCCGGTGCACTTGCGGCCGCCGGACAAACCGCCGAAGCGGAAGAGCTCTATCGCGACGCGCTTGCCTCGAGCGAAGCGGCGAGTGATAGAGCCTGGATGGAAGAGCTGTACGGGAACCTCGCCATGCTGCTCGTTAGGCAAGATCGTTACCGGGACGCCGCACCCTACCTCGAACAGGCTATTCAGAACATCAAACGACTTGAGGGATCGACGGATCTTCCCCATTGGCTGCGGCACTACGGCGTCTACCTCGAACAATCTGGCGACCTCGAAGCCGCCCTCGAACACACGCGCCGGGCTTTCGACGTGTTGGAACGGGTGGCGGAGCGCCGCACCGAGCAGCGGCTGTTTCAGGCTATGGGCCGTTTCGAACTGGAGCGTATCGAGCAAGAGAAAGAGTCGTACCGGGCAA
>CAZFLD010000068.1:0-22366 GCA_964519835.1 uncultured Spirochaetales bacterium
TGCAATCACGCACACAGGGCCGCGGCCGCGGCATCGTTTTGCTCGGGGCGATCGTCGCGTTCGTCCTGGTGACGGCCGGCTGCTCCGACCTGTCGACGGCGCAGGTTCGTTTTCAGAACAGCTCTACCCTCACGGTGACCAACGGCATTCGCCTGGGCACGGCGGAGTTCTACCCGCCTTCCGGCGGCACGCTTGTTCCGGGCACCACCACCGGCTACCAAACGGTCTCCCCCGGTTCCTACCGACCGGAGCTACTTTTGGCAAACGGGACCTGGGCGGCGGACACACTCACCAGCTTCCCCGTCACCGGCGGCCGCTCGTACACGCTGACTTTGATAGGATCGAGCTCGGCGTACTACTACACGTTGGACGCCGATTGAGGCGGCCGGCGGCTGATGTCGATCCACGACACTCCCGTGCCTGAAGCAGGGTTATAATAAGGACCATGATGCAGGACACAGTGTTTTGGCGCATGGTCGAGGAAATGGGTTGGCCGGAGGTTTTCTACGACGAGGCGAAGTATCGCTTTATGCTGAGGTACCGGCCGGACGTCGCAGAGGAGTTCATGCAAGTTTTTCTTGCCAAGAAGGCGGAGCTCCGCAGCGTGGGCCGAGTACAGGCGGTCTCGGACGGCTGGGACGATACGCTCGCCCATATAATCGGGCTTGGAAAAACGGAGTGGGAACAAAACAGGGCAAACCCCACCCTCATGTTTGAGCGCGAGGAGAGTCTCGACTACAAGGAGAGTTTCGCCTATTGCATTCCGTCGGCCGATGACTACGAGTTGCTTCAAGATGCGGGGTACGAGCCATACCTCCGGAGCATTCGGGAACTTCTTCACCGCATGGAAACGACCGATCCCGATGACGTTGCGCCCCGGGAATACCGACTCTATCCGGAGATTCAGGCCCTGGGAGTGCAGTTTCTAGAACGAAATTGGCAGCTCGCTGTGGACCGATATCATGAGCGCTACGGCCCCGGCTACGCCGACAGCTTTCCGACCAACTACTTTGGCTACGGTATTCCAAACCTGGTCAATAGGCTCGAGCGTTTTCGGTTACGAGAGCACGCATACAAAAAGACGTGAGTTCTCGGTCGGAAGCAGGAGAACGATTAGCGCTGCTCCCAGATCGGTAATAGAGCGCGGCTCCTTGCACTATGATAGGTTTAAGTAAGGGTGACCCGGCTACGCCGAAACGGGGCATGGCGGAAACAAGCACTTAAGAGATCCGGCCCCCCGCAATTTTGGCTTCAGTATCCTGGAACGTCTTTCCCCAGACCTATCGGCGGACGAAGTGATACATGTCGAGGGAACGTGTAAGCAAAGGATAGACACCTACGCTCCGCACGGCTTGAAGGGCAACGAGCGGTCTTTCGGCCAACGTGAGGAGAGGAAACCCGCCGGACCAGAATCGATCGCGTTTGAGGATCGCATTTGGTAGCTCGCAAGAGTTGACGCACACCGCCAGCAGTGGCTGGCGGTCGCCGCCTGCGGTTCGCGCCACCTTCTCCGAACTGGCTACCCATCCGGGCGTTTTCGCTTGCGGTACCAGTAACGAGCCTCGGCGAACTGCACGCGCTCAGCTACCATTTCCCGGAAGCGTTTTTGGGCCCAAAACGGTCGTATCGGCTCCTTGAGCTCAAACTCCTCTGCCGTGAGTTCGAAAAACTTGTTTCCCTGGTCCGAAAGAAAACTCAACGGGTTCTTCCGCAGTTCGCTCACGGCCTTTGAAATCGGGAACTCCCTCGCATTTTTGTGCTTGGCCAGAGCAGGCCAATCCGCCGTTCTATCGCTATCCTGAAGAAAATAGGCCAGGTACTCTCTCGCGATGTCCGTCACCTTCCAAGTCGTCGCCGCTGGGTGTGATGCGTTGGAAAGCTTCAGAAGACATGTTAAAACCGCCATCTTGTACGACCGGACGGCGTTGAGTTCACTCTCGACGTGGAACAGGAAGGCCTCGCCAGGGGTGTCGATGAGGCTCTCCTCGTATTTGTCTTGAATCACCAGACTCGCACGAACTTGTATCCATCCTCCGGCCTTGCGGATCGTGGCCAAGTGCTGCCTTACATCGTCCAGTACAAAGAGGTCGGTCAGTGCTACTCCACCTATTCGATCACTCCCGGCGATCTCTTCAAGACCCAGTCGCAGCCGCTCGACGGGCGAGGCGGGCTTAAAGACCTGTTTGATTTCCTGATCCCAAACCCGGCGCACGCTTGTATCGGCTTGGACATGACATAGCTTCGGAGCATGAAACTCCGGCATCTTTTTGACGGATGACGGTGGGGCCACGTGACCGGCTAATGCCAGGGGCGCTACGTAGCTCTTTTTGAAGCTCCCCACGAAGTCGAGGACCGTCACGTACCGTTTCCCCGGTGCAAGGCGCAAACCGCGTCCTAGTTGCTGAAAAAACACGGTGAACGATTGCGTGGGCCGAAGCATTAGAACATGCGTCAAAGAGGGCACGTCTATACCCTCGTTTAACACGTCGACGGAGCATACGATCTCGAGCTCATGCTCCTGGTCCTGCAGGTTTGCCAAGATCGTCTGCCGGTCCTCTTCGTTTGTGTCTCCGTGAATGACGGACGCCGGTATCCCGCGACGCTGGAATGCGTTTGCCATCCAGGTGGCGTGGCCGACGTTTGAGCAGAACGCCATGCACTTTCGTTTTCCAGACGCCGGTTGAAACAGGCGCAGATTGTGGCAGATCAGGTCCGCCCGCGTATCCGTGCTGAGCGCTTCCTGGAGCTGCGTGTCGTCATACCCAGTTCCGGTCCAGCGAATCGGCTCGTAGTCCGTGGGATCGAAGATGGCATAGTAGTGGAACGGCGCAAGCCATCCGCGCTCGATCGCCTCAAAGAGACGAACCTCGTAGGCGACCCGGTGGTCGCAAACCTCGAGCACATCCTGTCCGTCCATACGCTCGGGAGTTGCCGTCATGCCCAGAAGGTGTTTGGGCGTTAGATAGTCCAATACTGCCTTGTAGCTCGCCGCCTCAGCATGATGAAACTCGTCAATTATCACATAGTCGAAGCTGGACGGCTCAATCAACGGCAGATTCTCCGGGCGGCTAATCGTCTGAATCATGGCAAAGGCGAGCAACGGATCATGTTGATCCTTCGCAGCGAGCTGAGAGACCGCCTCCCGCCCCTGCAGAATGGTGGTCTGGTGGTCAGAAAGAACCGACTGGAAGGTCTTGAGTGCCTCGCGGAGTATGCTCGCTCGGTGGGCGATAAAAAGGACCCGGTCCGCGCCGGCGTTTCTGACCTCAAAGGCACTAAGGAAGGTCTTACCGATTCCCGTAGCGGCAATAACGGCGAAACGCTTTACTCCCATCTGCCTAAGCCGGGCGAGCTCCTGAAGTGCTTGGGCCTGCGCAGGCCTCGGAGCCGGTGTAGCAAGCTCGGGGATGGCGCCGTCGTTCCCCTTTCGCTCCAGATCCAGCCCCCGCCTTAATTCCCGCATCAACAGGCTTCTGGCGTGATACAGCTTTTCGTAACGGTCAAGGAAGTCGTGATCAGGGACAAATCCGTTGGACTCCCAGGCGCGCTCAAAGAGATCGACGGCCTTGCCGTATGGGCTCCTGCCCCCAATGGGAGCGTTTACCTCGAAATCTGAGACGTAGTTCCACTCCACGTTTGACCCGAACCCGGCCGATGTGAAGTTTGCAGATCCAAGGGCAAGCAAGTGCGTTCCCGCTTCTTTGTGGATAAGGAGTGCCTTCGCGTGGAATGCCGGCGCGGACTCCGCCAATAGAAGGTCAGGATTATTGAGATCGTCGGTGTATATTCGAAGCTCAACCGGCATCCGCCAGTCGCAGAATGCGCGAAGAGCATCGGGTCGGTTGAACGCTCCCATCAAAGACGTCAGGATTCGCACCTTTCCGCCCCGGTCTGCTACTTTGCGTAGTGGCAGGATCAGAGGATTGGCGTCGTCGGCCGAGAGAAAGGCCGTCGCGAGGCGTACCTCCCGGGCTTCGGCCATGTGGCGCTCCAGCGTCTCCGCCAAGTACGGAGGCGAGTTGTTAGTCAGAACACCCGGTACACCGTCACTCCCCACCGCGCCGTGAACCGGTGTGGTGACAAGGGATGCTGCGGTATCAACCTTGGTTCTGACGGCCGCCATCGTGCCGGCCAGCTTGTCCGCATCATTCGCTCGAAGGGCCTGGTGAAGCAGAGCGATAATCTCCGCGATTTGGTCCCGGTAACGCTCGTTCAAGAAACCGCCTTCAGCGTCCGGAAGGTCACCCACCGTATTCCGGAGCGCCCGGTAATGTCCTCGGTCTCTTCTGAATCTATCGTTGCAAAGCCCGCGGCCACGTGAAAGCGTTCCCAGTCGGCGGCCGGCAGACAGGTAAAAAGCCGGCCCTTGTCGTCGATGCCCGAGTCGTTTAGTCCCGGACGCCGGGTGTTTACCGAATACGCAAAGATCCCCGACCCCTTTGTGACTCGGTGGATTTCGACAAAGACCCGCTCCAGCTGTTCTGGTGGAACGTGCATGATTGTCGCCCATGACGTGACGGCGTCAAATTCCCGATCTTCAAACGGAAGCCCGTCGACCAGGTCCGCCGGCCGCGTGCGCCCCCGCAGCTCGGGATGCAGCGCCACCGCTTGATCGAGCATAGCCCTGCTCGCATCTGCCGCCACTACATCCAAACCCGCACGGAACATCGCGGCTGCATCCCTTCCGCTACCGCAGGCCACGTCGAGCACTCGTCCGCCTTTTCGGACTTTCGAGAGAGTCTTGTCCACAAAGTCGGAGAAATCCACTGCCTCGTATCGAGATGCAAGTTCGTCGGCATTTTCCTCATAGAACCGGATAGTCGAGTTCATTGGAGCCGATTGTAACACGGCGGAAGGACAACGCGCGGGGGGCCGAGATCGGTGACCACTCCCTCAGCCTCACGGATGTTACCGGCGCGTGCAAATTGCACCGCCCCGAATGCGGACGAAAAGTCCACACTTTCGCCTCATCGAATCAGGTCGCGGCAGCCTCCTGTGACGGCTCTCAGTCGCATCGGATATCGATCATGTAGAGCCCATTCAGTTCGTCGATGCTGGTCCTGATCGTGGTAGACTCTGGAATTACAACTAAACGAACTTCTCAACCGACACGTCGATCAGTACGGCAAGCTTTTTTGCCATCTCTAGGCTGATCCGGCGCGACCGTGCTCCATATTCGAGATGTTCTGCCGCGTGAGCCGACCGAGTTTGCTGCCCAACTGCTGTTGTGACAACCCGTGCAGTTCGCGGTAGATGCGCATGTTCTCGCCTGGAGTTGTCTGTTCTCGGATCGTTTGATACCAGTCGCTGTTGGAAACCTCAATCAGTTCCTCGTCCGGGCCAAGCTTGCTGAAGCTGCGCCACTCCGATGGAAACGGCCCCTTCACGATGAGATCATCCACCAGATTGGCGAGGAGCCTCTGGACACTAAGTCTCAGTTCGCCGTTCGACTTTGCACCGAAAGCCACACGGGCTATAGTGCCCGAGAGGAATACCGTGAGCACATTTGACAGCACAAAGGCATCGTTGCACTCCATATTAGACGATATTCTGTCCGGGAAGATCCAGCTGCCAGACTTCCAGCGCGGTTGGGTGTGGGATGACGACCACATTCGCGATCTGCTTGTGAGTATCGCCAGATCATTTCCGGTTGGAGCAGTTATGCTCTTGGAAACCGGCGGCGATGTACGATTTCAGACTCGTCCAATCGAAGGGCTGGAGCACCTGGTGACCGCAAACGCCAAGCCCGAAAAGCTGATTCTCGACGGCCAGCAACGCCTCACCACCCTAACCCAGGCCCTGGCGATTGAAACGCCGGTGAACACACGTACCTCGAAACGCAAGGAAATCAAACGGCACTACTACTTCGATATACAGCTTGCTCTCGATGCGCGGTACGACTTGGAGCAGGCAATTGTCGCGGTCGACGAAAATCGTCAGATTCGATCGAACTTCGGGAAAGATGTCGATCTTGACTTATCGACTCGAGAAAAGGAGTGTGAATCGCTCCATTTCCCTTGTGACCAGACAATGAACTCCGACGAATGGGAAAAGACGCTCTACCAAGTCGCGCCGGACAACTTCAACACTTACATGAAGTTCCGCAGTAGCATTCTAACCGCCTTTCGCAACTATCAACTCCCGATAATCCAGCTGCAGAAGGCAACGAGTAAAGAGGCGGTCTGTTTGGTTTTCGAGAAGGTGAACACCGGCGGCGTGCAGCTCTCGGTCTTTGAGCTCGTCACCGCGAGTTATGCCGCCGACGGCTACAACCTCCGCGACGATTGGTTTGGATCGACAATTCGAGACGTCGAATCCCGACGCGACCGGATAGCCCAAGACGAGCTTCTCTCCGACCTCCAACCCACGGAGTTCCTGCAGGCGCTTACGCTTCTTCATACCGCCGAGCGTAAGCGCCAAGACGCTGCAGCGGGCAGAACGGGCAAACAGGTTCGGCCCGTTAGCGCGAAACGTGCGGATATTTTGGAGCTGCCGTTGTCAGCGTGGAAGAAACTGGCCGACAGTGTAGAAAACGGATTTCGCCTCGCGGCAAAGTTTCTGCGGAAGGAGTCCGTTTACTCGTCTCGAGAAATACCCTACGGGACTCAGATTGTTCCACTGGCGGCAATCCTATCAACCCTTAGCGAGACATGGCTCGAACCGAAGATCTACGACAAACTGTCCCGGTGGTACTGGTCCGGCGTTTTGGGTGAACTCTACGGTGGCGCCGTCGAGACGCGTATTGCCAACGACCACGAGCAGTTTCTTGAATGGATCGAGGACGACGAGCACCCGCCCAGAACGATAGTTGATGCAGGGTTTCACCCTCAGCGCTTTTTGACGTTGCGGTCTCGATTGAGCGCCGCGTACAAGGGGCTAAACGTGCTTGTCCTTCGCGAGGGTGCGCAGGACTGGTTCTGGAAGGCAGGTATCCAGGAACTCGACACCGACGACGTCGCCCTCGATATCCATCACATTTTCCCAAAGGTGTGGTGCACCAGCAAGAATATCGCGCCCGCGCGGTACGACTGTATTCTCAACAAGACGCCGCTGTCCTACAGGGCCAACCGGAAGATTGGCGGAGAGGCACCGTCGCGGTACCTGCGGCGGATCCAAAACGAGCCGACGGTGGGCCTGAGTGATGCGCGAATGGATGAGCTTCTTTCCAGCCACGCAATGGATCCGAGCTACCTACGAAATGACGACTTCGAGGGCTTCATGGCAGATCGCGCCAACCGCCTGCTGGAAATAATCGAGCGCGTTCTTGGTAAGCCCGCAGTGGACGACGGAACGGACGGCGATGAGTAGCCGGGCAGATTTGTGGTGTAGCGGTGACCGTCGCAGCGATACCGTGACAAACACAACAGACGACAACGATTTGTTTTGGTTTCCTACGCAGGTGGGTTGTGACTAAAGACCGTGACATTGAGCGGTGCGCCTACATGGTGCGGAGTACGGAATCCGATGTCGTGTACGTTTTCTCTTGTCCCGGCCGGATCGAGCAGGAGCAGGAAAGGCCCGTGGGGGGAATGACCGGCAAGAACCTGGATCGTGTCATTAAGATACTCAATGAAGAGTGCGGACAATCGTTGCCGTTAAGAGTCGGGGCATCGATCAACAACGCGTGGCCAAAACCGGAGTTCAGGAGTGGCGATGGCGCAACGGGCCGGAGCCAGGCGACACTGGCGGAAATACGAGATCCAACGAACTTGCAGAGACTCAAACGGGAACTGAGCGGATACTCGCTGATTGTTTGTTTCGGAAAGCGAGCCCACTACGCCGTCAGAAAGCTTTTCGAAGAACAAGATCTCGGACCCGGAGTAGCCGTGGCCAACGCACGGCACCTTGGTCTTTCGTCACTGAATCAGCTTCGTAAAACCGCGGACGGCAGGAGCATCGCCGACGTCTACCGCCGTCCGAGCGATCGCACGACCGCACGCCTGCGGATGGTTGCTGAGGAGCTATGCAGGTCGATCCGGGCAACCGCGAACACCACGTGTCAACGGCGGCCGTGAAGTTCCCATTTGGGGCTGCGGAGGTTTTCTTGGACTCAGGTATGCCGCAGACGCCAACTCTCTGGAGTGAACCGGGCACCGTGGGATCTCACGTGATAGATTTTCTCATACCGCTCACAAATGGAGCACGCGTGTCAAGACAAACCAGCATCTTCCATTCGGATCCTGTCGATCTGAAGCGGATCAAGGAAATCCTGAAGCAACTAGATACGGAGCCGTTGTTTCACCTTTCGATGGCCTCGAAAGAGTTGTTTCATTCTAACTTTTGGTACTGGCTGAGCACGCTGGACGCCCCGGCGACGTGGAACCTGTTCGTCAATGGGCCACCGCCCGACGGCCTCACATTCCATCGAGAATCCCAAGGTATAGAATTAAGTGACGGCCAAAAGCCGAAGCGACCCAGATGCGATCTCGCGGCAGAGTCGAATGGTATAACGCACCTCGCTATCGAAAACAAATTCAAGGATATTGCAAAACCGACGCAGCTTGCCCGGTTAAGCAGTTCGTTTGATCGCAGGACAACAAGGTTTGTGGTGGTGTCGTTGGTCCCACCAGAGACGAGATTGCCGGAAGGATGGACTGCACGGAGCCACAAGGAACTTGTGAAGTAACTGAACCCGGAAAATTTTACATCAGACGGTTTCGAGCGATCGATCATAGAGCATTACAAGTTGCTCGTGGACTCCATCGATCAATTGAAAGAGCTGTTCGTCGACACTGGACAATACGACTTCGCCTTGGCATTTTGCAAAAAGACCAATGTATTTGACGATTTAGACTCGATTCGACTCTGGGAGTTGTACCAGCGTCTACGCGCCGGTCAGGTGATTGCGAAATTCATCGTTCCGCTTTTCGAGCACAAGCTCAACGTCTGTACTGCCGTGACAATCAACAGCAAAAAGGCCACGATGGATTTCGCCCTTCAAGTCGGGAGCCACCGGATCGGTGTTCAGGTCGAAAATGACACGCTACGGCGGTTCATCAACGGCAATATGGCCGAGACGTTCGCGACACGCTTAGCGGAGAACGGGCATATCTTCGACAAAGAATGGAGATCGCCCCGTGGCGGTCGGCCGTTCCTCTTTTATGGCCGAGGAACAAGGACCGAGTTTGTATATCAATACAGGAAGATCAAAGAAGGCACGTCGGTAGACAAGCTACTCCGAGATGTTGCCGAGGCCCTAACTGAAGTTGACAGGTGCGCGCCCGTCCTGCGCGATCTGTTTGGCAAATAGCAGCCCACCCCAGACACTTCATGTCCGAGGTACTCTTCTACATTGCCAGTTAGGAGGCACCAAATGTACATGAGAACCTGGAACAACAAGCTTTACTTTGACCGCATGCCGGGCCGAACTCGCGAGGCTCATCGCAGCGACCGGGTCGCCGATTGGCTCGACGAGATGAAGCACAACGGCATCACAAGCGTCGTCTGCTTAGCGCCGGAAGAGGACATTGCGGCCCAGAGCCCGGAGTATCGGCGCTGGAGGCTGGAGCAGCGGGAAGCGGCCGACTACGAGCTTATCGACTTTCCGATCCCGGACTTCAATCCGCCGCAGGCGGATGCGGCTCCCGCTTTTTGGGCCCTTGCTCGGATCCTTGCCCAACGCGTAGAGGACGGTCAGAAGTTCTTTGTTCACTGCGGAGCCGGTCGGGGCCGGACCGGCACTATGGCCGTCGCAATCCTGATGGCAATGGGAAAGAGCTACGACGAGGCCTACCAAGCCATCAATGCTGCGGGGTCTTATCCGGAGACGCCGGAGCAGAAGGCTTTTCTGAAAGCCGGGCCGGCCAAGCCTGCCAACACCTAACGATAACTCTCCGCAGTCCGCCTAAACCAGTCGGCGGCGCGAGCACGCAGGTCCGGGGGTGAGAGGATCTCCGCCTCCGGGCCCCATTGGCTTACCCAGAAGACCACCTGGGACTGTTGGTTGGTTCGGAAGCGTACGGTGATGGATCCGTCTTTGTGCTTGGTCACCTTCTGTTCAGGATGCCACGTTCGTTCGGGGATCTTGGAGGCGGCTTCGCCGGAGAATCGGACCGAGACCTCCACAAAGTCTTCGCTCGCAAAGATCCCGAATGATGGATCGATGTGATTCTCAACACGAAACACCTGACTCACGGTGAAGGTTTCCGGGCGCAACTTGGCGCGCTTGACGCGGCCCAATGCGTAGACACGAATGTTCTTGTCGCGCTGCGAGTACGCAAGAAGGTACCACTCTCCCCTATGCCCGATGACATGATAGGGATCGACGATGCGAATCATCGGCTCGGAGTAGGTCGGCTTGAGGTAGTGGATGACAAGGCTCCGCCGGTCGCGCATGGCGTCTCGCACCGTCTCCCACACTTCATCCGCGATCCTCGTGACCGGCTCGGTAATCACGGTCATGTCGTCGACAAGGTCTTGTGAACTGAGGGACACATTCTCGGGAAGCAGATCGGTGAGTCGCCGAAACACGTCTTTGAGCGCCTTGTAGAACGGCGTATTGCGGTAGCTGGCCAACGCTCGATCGGCGACAAGAATCGCAAAAAGGTCGGCCTGGCTCAGACTCATCGCCGGGATCCGCCACGACAGGTCCGTGTAGTAGTAACCCTTACGCGAGGGGTCGTACTCGATCGGCGCGCCCATGTCCTTCATCCAGTTTGTGTCACGGCCGATCGTACGGACGCTCACCTCTTCGCCTTCCTCGTCCTCGTAGCGGTCGGCAAGCTGAGCCGAGGACCACACACGGGCAGTGCTGCCCCCGGTAAACGCCGCGCGGAGCACGCGATCTATTAGGGCCAACCGATAGTGACGGCTCGTCAAACTCATATTCAGACTATACGCTAGAAGCCGATTTTTCGCGCCGGGCTACGAGCCTCCGCTGCAGCGATTATCTCATCAACCACCGTCTTTGCATCGACCGCATCTTCATCGAGGTTGAGAACCTCAGCGGCCGTATCAAAGTCACTGACCATTAGTGAGGCGGCTGCCTCCAGCATGCTCCGCTCCGGCGCGGAGAGCTCGATTTGCGGGAAGAAGTGGTGCAGGGCCGCGGCGATTGCGCCGGCTGCGAGCGGGCCAAAGACGATATGCTTGTGGAATCGGCGTCGCAGAGCCGGGTCGATCGCTTCTCCGCGATTTGTGCAGGCAACAAGGATCCCGTCGAAGCTCTGCATCTGCTGAAGGAACTCGGAGATCTGCGTGTACTCCCACGAGCGTGATGCCGTCTTTCGGTCGTACAGCAGCGCATCCGCTTCGTCCAGGACCAGGACCGCGTTCGCTTGCTCGGCGTGGGAAAATGCCGCGGCTATCTGCTTCTCCGCTTCTCCCACAAACATCGAAAGCAGATCCGAGGGCCGTCGGACCATCGCCTCTCGACGCATCTGTTGTGCAAGCCACTTTGCAGCTTCCGTCTTACCGCCACCCGGCGGACCGGAGAAGAGGATGCGAAGCCCCCTCCCCGCGTCATTCCGCCGTGAGGCCATTGCGACCAGGTCCGGGAGCGCTTCACTTGTGTTGGATAACTCCGGCAGGAAGCGACTACGGACCGCCGGTAGCGAGTGGATGTCGGGGTTGACCCGCGACCGCGCCGCACGACGGAAGTAGCTCGTAAGCCCATCGGCCTTGTTTTGCTCATCGGCGCTCGCTTCGTGGAGAGCGATCTTGGCCGCTCGTTCCGCTGCCGCGGGCGTAAAGAAAAACCGGGAGGCAAGCTCTTCGCAGAGCTCAGGCGGCAATACCTCATCTCGCAGCTTTTCGGAGAGGATGCGGGTCCGCGTCTGAAGAGACGGTTCGGGAAACTCAAGCGTGTGCGCAAAGCGTCGCAACGCCGATGTGGGAACCGCCGCAAAGGAGTTGCTTATCCAGATCGTCGGAACAGAAATGGACTCGAGGAGTTGGTTTAACTCGGACTTATCGTAGCGTCCTACCTCCGACGCCCCGTAGCGGTCCGCCGCGCTTTGCAGGATGGAATCGGCCTCATCTATGATCAGAAGATCCTTGATTTGATCGACAAGCGCTGCAGCCAGGCGGATGCGGCTGATGCGTTGATACGGTCCCTGGTGCTCGCCGTCGGTAGCAGCTCCGTCCCATCGCGGTGCAATGCCTTTGCGACCAAGGGTTGAGGCCAAGCTCCGGACAAACTCGGTCTTGCCGATCCCGGGCCGGCCAATCACAAGAACATGGCCGCCGGTCTTGACGGCCGCAATACAGTCCGCCACTTCCTCGCGCGGCAAGTCGAAGCTTGATAGCTTGTAACAGGCCGGGGGCACCTCGCACAGTGTCATCTCAGTGAGTTGTTCGAGGGAGTTGAGGCGGAGGGCGCTACGAATGGACTCATTAAGACCAAAACTCAATCCGCCCCAGCGCTCGTCGCTCTTGCTTACGACCAAACCGAGCTTACGTAACCTTGCGCCCGGCAGCAGCAGTTTGCCGCTTACATCGATGGAGACTGAAGCGCACTTTGACAAAAGGCGAAGTGATGCCCGAAAGTACGTTCCATAACGCCCACGGGCGCCTGAGCATGATAACTCTATGGCATAGAACGTGGCGACGATTCGCGCTTCAGAGAAAGATAACCCAAACAAACGACCGATCTGCTCGACCAACGGCGGCAACGTGGGGACCGTCTTGGGTAACGCCTCCTGCAAGACCCTACAGATGTCACGACAGGCCTGATCGTTGAGTGTCGCGGCCATCTCACAGCCTCTTGCCAAGGCTGCTTTGTATCGCTTATGCGTGGGGCGGGCCCCGGCTTTGATGAGGCTCGCAAGCACTCCTGATTCGATGCCCTCAGAGGTTTTGAACTCCAATGTCCGCGTTACGATGCGCGCCGCGCGTCGACCAGCGTGTTCATCCAGTGTCTCGATAGAACCCAAGATCTGGGAGTCGTCCAGGTCTCGGATCTCAAAAAAATAGGCCGTTGCTCGTTGGTACCACGGTCGCCAGTCGCTTCCAACGTACTCACTTGTTCGCTCGGACACAAAGGGCCGACTCGCCCTTGCCGAGATCCTTTTTCGAATTGTGTACGGTGAGCTCATCTAATCCATAGTCCTCCTTTTTTGGTATAGCCGAAGCGGGACGAGCAGAACCTACTCGTCGTGGTGGTCGTGGAAACCCATAACGATCTGGAAAAACTGAAGCTTCTCCGAGAAATCGGAGTAGGTATCCGAGACGTTGGCCTCATGGTTGTGCGCCGCGACATTGGCCAAATACGCGACGTCGATTCCCGGCGTAAAGACAAAGCCAAAGCCGATGGATAGATAGGGCGTTCCGTTACGGCGAATCGCGTAGAACAGCAGGAGCTCGCGCTCGCTTATTAGCTCGACCGTCAACTCCGCCGTGAGCTCGGTCCCGGGACGCGTCACATCCCGAAGCGGTGCATCAAGAAGCAAGTCCGCCAACGATTCGAGCCCCAAGTCGTAAACCCCAAGGCGCAACTGAACAGGCGCCTCCCGCATATGCTCCGGCACATCTCGCGGGACCAGCACCTGCGCAAACAGCGGCGACGCTGCCGCAGCACTAAACGCAACGAACAATCCGATCAATCTGAGTTGTTTCATGTTTCCCTCCGTTGTATTCCCAAAGGCTACAGGCGGAGGTACGACAAAAGGTGTCGGGGGTCTTGTTTTTTATGGGGTTTTTCGCTTATTGAGTTGGGTAATGGCGCAGCAGAGCCATTTCTGCTGTCGCACCTGCATCCACGGTAACGGATGGTAGAACCCCCAATCGGTGCGTGGATGGCGCAGACCGACAAGATCGGGGTGCATGGATACCTCGTCAACGTTGGCGCATCCCAAGATTTCTTTTAGCCCGTCTTTGGCAAGGTCGATGAGCGGTCTAAGCCTCGAGGCAACACCCCACGCTAGTAAAATGGGACCACCGGCTCTGCGCGTTAGCGCTTGTCGCAACTCCGGTCGGCGGGTCTCGTGAAAGATGGAGTGGGACAAGTCCCGGTCAGGCCGTATGAGTCGGTAGAACCGTCGGCTTTTTGCCTCCCGCAAATCCGATAGGTTAATGACCCGAACGAAGTTCCATTGGAACTTGTTCATGAGACGCATCACTTGGTTTTGTGTTTTGTCGGGACAGGTTTTCACAGGCTCGTTAATGACGTTGTCATCGTGCGGCTTCGAACCACCTGGATTCATCATGATCACCACGGCATCCGGCAACTCCGCTTGCTCGTGGTCTTTCCTATGGATGTTCAGAACTCTTCGGCAGTTGGCATTTGATGTGTCCGCTCCTGCCCAGTCGCCGGGACGATTCTCGAAGACTCCGGTCGCCGCGAACTTGTCCGGGCAGAGGCACCAGGCGTCTTGGAGTGCGATGGACTCATTGCAGGTGTGATTGTCCAAGTATCCCATGTGTTTTAGCTCCTATTCTTTGTTTATCACGATTCGCCGATGCCCACGGGGGATCGGCCTTGTCGACTCGAGTTCCCACCTTCCCGCTCTGTCGGAACGTTCCAAACCTCTATCCAGAATAGAACGATTGCCTCAGCGACGGCTCTGGTGCCGACACCGGCCTGGCCCATTGTTGCTTTGGCATGGCCCCATACCACGCGGCACACAGCATCGGCGCTGATTAACACCACGACTCCGGCGCGTTCTTCCGCCGCGAGCTCCGGCGGATATTCGACGGGATAAGCATCCCCAACCACGTCGTCAATCGCGACTGCAACACAAACAAGAGGACTCCCGAGTACATCACCTACCATTACCGCCGAAGCGTCGAAATACCGGCGTGTTTCTGATTTCCAAGACAGTGTCGGACCATGTGCCCCGAACCCGTCAGCTTGATGCTGGTCCTGGGTTCACCAAGGATTCTCGGTTAACAGTAGAAGCAAACGTCGGACAAAAGGCGTCGGGGGTCGTGTTTTTGTGCAGGTTTATCTGCAATTGAGTTGGGTAGCGTCCCGTCAACCGGTCTGAATGCCCATCTCCGGGAGCCGGGACCAATGCCGCCGCGAGCTTCTCCAGGAGGCGCTCCGCCGATTCGGGCTCAACCACCTTGGCCAAGCTCGTAGCCCATCGCGGTAAGAATACGCCGGAGCCCGAACCGTTCCGGTAATGCTCCCCGGGGTCTCATCCAGTATTCGATTGTGGCCTTCTTTTCCTCGTCGCTGTACTTCGGTCACCTGCCATATCTGAGGCGTAGTGGCCCTGATTCCCCGTAAACTCGGTGCGGATGAGAAGCGCACACTCTCCCCCCATCGAGTCAGCTCGCGGCAGCCTCCTGTAACGGCTCTCCGTCGCATCGGAGATCGATCATGTAGAGCCTACTCAGTTCGTCGTCGCAAAGGCTGACAGTGATACTCGTCAGGGCCAAGCTTGCTGAAGGTGCGCCACTCCGATCGAATCGGCCCCTTCGCTATAGGATCATCCACCAGATAGGCGAGGAGCCTCTGGGTGCACCATACCATGTACTTGTGCGGAATCTATCAAACGGCGGGCATCACGATCGCCTCCCGCTCCTGAAGTCCGACCTTGCGGCCGGCACCTGACCAAACCGAACAGACGGGGGGAGGCACGATCGATGCCCTTGATATCTAGGTTATACCGAATCAACCTTTTGATGCAGACGGCGCCTTGCCGATAATGGCAATGGATGGCTTCAACGGACTTGACCCAAGCGGAGGCAGACTATCTCTTGGCGCTCGAAAAGGTCCGTCGAAACGACGAACCGCAGCAGTTTCCCGGGATCGGCGCAGATCTGGAAGTCTCGCTGGTCTCACGAGACGGACGCGAAGACTTCATCCTTAACGTCTCTCGAGGGCGGATCAAAGTCACGAAGTGTTCCTACCAGAACCGAGCCAGATCAGTCGTCGTGCTGGCGCGCCTCGACATAGACGGTCCACCGCATCAAAACCCGGACGGCACCTATGTGCCCTGCCCGCATATCCACCTTTTCCGGGAGGGGTACGCAGTCAAGTGGGCCTTCCCTGCGGTCGAGCATATTGGCCCAGCAGGTTCGGACTTCCAGACAGTCTCTCAACAATTCTGTCGGTTTTGCAGTATAATCAAGCCACCTGTCCTCCAAGGCGGGCTATTCTGAGGATGCGCCATGAGCGACGTGATCACACTACTCGACAACTACTGGTCTTGGCTGAAGGACAACACGCACGTGCGCACCGTCGAGGACTGGTATGAGATCACCACTCCGTATCTCGACCGTCACAACGACTTTGTCCAGCTTTACGCGAAGCAGGACGGCGGGCATTTCGTTCTCACGGACGACTCATACACCTTGTCAGACCTCGAGTTCTCCGGCTGCAAGGTAGACTCTCCGAAACGACAGAAGCTCCTCGAGACGACGCTCAACGGTTTCGGTGTCACTTTGAATGGAAAGGCGTTGGAGGCGATTGCAACCGCGCAAACCTTTGCTTTGAAGAAACATAGCCTTGTGCAGGCTATCCTGGCTGTCAACGACATGTTCTATCTTGCTCGTCCTCACGTCCGTTCGCTGTTCGTCGAGGACGTGGAGTACTGGCTTGATGTTCATGAGATCAGGTACAGCCCGCAGATCAAGCTCGCCGGCAAGTCTGGGTTTGACCACCTCTTTGAGTTCTTGATCCCGAAAAGCAGAACCCAGCCGGAGAGGCTTGTCCGGACCGTCAACCATCCGGACCGTGACACTGCACAGGGCCTCATCATGTCCTGGATGGATACCCGGGAGACACGACCGGTCAATGCCCGCGCTATCGCGTTGCTCAACGATCAGGAGTCCGCGGTTAACCAGTCCATTCGGGAGGCGCTCTCCAACTACTCGATCGACGCTGTTCTGTGGTCTGAGCGAGAGTCCAGACTCGATGAGTTCGCGGCGTAGTGCTATGGATCATTCCGAATCGCCGACGGAGCCCTGCTGGACGGTGAGCTCAAGAGCCCAAAATGAGAGCCTGGAACCACCAACTCTACTTCGGCGAAGTCCCTGGCAAAGCAAGCGGTGCAGCGCCGGGCGGCGACCTGTCGGACTGGATCGACACGATGCGGTACCACGGCATCCGAGTCGTTGTTTGCCTGGTGCCGGACGAGGGCATCGCGGCTCACAGCCCGGAGTACTCCCCATGGCGAGCGAACGAGCGGGATCGCGGCGACTACGAGCTCATCGACTTCCCCATACGCGACTTCAACTCGCCGGAGCCCGATAGGGCCGCCAGCTTTTGGGAGCTGGCTCGGGAGCTGGCAGGCCGTGTCCAAGCGGGTGAGAAGGCGTTTGTCCACTGCGGCGCCGGCATTGGAAGGGCCGGTACCATGGCGGTCGCAATCCTGATGGTGATGGGCAGAAGCTACGACGAAGCGTTTGAAGCGATCCGCGCCGCCGGCTCGTATCCCGAATCGCCGACACGGCAGGCCTTTCTGAAGGCGGGGCCGGTCTGAGCCGCGCATGGGCAATAGCTTCCTCGGTCCCCGCGACGGGAATATAGTTCGCGTGATGCCTGCGGCGCAGGGAATGCCGTTCCAGATACTCATCAACGTGCTTGAGACCCTTGCCTTCGCCAACCTCGACTTGTGTTGGAGTCCCAGGCACTTGGTATTCATCGGAGCGCAAATGACGGATTTGTAGTTCGAATCGATCAGCGCCTGTCGACTAACAACGTCAAACGCTCGTTGCCGTTTTGGATCCGCCTGCGTTGGCTTCCCTACCAGATAGACGTCTCCTCGTTTCACTCGTCGTCCTGGTACTCCGATGAGTCTGCTGCCTCCCCGGTCAGATCCTCCGCATTGGCATTGATCAGGTCGATATCGAGCCGATTCCGTATGGCTTTCCGCCGCAACTCCAGGGAGCCGCAGATCGCTGTCTCGATGAATGCTGATCGATTGAGGGCGCCCGTTTCAGCAGAGATTGCCTTGAGCAGCTCTTCTGAGAGTGTGACAGAAGTCTTGACCTTCATACCACCGTTATACTCCCAATGGAGTGTCTTGTCTGAGTTCACGCGGCCGAAAGGTCGAAACACGCAGTTCGTCGGAACAGGCGGTCCAAAATGACTCCGATTGCGCCGAGTGCGCTTTACGCCCGCCACATCGCGATCCGTCGGAAAGACTTCGAGACCTTTCACAACCTGATCGGCGACCGGGACGAATGTGGATTCAACTCCGACGCCGGGCCCGGGTCACTTCGCCTGCCGGATCACAGTCGTCGACTATTGCCGGCCGCATGCGGCATAGGAGAGACGATCGATGCCCGTGATATATAAGTTATGCCGCACTAGGTCCGGGTCGTCGCGATCAATGGGTTCGTTCGAGAGATGCCGCGTCGGCGTCTGGTGACTGAGTCGGCCTCAGATTGGTTTGCCCGGCACTTCGTCAACGACGACTCTCTTCCAATCTCTGCGCGAGCCATACCTTAATGACCGACTGGCGGGTGACACCGAGTCTCTTCGCTTCACGATCGAGCGACTCCACCATCCAGACCGGAAAGTCCACGTTCACCCGCTTGATCGACTGGTTGGGGTGGCGCGCTGCCTCTAGATCCAGGTATTCCACAATGTCGTCTCCGGACTCGAAAGCCCGGTCAAACTCACTCGCCTTCATACAACCTCACCTCCAACTCGCGTGACCTACGGACGGAGATGATGCGGATGCGATTGCCCCGATAGGTGATCACTGCAGACCAGTGTTTGCCGTCAATCCTGCCAATCACCAAGAATCGCAGCTCATCCTCGGTGCGTGCGGGAATCTCCAGCGCATCCACGTCATCCCACAATGCCTGAGCCTGGAGGAAGTCGATTCCATGTTTCTCAACGTTGCCCTCGCTTTTCGCAGGATCGAACTCAAACTCCATTGGTATAATAATTATACCAGCTAGGGCTTCTTGTCAACACCGACTCAGGCACCGCAGTTCCAGTAATGCTCCCGAGTTCCCCAACAGTTCGAACCTCAGACAATATCTGCGCATTCGTCTCAGCCTCCGATAGAGAAGCCGCACCCTCGTACGAGTCAAACTGTTTTCGGTTCAAAGCCGTGCAGTTGACGCCTTCATTCTCGCGATAGACTGATGACCCGGCATTCTACCGTACCGGCTGGCCCTTACGGGCACGACGTTCGCTGGGTGCGGCGCAACTGACGGCTGTCGTTACACGCCCGATGTCTGCGCGGAAACTGGAGCGCTTTGCTGCAATGATTGCATAGCCAGAGCTCACATATCTGAGTACAATGACCGTACGTTATTCCGTACGGAGACAGCAATGAGTTCGATCAACATTACAAATGCCCGAAAGGCCCTCTACAAAATAGTGGAGTCAGTCAATAAAACCCATCAGCCGATCCATATCACCGGCAAGAACAGCTCCGCCGTCCTTGTCGGCGAAGAGGATTGGCGCAGCATAGAGGAGACTCTGTTTCTGCTGTCCATTCCAGGAATGCGCGACTCTATCGTTGAAGGCATGAAAACTCCGATCGAAGAGTTGGACTCAACTTTGGATTGGTAAGCAATGTACACTCTTCTGTACACGAGGCAGGCCCAGAAAGACGCCAAAAAGCTTGCCGGCAGCAATCTCGAGAAGAAAGCAGAAGAGATGTTGCGGCTACTAGAAAAAGATCCATTCATCGACTACCCGCCGTATGAGAAACTGATCGGAGATATCACAGGCGCTTACTCACGAAGAATCAATTTCCAGCATCGGACTGTCTACCAGGTCTATGAGAAGGAAAAGAAGATAAAGATCATCAGGATGTGGACACACTACGAGTAGTCGATCGTCCGCGTATCAAACGCTTCCAACGGACAGGGCGCGCCTTGCCGCTGACGCGCATCGTGAGGTCGCCTCGACCATGTATCGACAAAAGGCGCACATTTGCTATGTTTGCCATGTGACGTTCGACTGGGATCCAGAGAAGAACAAAGAGATCGTTCTGAAGACAATCTATCCCAGCCGCAAGTACACCAAGCGCTATCTCCGCAAGGAGCGTGAGCATGACCAAGAATGACAGACGTGAGAACTACGACTACCTCGACGACGACGAACGAGACCTCATCGAGAGCCTCGACCGAGATGAATGGGTCTCCGTGCATGACAGGTCAGATGTAGTCGCAGAAGCGGTTTCGGTTGCGTTGGCGACTCTCCGAAAGGATCGCCGCATGAACATTCGGATCTCTGAGCGTGACCTGAGGGGCCTGAAGGCTCGTGTTCGCAACGCCGTACACTTGATCCGTTTGCCGCTTTGTTATTGACCCACCGCGGATCACCCCTCGAATGTCGCGGCAAGCTTCCTGACGACCCAATCGTAAAGCCGCTTCACCGCCCACTTAAGGTTCCAGCCACTGAACCAGCCAACAAATGTGATCAGCGCGGCACTGCCAATGAGTACGCCTTTCCATATCGGATTGTTGAATCGCCAAGAGAACCGGACTCGCCACCGTGGAGCAACATGGTGACGAGAGACGGGGGAGATGGGATGGATGCCCGGGATGTCTATGTTATACCGAGCCGAGTCCGGGTGTGCCGGACCTTTCGTCTTTCTGGTAATATATGCCGAGAACTCGTTGTGAGGGAGACGGGATGGACGTGAGCACTTTCGAGCCGGAAGAGTCGGAAAGTCACATCGCCGACATTGAGCGAGCCGTGAAAATACTCCGAGAAGAAGGCTGCGGGGAGATCTATCTGTTTGGGTCGGTTGCTACGGGAACGGCGCGCACGGATTCGGATTTGGACCTCGGCATCAGAGACTACCCGAGGGATCGCTTTTTTCGTATCTACGGGCGCTTGCTCATGGAACTCGAACACAATGCCGATCTCGTCGACTTTGGGCATGAGCATAGATTATTCGAAGTGCTGCAAGAAATAGGTGAGGTCCGAAGAATTGCATGAGGCACTCCGGAAAAAGCTGGTTCATGAAGTTCAGCATATCGACGAGTTGCTGGAATCATTTGCACCGCTGCTCGGTGCAACTCATGTCCGGGAACCAGACCTGGTGGAACTGTCGGCACTCGCCACGGTACTGCATTCCTTCTACGGTGGTGTGGAGAACATATTCACGATGATCGCCAAGAACCTGGATCATCGGATGCCAACCGGAACGAAGTGGCATAAGGATCTCTTGGACCAGATGGCCATCGCGACAGAAAGCCGCACAACGATAGTCGGTGGGACGCTTCGAGGCAAACTAACTGACTATTTGTCCTTCCGGCACTTTTTTCGAAACTCTTACGCCTACCAGCTGGATTGGGATCAACTCCGTCCCTTAGTTGGATCGCTGAAACAGACCTGGACTGAACTAAAGAAGTCGCTGCAAACGGCAATGGATCTGGATCACGTTGAGACGGAGGACCCGGTATAACAAGCGCGTCAACACGGACTTGCGGGACAAGCCCGCTCGCCGGTTACGCTCATTGTTATACCGAGCCGAGTCTTGGTGTGCCGTACGTTTCGTCTTTCCGGCAATATATGCCGAGAACTCGTTGTGAGGGAGACGGGAAAATACTCCGAGAAGAAGGCTGCGCGGAGATCTATCTGTTTGGGTCGGTTGCTACGGGCGCTTGCTCATGGAACTCGAACACAATGCCGATCTCGTCGACTTTTGGGCATGAGCTCAAGAGCCCAAAATGAGAACCTGGAACCACCAACTCTACTTCGGCGAGCTCCCTGGGAAAGCAAGCGGTCCGGCGCCGGGCGGCGACCTGTCGGAGTGGATCGACAAGATGCGGTACCACGGCATTCGAATCGTTGTTTGCTTGGTGCCGGACGAGGGCATCGCGGCTCACAGCCCGGAGTATTCCGCATGGCGAGCGCACGAGCGGGATCGCGGCGACTACGAGCTCATCGACTTCCCCATACCGACTTCAACCCGCCGGATCCGGATCGGGCCGCCGCCTTTTGGGAGCTGGCCCGCAAGCTGGCAGGCCGTGTCCAAGCGGGTGAGAAGGCGTTTATCCACTGCGGCGCCGGCATCGGACGGACCGGCACCATGGCAATCGCAGTCCTGATGGTGATGGGAAAGAGCTACGACGAGGCGATTGAAGCGATACACGCCGCCGGCTCGTATCCCGAATCACCGACACAGCAGGCCTTTCTGAAGGCGAGGGCGTTCTGAGCTGCGCATGGGCCTCGGAAAGACTCATCTGCTATCATCCGCCAATGCAAGAGGGCAGCGCGAAGTGGAACACCGTCGGTCTTCGGCCCCGTCACCTCGTCGGGGCGAAGTTCGGTGCTTGCCGGACCCGTTGCTCGTATCAGTCTCACAGAAGCTCTGGATCAGTGTATGCTGAGGAGGACCGGGCGCGCTGCGAGGACGGTGGGGCGGCGCCTGGATGAAACAGATCAGATCGCCATAAAGTTCACACAGTACTTCTTGCACCGACGAAACCGCACTGACCGCGAAAGGACTACCGACGAATGGATCGAGAGAGCTGTTAACAACCCGCTTTGTGTGGAGGT
>CAZFLD010000069.1:0-22138 GCA_964519835.1 uncultured Spirochaetales bacterium
GGTCAAAAGGAGGGTCGAGGCCGGCGACCGGTACAAACAACGCATAGCCATGAATCTCGACTGGCTGCGCCGAAATATGGGCGGCAGAGGCGGAATGATAAGCCGCGTGTCCCTCATGCGGAGTATTTGCTCGTTGGACCCGTTGTCGTAATCAGTTTTGGGAAACACCGACCGTTGCTTCGCTTTTGACGTAGACCTCGACCGGCCCGCCGGCTTACTCCTCGACGGTAAACTCGTCCTTGGGCGCGCCGCAGACGGGACAAACCCAATCGGCCGGAAGGTCCTGGAAGGCGGTCCCCGGAGGAATATCCGAGTCGGGGTCTCCGTCGCTGGGATCGTAGATGTAGCCGCAGACGTTGCACACGTAATTCTTCATTGCCATCTTCCTATTGTTTAGACATTTTTGCCACTATTTGCGCTTTGCATTGTTCCCGTGCAGGCCGTGGCGGCAGTTTGCCGATCTTATGGCCACTGGACTTCCGTCAGGAGACCGAGCTTTGTGCGTGCTCTCTCGTCGTGCGGATCCAACTCCAGTGCCCGGCGATAGCACTGGATGGCCTCCACGTTCTCGGCCAAACCATAGTGGACCGCACCGAGCATGTAATGTACCTCTGCAAAATCGGGGGTTGCGGCAACCAGCTCTTCCAATAGTGGCTTCGCCTTGGCGAATTCTTTCCGCTTAATCTGCAACTGGGCCAAGTAGAAGTTGGCGATAAGGGAGTCCTTTGAGGCCTTGCGAAATGCGTCGAAGGCCGCCACGGCACGCTCGTCGTCTCCCAAAAACTGCGAGATAAGGCCGACAAAGTAAGAGGCCATAGCGTGACTGCCTCCGGCGTTTGTTGACGCCGCCGGCACTCCCTCAAACGCTTCCAATGCCTGCTGGAGACGGCCCATGCGGTAGTAGCACACCCCGAGCTTGTAGTAGGCCAATCCGTAATTGTCGCGCCGGCTGATTGCGACGTTGTAGTGGTCCACCGCAGTATCGAGGTTTCCCAACGAGTAGTGAATGTTCCCGAGGATAAGGGGGATGACACTTGTTTGCGGATACTTCGCGTCCAGCTTTGTGAAAGCGGCCTCGGCCTGCTCCCAGTCTCCCGCCAGGTTGTGCGACATAGCTTCAATGTATTCGGGATCTGAGTAGTTGAGGTCGCTCATCCGGACACTCCTCGCGATTAGGATTTCGAAGAGTGTACTACGTGAAAAAGCACGGCATCAAGGATGCCGAAGTCTGCGCCATCGCTCGGCGTGGGCGCAGAGCCCACTCCCGTCGTGGCGAGACTCCGTTACGTCGCGACGGGTTCATACGCGGTCTACTCGCGAGGTCCCAGCATCGTGGTGGGATCTAAGAGCTCGTCTAAACGAGCCTCCGGCAGCACACCGGATTCCAGGACAACCTCGCGGATCCGGCGTTTTTCGCGATACGCCTGATACGCCAGCTTGGCCGCCTGGTCGTAGCCGATTTCGGTGGCCAACGGCGTAACAAGCGCCAGGCTCCAGTCCAGCCAGTACCGCATCCTATCGGTATCGGCCTCGATACCGGACACACAGCGGTCGGCAAAGGCAATCACGCTCCGGGCCAGTAGGTCCATGGCGGATGCCGTTTCGTAAACGATGAGGGGATTCATCATGTTTAGCTCGAGGGGCCCGTTTTGCCCACCGATTGTGACCGCAAGCGCCTTGCCGTGGACGTGGGCCGCTACTTGGATGATCATCTCCGGAATAACCGGGTTCACCTTGCCGGGCATAATGGAGCTTCCCGGTTGTAGCGTAGGCAGAATAATCTCGCCCAGTCCGCCACGCGGCCCTCCCGCCAACAGGCGCAGGTCGTTTGCTATCTTGATCAGCGAGCCGGCCAGGGTATTGAGTGCGCCCATAAGCTCAACTTGGGCGTCGCGAGCGGCGATAAGCTCGAAACGACTCTCGGCGGGCACAAAGGGCAAGCCCGTCTCACCGGCTATGCCCTCGATGGTAAGCCGCCCAAAGTCAGGATGGGCGTTTAGGCCGGTGCCCACCGCTGTTCCGCCCAGCGCCAGCTCCTCGAGATGCGGGAACACGGACCGGATGCGCCGGATTGCCTTTCTCATCTGGACGGCGTAGGCGTCAAACTCGTCGCCGAGTGTCATGGGCACGGCATCCTGTAGGTGCGTACGGCCAAGCTTCACCACGTCTGAAAACTCATTGCCCTTCTGTTCGAGCGCCTCGGCGAGGCGGCCCAAAGCCCCTACCAGCTCCTCGGCACCCAACCGATCGGAGATGTGCACGGCGGTGGGGACGACGTCGTTCGACGACTGCCCGCGGTTTACGTGGTCGTTGGGATGGACCGGGCTTCGCTTGCCTACGGGTGAGCCAAGGATCTCGTTTGCGCGATTTGCCAGAACTTCGTTGAAGTTCATGTTCCACGACGTGCCGGATCCGGTCTGAAACACATCAACCGGGAACTGATCGTCCATCTTGCCTGATAGAATTTCATCCGCCGCCGTGACAATTGCCTCGGTGAGCTTTGGGTCTACCGTACCAAGCCGGCCGTTGGTAATCGCCGCGTGCTTTTTTACAAGTGCGACGGCGCGAAGCATCGTGTCCGGGATGCGCAGCGGCGACACGGAGAAGTTTTCCACCGCTCGCTGGGTTTGAGCCCCCCAGTATGCTGATGCGGGAATCTCCACGGGACCCATGGAATCCGATTCGGTTCTTGTTTTTGTGGTGGTTGAATCCGCCATGACAATTACCTCTGTATTGTTCCGGGTCGCCGCTATCGACCCGCTACGGCGCTACGTTCGGCGAGGGGCGTCACTCTTTTCCCCTCTTCGCCGACATACAGTGCCTTGGGCCGGAAGATCCGGTTATCCTGCCGCTGCTCGAGTATGTGGGCAAGCCAGCCTGCGGACCGGGCCATTGCAAACACCGGCGTGAATAGTATCGACGGAATGCCTAGAAGCTGATACACGGCGCCGGAGAAAAAGTCCACGTTGGGATAGATAGGCTTTCCCTTTTCTTCCATCCGGTCGCGAAAGGCTCGTTCTACTTCCCGAAGGATATCGAAATAGCCCGAATCCCCGGTCTTCTCTGAGAGCTTCTCGAGGTAACCTTCGATGATGGTCGCGCGAGGGTCCTTTGCCTTGTAGACACGGTGCCCCATGCCCATAATCTTCTCTTTTTTATCGAGGGCGTTGTTGACCCATTCTTTTGCCTTCTCTTTGCTGCCGATTTTTTCGGCCATCTCGATGACCCGCTCATTGGCGCCACCGTGAAGGCTGCCGTAGAGGGCCCCGATCGCCGCCGAGATGCTGCAGTAGCAGGTTGACAAGGTGGAGGCCACAACGCGCGCGGTAAATGTAGATGCATTGAGGCTGTGCTCGGCATGGAGCGTCAGGCAGTCGTCCATGATCTGCCCCTCATCAAGGTCCGGCTCCTCTCCGCGAAGCATGTACAAGAAGTTCGCGCCGTGCGAAAGGTCATCACGAGGGTCGACAAAGGGCAGGCCCTGGCGAGTCCGGTGCAAATTCGCGATGACGGTAGGCAGCTGGGCAATTTGGTGGAGCGTATCCCGGCAGTTGCAGTATGCCGAGTGTTTGATCTTGTGCTGCACGTACCCGGACAAGTAGGAGATCACGGCCTGCAAGAGCTCCATGGGATGGGATTCCTTGGGGAAGCTCTTGATCATCTCTTTGACCGGATCTTTGATGCTCCGCCCGCTGCGCATGCGCTTGGTAAATGCCGATAACGCGGCCTCATCGGGGAGCTCTCCGTAGAGGAGAAGATAGGTCGTCTCTTCAAACGACGTCTGTTCTACGAGTTCTCGGATCGGATACCCGTAGTAGTAGAGCTTGCCCGCGTCACCGTCGATGCGGCAAATCCTTGTCTCAGCTGCAATTACGCCCTCTAGACCCTTAGCAAATTCCGCCATCATGTCTCTCCGTAAGATGTTGTTCTATGCAGTGCTAATCGCACGGCCGTCCACGGCCAGGGCGCTTTCTTTGACCGCCTCGGTAAGCGTCGGGTGCGAGTGAACCGTCCGTGCGATGTCTTCAGCCGAACCGCCGAACTCCATGACCGAGACGATCTCGGCAAGGAGGTCGGAGGCCCACGGTCCTACGATATGCGCACCAAGCACCCGGTCCGTTTTTTGGTGGGCGATTATTCTCACCATACCGCCGGTTGAGCCCATGGCGACCGCTCGACCGTTCGCGCCGAAGGGGAAACTCCCAACACGGTAGGGGGTGCCTTGTTCTTTTGCTCTCTCTTCGCTGAGTCCGACCGCTGCGGCTTCGGGCCAAGTATACACGACTCCGGGGATTGTTTCGTAGTTCACGTGGCCCGGCTTTCCGGCGATGATCTCAGCGACGGCAATCCCCTCGTCCTCAGCCTTGTGGGCCAGCATCGGTCCGTGGATGAGGTCGCCGATAGCGTAGATTCCCTTTACCGAGGTCTCATAGCGATCGTTTACCTCGATCTTACGACCGTTTTTGTCCGTCGTGATTGCGGCTTCCTCGACACCGACGCCGTCGAAGTAGGCTCGCCGGCCTACCGCAACAAGCACTCGATCGCCCTCGATCTCAACGACATTTCCATCTTTGTCTTCCGCCGTAAGGATAGCGCCGGCGCTTGCGCCTTTGGCGCCCTTGTCTTTTGTTTCCTTGATACCCGTGATCTTGGTCTTGAGACGGAACGAGAGGCCCTGTTTAGTAAGCTCCCTTCTCAGCGCCTTTGCCAAACGATCGTCCCACCCGGGGAGAATCTCCGGCATAATCTCGACGACTTCGACGTCGCTGCCGAGGCGCGACCAGACGCTCCCGAGCTCTAGCCCAATCGCCCCAGCGCCGACAATAAGCAAGCGCTTAGGGACCTGCGGAAAACTCAGCGCCTCGGTTGAGGAGACGACCTTCTCGCCGTCGAAGGGCAAAAACGGTAGCTCTACCGGGACACTGCCCGTGGCGAGAATGATGCTCTCCGCCTTGATATCGACTTCGCCCTTGTCGTGCCGCACCGTGCAACCGCCGGTTTTGATACCCACCGCGGTGCCGTGGTGCACCGAGATCTTGTTGCGCTTCATCAGCGTGGCGACGCCGCCGGTCATTTTGGAGACAACCGCATCCTTTCGGTTCATCATGGTCCGGAGGTCGAGACTAAGCGATTTGACGCCGATCCCGTGGTCCGCAAATTCGTGTTCCGCCTTGCTGTACAGCTCGCTGGAGTCCAGCAGCGCCTTGGACGGAATACACCCGATGTTTAGGCAGGTACCCCCGAGCTCCTTTCGCTTATCCACGATACCGACCGTAAAGCCGAGCTGCGCCGCCCGGATGGCGGCCACGTAGCCTCCGGGGCCGCCCCCGATCACAAAAACGTCGTATGTTGCAGTGTCAGCCACTCAAGACCCCCTCAGATATCCAGCATAAGCTGCGCCGGGTCTTCTACCATGTCTTTGATCGTCTTCAGGAAACCGATCGCCTCTCTGCCGTCGAGGATCCGGTGGTCGTATGTAAGAGCCAAGTACATCATCGGGCGGATGACAATCTGGTCGTCGATCACCACGGGCCGTTTTTGGATGGTGTGCATCCCAAGGGCCGCGGATTGCGGCGGATTGGGGATAGGTGTGGACAGGAGTGAGCCGAACACGCCGCCGTTTGAAATCGTAAAGGTGCCGCCTACCAGATCATCCGGCAAGAGGCGCTTGTCTTTCGCGCGTCGAGCGAACTCGACGATATCGGACTCGATCTCGGCAAAGGACTTGGCGTTGACCTCACGAATCACGGGAACAATAAGCCCACGATCGGTGGAAAGAGCCACGCCGATGTCGTAGTACTCGTTGTAGATGACGTCGGTCTCGTCCACAAAGGCGTTGACCTCCGGATACCTCTCCAAGGCCCGCTGGGCTGCTTTTACAAAAAACGACATAAAGCCGAGGCGCACGCCGTGGCGCTTCTCAAATGCATCTCGATACTTACCACGAATTTCTTGGACGGCGGAGAGGTCAACTTCGTTGAAGGTTGTAAGGTGTGCGGAGTTCTGCTTCGAGGCTACCATGTTGGCGGCAATCCGCTTGCGCAAGTTGCTCATGGGCTCGCGCCGCTGCGCCGTGCCGGCCGCTTTTTGGGGACCCACGCCGCCCTTCCCGCTATCCGGGGCATTTGTGCCGTCGCCGCCACTTTGGCCCGCGCCGGCCGCTTCGGCCGCGGCGAGCGCGTCGCCCTTTGTTATACGACCGTCTTTGCCGGTGCCCGTGATCGTCGACGGGTCGAGACCGTGTTCCTCGACAACGCGCCTGACGGCCGGCGACAGCTCGGCGGACTCCGGCTCTTGCTCGGAGCGGGCCGCCTGTGCGTCCGTCGTCTTGCTTTTCGAACCGCCTTCCTCGAGCCTGGCAACGACCTGGCCTACCTCGACCTCTTCACCCTCGGCGACGAGTACCTTCAACACACCGCCGGCGGGCGAGGGTACGGCCAGAGTAGCCTTGTCGGTTTCCAGCTCGAAAATCTCGTCCCCTTCGGAAACGCTTTCTCCGTCCTGCTTGAGCCACGCGGCAATCACACCGGAGGAAACCGACTCTCCTACGTTGGGAACTTCTACATCTTGGGCCATGAATCATCCTCTCCAGTCCTGAAGTTGCTAATTCTTCTTGTGCAGGGCAAAGGCCTCGTCGAGGAACGCTGCAAGCTCCTCGCTGTGTTGCTTGTACGACCCGGTTGCCGGGCTGGGACTCGGCTCACGGCCGGCGTAGTCCGGTATCTTCCCGTCGAAATAATCTGCAATGTGATCCCGAATAAAGGTCCACGCGCCGCGATTGCGGGACTCCTCTTGGACCCACACAACTCGATCCACATGTTTGTACGGAGCAAGGATTTCTTCCGCACGTTTGCTATCAAAAGGATAAAGCTGTTCGAATCGAACGATGTCAACGTCCTTCCGCCCCCGTTTTTCGCGCTCCGCGACCAGGTCATAGTGGACCTTGCCACAACACAACAAGAGTAGCCTAGCCTGTTTTGCCGGCTTGGACTCCGGTATGATCGTTTGGAAGCTGCCTTGCGTCAAATCAGCGAGATCCGATACGGCCATCTTGTGTCGCAAGAGGCTCTTGGGTGTCATGACGATAAGCGGCTTCCTAAACGACTGCAGCAGTTGCCGGCGCAAGAGGTGGAAGTACTGCGCAGGCGTGGTGGGGTTGCAGATTTGCATGTTGTTGTCCGCGGCAAGCTGCAAAAAACGCTCGAGGTGGGCGCTCGAGTGTTCCGGCCCCTGTCCCTCGTATCCGTGCGGCAGCAACATAACCAATCCGTTTGAGCGAAACCACTTGGCCTCTCCCGCGCTTATAAACTGATCGATAATAACCTGAGCCCCATTTACAAAGTCGCCAAACTGCGCCTCCCAGATCGTGAGTATGTTGGGCTGCGCCAATGAGTACCCGTAATCAAAGCCGAGGACGGAGAACTCCGACAGCGGACTGTCGTACACCGAAAACGGCGCCTGGTCGGGAGAGATGCTTCGGAGGGGAGTGTGCGTGGTGGGAGTATCCGCGGAGACATGCCACCACACCGCGTGGCGTTGGGAAAACGTGCCGCGGGCACAGTCCTCGCCGCTCAGTCGGATTGGATAGCCTTGCACGAGCAGCGAGGCAAATGCCAGGCTTTCCGCGTTTGCCCAATCGAGACCCACGCCTTCGTCGATCGCCTTCAGTCGGCCCTTGATAAGCCGGCTCAGCTTCCGCTGAGGATCAAAGCCCTCCGGGATCGAGTTGATCTTGTTGCCAAGGTCGCGAAGCTTGTCCTCAGGAACGCCGGTCTCTACAGGGTCAAAGACGAACTTGCCTTCGATGTTTTTCCACTCGCCGCCCTCGTACGCGTCGTTTACATGGGGCTGGTACCCGTTTTTGGCCTTGTCGAGCTCATCCTTTAGTACCGAGACGTACTTGTCCCGAAAGCCGTTTTGGTCTTGCTCCGAATAGACGCCGTTTTTACTAAGGCGCGTTCCGTAAAGGGTGGTCACACTCGGATGATTCTTGATCATCGTGTACATCATGGGGTGCGTGAACGACGGTTCATCGGCTTCGTTGTGGCCAAGCCGGCGGTAGCACTGGATGTCGACGACCGCGTCGTAGCCGAACTTGTGACGGAAACGCATTGCCAAATCTATTGCCCGTACCACGGAGTCCGGATCGTCCCCGTTGACGTGGAAGATGGGTATTGGGATTGACTTCGCGACATCGGTGGCAAAAAAGGTGGAACGGGCATCTCGCGAGGCTGTGGTAAAGCCGATTTGGTTGTTCAGGATAATGTGAACCGTGCCGCCGGTGCGATAGCCCTTGAGCTGCGACAGGTTGAACGTTTCCGCAACAATCCCCTGCCCGGAAAACGCGGCGTCCCCATGAATAAGAACCGGCATGACCTTTTTCCGGTTTACGTCACCGCGCCTCCGTTGGATGCCTCGAGCCTTGCCCTCAACAACCGGATCCACGGATTCCAGGTGGCTGGGATTAGCAACAAGGCTGATGTGGATCTTGCCGCCTTCCGGGCCTTTGTAGTCAAAACTGTGGCCCAAATGATACTTGACGTCGCCCGTGCCTCCAAACTCGTGGGGCTGGTAGTTGTCAATGAATTTGGCAAAGGTCTCGACACCGGGCTTGCGAAGAGCGTTGGTAAAGAGGTTTAGGCGGCCGCGGTGGGACATTCCGATGACAAGCTCCTGAAGGCCACGCTCCGCCGCCGCCATGATCAGGTAGTGAACCGCCGGAACCAACGCCTCGCTACCCTCGAGGCTAAAGCGCTTCTGACCAATAAAGTTCGACTGCAAAAAGTGCTCGAACTCCTCGGCTTTGATCAAGTCTTTTTGAAAACGGACTTGGCGCTCGGGACTCCAGTCGACGCGCTCGGTTGGACTCTCGAGCTTCTCGATAAGCCAGCGCCGCATAGGCTTGTTTTGAATGTGGAGTATCTCCACCCCCATGGTGGAACAGTAAATCTCTCTAAAGGTCTCGAGAATCGCTCGGAGCGTCATACGCCCCGGTTTGAGGTAGCGGCCGGTGGCGAATTCGGTGTCGAGGTCGTCCTCACTCAGACCAAACTCTTTGAGGGCCAGGCTCTCGTAATTTCCCTCGATGGTGTAGCGCATGTAGTGCAGCTCCGGTGTGCTGTACCGCTCGAGGGGGTTGAGGTTGGCGTAGATGTAACCGATGTCTCGGTAGGACCACATGAGGCTGTCGACGCGGCTCTGCTTGTAGGCGTACAAGACGTCGGAGGAGACGCCGGCCGCGGCGGCCTCGGCCTTGTGAGATGCCGACGGCGGTTGCCCGGCACCGGTCGCCGCAACGGGAGCCTCCGTTGTGGTGGCGGCCGGTGCGGTGGCCCCCGGGGAGTACCCGCTGCCGTTTTCGATGGAGGAGAAATAGCGCGCCCACTCTTCCGGCACGGAAGAAGCATCCTCTGCCCACTGTTCGTACAAATCGTCAACAAAATGCGCGTTTGTAACGTTGAGGATGTTTGGGTCGACCATTTCTATACCGCGTTCAGCTTTTTCGTGATGAGGCCTGGAATCTCATCCGGCTTGTCCGCGACCGGCACTCCGGCCGCGTTGAAGGCCTCGACCTTGGCCTGGGACGTTCCCTTGCCTCCGGAAATGATTGCTCCGGCGTGGCCCATCCGCTTTCCGGGAGGCGCCGTTCGACCGGAAATAAACGCCACAACGGGCTTTGTCATCTTTTCCTTGATAAAGTCCGCGGCAGCCTCTTCATCGGAGCCCCCGATCTCGCCGATCACGACCACGGCCTTTGTGTCCTGGTCCTTTTCGAATAGCTCGAGCATGTCGATAAAAGACGAGCCGACGATCGGGTCGCCGCCGATGCCCACACAGGTAGACTGGCCGAGATCGCTTGTAGTCAGGTTGTAGACAACCTCGTAGGTAAGGGTGCCGCTGCGAGAGATAACACCGACCGAGCCCGGCAGGTGTATACGCCACGGCATAATGCCAATCTTGCACTTCCCCGGCGAGATAAGCCCGGGGCAGTTGGGACCGATCAAGCGCGAGCCCCGCTCTTTGACGTAGGCGTAGTTCTCCACCATGTCCAGGACCGGCACTCCCTCCGTGATGCAGATAATCAGCGGCACCTTGGCGTCCGCCGCCTCCCGAATCGCGCCGCTTGCGAATTTGGCCGGCACAAAAATCACGGTTGCGTCCACCCGGTGGTCCTTTTGACAGTCGACCACGGAGTTGTACACGGGGATCCCGTCGAGGTCCTGGCCACCCTTCCCCGGCGTTACGCCGGCCACCACCTTGGTGCCGTCGGCAACCATAGTCTTGGCGTGAAAAGAACCGTCGCGGCCGGTAATGCCCTGAACAATTACGTTCGTGTTCTCATCTATTAAAATGCTCATGCTGACCTCACGCTATCCCAACAACTTTTTCTACTGCCTGACTGAGCTTCTCCGCGACTTCAAATCCCGCACCGGTAAGGATACGTCGCCCCTCTTCCTCGTTGGTGCCGATCAGACGGATCACCATCGGAAGCTTGATGTCGATCTTCTCCATCGCGAGCAAAATACCGTTGGCGATATCGTCGCAGCGGGTAATACCACCAAAGATGTTGATGAGGATGGCTTTGACCTTTTTGTTACCGGTGATAATGCGCAGGGCGTTGAGGACCTTTTCCGGATTGGAGCTGCCGCCAACATCGAGGAAGTTGGCGGGCTCACCACCGTAGAGCTTGATAATGTCCATCGTAGCCATGGCCAGGCCGGCGCCGTTTACGATGCAGCCGATGTCGCCGTCCATGCTCACAAAACTCAGGCCGGCCTCACGAGCAGCGATCTCATCGGCGCTGTACTCCTCGGGATTTCGCATGTCCTCGACATCGGCGTGTTTGAACAGCGCATTGTCGTCGAAGTTGACCTTGGCGTCGAGGGCCATAAGATCGGTCTCGGAGACCTTGGCATAGGGATTTATCTCGACGAGTGAACAGTCCTTCTCGCGAAACAGCGCGAGGAGCTTGTCGACGGTATCCCGAGCCTGTTTCACAAATCCAGGCTTCTCGAAGACCTCTTCCAGGGCTTTGCCAAGCGCCGACTCATCGATGCCCTTGTTGATATCCAGAGGCACACGAAGGATCTCTTCGGGCCGACTGACCGCAAGCTCTTCGATGTCGACGCCGCCGGCTTTGCTCATCATCAAGATCAGGTTTTTCGACGTGCGATCTACCGTGATGCTTAGGTAAAACTCTTGGAGAATGTCTGCGGCCTTGGTAACCAAAACCTTCTCTACGGGAATCCCCTTGATGGTAAGCCCGAGGATGTTGCGTGCCTTGTCAACGGCCTCTTCCGGGGTGTCGGCCAGCTTGACGCCGCCGGCTTTGCCGCGGCCACCGACCAGCACTTGCGCTTTGACAACAACAGGCAGACCCACCTTCTCGGCGGCCTCTGCGGCGTCCTCAGCCTTGGTTACGAGGATCTGATCTTGGACGGGAATCCCGTACTGATAAAACAGTTCCTTGCCCTGGTACTCGTGTACGTTCATGCCTGCTCCTCACGAAGCTTTTTGATTTGTCGCTTGGTCTGATTGATAAGCTTGGTCACCTTGATGCCTCGGGGGCAGGCTCGTGTGCACTCGAAATGATTCTCACACGGCCACACGCCGTCCGGGCTGTCGAGAACATCAAGCCGCGCCTCGAGTCCCTTGTCTCGGGAGTCGTTGATAAACCGGGCCGCTTGAACGATTGCGGCCGGACCGAGGAAGTTTGGGTTTTTGTCGATGACCGGGCATGCCGAGTAGCAGGCGCCACACAGGATACACTTTGTGGGGTCGTCGAAGGAGTGGCGCTCGTCCTGCGACTGCTCCATCTCCTTTCCGCCGGCAACGGTCGTATCTTTCGGAATAAGGTATGGCTTAACAGAACGGAACTTTTCGAAGAATACCGATTGATCGACCATAAGGTCCCGTTCCACGGGCATGTGTCGCATCGGCTCTATCCGAATGGTGGCGCCGTCACTTTCGGCAACCTCCTGGACGAGGGTCTTACACGCCAAGCGCTCTTTGCCGTCGATCCGCATTGCATCCGATCCACAAACCCCGTGTGCACAGCTCTTTCGAAAACCGAGGCTCCCGTCTTGGTTCTGCTTTATGTCCATTAACGCGTCAAGGACACGGTCCGTGGGCTCCACCTCTACCGTGTAGGACTTGAGGTAGGGCTCCGCGTCGGCGGCGGGATTAAATCTTTGGATTTCAAGATTGATTGTCATTAGGATAAGGCCTCCTGCGTAGTAACGACTAGTAAGTCCGCGGTTTTGGTTCCCAGATGCTGGTGTCGACTTCTTTGAAGCCGATTTTGATCTTGTCTTTGTCCAGGTAGGTGAGTGTGTGTTTGAGCCACTCATCGTCGTTGCGATCTGGGTAGTCTTCACGGGAATGGGCGCCACGGCTCTCGGTCCGCTGTAAGGCCGACGCCGCCGTTACCAACGATAAGTCGAGCAGGTTTTCGAGCTCGAGAATTCCGAGCAGGTCGGAGTTGTAGTTGGCGCTTGCGTCTTGGATGCGCACTTCCTTGAACTCCTCGCGCAACTTCTCGATGTCCTTCCGCGCCGTCTCCATCTTTGCAGCCGTCCGGTACACGCCGACGTTGCTCATCATCGTGGCCTGCATCTTCTCATAGAAGGGGCCGGGATGCGGTCCCGACGTACCGTCTTTGAGCCGGGCAAGCTTGTCGCGGAATCCTTGCGATGCCCTGTCGGCGACGTCGGGAGCATCGGCGCCGGTCACGTACCGTGCAATGTGTTGTCCGGTTCGGCGGCCATAGACGATAAGATCCACCAAGCTGTTGGTCCCCAGGCGGTTTGCTCCATGGACGGATACACAGGCACACTCGCCGGCGGCGTACAGGCCCTCGTAAACCGTCGCGCCGGTGGTTACGCGGCCGTCAATGTCCGTGGGAATTCCACCCATTGCGTAGTGCGCCGTCGGCTGCACCGGCATCGGCTTCTCCACCGGATCGATTGCGAGATACGTGCGGCAGAAATCGGCGATGTCCGGGATTTTGGACTCAACGACCTCGCGACCAAGGTGGGTGGCGTCGAGCATGACGTAGTCATCGATCTTTTTGTCGCCCCGAACGCCCTTGCCGTCTGCGATTTCGGTCATGATGGCGCGAGAGACCATGTCTCGAGGCGCAAGATCAAGGAGGGTCGGAGCGTAACGCTCCATAAACCGCTTACCCTCGCTATTGCGGAGAATCCCACCTTCACCCCGGACTCCCTCGGTAATAAGAATCCCCATGCCGTAGATGCCCGTCGGGTGGAACTGGAAAAACTCCATATCTTCGAGGGGAATTCCCGCACGGGCGCAAATGGCCGGTCCGTCGCCCGTGTTTGCGTGGGCGTTGGAGGTAACCTTGAACATACGGCCGAAGCCACCGGTGGCAAACATAACGGCCTTCGACTTGAAGATGTGAATCTCGCCGGTTGATAGCTCGAGGGCAACGATACCTACGGCACGGTTGCCGTCCATCAGGAGCTCGACTGTCTGAAACTCGTCAAAAAAGCTGACGTCGTTTTTTATACATTGCTGATAAAGGGTTTGCAGGATCATGTGGCCGGTTCGGTCGGCGGCAAAGCACGACCGGTGAACGGGAGCTTGCCCGAAGTTTCTGGTGTGGCCACCAAATCGTCGCTGGTCGATCTTTCCCTCGGGTGTGCGACTAAAGGGAAGTCCCCTGTTCTCGAGATCGTAGACGGCGCGTACCGCTTCTTCCGCGAGAATCTTCGCGGCCTGTTGGTCCACGAGATAGTCCCCACCTTTTACGGTGTCGAAGGCGTGCCATTCCGGATTGTCGTCGTCGACGTTTCCGAGGGCCGCTCCGATCCCGCCCTGCGCCGCACCGGTGTGGCTTCGAGTGGGGTATAGCTTGGAGACGACGGCGGTTTTGGCCGTCTTGCTTGCCTCCAAGGCCGCATACAGACCAGCTCCCCCGGCGCCCACGATTACTGCGTCATACTCGTGAATCAACCTGAGCTCCTTGCGATGAATTTCCCCGCGGGGTGATAATTCCCTAGCAGATACCTCAATATACACCGCGATTTTGGGACCGGGCAAGGACGGGGCGCCGACGCGGAGTGACGCGGCGCATCCGGGGGACGGCCGGGTTACACTGTTGCTCGTGTTGGCGCTGTAGGCGTACAATGTGGATTGATGAGTCCCTTCGAGATTACGATGTTGGTGTGTTTTGGATTGGCGTGGCCGTTTTCGATCTACAAGTCGGCGACCACGCGCCGCGTTGGTTCGAAGAGCCTGCTCTTCCTGTTCGCGCTTTTGCTGGGCTACTTCGCGGGCATCCTTCACAAGGTTTTTTTCTATTTCGACTACGTGATCATCCTGTATGCTTTAAACGGTACAATGGTAGCTATCGACATTGCCCTGTACTTACGAAACCGTGCTTACCAGATCCGTGAGAGCGCAAAAGAGGCTTTGGGGTCGACGGCAGACCAATCCGGCGCATCGGACGGGGGCTCGCAGTGAAAACGGCAGTTGTGTTTGCCAGTAAGTACGGCGCGACGGAACGCTGCGCGAAGTTGCTTGCAACATCAATCGGTACGGATGCAACCGTTTTGGATCTTGGAGCGGATCGACGTCCTAACGTGGAGAGCTATGACGCCGTTGTTGTCGGCGGACCCATCTACGGCGGTAGGATCCTCAAACCGGTCTTCGAGTTCTGCGAGCACAATAGTGACCTGTTGACGTACAAGAGGCTCGGTCTGTTTATCTGTTGTTTCCGAGCCGGTCCGGAGGCGGATGCCGAGCTTCAGTCCGCTTTTCCAGCAACACTTGTAGCGCACGCCGGAGTCAAGGACACTTTCGGCGGCGCTGTGGAGTTCGAGAAGCTTGGCCTGATGGACAGGTTTGTTATGAAGCGCGTCGCGCGACTGAACAAAAGCATCGACCGGATTCAGGAAGACCGGATCCATCTTATGGCCGAGTCGTTCCGATGACGGTAAAGACGGCCTACTTCGCGAGGTTCTCGCCTTGACCGAGGGCGAACATCTTTTTTCCGTCGAAAGCTATCAGTTCCTCGATCTTTATAAAGTCGTGTCCTGCTTTCTCAATCCGATCGAGCAGGTTGATAATATCGCGGTGGGTAACCACGCCCTGCTGACCGTAGAATCGACACCGCCAGTGGTCGGTGCAGAAGGTCTCGGGAAAGCCCTCGGGCCAGACCTTTTGTCCTCGGTTGCTGATCATTGCGATTTCTAGTCGGTCATCGCTTACCTCGAGGAGCGCGTCACCGAGCCCGTCGGGAGTAATGTCCTTTTTGTCTATAAAGACATCGACGCCGATGATCTCTTTCTTGGTGGGGCGCACAAACTTGTCCTGGTACTTGAGGTTCTGCCGCTCGGTTTTGGCATACGAGACGGGCGGCAGGGTTTCCGGCATCTTTCCCATTCGTTCGGCGACGGCCTCGGCGAACTGTCGGGTACCGACCTTTTGCTTACTCACCTCGTCGCGGAAGATGTCGTAGGTGTGGATGCCCTCTTCGATGGTGCGAAGCCACGCGTTGTGAACCCGTTCGGCGGTTTCCGATTGGTTGATGTGGACAAGCATCATAACGGCGCCAAGCAGTAGGCCCGAGGGATTGGCCATGTTCTGCCCTGCGCGCCGGGGCGCCGAACCGTGAATAGCCTCGAACATGGCGTAGTCCTCACCGATGTTCGCGGAGCCGGCCAAGCCGACGGAACCCGCGATCTGGGCAGTCACGTCGGAGAGAATGTCGCCGTAGAGGTTCGGCATCACAACCACGTCAAAACGATCGGGAGTATCGGCGAGTTTCGCGGCTCCGATGTCGACAATCCAGTGCTCGTTCTCGATATCCGTATACTCGGCGGCGACTTCGTCAAAGACCTTGTGAAAGAGACCATCGGTGATCTTCATAATGTTGTCTTTGGTGAAGCAGGTAACCTTCTCGCGCTTGTTCGCTCGCGCGTACTCAAAGGCGTACCGGACAATCCGCTCACTACCGGGACGGGAGATAAGCTTGAGGCACTGGGCAACCTCCGGAGTCTGCTGATGCTCGATTCCCGCGTAGAGGTCTTCTTCGTTCTCGCGGACAATAACCACGTTCATACCGGGATGTTTGGTCTGCACAAAGGGATGATATGCGACGCAAGGCCTGACATTCGCGTAGAGGCCGAGGGTCTTACGAGTGGTAACGTTGAGGCTCTTTACGCCGCCGCCTTGCGGTGTGGTGATCGGCGCCTTCAAAAACACCTTGGTTCGGCGCAGGCTTTCCCACGCGCTGGGTTCGATGCCGGAGGAGATTCCTCGATTATAGACGTCCTCGCCGATCTCGATCTCTTCTATGTCTAAGCCGGCCCCGGCGGCCTGCAAAATGTGAAGGGTCGCGTCCATGATCTCCGGACCGATGCCGTCTCCGCGAGCTACCGTAATCGGGGTCTTTGTGTTGTCAGCCAATACTCCACCTCTTCTCTTAAAAAGCTCTTCCAATTATAGCCACAAGCGAGATACGACGGCAATTCACGATTGTTTTGCTAGGAATCCTGTGCTTGCTTGGGATTCCAATCGGGGGTTGACCGCTGCTTTAGGCCGGCGGCCGTAACCCGTGCGTACTGCACATAGCGATCCGCGGAGGCCGCGAGGTCCGTGATCTGCTCCGGAGTGAGTGTGCGAACCACCTTTGCCGGCATGCCCATCACAAGGCTGCGGGCGGGGACGCGGAATCCCGGAGGAACAAGAGCGCCTGCCGCCACCAGACACTCGTCCTCGAGGACGGCGCCGTCGAGGACTCGCGCACCGATGCCCACGAGGCAGCGATTGCCAACCGTGCATCCGTGCAGGCAGGCCTGGTGTCCAACGGTCACCTCGTCACCAATAACTAGCGGATGGGTATCGTGGGTCACATGAAGAACACAGCCGTCCTGGATGTTGGTACGAGCGCCGATGCGGATGTAGTGGACATCGGCGCGCGCCACGGCCTGGTACCAAAGGCTCGACTGGTCGCCGATTACCAGGTCACCGCTGAGTACCGCGGTCGGCGCAACAAACACATCGAGACCGATTGTCGGCCTGTGGCCATCGTACTCATACATGGAACCAAAGATCATCCGCGTAGCTTCTTCCTCAGCTTGCGTCCGGCGTTTTTGGGCGCCTCCGGCTCGGCCGCCAAGCGGCTCTGTTTGTCGTGATGCGCCTTGAAAACCAGGAGCAGAACCACACCCGCGACAATCATGGCAAAGGAGTAGAACTGGCTCATGATAACGTTCCACGGCGTCAAAAGCAGATACGGCGGGTTCTCTATCGGCGAGAGACGCATGGCAAAGTCCCCTGACAGGGGCATGCGGAAGTAGTCGATAACAAAACGAAACACGCCGTAGCTCAACGTGTAGATCGCTACCAAAAAACCATCAAACGGCTTGCGCTTCCTGAGGATAAACCAAATCACGAGCCACGAGACAATCCCTTCCGTGATGGCCTCATAGAGCTGGGTCGGATGGCGGGGCAGGTTGACCATCGTCATTTCGGAGATGTCCATGCCCACCTCGGCGGCCTTCTCCTGTACCCAACCCTCGGCGGCCGGGAACCTGCGAGCGTGAGGGAAGACAACTCCCCACGACGCCGTGGTGACTCGGCCAAAGAGCTCGCCGTTAATAAAGTTGCCGAGCCGGCCAAACGTGTAGGCCAGAGGTATACCGGCAACAAGCATGTCTCCCCAGTCCAAGATGGGCAGCTTTTGGCGCTTGGCGTAGATCACAAACCCAACCACGGCACCTACAAGGCCGCCGTAGTAGTTCATTCCCTGAAAGCCCGTAAACTGACCCTGCTCGTTAAACGGCCAGAAGATCAACCAGGGCCGGCGCCAGTAGAGGTCCGTACCGCTAAAAAAGAGGGTCGCAAAGATACGGGCTCCGATCAAAAGACCGATAATGCCCCAAAAAAAGAAGGTGAGGACCGTGTCTTTGTCGACATCGATCTCCCGCTTTTTGACCTGGTAGCGAAACAACACGTAGGTGAGTGCAAACGCCACAAGGTACATAAGGCCGTACCAGCGAAAAGGCAGGCCCGGAATGATCTCTTCTTGAACCCAGTTTGGAAAAACAATATAGGCAGGCACCTCTCCTATATACCGCAACGAGGCGGTTGGTGGCAACGACACCGGCGTTTGCAGCCCGAGGAGAGGCGCCGCCTATAGCGGTTTGGGTGGGGTCGCCGCCTATGCCGAGTACCGCTCAGACAGAGCGCGGTAGTGGGCGGCCTCCGCGGGGCGGCCACGCTTCTCGGCGCCGGCTGCGTAGATTCGGCACTTCTCAGCCAAAACGGCGCGGCCGGCGGCGGCGCGGGCGGCGGCGGCGCGGCCGGGGTTGTCGGCGGGGGCGGGGTTGTCGGCGGGGGCGTCCTTTTGGGCGTCGGCCGCCGTACCGGCGCTCCCTCGGCGCGGCCCCGTATTGGCATGGGCATGGGCACGCGTGGTGCTTGCCGCCCAAGCCGGCGCCGCGTCAAAGTAGCCGGCATCCACAAGAGGTCGGAGCGCGGCGATACGAAAGCCCTCGATATGACCGTACTTCTCGGACAGCTGGTTGCCGTGACCGGCACGTTTTATGGTAAGCGGCTCGTCGACATATACAACGCGGTGCCGGGCCGTGATCCTCAGCCAAAGCTCATAGTCCTCGGCTACCTCCATATCCTCCCTAAAGCCGCCGGTTGCCAAAAGCAGGTCTCGGCGGATGATTGTCGTGGATGGACCGATAATACACTTGTGCAACGAGTCGAAAAAAACGTCACCCTCTCGCCGGTGATTCTGCCCTCTTTGACTGATAGTTTTTCCGTCCCGAAGCCAGAGCTCTCGGGTGTGAATCAGCGGAGCGTCGACCTCGTGGATCGCGGCGGCCGCCGTCTCGATCTTCTTGGACGTCCAAAGATCATCGGAATCCAAAAAGGCGATCCACTCGCCACGTGCGACTGAAACTCCGCGGTTGCGTGCGGCGCCCGGCCGCCCCGTATGCTCGATTCGCAGAAGCCGGACTTCCGGCCGAGCCCGTGCGAGCAGCGACACACGCGTGGCCGTCTCGTCGGTGGAACCGTCGTCCACAACGATGACCTCCTGGGGCAATACCGACTGCTCCAGTACCGAGTGCAGCGCTTCCATGACAAGTGCCGCGCGGTTGTATGTAGGAATCACAACGGAGATCACGAGCCTATAGTCGCCGGGGCCGCAGTTTGTTGCAATATCTTCCCAGAGGGGACTCGACGTTGCCGTCGCGCCGGGGAGAGCGTACACTATAGAGCATGGAAAGACGCTATTTCACCAATATCAGCACGCGCGCTTGGGAACACCCCGCCGACCGCGCCGCGCTGACGGCCCTCAAGCAGGTGCCCGGCCTAAACGAGGTCATTAAGTTCTTGATCGGGCTCACCGGCGAAAAGTCACTCCGCTTTTTGTTTCTTTCATCGTCGGTTCGGGTATCCGAGAAACAGTTTCCCGAAATGCACGAGATGCTTGAGGAAGCGTGTCGAGTACTAGACGCACCCGAAGTGCCCGAGCTGTACGTCACCCAGAATCCGGTACTCAATGCCGGCGCAATCGGCGTGAAAAAGCCATTTATCGTGGTTAACTCGAGCATCCTAAAGACGCTCGACAACCAGGAAACCCTCGGTGTAGTAGCACATGAGCTTGCGCACATTTTAAGCGGCCACGTGCTATACAAGACGCTCTTGTGGCTGCTCGTGAATCTGTCGATCATTTTCCTGCAGATCCCGGTCAGCGCCATAATCCTTCAGGGAATTATCGCAGCGCTTCGAGAGTGGGACCGAAAAAGCGAGCTTTCCGCGGATCGAGCGGGTCTCTTGGTAACACAGCAACCCCCTATTGCCTACACAACCTTGATGAAGCTTGCCGGCGGCGGCGACATAGATCAGATGAATATTGACGAGTTTTTTGCCCAGGCCGAAGAATACGACCGCGGCGGCGACTTACTCGACGGCGTAACAAAGCTATTTAACCTCATCGGCCAATCCCACCCCTTTCCGGTGCTTCGACTGCGGGAGATACACCATTGGGCGGAAGACGGCGAGTACGGCTCAATCCTCGACGGGACCTACGCCCGCCGGGACCAAGAAGAGCAGGCGGACATCCGCAAGGAGTTCGACGAGGCTTCGAAGGCCTATCAAGAGGACTTTGAGCGATCGGAAGATCCCCTTGCAAAGGCAATGGGCAACCTTTCCAAGGGCTTTGAAACCGTCCGCAAAGACGCGGAGAAGATCTTCAACGATATCTTTTCTCGGAAGGAATAATATGCTCACAGAAGGATCAAAGGCACCTGAGTTTACGCTACCGGATCACGCCGGCAACAAGGTGAGTTTATCGGATTTCAAAGGCAAGTCCGTGTTGGTGTACTTTTACCCAAAGGACAACACGCCGGGCTGCACAAAGGAAGCGTGTTCACTGCGCGACGGCTACGAGCAGATTCAGGCAAAAAACGCCGTTGTTATCGGCATTAGTGCGGACTCACAAAAGTCCCATACCAACTTCAAAACAAAATACAATTTGCCGTTTTACCTTCTGAGTGACCCGGACAGAGAGGTCATAAAGTCTTTCGGCGCCTGGGGTGAAAAGTCGATGTACGGGAAGACCTACGAAGGCATCATGCGCTACAGCTTTCTCGTCGACAAAAACGGCGTTGTAAAAAAGGTTTGGAACAAGGTGAATACCGCGGCACACGCCGACGAGGTACTCGAGGCACTGTAGTCCCCGACGGGCGCCGGGCGTGGATAAGCTCACATCCCGATGCTACACTCTATGTATGCGAATTGTCCGCGCTGCCGCAGCTTATTGTGTCTTGGCGGCTACTACCATTGTTGTCCTCACCTCGTGTGACGTCGGCACAACGGATCCATTCCCCGAGTACCGGGGGGTAAATCTATTCGATGCCTGGGGCATAAGCGACGGCGCCGACTGGAGTGATGACTGGACTGCCGAGCACGGCGTCACGGTAGCCGACGTTTCCGGCAGCTTCAATTACATCGAGCTCACCACTCCGGCCGGCCAGACCGGTCCGGCCGGCGTCGCAGGCTCGGATGCATCGGTGCGGATGGTCGAAATACCCAACCTCTACGGCAACGGCGACTTCGAGGTAGGAACGGTTGGCGACCTTCCACCGGGTTGGAGTGAGTCGAATGGGGCCGACGGCAACATCGTCGAATTGGAGACTGAGCCGATTATAGATGGACGGACGCTGGCCATTGACAAACCGGCGGCGGACTTTGCCCGTGTCTCATACAATCTGCGCGATACCGGTTTTGGTATATTAGACAAGTGGATAGAGAACGCTTCCTACGGGCTGCGGTTCGACTTCAACGTTGCCGACGAGGTGCGTGAGTTTTTTGTAGAGTACAACGACAACGTGGACGGCACCAACGGCACCGTCCACAGTCTTGGGCAGGAAATGGCCATAGAAATCCCGGTCGAAGACGACCCATTTCTGCAACGCAGTTTTCCCGGTGAAACCGGCGAAGAGAATCTTCTCACCGTTCCCAACGACGCCTCGGGGCACTATTTTTCGATAGGTACGGTGAAGCAAGGCGCCGATAGAATACTGGGGCACATGGACAATCTGCGGTTCTATCGCGCCGATATTCAGCCGCGCATGTCTCTCGAGATACCGCTATCTGCCGCAACGGCGGACCTTCCCTTCCTGCGCGGCAAGTACCGATTCTCCCTCTGGGTCAAGGCCACGCCGGACGGCTTGGTAACCCCGGTTGTGGCAAACGCGTATCGCGCGCGCCTTTTTGGCGTGATGGGCGAGACCAAGCCCGTTCTCGGCAGCGCCAACCGGAAGTACACAAACGAAACAGCCGACAACGGCTTTGTTTTTTCCACCGAAGAGTGGCAGCAGATTTTTGTCGATTTCTTTCTGGAGACGCTGCCGCCGGCGGACTCGGATATCGTCATGACCCTCGGCTTTTCGCCCGATCACCTCGTCGTCGAAACGGTGGAATCAGGCCGCGACATCGGCCGCGTACTGGTTGCCGCTCCCGAGCTTATTTTCGATCCCCAGAACTAGTGCGAGTCCGTGATACAAAGACCTGGCGACTCGCCTCCGGTGTTATCGGCTAACCCCAATATCTCACACGGGGGATAGAAAAGGCCTCCCTGAACTGGTATAAT
>CAZFLD010000070.1:0-19805 GCA_964519835.1 uncultured Spirochaetales bacterium
GACCAACGGCAGAGAGCCTAAATCGGTGGCGTTAAACGAAATTGTCGTGCACCCGTAGACGCGCGACCGGCACCGGCGTAGGATACAGGCGGCGACACCGTGACAGCAAAGCGACTTACCCTCAAGCAACTCGCCGCGAAAATCGGGCTCTCCGCCGGCACGGTCTCCGAGGCGCTCCGCGATTCCCCACGAATCAAGGAGTCAACCCGGGAGTACGTGCAGAAGAAGGCCCTCGAGTTCGGATTCTCGGCAAATCCGTGGGCGCGCAAAATGCAGGCCAATCGGACGGGATTTGTCTCCATCGTCTTGCCGGAGCTTACCACCAACTTGGTTTCGGCGGTGACACGGGAGCTGGTACGAGCGCTTCGCAAGGCGGACTACGCCTCCACCGTTCAGTACGTGGCGACAGAAAGCGAGGTCGATATCTTCCACGCGCCGGCGGACGCATACCTCCTGGTAGCCGGCCGCTATCCACAGCTCCGCGCGCGCCTGGAAGAGCACCACATGCCCTACCTTATTATCGATCCCGACGGCTCACGACGACCAAGCTTTCGTCCATCGGGCCCCTGCCTCTACTTCGATCGCTACCAAGCGGGCAAAGATGCTGTGGGAATACTCCTCTCGGCCGGCTGTCGAAGCCTGGCCTTTGCCGGTGTCCCGGCCGGTCCCAAGTACGATGGATTTGTCGACGGCCTTACGGCAGCGCCGGCCGGCATGCGCGTGGTAACGCTCAACCTGGGGGCGGATGCTCCGGAGAGCCGAAATCGGTACTACCTTGCCGGGATCCATGGCCGATCGGCCAATCGTTTACTGTCGGAAGATAGCAGGAGGGGCGCCGGGGCAAAAACCAAGCAGTTCTCCTCGATAGATGTTGCACGCTTGGCCGGCGGTCGGCCGGCACAGCCGGTGGGCGTGTGGGTAGCAAGCTTTCGAGACATGGCCGGCCTTCGCCACGCGACCGAACGGAACGGCATTGCCCTGGGAGAGTCGGTCAAGACTCTCTACTGGGGCTCGCGCTTTTCGGAGCTCCCGGGCTACGGCGCGCTCGACTATATCGGCGACCCGGAGCCGGGATTCTACGACCGGATTATCTCCTGGATCGGCGATCCCACGGCGATGCCCGCGGGCGTGCGCCGCGTCCGTATGATTCCAAACCTCGGCGCCGGCGCCACGCTTTCTTAGTGCCGGTATCGCCTATCCTTAGTACCAGCGCCACCCCATCCGATTGACGTTGAAACTCAGCTGCTCGGGGCTCAACGGCGGCGCCTCACGAAGCGTATCCCCGTCGAGGAGCTGCTCGTCTCCGTTCTCTCGCGCCCACGAGATAAGCTCCCGCTTGAGCTCGGCTCGGCGACCCTGATACTGCTTGTCTGCGGCGAGGTTCCACTCTTCTGCCGGATCGTCGGCAAGGTCGTAGAGCTCCTCCACCGCCCCGGCCTCGTTGTAGATGTACTTAAACCGTCCGTCGGTGATCATCGCCGTTTGCCGCGGCGAATCCAGACTGTAGCTCACGAGGGTTTCGCGCCCGGCGCTGCGTCGGCTGTCCGAGTTGGTCGCACCCCCGCCTTGGGCGTTTCCCGGCGCCTCGGCGCCGGCGGCAGCCCCCGCGGCCCGGGCGTCGATCTCGGGCGCGAGGCTTATGCCGTCCACCTCGCGGTCCAAGGTGATTCCGGCGTAGTCACACATCGTCGGCATGAGGTCCGGCAGCCCCACCAGCATGCTGCTTTGTTGTGGGAATCGTCCGCCGTCGGAAGCGGCGTGACCGTCTTGGCCCCCGCCGCCGGAGGCGGCCGCCCGGCCTGATCCACCGGCCACGCCACGGCCGTTTTTGCCACCGCCTTTAAAGAGAGCGCGGTGGGACGATCCACGGGTCACCGTCGTGGGAACCCGCACGATAAGCGGCACCCGGGCGCTCCCCTCGTACATGGCCGACTTGAAATGGAAGCCGAAGTCTCCGAGCATCTCTCCGTGGTCGGCGGTGAAGACCACCACCGTGTTCTCCCAGAGTCCGTTGCGCTTGAGCGCCTCGAAGACTCGGGCCACCTGTTCATCCTGAAAAGAAATAAGCCCGTAGTAGTAGGCGCGCATGACCTGGATTGCCTCGGGAGAGAGGTAGCCTTGTCCGTGCTCAAACGCGCTTTCGAGTGACGACGGCGTCCGCGCCGCGCCATCGCGGTTGATCGCAGGCCGCTGGATACAACGCGGATCGTATGCGGCGGCCAGGCGTGCGGGAGGGTCGAAGGGCGAATGGGGTTTTGGGAAGCCGACGTGGAGAAAAAAGGGCCGCCCGCCGTCGGCGGAAGCAGCTTTCGCCCCTCGCCCCGCCGAATCCAGGAACTGCACCGCCTCTCCGGCCACCCACGCGTCCACCTGATGGGCCTCCGGCAGCGGGTTTACGGCCGGGTGAATGTCGTTGTTTCCCACCCCATGGGCGCGGGTGAACCCGTGCCACCCCACGTCCGAGAGGTAGTCGAAGTAGTCCTCCACTCCTCGCAGTCGCCCCTCTCTGTCGTACTGTTTGAGTACTCGGCCAGACTCGGCACTCCGCCAGGATTGAAAGCCATTTGTAGTTCGCTCCTCCCCCGGCGCGGCGTAGGGCAGATAGTGAAGCTTTCCGACGGCATGGGTTCTATAACCTGCATCCGAGAAGAGCTTCGGTAGGCGATACTGGTCGTCGCGGAGGGCGCCGCCGTTGTTCTTCCGGCCGGTACACTTGTGCGAGTAGTTGCCGGAGATCAGACTGGCCCTTGTGGGAACGCAAATCGGATTGGTGCTATACGCCTTGTCGAACATAACACCGTCGGCGGCAAGCGCATCGATGGCGGGCGTCCGTACATCGGGGTGCCCGGCACAGCCGAGGCTATCGCCCCGAAGCTGGTCGGCGATGATAAATACAAAGTTGGGCCGCGATTTCTCTTTCTCCATGTTGCGACGCTCCTTGTGCTTGTGCATAATTGAACTAGTTCGATTCTACGACGAGGCGATGACTCATGCAAGGCAACAAGTCTATGCAAGGCAAACAAGAGATCAACTGGATAGACGAACGGCGACTCTTCGCAGGCATCGCCGAGCACGAGAAGGAGTTTCATGCATCGATTGATGCACGCCATCCAAGCCGGTTCGACCTCCGGCACGTGTCGCGCCACGATGTCGTCTACCTTTGTGAAAACAGCGATTGGATTTACGGTCTTCCCTTTGGCAACGGCGATATCGGCGGAGTTGTCTGCTTTGACACCGATCTTCACGTCTACGTGGACAAGGTGGACTTGTGGTACGACGTTGGGAGGCCCGGGACCGGAAACACCGGCGTGGACCACTACAACGGCATTCGCGGCGGAAGGATACACGCGGGAAAACTCGATATCGTCATCCCCTGGCTCACGCAGTGCGACACAGTGGAGCAACGACTTGATTTGGCCCGTGGACGTGTCCTTGTTACCGCCGTCCGCGAATCCTGGAAGATCACCGCCACCATCACGGCCCACGCCCAAGAGAATCGTTTTAGGATCGAGATCGACCACCCGCGCCTCGTGGACAGCTTCCCTCACCTATCCAACTTTGCCATGGATCGTCTCGAGATAGATGGCCCGCACCAGGTTCTCGAGCGTCGCTTGGGCCGCCAATCGTACCGGGTGGAGGTCACGCCGGCCGTCACGGAGGAGAGGCGTACTGTCTACGACGTTGTTGTTGTTACGGAGATCGACGCGCAAAGCGACAAGGACAAGATTCCCTCCGGCGTCGACCTTGCCGCTCGAGCATCGGCCATTCTGGAGCGGCCGTGGGATCAGGCCGACCACGAGGAGTGGTGGGCGGAGTTTTGGGGTCGATCGGCGGTGTGCCTTCCCGATGAGTTTTTTGAGCAGGAGTGGTACCTCTCCGCGTACATCACCGCAATCACAAACCGGGCGCAGTATCCGGCGAGCTTTATGGGTCTTTGGTGCTTCGATGAACCGGTGCGTATGTGGGGTGACCTGTACGTGACCGACGCGCAGCACCCGATGAGCCTCTGGGGCATCATGCCGTCCAATCATCTCGAGCTAATGGGTCCCTACTTCGAGCTCTACCGCGATCTCAAGGAGGTCTTGGAGCAGACCACCGCGGAGGCGATTGTCCCCGGAAGCTCGACGGACCTGCCACCGGGAACGTCTCGCTACGCCCTCGCCGAAGGGGAGAAAAACCGGGGCCTGGCCATGCCGAAGTTCGTGTGGCCGCCGTGGACGGGAGTGGACAACCCGGAACACGGTCTTGCCTCCTCGATGAAGCGCGGCGAGAAGTTCACCGTGGCCGGGGCCTGGATCGCGAAGCTTATGTGGCAGTACTTCCGCCACAGCGGCGACCTTCTCTTCCTCAGAGATATCGCCTACCCCTTCCTCAAGAGCGTCTTTGACTACATCGAGGGGACGCTGGCGAAGGACAAAGACGGCCGAATCTACGACACATCGGAATCACCGGAGCAGCACGGGAACACCGCGTCGGCCTTTGGTCGGGGCCTGGTGCGCATGCTTCTCGTGGATTTGATCGCCGCCGCCGAGGCGCTTGACATATCAGGCCCCGAGGTAACTCGGTACCATGCCACTTTAGAGGCCCTTGCCCCCTACCCCATCGCCGCCGACGGCGCGATCGCCGAGTCGGTCATGGACGACCATCCTCTGCGCTGCCACTTGGCGGTCATGACCGGCGTCTACCCCGGAGGCGAGATCGATGTTGAGCACGAGTTGGCGGACGCCGCGCGGAAGACCATGGAAGTCTCCACCCGCTTCTACTGCAACCGCGATCCCCACCATGCCGGCATCCTTACCGCGCAGGCGGGCGGCGCGGAGCTCAACGTCTTTAACCAGACCTTTAGCCTCTTGAGTCACGCGCGCCTCGGCAACGGCAACGCCGTCCGCGACACCCTCTATAGCCCGACGCTGCGCTACCTGCTTCTGCCCCACGGCGGATGGTGCCACAACCCCGGCTATCGCGGAAGGATCGCCATGGAGACAACGGGGCTCCCTGCCTTCGGCGCCGTGGTGGCCGAGATGCTCGCACAACGCCGCGACGACGGCACAATCCACCTCTTCTGCGCCGTTCCCGACGACTGGAAGGACATAGAATTTTCCCGGCTCCGCGTGGAAGGCGGCGTGGTGATTTCAGCCGCCATGGTGGGCAAAACGGTCGATTGGGTCCGGGTAAGTGCCGCCTACACGACAACCGTCCGCTTGGCAAACCCCTTTGGCGGCGCCTTTGACCTCGAACCGGCCACCTCCGAGGCTTCGGGCGGCTCGGAGGGCGATGGAGTCATTGCCATAGAGCTCGCCGCGGGGGCGACAGCTACGCTAATCAGGCAGGGCGCGAAGTCGCCGGCGGCGGGGGGGCACCCGTCGGCGGCCGGCACCACCGCCACCACCGCCACATCCGGGGCCGGGGCGGCCACCACCGCCCCCGCCGGACCCATTCGCTTTTCCATCAAGGATGCCGAGGCACAGAACCCCATCGCTTTTGTCCCAAAGCCGCCGCCCTTCCCCGCCCAGGACTTTGGGGACGGATACATCTACATCGGCATGCCGGCAAAACCCGCACCGGATACATCCGCCGTCGAGGCGACCGTCTCCGCCGCCACGGCGGCGTTGGGCGATTCCGACCCCGGCGCCCGGCAGCGAGCGCTCTTCCGCCTGGCCGAGCTAGCGCCCCACTGGCCGGACCCCAAAGCCCTTGCGCCGACCCTACTCAAGGCCACGGCCGACGACGACGAGCTTGTCCGCGCCACGGCGGTGTCCACCATTAAGTACCTCCGCGATCGGGCCGACGTGCGGGAAGCCCTAACGGAGATCGCACAAAACGACACACTGGAGGCGGGCCGGCGAGCCCGATGGATCCTAAACGACGAGCCGGAGGACTGCCACCGGTAGGCCGCTGCTGATGCCGCCGGTTGCGACACGGCGCGCCACAACCAACCCTGCACCAAAGGAGCAAGACGTGAGCAACATTATCTTTATTCACACCGACAGCATGGACGGCCGCTTGGCCGGCTACATGGGACATCCTGCCATGGCCGACGCCACGCCCAACATCGACTCCCTGGCCGCGGAAGGCACAACCTTTACCCGGTGCTACAGCAACAATCCAATCTGCTGTCCCTCCCGGGCATCGATGCTAAGCGGCACCTTTACCCACCACTGCGAGGGGTGGAACAACTTCAAGGGGCTCGAGGAAGACAAGACTCTCTTCGACCACCTCGGTGACTCGGGCTACGAGGTGGTCCGCTTTGGGAAAGAGGACTACCTCTCCGGCTCCCACTCCGCTCGCGCTCGCGTGACGGCATGGCTGGGGCCGGCGGGAACTATGCGCCCGTCCTACAACGAGCCTGCACCCACTGTCGACGAAAGTCACGAGAAGCGGGTGAGCAAGCACGACTGGTCGCGCGTGGACCAGGCGGTGGAGGCGATCCACGCGCACGCCGGGACCGGCGGTGGGGCGGAGAACGATGGAGCCGGCTCCGGTGCACCGCTCTTTTTGTACCTCGGTTTAAACCAGCCCCACCCGGTCTTTCGAACCTCGCGGTACTACCTCGACCGTATCCCGGAGGCTGCGGTAGACATTCCGGCAGTGGACCAGTCCGTCCATCCCGTGCAGCACTTTCAGCGAGTTCATAAGGCTTGGCGACACGGTTTCTCCGAGGAGATGGTCAAGCTCGTCCGCCGGGTCTACATGGCCATGATCGCCGAGGTCGACGAGATGGTCGGCACGATCCTCTCCGCGCTTCGTGAATCGTCGATAGACAAAGACACGATTGTTGTCTTTTCCTCCGACCACGGAGAGATGGCGATGGAGCACCGACAGTTCTACAAGATGAGCTTCTACGAGCCGTCGGCGCGGGTCCCCCTTGTGTTTTCCGGACCGGGCGTTGCCAAGGGCAGGCGCGTGGACGCGCTCACCTCCCTCGTGGATCTCTACCCGACATTCGCCGAGCTTGTCGGATCGCCGGCAACTGAGTCGCCCATCGGCATTCCCCTCGACGGCGAGTCCCTCGTGCCCGAGCTCCGCGGCGGGGTCGGCAGTCGGCGCGACTGGGTGCTGTCTGAGTTCCACGGCACCACTTCGCCCACAAGCGGCTTTATGTTTAGACAGGGCGAGTGGAAGTACGTTGCCTGGGACGGGTTGGCGCCGCAGCTTTTCTCACCCGACTCCGACCCCGCGGAGTGCCATGACTACGCCGCGGATAATCCGGAGGTCGTGGCGGAGTTGGACAAAAAGCTGCGCACGGTTGTGGACTACCCGGCGGTGGCACGGCAGGTCCTCGAATACAACAAAAACGCCTTCGCCTCCTGGCGCGGCGAGCACCTTCAGGCCGGCGACTACCGTGAGCTGATGAGCCGGGTCTACTCAGGCTGGGACCATCCCGACGCGCTTACCCTCTCGCCGTGGACCGACGCGGACGAGTTCGCGGTGGAGACGTGGCTGGCGGAGGAGCACAGCAGATGAGTTTCTGGAACGAAGGATCGAGATTGGACACTTCGCGGAAGGCGTGGATCGACTCGCTGCGGCGTGCCTGCGACTGGTCGGCGAACATAAGTCAGGTGCGTAGCATAAAATGCCCGTATGAGGAAACAGGGTTTCCCCACGCCGCCGAGCACAGCGACTGGCGGGGTTCCTTCCGTGGCGAGTATGCAACCGCTTCGCAATCCTGGGATGTGTTCTGCCCCATCTGGCACGGAGGTCAGGGAGTAAAGGCGCTGGCTATGGCGGCGCCCCTCGCCGGCGAAGACTACCTCGCCGCCGCGCGGGACGGAGCCGACTTTATCTTGCGAAACCAGATTCGAGAGAAGGATCACAAGGACTACGGTCACATCCTCTCCTATGAGGCCGGATCTCCGGCGGTCAATACCTCGGCAACACTGGAAAGCCTCGACGGCCTCTTTGCCCTATCGGCCGCGACCGGGGAGAAGCGGTACTCCGACGCGGCGATAGAAGCGTTGGACTGGGTCGCAGGCAAGCTATTTATGCCCGAGGAAGGGCTAATGCACGATGACTACGACCCAAAAACGGGCAACATTCAGCCCACTCGTTTTGGTGCCCGCAACTGGAACATCAAGGGTCGGCCTCTCATCGACGACGGAGTCTATCTCACCGGCGCCCGCTTGACGGGACGCAGCGAGCTGGCCCAGGTTGCAGTCAAGATCGCCGACAGACTTCTTGCCGACGAGAACCCGTCGGGCAATTGGGTCGCCTACCCGCCCGCGGACAGGGACACCGGCCTGATTCATCCCCGCCACGCCTACTGGTGGGGGCGGCCGTTGTGGATGCTCTATCGGGAAACGGGAGACAAGCGTTACCTCGAGTGCGCCCGGCGGTCGGCACAGTGGTACGTCTCCGCCATGCGCAACGACGGAGGACTCTTCCGCCACACCGACGCCGAGTTCAAGACCCCATCCTTCGGCCACGCCACAAGCGGGATTGCCTGCGCCGCCATCCTCTGGCTCGAGCTCGTCCGAGAGTTCGGAGATGAACAGTGGCTCGAACCCGCACGCAAGGCCCTCTCCTTCTGTCGCTCCGTGCAGTTCGTAAACGCCTCGGACAAGAACCTCGAGGGATCGATTTTGGAGAAGGTCGTGCATCCCGCCGGTAGCGACGCGCCGCCGTGGTACCTCCGCGACGTGGGCACCTTCTTCTACATCCAGGCCGTCGCCCTGGCCCTCGAGTATGTGCCCGAGGCGTTGGCTTGATGGCGCGGGCCGAGGCATGCTCGGTTATAGTCAAGCGGCCTTGGACGTGCGCCACAGAGGAGTTTATTGTAGACTACCGTGAGAGGATGCAGAAATGGATCAAAACGACCTGATTGCCACCAGTCCAGAGACGGTGCTTGGCAAACCCGTAATTGGCGGGACAAGGGTTACGGTACAGTCAATAGTAGAGAGATTGGCAGCGGGAGAAAGTGTTGAAGAGATCTCTGCATCTCATCCGGCGCTCGACAAAGACAAGGTACTGGCAGCGGTTGGGTACGCCGCAGGCTCCTAGTCGACCGAAACGGCTTCCGATTCAGACAGGATCCCTATTAAGACCCAACGCCAACGAGGTGACGACATTTCCACCGGCGGTTACAAGCGCCCGGTGATTTCCGCTGGGCCCGTGACGTAGTCCAAGTAGTTCGGCCGGCGCGCGCCGCCGCGGTAGGCCGCCGGTGCGCCTACGACTGCAACCAAGGCTCGCTACCTTCAGACGGGGCTGCCGTTTCCAGGCCCCCCAATCCTGGACAGCCGCGCATGCATGGTGCGAGCCCAGTGAAATCGCTTACTCCGGTACAGACTCCGTTTGGAGGGCTGGATAGTCAACGGAAAGCGTATTCAGCGTCTTATGCGGCATGGCAAGCCGGAGATTTGCAACACCAATCAGGGTACGCAGTTTACGAGCCCGGATTTCGAGGACGGTCTCGAAGATGCGGACAAATCTTTCACGCTGCGGTATAATTGTCCCGCGAGAACGACTGCGGGCGCGCCTTACAGGGCGCCGTCCCCGGCGACGAAGGCACCAAGCTTCCCGGAGGACATGGGATGATCGTCCGCGACATGGCATCCACTCTCAGACGTCACCTGGAGTGGTTTCCCGTCGTCCACCTTTCCGGCCCCCGCCAATCGGGGAAGACGACCCTTGCGCAGATGGTCTTTCCAGACGCGCCGTATGCCAACCTGGAGAGCCCATCGACGCTGGCGCTGTGCCGCGAGGACCCCAACGGGTTTCTCGACGGCATGCTGAACAAGGGCCGACCCGCAGTAGTCGACGAGGCCCAACGATTTCCCGAACTCTTCTCGTGGATCCAGGTCCTCTCGGATCGCCGTCAGGAAAACGGCCTGTTCGTTCTGACGGGAAGTCAGAACTTTCTGGTAAACGACAACGTCTCTCAGTCTCTGGCCGGGCGTACCTCCGTCTTGACCCTGCTGCCTCTGAGCATCCCGGAACTGCCGTCTCCCCTGGAATCATCGCTCGAAGCGAGACTCTTGACCGGAGGTTATCCACGGCTCTACGACGAACGCCGCCCTTCACCGCCGCCGGCTGAACTCTACGAGAGCTACGTGGCAACGTATCTGGAGCGCGACGTCCGACAGCTCAGCGCAGTTCAGGATCTGGCTACGTTCCACCGATTCCTGCAACTGTGTGCGGCACGGGTTGGCGGGCTCCTCAACAAGGCGAACCTGTCGGTTGAGGCGGGGATCAGCCAAGCGACAGTGGAACGATGGCTCTCCGTCTTGGAGGCATCGCACGTGATCTTTCGCCTGCAGCCATTTTTCCAGAACCTGAGCAAGCGGCTGGTCAAGACGCCGAAGCTTTACTTCTGCGACGCCGGGCTTGTCTGCCATCTCGTGGGTATCAGAAGGCCTCAGGAGCTACAGTTGCACCCGCTGCGGGGAGCGTTGTTCGAGAACCTCGTCTTCTCCGAGTTTCTCAAGCGCTCGTTCAACAGCGGTACCAGGCCAGGCATCTTCTTCTTCAGGGACAAGACCGGCCACGAGGTCGACTTTCTCATCCCGGATGGAGACCGGCTGCGAGCGTTCGAAGTGAAGAGTAGCGCCACATTCCGCCGTGACTACGTGAGCGACCTCCGCTACCTCCGAGACCTGATCGGCCCGCGCCTTGCCGAGGCGCACCTTCTCTACGCCGGAGCGGAAGACGCATCTGTGGACGGTATCCGTGTGCGCAACGCGATTCGCTACTTCTTGCCCGACGCGTTGGCTTGACCAGCGCGGTCCCGGCGGTGTACGGGTACGCTCAAGCGGCACGCCAACGAGGTGACGACATTTCGAACGACCGTTACAACCACCCCGTGATTTTGGCCAGCCCCCTCACGTAGTCCAAATAGTTCGGCCAGGACACGTCGGCGGGAATACCGTGGTCGCACGAGGGGACATACCCGCCGGATCGTACCACCGGCTCGATGCGCGCCAGCTCCGCAGAGAGGGTTTCTCCCCCGGCGGCCATTGCCCGTTTGTCCACGCCGCCGCGGTAGGCCATGCGCGTGCCAAACCGTTCGCGGAACGTAACGATGTCATTGTGAGCCGCTACTTCGATCGGGTCGCAGGCGTTGATGCCGGCCTCGATCCAAAGTGGGATGAGCTCGCCGATAAACCCGTCTGAATCCATGGCGTAAATCGGCACCCCATGGCTGCGGACTACTTCGCCCCAGGCGGCCCACGCGGGCATGAGAAACTCACGCGCCATGGCTGGAGAGATCATAGAGAACGCCTTGTACGCCATGTCCTCTGAAAGGTGGACTTCATCGGGTACGCAGTACTCGAACCCCCGCTCGAGCAGCCCCGCGACATAGTCGGTCCAGAAGGAGACCATATCGCGGATCATCTCCGGGTCATCGTAGAAGGCGGTGCAGAGCTGCTCGAAGCCGAGCCAATCAGGCATCTGCCAGAAGGGACCCGAGAAGTGAAAGCTTACCGGCCAGGTACGGTCGGCCAGGTGGGAGGAGAGCTCGGCGGCACCGTCCGGCAAACGCTGAGGATTGCGGGCATCGTAGCGTTGTTTTTTCGCCTCCCAATCGTCACGCGACTCGACCGGACACTTGATCCACCGGCGGGTCACAAAATCGATTGCCTCACGAAGGTGCTCCGTACCAAACTCGAGGCCGATCTCGCAGATGTTCCCCTTCCAGTCCTGGACGATCTGGGAATTCTCACGTACCTCTATGACCTTCTCCTCGAACTCCGGTATCATGCGCTCGTTTATAGGAAACCCCGGGCCTTCCTCGGGCCGGCTATACGGGCTTCCGAGGGTCTCGAAAGCGTACGACGGAATGTCTTCGGGAGCCACATCTGCAGGAAGGCCCTGACGATGCCAGGCCTCGCGAGTCGATTGGCGGCCACCGCCGGGCGTGAGCGGAACCCGGTCCGGCTTACCGAACAGCATGGTTTCAACGAATCTTTCGCGTGCGTTCATACGTACAGGCTATACCGACCGAATGCGTCGGCCGACTCCAAAGCGGCCACTGGCCGGTACTTTTTTGGACACCTCGCTGGGGCGTATCCCAAAACGCCGTTTGAAACAGGCACTAAAATACGCGGGATGCGCAAAGCCACAGGCGTACGCGACTGCCTTGATCGGCGGCCCGATGATATAATCCCGGCATATGCCTACCAGCACAACCGTGCTGCCGATTGCGGAGCTGCGAGAGGCGGTGGCCGCCGAGCTGGAGTGGCGGCGGCGTGACAAAGAGGAATTTAGCTATGCCGATAAACGAGATGACGTCGAGACGCTTTACGGTCTGACCGGCGCAGTCAACATCGTCTCCGCGCTTGGATTGGCCTTCGGGGGACGTCGACAAAAGAGGTCCGCCGCCGAACGCATCTTGAGCTATCAAGCCGCGGATGGTTCGTTCCACGGCGACGACGGCCCCGGCCACGCAGTGCACACCGTGCTCGGTGCGCTCAGTCTTCTTGGAGAACCTGTCCCGGCGAACGCCGGCCCGCTCGCACCGAAGCATCCGTCGGCGCTGCGCGACTGGATAAGACGCCACGATTGGACGAGCACACACAAGGAGCTATGCGGACAGACCATTCCGCTCCTTGCAAGCGGAGCGGTCGCTCCGGAGTGGGCCGCGACGTTTGTAGAAGAAACTGCAAAACGGCTCGATCCACGGAGGCCACGGGAAACCTGGTGTTCTGCCGATGCGCCGCCGTGGCGGGTGATCAGCTGTGCGTACCATGTGCTGTCGACATTCGACGCCGGCCGAATCCCATACCCACAACCCGAGCTGCTCATGCGGAGGCTTCTCGATCTTCACTGGGACACCGTAGCAGAGGACGAGCATCGCACGGTGTGTACAGACGGTGACTGGGCGTTGCTGCTTCTGGAGCTTTCCAAACTGCTGCCCTCTCGGTTCGCTGAGGTCATGGAGGCGATCACACGGGTCTCGGCTCGACGGGTGCGCGATTGGCACGAGAATCGTGAAGCCATCCTATCGACGAGCACGCACCACCTCTACTGTTACCTTTGGGTAACGGCGGTGTTCCAAGCAACCGTACGAGCCCATTACGCCACCGGCGTCGTGATCGACACTCTTAACAATCCGGCGCTATTTAGATTGCGGCCCATTTAAAAAAACGATAAGCCATCTCAAAGACGGGCCCCTCGTTCGTGAATCAATCGGGCGGTCCCCCGTCTCGTCACGGCCTCCCGAAGTCGTGGATTGCCCTAACGATCGCGGGGTAGCTGGACCGGAATACACCCGGCGGCACGTTTTCGGATATTTGGATCTGGAGCCGTCCGGTGTGTCCCGCCTCTTCGAGTATCTGCATCGCCGCCCGATAGACCTCCTCGGGAGGTTTTATGTGCACCGACGACGGGAAATTGAGCATAAGCGCCTTGTCGGGCCACAGCTCGGCGGCGGTCCCCGCCGGGGTATCGTTATCCGGCGGCGGCGAGAACGAGTCGATAGCGCGGATCTTTGTCTCTGCGATCGCCGGCCACAGTGGCTTGAGATCTCCGTCCATGTGCACCGCGACGGGAATACTCTTCCTCGCCATAAGATCACAGATTGTGTTGTAGATCGGGAGGCAGTACCTGCGGAAGCGCTCCTCGCCGATCATCGGCGCGGTGATATTGTCGCCGAGGACCAGGAAGGGTGGCTCGAGCTCCAAGGTGGCCTCGGCCTTGCGGATCGTAAACGAAGTCAGTTTCTCTATCGCCGTTTCGACCAGCTCCGGTGCCTCCACCATATGGGCGCTGAGATCGTAGATGTCCACAACATCGATCCAGAGTTTCTGATACGGAGTCCGGCCGATCCACGTGTGGGGAAGCCCGTCGTCTCCCAACTCGGCAAACGCCCGCTCGAGGCGTTGGGAGTCGGGCACAACGGTGATGTCGTCGAGGTACGAGAAGTAGATCTCGTAGTCTTCAACACTCTTAACGTAGTGCTCCTTGGTCGAGCGCCCTCCGTAGGTCGGCTCGTATTGCACCGTTTCATGGAGATCGCCCTTCGGCGTGTGAAGCGTGCGCCGAACCGTGCGGATTCCGTCTTCCACGGCCTCCGACTGATCGATGGTGCAGCTTGGATGCTCGACGGCGTACGCGGTTGTCCAGCGGAGCAGGCCCACCTTTTCCCGACCAACGACATCCCACACCTCATGGTTTGGGATTATGTGGTCGTACTGGACGAAGGGTACACGATCCAGCTGTTGTCCGCGCAGAAGCGCGAGAATCCGTTCTCGATTTGTCATCTCAGACATACCATCAACCTCCGGGAAACAGGCGGCGCGAATATGGTACCATTCCGGACGGATGCACGATCTCAGCGCCTTGAAGTCGCAGCCCCCCGGCTATTCGTTTGTCACGGAGAGCTACGATATCTTCCAGATGATATTTGTCGCCTCCGGTTCCCTCGAGTTTGCTTCCCGGGACGATAAAGGCCACGTCTCCGCGGTCTTGGAGCCGGGCGGCTTTCTGGTGCTGCGAAAGGGCAGCCGCTTTTCCCTGGCGTCGCCGCGCGACGGCTACGCCGGGCTCTGTTACCTCGACTACGAGGCCGGCCTGGGCGACCAATCGGGTCACTCGTTTTGCCTCGGCGGCGACCGGTGGCTCCTCGAGCTGACCGGACTCCTGCAGTTCGCCCTTTCGTTTTCCCAACCGTTTACCCCCCGCGCCCTGGCCATGCTCGGGCGAGCGGTGGCGCTGCATTGCATCGACGAGGAGGCTCGCGGCGGGCGAGGAGCGTCGGATGCCACGAGCGACCGGCTCGTCGAGCAGCTCCGCCGTCGTATTCAAGGCTCGATCTACGACGAGGCGGTGAGTCTGGAGGACCAGGTCCGCGACCTCGGCCTCTCGTACCGGCAGCTCACGCGCCTCTTCCGCCGCCACACGGGCCGGTCGATGAAACGCTTCCAGATCGAGGAGCGTCTCCGCGAAGCGAAGCGGCTCCTCGGCTCCACGGACATGACGGTGACACAGATTGCCTTCGAGCTTCACTACGCATCCTCGCAGAAGTTCGCGGCGCAGTTCCGCGCCATCACCGGTGTGAGCCCCACCGAGTACCGACACGAGTATGGCTAGTCGGCGGCCTAACAACACCGTGCCCCCCGCGGGCTTCACCTCGTCGCATCGAGCAACGACTCGGTCGGGACGATGGCGACGTCTACGGTACCGCGCACCGTGGTGCTAAACGTTACAAACCGCTCATCGGCGTCAAAACGGGGGTGCGGATCGATGTGGTAGTTCCGTCCGACGTAGTCGTGCCGTTCGGGGTTATCGGCGACTACCACCGTGCGGCCCGTGTTGCGGTTCATAAAGTGTACGGTGGACGCACAACCACGGTAGAACTCGCCATCGTGTGAGTCGCCGACGATGAGGCTCCCGTCTGCGTTGCTGTGGGAATGCCACGAATGCCGCGGGAAACCGAACTTCTCGGTGTGGCCGTCCGCTAATCGTACCCGCCACGTGTCGTTACCCTGGACGCACCACACGTGCCGGCCGTCGGGGTCCCACCATTCATGGCTCACTCTGGTAATTTCGTCGAACACCGGTTTCGGCTCGCCGCCGCGACGCAGGAGCCACATCCGATTTCGAATAGGAAACGACATCCCGGTTATCGGGTCGGGATGATTCTCCTCGGCAAAAAGAATCTGGTCCGGATCTGTGGGGCTGAACTGCGCATGATTGTGATTTCGATCGAAGCGATACCACAGCTCGAAGTCGCCTCCGTCCACGGGAAGGCTGCCGAAGTAGTAGCCAAGCTCGGTGCGGAAATCGATAAAGAACTCTTTTCCGTCGGCCGACCGCGTCAGATGGGTAGTAGGCCGCAGCAGGCGACGACTGCCGATGAGCGCTGCGGGTAGCTCGTTTACCGGCTTCGCCTCGGTTGCCGGATCAGGGCTCCGCTTCCAGAGCACCGGTCCCGAAATCCAATACACCTCGGCGGTGTCGATGTCGACGTGCGGACAGGCGGCTCCGAACTGTGTATCCGGAAAGTGCACGACTTCGCCGGTTTTGAAGTCGAGAACACCAAGCGTTCGCCCCGCCTGCTCGCTCCCGGAAGGCGGAAACGCACAGTAGAACCAGAGGTACCGCCCGTCGCACGTCATAGACGCGTTTACAAAGTAGAACGCCTCCTGCACCGGTGCCACCCGTTTTGCCAAGACGTGCGAGGTGATCCCCGATTCAGGGTGGGTGTACGGAGTGAAAAACGGGGAATCCTGCAGATCGATCATAAACGCATCTCCTTGGTGTGGACGACGAGTTCGTCGTCCGGCGGTATGTGGTACTCGCGGCTGTTCGCGACAATCCTCGCGTGCTCCGAGGTCGCTTCGATATCGATCTCGATCCCGTGCACGTGGAGCCCACGTAAGTGAAGGCGCGAGCCGGGAGGCGCACGGGGCGCGAAGAGGATGCTCCCATCGGGACGCGGACGTATCCCGAGCATTCCGTAGATGACGGCCGCGGCACCGCAGCAGCCGCTGATGATATTGGCCCGCTTGTGATCCGGCGCCGCGGGGCGGTCGCAGTAGACCTCCTGCGGATAGTACGGCATATGTCGCCCCATCCAGAGAAGTCGTCTTAGTACATCCCACGCGAGCTTTGGTCGGCCTAGTTCGTAGAGGGTCTGCACCAGCTGCGGACCGTCACCGGTATATGCTCCCCCTCCGGACCAGTCCGGGTCGTTTACTTCATAGTGCACGCCGTCCTCCGTAGAAACACTGCTCACGCCGTACTCGCCGAGGAAGGCACCGTCGCGCAGATGACTCAAGACAGCCTCGGCCATTGCCGGGGTACAGGCCCCGGCACGCAGCGCGTCGAATATCTGCACCGAATACACGAGCTCACTGTGACCGTCGGGATGCAGGCACCGGAACCATCCCGCGTCGGCGTCCCACAACCGGTCGCCAATGGCCTGATAGATGTCGGCCGCCCGGCGCCGGAGGCGGTCGGTTTCGGCCGCGCCGGAGTCACCCTCGACAAGGTCAGAAAGATCGGCGATCCGCTCCATGCTCCAGGCGCGCTCGGCGTTTGGGCTCGGGACGACGTGCTCGTAGCCGACGGTGCGCATTTCCAGGAGTGACGCGTGACTCCCAAAGTCCAGCAACGGCGCAAACTCGTCGGCACCCCCACGCGCCGCGGCCGTTTCCTCCATGGCCGCGAGGGCCGCGCGCGCCACCCGGAGCACCTGGGCATCAGGACCCTCTACACAGGCCAGCGACCAGACCGCCCGGACAATCGCAAGGGCGCTGTAGGCGTAGTGGCGACCGACCCCCGCTCCACCGGGGGCAACGGCGTAATGGGCGTGGATATCCACCTGTGCGGACAGCTCGATATGGCGCCTGAGGACCTTCGGTGCGACGAGGGCAAGGGCCTCCGACGAGTAGCCGAGGACGTCCCAGAAGTAGGAGCAGATTCCACCCCCGTCGAGGCCGCAGGTTGTGACAAAGGGCGAAGTGACAAAATCATCGCGATCCCAAAAACAGACCACGGCACTTGCCCACGCGCCGCGATAGTAGTCCTGGAGCCCGGGAGCGTCGGTCTCGATTCGCGGCGGACAAAACGGAAGCGCCGGCGCCGACTGTTGCGATGCAACGCCTCGCGTGCCTGCCGCGCCGGCGCCGGCAACCCGTGTCGCGCCGGTAACGGCAAAGCGTAAGCGAAAGCTTGTCGCCGTCCCCGGACCAATCGACCGCGATTCTCGGTCGACGGATAGCTCGAGGAGTGCCGCCGACGAGCGCCACCTGTCGCCGGTACCCATCTCGGCGGCGTCGCCGGGCGTCGGGACCCCAAAACTCCAGCTTTCAAGCGGCACAAACGCCGGGCCGCCGGGGGATACCCGTGGCCTCGGCGCCACGACCACGGCGTCCGGTCCGCGATTAAAAAAGCGCACCTCGAGACCAACGCCATGCTCACCCGCCGAGGGCGTCAGGCAACTCTCCACGTCGAGCGAAACAAGCCGCCCCTCGATCCATTGGTGCACGGTGCCACGACGGGTGATCGCTCCCACGGACCAAGTTCCGGACGCGTACAAAAGCCCGGCGTCTTTCTTGGCCAGGCTCCCCTCGTCCACGATCTTGGCGCCGTTTACATTCCAGTCTACAAGGGCGGTGAAGTCAGGCATGGCCCAAGGGGGTGAGAACCACGGACCGATTCCACACACGGTGCCGTCGACAAAACCCACCACCGTCGAGCCGCTCGACACGCCGATCTGATGGGAGGCAAGCAGGGAACGCCGCAAGTCGAAATCGAAGTCGTTGGGCTGCATCACACGCGCCGGTGCCGTCCATCCCTTATGTGGATCGGACATGGCTCACGCACCCGTTGTCGATAAGATCCCAGTCGAGCTCCACTCCAAGTCCCGGCTTCTCCGGAACGTGGATTACGCCCGCCTCGTCGATCGGCCAGGGGTCCTTCATGGGAAAACGGAAGACCTCCTCCGGGGCAAAGAGCTCGAAAAAGTCGCTGTTTTTGATTGCACAGGCCACGTGGAGGTTGGCTATGTCCATGGGACCCATCGTTGTGGTGTGGAGCTCGCAGCGCATGCCGTGGGCCTCGGCAAGGGCGGCGATCTTTATCGTTCCGGTAACGCCGGGTTTCCACGAGACGTCCGCGCGCACAATGTCCACCGCGTCGAAGGCGATGGCCTGGGCTACACCCCACGAACCCCCGCGTGTTGTTTCGGTTGCGGCAATCGGAATGTCCAGGGCGGCACAGAGCTTTTTGTACTTTGCAAGCTCAAAGTCTCGAAAGGGCTCTTCGAACCAACGGTACTCCAGGCGCTCGAGCTGTCTGCCGACGGCGATTGCCTCCTCCACCGTATATTCGGCCACCGGATCGGTCATTAGGACCGCGGTATCTCCAAGGGCCTCCCGCAGCGCCTGATGAACCTCACGATCCTTTGTCGAGGGACCGGGCGGATGGGCCTTGTAGGCGTGGATTCCCCTGGCCGCATAGGCGCGCGCCTCTTCCACGTAGTCCAAAACGTTTTTGTGCCACAGGCTGCTGGCGTATACAGGCAGCGCGGTACGATAGGCCCCGAGGTACTTGTAGAGCGGCAGGCCCGCTGCCTTCGCAGCTATGTCGTAGAGGGCCACGTCCACGGGCCCCGGGAGGAAGACGGGAAAAAACGTAATGTGACGATCAATATTCCACAGCTCGTGGTACACGGCTTCACGATCGTGAACATCGCGACCAAGCACAACGGGAGCTATAAGCTCCTGCAGGTACTGCATTGTGATGGTTCCCGAGCGAGCGCCGATGGCCGTTGCTTGGCCGACAATGCCTTCATCGGTGCCGAGCTGCAATACAACGATATCCCAAGGCATTGGTGCGCGGCCTTGCCTCACCGAGTCGAACAGCTCGTTATCGCGCTTTACATGCCAGGTCTCGAAAGAGGTGATTTTCATGGGCGTAATGCTTTCTCCTTTCTTTTTCATCCGGGGTTCTACCATCCACACCGGGCAAAACACGACCATCTCCCGGGCAAACAATACTAGCCCTTTGCGTAACGCTATCTACCGCGATGCGTTGTCGGCAGCGAAAAAGGCGCCATCGATACCGGAGTCGTCATGAAATCATTCCTTTCCTCGTTCTACGCTTGAGAACGGTTCCCCTATCCACCGGGTCACCCATCCCGCGAGAAATGCCTCCTGGGCACCGCACACATCGTCCACAAAATGCACAGCAGATGATCACCGTATACCGGGTCGCCACCATACTCCCCGGGGAGTTGGAGCGTAAATCACAAACATCGACCGTTGGTACTCCTGCCTCGACCATTGACCCCGGTCGGAACATCTAACCCCGATTTCTCACACCCCCTCCCGGTTCGAGCATTTGCCGGTTTCAGGTGCCCG
>CAZFLD010000071.1:0-18793 GCA_964519835.1 uncultured Spirochaetales bacterium
CGTGGTGAACGCAACTGAGAAAGGTCTGTGCTTCCTCGGGGCTGAGAACAACCGGTAACGTCTGGGGTTTTTTGGGTGCCGGAATGACCTGATCGAAAAGCCAATCCTTGTGAAGCGTGACACGATACAGAAAACGTAATGCTGCCACGGCGATGAGTATCGAACCGGGCGCCAGTTTCTTTTCATTCGTCAAGTACACCTGATAGGAGCGGATGTCGTCGGGTCCGAGCCGCTCAGGAGACTTGGCGAAAAAACGTGCGAACTGTGCCACCTGTCGCACGTAAGAGTCCTGTGTATGCGGTGAGAGATTCCGCACTTGCATGTCTTCAGTCATGCGTTGCCGAAGGGGTGTCATAGATTGCTCCTCTGCCGGACAAATTTGCTGCAAGCAGCTCTTCTATCATCTCGCAGCGGAGCGGTTCTATGAACCAGTCAACCACCAGCAGAGATCCCGTCATGTCTTGTGAGAGGCTGACCGGTGCAAGATCAGATCTGTCATGAATACCGCGAAGCGGTTTAGTCCAAACGTCGAAACTGGCTGTTCCACCATCAGGCACATAGCGCCGGGGTATCGGCGAAGCTCTACAGCATCATCGGGACCGCTGGCGCGAATGAAGTAGAGCCCATGCATTGCCTGCGATTTGTACTTCGCTGCATGGAGCGCTTCCGCGACACCGAAATGCCGTGGCCCTTGACATCCTGCCTCTCCCGGCCATCCGAGATTACGCCACAACGATCGGCATTCCCTGGACTTTCGAATAGGAGACTCTCCGTACGCCCGATCCACATTGGTATGGGTTCGTGGAGCACTTACGAAGGATCGGTGGAAAAAGCCCCGCGAGGTGGCCCGCTACGCGACTATCGCCATTGGAAGTTGTATCTTGATACCCCACGAATCGACCCGGTCACAAGCAGTTTGGGTGTCAACGGAATCGGGGGAACTCCATACATTCTGCCGGGGTTATCGGGTGCTTGACGCCGGGGCGCGGCCCCTGGCCGGCACCCTACAAGGCGGTGCCGGTCGGCCCACGCCGCGCGCTACGTGCGCGGCAAGAACCGCCCCGGCTCAGCAGGTTGTCGATGATGTGGAGGTAGTCGGTTGAGTAGCCTCCGTTGCGCGCGTTCGCAGGTGGCCTGACGCGCCGATGGCGGCACCTTGGCGCGCCGGACCGCTCCGAGCGAGCCAGTGAACGATTCTCCATCTCGAAACCTCGCTACACCGGCAGACGACTCGCGTGGTCCCCGGCGCTGCTCGCAATCGCCAGCCTATTGTTGTAATCAGATCTCTCTGACACCGGACAGCACCGCGCGATAGTTCCGTATCGCTTCGGCCGTCCGAAGGTGCCTCCCGTAGAGCCGAAACAGCGTAACACTCCCGGACAAGTCGGGAGCGACCGTGCAGACCCCGACGTCATTGATATCATCCAACCAGGGATTGAGCCTCCACCACCCCTGGATCCGCTCGGCTCCGCCGTCGAGCAGAAGTCCGTCGGCCACAACGGATACCACCTTGGCCAATCCGTCCACGACAAAAACAACGTGCAATGGACGGCCGGGGCCTAACAATCCGGGATCGGTACAAAAGCGCCAGTCACGACGTGAGGACACGTTCGCCGACGGATCTGGTCCGTCCATAACGTCTATCCACCACCGTTGACGATTGTCGGCAAGACAGAGCTCGAGCGCCCCTCCTTCGGAGGTTGTGACCTGAAAGCCGCGCCGGCGCGGGCCGAATGAACCGGCTACGAGTTGGCCGGGTCGCCCATCGTCGACGTTTATGACGAGCTCGATGGTGATACCCCCGTCACGGAGCGAAGGGAGCTTTGGAATGGCGAAGGCCGCCCCGTTGTTGAGCTCGTCACCCTTCTCGACCAGAAGTCCTTCCATGACCGAAACAGTCTTGCCAGGCTGCACGCGTTCGGTCCACGCACCTTCCAGCAAAACCGGATCAATCTCGTGCACACGAGCCACGAGCTTCTCGGTTTCGGAGACCCAGTGACGGCCGTCCTGTTCGATGAAGTCTGGGTAGCTCATGCCGCGCACGGTCGGGTCGGAGGCGTATAGGAGTATCTCCGGTTGCGACCACTCTATCGAGCCATCGACCTCCACACCGCCGCTTATCCAGACGGGATTGCGCACAGCGGAGTTCCCCCAACCAGGAAATCCATTGTTGTGAAACCAGAGTAAGAACCTTCCATCGGATGTCTTGCCCAGCTTGGCGCACGCCCGGGGGTTGCGAAGTGGCCGGCCGTCGGGGTACGTCAACGGTACCGGAACGGTCCAGGTGTGGCCGCCGTCGCGGCTGATGGTATAGCCGATCACGCCAATGTCTGTGCGAAGCACCATGTATAGAGAGCCGTCGCTAAGAGACTCGAGGTTCTGCTCCTCCTGAGTCCGGCCCAACTCGCGGTTCCAGATACCCTCGTCGCCGTCGGGCAGCAGCGTCCAGCCTATTCGGTTCGGATCATCTACCGTTAGCACGTCCGCGCTGTGCAGCACCCAGCTTTCGCTTCCATCCTGCGGGCGTCCAGCATGCAGTTTGGGTATTCCGAAGTATACGCCGTTGTTTGTGACGACAGGCTTGTCGATACACCAGAAGAACTGTTCGCGCCCCTCGGTTACGTTCTCTCGGTCGTGCCGCGTTTGGCGAATGGGAATCCGATACCGTTGTTCACTCCAGGTCCTGCCCCCGTCGTCCGAGTACCGATAGCAAAGAGCGCCTCCGTGCTGCGAAGACTCGTCGGTTAGTTCGACATTGTAGACCGCGAAGACGCGGCCGGTAGGCACCAGAAATGCTGTAACCCAGGACGTCTTCCGATCGCCCGCCGGCTCGATATCGATAAGATCGGACCAGGTTCGGCCGTGATCGGTGCTAATCGTGGACACCACGTGCTGACCGGGTGTGCTCTCCAGACCGCGACCGGTGGTCAGAACGCATAACCAGTGGCCGTCCGGTAACACGACCACGTATGGCTGATCGCAGTAGTTCTCACTTGGTATCTGATGCCCTGTCTCTACCGCACGTGGATCGGTCATCGGTTTGCCTGCCCATCTCGTATCCGTCCGTCAACCGCATTGCATACCGCGTCTATTGGGTCGGTCATTGATGTAGCCTTCATTACCGCGCCTAAGGCGTCGAGCGCGCCCTGCGCACCACTTCGGAGAAATACGGTGTCCATTCCAAGTGCAACAAAGGTGAACCCTCCCTGTAGCGCGAAATGGACTCCGTCGGGCGTTGGCTGTACCAAGTGCAAACCCGCAGGCTTTCCCGCCGCTCGGCACGCCCGTACAACCCTTTGCTGCGCCTCCAAGACTTTCACATGGTCCGTCTGACCGGGTACACCGTAGGAGCCACTGAGGTCGTACGGACCGATAAAAATCCCGTCCAACCCGTCAACAGACAGAATCTCGTCGATACTTTCCACGCCACGACTGGTTTCGATCATGGCCACCACAACGGTCTCCTGGTTCGCCTGCTCGACATAGGACGAAAACGACGACCCGTAACCATTACTCCGGAAGTAGGCGAATCCACGCACTCCGTCCGGCGGAAACCGCGCCGCCGATACGGCGCGCTCAGCATCTTCGCGGGAGCTGATCAGCGGGACGATCACGCCTTGGGCGCCAACGTCTAGCACTTGGCGAATCGCAAGCGTATCGTTTTCTCGCACGCGCGCAAGCGGCACCGGCCCACGCGCGTACAGGCCGCGCACAACGGAAGCGAAGTCGGCGACCGAAATCTCGGTGTGCTCGCAATCGACGGCAATCCAGTCGAAGCCCATGTCGCCGAGAATCTCCGCGATCGCAGCGTGGCCGACCTGAATCCATGTTCCGATCGAAGGTTTTCCGTTTAGTAGTTGAGATTTCAGCGTATTCATTGTTCCTACCCCACCAGTCCGGTACGCTCGACGCCCTGCACAAAGTACCGCTGCAACACGGCGTATATGATCAGCACCGGCAGCACGACCAAGAATGTGGCCGCCATGATAACTGCGTCATTGAACCGCAAAATCTCTTCCAGCATCTCCGTGTCTTCGGTAATGATCTGAAACGCCTCGTATAGACTCGGCAGAATGGATGGCAGTGGGAGGATGCCGCGACTTGTCAGGTAGATAGACGGCTCAAAGTAGTCGTTCCAATGCCACACCAGGCCAAGAACTGCCGCAACAAGCAAGGCCGGCCGAGAGATGGGCAGCACGATATTCCAGAAGATCCGAATGAAACTACAGCCGTCGAGTCGTGCCGCTTCCTCCAACTCGTACGGCAGTCCAAGAAAGAATTGACGAAAAAGAAACACATACAAACCCCCGCGCAAACCAAATCCAAGAAAGGTGGGCAGAACGATAGGCAGGTATGTGTCTATCCACTTGAAATTAGAGTATAGAATATACATCGGAATAATCAATGTCTGGATAGGCACGATGATTGAGAGCACCACAATACCAAACAGCAAGCGCCTACCCGGAAACTTATACCGAGCAAATCCGTATCCGATAAACGAGCAGGCCAATAGGTGTCCCACCACACTCGTCGCAGTGATAAAAATCGAGTTGCGGAAGTGTGGCCAGAAGTCCAGGACGTCTGCTGCTATCGCGTAGTTTTCCCAGTGCAACGTAGAGGGGATCCAGTTGATGGTGAAATCCGCCAAATCCACCGGTGACTTTAGCGAGGTGATGATCATGTAGAGAAAGGGGAAAATGAAGACGTACGCCACATCAAGGAGCAGCACGTAGACGCCAAGGCGGTAGAGCAGCGATCCCTTTTGGGGATTGCGACGCTTGCGAAAAAACGCCGCTATTCTGTGACCAGCGCGCGGGAGCGATCCTAACTGTTGGGTTTCTTCTATTCCAGCCATGGTGAACTACCTCACACCTGTTGCGTAGACTCTGCGCCTTGCGATACCAAAGACGACTATAAGCAGCAGCACGATAAACAGGCAGTAGATCCAGCTCATTGCCGCCGCATACTCGAACTCTGTTGCCTGAAAGGCTCGTTCCTGGATGTACTGCAAAAGAGGATTCTCGATGTCGGTAAACGAGTCGACAAGCGTGTATACGACGTTTAAGAGAATCACCGGAGAGATCATCGGAAGCGTGATCTTCCAAAACGTGTCCCACTCGGTTGCTCCATCCACTCGTGCGGACTCGTACAAGGACGGTGATATCCCCTGAAGCCCTGCAAGAAACAGCAAGACCTGCACGCCCAGGCGCCATAGCACAATAGTGATTCTGGTAAGGAATCCATTTACACCGGTGTACACTGTGGGACCCAGATACAGAACCACCTCCTCCGGAAACAGAATCCCTCGGGCAACGCTCAGCGACTGCTCGTCGACGTCCTGCCCCAGAAGCTGCTGCATGATGTAGCCTGTTCCCAGAAGGAATGGGATAAAAAACACTGTCCGAAAGAAGCCGCGAAACCGGATCTTTTTGCTGATGAGAACTGCAAAGAACAGAGCAAAAAAGACAATAAGCGGCGTGTTGATCAGGGTCAACTGAACGACCTCTAAGAACCCCGGTAGGAAGTTGATGTCGTAGACAAAAGCCCGTGCGTAGTGCTCAAACCCGGTCCATGTCATCTGGAAGCCGGAAAAGCGAGTAATGTCGCTTAGGCTCACCCGGATCGCCATAAAAAGCGGAAACACGAACAGGGCCAAACACCCAACAATGAACGGAGAAACAAACACGTAGGCTTCGAGGATTCTTTGCCTCTTGTAGTTGAGCTTTCGTTGTCGTGCCATAGCCTACAGTCCTCCCACCGGGGCGCGAGCCACGGCAAAGTCCGTTGCACCGACCGGTATGCCGTCGAGCACAACGTCGTGGCCAGCGTAGTTGAGGTACACCCGCGATCCGTCGGCAAAGGTCAGTCGGACGGCGGTCTCGCTGAGACGCAGATGCTCGGTGATCGGCAGATTATAGAAGCCTCGGAGCTCGCGGTTGAACCTGGCGTAGGCGTCGACCGCCTGATCGGACCAATCGGAGAATTGTGAGCTGAACAAGTAGTTGACGTCTGTGTCACGGAGGAGCTCCGAGCCTTGGTCAGTCAGGTAGTAGTGTGGAACACTCCCATACTCGATCCACTGGAGCAGCTGGCGTGCTCTGTCGTAGAAAAGGTTGCCTGGCACCGAGCCGTAGTGGATGCTGCCGTGCAGAATCATCTGGTAGAACGGAACTTGCTCGTCGAGAGCAATCAGGCCTGAAGCCTCCATGGGCAAGTTGAACAGGATATCTGCCTTGCCTGCCAGCTGGAGAAAACCACTCTGCAGTGCAGCCCCGCCAAACTGCTCCGTTGACTGAGCGACCATCCGTTCCCAAGCATCGATCGTATCACGACGTCGGTGGGGATACTGCTGATTGCAGTCCTGATAGACAATGTCACCGATCCGTTCAAAGGTTATGCCCGCGGCTCCCGAGCCCTGCAGGCGGCTTATGAGGTCCTCGAGTCGCTCCTCCGCGTAGCGCGGGTTGATGAGGAAACGCTCGCGAAGCTCATCGGTAACCGGTAGCGAGTTTCCTTTTTTGACTGTCTGAGTTCGTGCGTTGAACCCTCCGTTCTCGAGCAGCGCGTCAACCATGTTAGCCTGAACATAGGTGAGCACGCCTCTGTCCGCGTTGTGCGCCAGAAGCTCACTCAAGCCGGCGATCCCACCCAGCGATCTCTCCGGCGGCCAGAGCGTGGGGAATGTGCCGTATCCGCCACGGACCCATCCGACCAGGTTCATCCTGATGGCGCCAACACCGTTCTCGCGGAGGAAATCAATCATCTCACCCGCCTGCCTAAACGTCGTCATTGGCAGGTATCGGTTAATCAAAAGCCGCTCCTCGACTACCCCGCCGAGAACAGATAAGGCGAGAGGCACCTCGGAGCCGAGATCCACCTCAGGGAGCTCCCCTGTGGCAAGATAGTGGCGCCTGAGGACTGCGGCCATTCCGCTATAGGTTGCATCAGGTCCTGCGAGAAAAAAGTACCTGACGCTGCGGTTCCCTGGGATCCGATCCGCGTCAAACTTGATAGGAGTCATTCCCGCGGGTAGGTTTCCCTGGGCACGAATGGCTGACAGGAATAACTCGTACTGATGCCTGTACAACAATTCCGGATGAACTCGGGTAAGGTCCACGGCCTGGCCGCTCTGCGTAAACGTGACGTAGGAGTTCTCGCCCCCGCCGTCGGCAAGCGCGGCAAAAGCGGACTGACCCAGGCGGATGCCGAACGCCGGAATGTAGGCGTTCCGATACCCCTCCGTCTGATATTGGTCATACGTGAGTAGGTCTACTTCCGCCGGCGAGTAGGCGTGCCACCGGATCCTTGCATACTCCGATGCATAACTTCCGACAATGTCCTTGAAGTGGTACAGCGCGCCCGGTCCATCCGGCAGGACAGCGTACCCGACTGCGTCGTCGGGAGCCGCGCCGAAAAAGGGCAATGGCTCCACAGTAACCCAACCGTTTGGTCCCGTTTCGGTAACCGAATCGTCCGGAATCGAAAAGATCATCTGCGAGCCGTCCACGGTAATCTCTACTGCCAAAGCCAGGGATAGCCCGTCAAAGCTGTAGTCTAACCGAACCCCATTCTCCAAACGAGACACGACAACTGTATGGGATGCGGACTGGGAAGCTCCAAGGTTGCGGCTGCCGGTGTCGCGACTGCGGTCGAAATAGCTGAAGGTAAAGAGCGACTGCATTCGCGCCTTCCACTGAGGGTTGGCGTTCTGAAACGCGGGCTCCGTGTCGGCCACGCGGGACGTCCAATCGGTGCCGCTTCGAAGGTCCCGAACCAGGATGGAACGGGTATCATCATTGAAATAGAGGGCCAACGATTCCGACTCGCCAACCCGGTTGTATGTAACAGCATCGGACAGAACGATCTCCGGCGCACTGTAGACCGGTCCCACCTGTAACAGAGCAACCACCACTATCGCCTGTAGTGTTACATGCCCACTCATAGCCGACCCGCCGAACCGAAAAAGGTCACCCACGCTTCCCGAAGGATTCCCTCAGCAAATGCCCGCAAGTTACCGGTCAAGGCGTACATTAAGATGAGCACCGCCCAGATGAGAGCCATCGTTACGATCGTAAGCAGCGTTATAGCGAGGGTTTTTCTGACTGAGTACCCGTGTAGCGTTCGCACACCGGTCAGGAACAGCAGCCCGACCCATACCCACATCGCCACGTTGAGCGCGGTGTACAAGGCCAGTTCGCTGCGGGAAAGCACCCGCGAGAATACCGCAATCACCGGAGTCATGAGGATGTACGGAACCATCGAGTAGGCCGTGGCCAAAAGGATTTCGGAGGGAAGCGCTTCGCCACCGAGTATCGCGGTTACGGCGAAGGACGCGACGACCCACGTTGCCAACGGCACGAAGAATCGAACCACCTCCAGGAGCAGGCTCGCGTCCACCGGATCGATGGCCGCGAGAGGAAAGTGAACAACGTATATCTCGATGATTCGGACGCCGAATACCAATGCCAGAACTAGGGCTACCGGCAGGTAACTGAACTCGTCACGATACCGGCGGATCAGACTAAACGACTCGACCGGATGGAACACTACTCCGACCGTAAGACCCAGAAGCTCGTTGACTCGAAAACGCGACCGGATTGCAGCGATCACAACGCTACCTCCTCAGCCACCGCCGATTCCGACGGCGAGTCGCCGTTGTCTGAGCGCCCGCCTGTCGGTTCTTTTTTCTTCACGTGTGCCGGGGGATCAACTTTGGTAGGGTACAGCGCCTTTTTCTTTGTGGCCCTTTCGGCCACGTAACCGGAGGCCCGCTTGAGCGCCCGAACGCCACAGGCCAAGGCAAAAACGAGAGCGACAATGCCAAGCACTACAAACGGGAAGTACCGGCGGAACACCTCGTGGCGGTAGTCGGCAAACACCGCCGAGTAGCCATCCTTGTCCAGGGCGGACCGGTAGCGATCAAGCGCTTCGCTGAGAAGCCCTTGTTTGTACAACGCCTTTGCGAGCCCACGGGAGGCAAGCGGGTAGCTCTGATCTACCTCACGCACTGCCTGCCAGACTCCAAATGACTCGGCATAACGTCCTTGCGAGTACAGGCTCACCGCTCGATGCACGTCGGTAATAAACTGCGTCGGCTCTAGGACCTGAATCATACTACGATCGAGTATGTACAGGCGTCCGGCAGAGTCCTCAGCGATGGAGGTCGGAGCGGTAAACCTGCCCATTCTGTCGCCGCGGCCACCAAAGACGGCAAGAAGGTTACCCTCTTGGTCATACTGGTAGACCTTGGCTTGGGTTCGCTCGAGGGCGGAGATTATTCCCTCGTCCGACACGGTGATGTCCACAAACGCAGGTCGGACTATCTGCCCCTGCTCGTCGTGGGAGTCTTCTCCAAACATCTGTTCGACGTAGATGTTCTCTCCAGACGTGTTGAGTTTTTTGATCTGGTTCTGAGATTCATCAAGCGCGGTCGCATAGATAAAGCCATTATCGTCGATCGTGAAATTCGTGTAGTCCGCGGCCTGTCTCTGCCGAATTCGGTCCTTCTGTTCTTCGGAGGCAAACACACTGACAAGCCAACTCTGGAAGCTAAAGCCCACATGCGTCTGTCCGACGTAGCCGCGAAAGTAGTTTCCAGCGTCCATCGTCATTATGGACCGACCGCGCAGTACGTAGATGTAGCCGGTTGGGCTTAGAGAAACCTTTGCAGGTGCAAAGGTAAAGAAGGCCCCGAGGAGATCCGAGACGGGAGCGGTTAGCTCCTCTACGAAGTCGCCCTCGGCAGAAAGGTGCACAACCCGTTCGTTGCCGGTGTCGGCCACGAGGATATCGCCGTATTGGTCCACGTATACGCCTTGTGGTTGCCGGAACTCGACTTCCTCGCCTCCAAATACAGCCAAGACCTCACCTTCCAAGCTTAGTTGGAGCACGCGGTTGTTACCGGTATCCGCCACGTACAACCTGTCTCTGTTGTCAATAAACAGGTCCTGAGCTTGGTTGAGCCCCCCTGTCTGGCCCAAGTACCGGATTACGCGCACAACGTTGTACGCCTTAGGAATGGGCAACGGCTCGTCCCGCCAAAGAACGTAGTCGTAGGGGTAGTTTTGGCCGAAAACCGGTGCTGGTCCCGGCAACGCGACTATGCCGACCAGCACGATCAACGGTAGGGCTAACCGGCGCAAATGACCGCCAGTCCGACAAGCCGAGCCGCTTCGCATGTTCCGGAAAAAACAAGTGGCCGCTATCATCCCTTGATTCCTGAATGCGCCATGGTTTCGATAACCCGTTTTTGCATGATCGTGAAAATCAGAACGGTCGGCACAGTCATACAAAAGGTGGCCGCTGCCACAGCGCCGGCACGTCCAATGTTCGCGGCAGCCACGCCTCCCGCAATGGTGTGCAAGGCTAAGGGCAGCGTCTTCATCGCTTGGCTGGTGGTGAAAATCAGCGGCGTTATAAAATCGTTCCAGTTGGCAACAAACGAGAGCACCATGAGCGTGGCCCATGCGGGCTTCAGCGCGGGCATCACGATTCGCCAGAAGATCACCAATTCGTTCGCGCCGTCGATGCGAGCGGCCTCGAGCTGTTCGTCGGGGACTTGCTCGGTGAACTGTTTCATCAAGAAGAAGTTATACGCCACGGCTATCTTGGGCAGAATGAGCGCCCAGTAGGTGTTGATCAGGCCCATGCCATTCACAATGAGGTAACGGGGAATCTGGGTTACATGGGGACTAAACATGAGCGCCGCAACAACAATCGCGAATATGGTTTTGGAACCGGGTGGGCGATATTTCACCAAGGAAAATGCACCCATAGAAGACACGAGCACCGCAAGCAAAACGGTCACAACCGTCGTGAAAAGGCTATTGAAGATATACCGAGTAAACGGGACCGTTGAGCTCGACAGGCTAGTAACAAGGTCCACAAAATTCTCGGTGGTGGGGCGTCTGACAAGAAACCGGGGAGGAAAGATAAAGAGCTCGTCGATGGGCTTGAAGGCCGTGGAGACCATATAGACCAACGGAAGCGCGGTGAAGGCCACCAAACCGATCATGACGATATAGATAAACAGCCATGCCGGCGTGATCTTAATAGTTAGCCGCTTGCTTCCGATCTGGATTCTCTTTCGTAGCAATACCATTCGACGTGCCTCTACTTCCTATTCCTGGAGCCGAGAACCCGAAACGCGGTCCTGCCGAGTGTAAAGGTCAACACAAACAGAATCACCGCGACCGCAGAGGAGTAACCCATCTGGAACCGGATGAAGGCGTAGTCATACAGATGTGTAACCATGGTGTGGCCGGCGTAGTTCGGACTCGGAATGCCTGCCACCGACACGGCAATGTCGAACACTCCAAATGAAAGGACGATGGAGTTGACGGCGCCAAACAAGAGCTGGGGTTTGACGAGCGGAAGCGTGATGTACCACAGCTGTTGAAACTTGTTCTTGACCCCGTCAATCTCGGCCGCCTCGTAGTACTGGCGCGGGACGTTCTGGAGTCCTGCCATGAAGACCAAGAAGCCGGTGCCCATACTCATCCACACGGCAATAATGATGATCACCGGAAGGATCGTGTTGGGATCTTGGTTCCAAATAGTTGGTTCATCTAAGAGCCCGAGATTGATAAGTACGTTGTTGATAAGCCCGTATCGGTCGCCGGAAAAGAAGTAGAGCCACACCACGCTCATTGCTATGGCGCTGGTTATACTCGGGGCGTAAAACGCCAGGGCAAAGACATTTCTGAAACGCAACTGGTTTATGACCCACGCCGAGAAGAACGACATGACATAGCCCACCGGACCGGTAACGAGGGCAAACACCAGCGTGTTCCGGAGGGCGATCAGGAAGACGTCATCGTCCATGAACAGGAATTTGTAGTTGTCTAGGCCCAGCCACGACGGGCTTTGCAGCATGTTGTAGTTGGTCAGGCTAGTTATCGCGGCAACAAGCACCGGGGCGATCAGGAATAGGAGAAAGAACACTAGGAACGGCGCAAGGAACAAGTAGGCCACCCAATACTTTGACCAGAACCTGCGGATACGGCCATAGATGCCGACGGGCGGTGGAGGCATTGGAGTCACCGTTTTTTTCTGTGGGGCCGCACCAGCCTCGGTGCCGGACTGCTGTACCGCGCTACTCATCCTCGGTCGGCTCCTCTATCCCGTACTCTTCCTGTTTCATGCGAAGCTCCCGATTGATGTCTTCCACGGCCTGCTCCACGGAATCTCGAACCAGAGTCGTTCCGAGTACGACCCGGTTCCAGGCGTTGACGATGTGCCTCCCCGTAAAGTAGCCGCCCAGAACAACCGGCATGTCACGAGCCCAGGTCCAGCTGTCGCGGATGATCGCCAGATCGTCACGCTTCCACGCCAGTCTCCCAAAGGCCTCGATGTTGGCGGTGTTCCAGCGCGCTTCCGCGCCGACCAGCGCCTCCAACTCCCGGCCGAACTGCTCCTGCACCCGGGCACTGCTCCACCACTTGATAAACTCCCACGACTCCTCGGGGTACTCTGTCTGCGCCAGGATCACATACGCCTGCTGCGCGACACCGCCCACGGTCCTGTCGACGGTTCCGTCGGTCCGCAACGTGCCTGGGAAAGGAGCCACTCCCCAGCGGCCCGCCAGCTCGGGAGCCGCAATGGCAAGGCGCATGTATATCCCATAGGTGCCCACACCGATCGGTATTTCGCCGGTTCGCATCCGGTTGTAGAAGTTCGCCACTATCGGAATACCGTAGGCGGTGTAGAGCTCGGTGTACTCCTTGAACGCCCGAAACGCCTCCGGCGAGTCCAACGCCGACCGCATTCCTCCGTCCCGGTAGAAGTCGCCACCGTGTTGATACAGGAATGGCGCGTAGTTATGGTCGATTGCTCCCAGTTCCGACGGGATGGCGTAGTAGAACTGCATTCCATTCTGATAGAGCACGGGAAGCACCCGCTGGTAGACATCCGTCCAGGTGTCGGGCAACTGAATGCCGAGCTCCTGGATTATATCTTTGCGGTAGAACAGCAATCGAAAGTCCATCGTCTCAGGGAAGCCGTATACTCCGCCGCGGTACTCAAAAGGGGCCATGATGCCGGGAAGGAAACGATCCGCGACCTGGTGGTAGTCTTCGAACTGGGTTAGGTCGAGTGCCGCGTCTCGAATGGCAAACTCCACCGGCGAGGTGGTTGCGGTGCCGAGAGCAACGTCCGGCGCTCGTCCCGAGGCTATAGCAAGCATCAACGCATTGACCGGTTGTGCTCCGGCGCCACCTCCGGCGTTGAGCTGGTTCGGCGGTAAGACGTTCATGTTCACGAGGATTCCGGTGTCACGGGTGAACTGCTCATCGGCCATCTCTTTGATAATCTCCGCCCACTCCGTTCCACGAGAGACCCAGACGTTGAGAAGCGTGGAGTCGTCCCGTTCTGCGTCGAACACGTTGCCAACACTGTCGTAGTCCTTTGTGAACGACACAAAAAAGTTCTTAACCGTCACGACCAGTTTCTCGAAGAAGTTGGACCGTACGCGTCCAAACCGATGGTCTTCGCCCGCAAGCGTTATCCAGTCGACGGCGAGAGGCATCTCCTGAATACTGAGATACCACGCTCCCAGACTGGACTGCGCGTTCGCCAGGTCATTCAGCTGCCGCGAAATCCGGTTTGGGTTCCGAATCATGTCCCGAAGCTGGTTTTCTATGGTCAGGAAGTTGTTTGCCATCGGAGGACGCCGTCCGGCGGCACGGGTCAGAGTTTCGACCTTCTCCACCATGCTCAAACGCAACGCTTCGAGATCATCGAGCAGGGTCGGGATCCTGTCTTCGAGGTCGTAGTCGTAGTTTGGGTCCGGGTTGCTTCCCGTGATCATGATGATCTGCCGCACCACCTTGGACACGAGAAGCGAGTCGTCTGCGATAGCGTGAATGACATCGACGATTTCGCCCATCTGCACCGTCATTGTGAGAGTGTGAGTTCCTTCCGTGAGGTAGAACTGGAATGGCTCATCGTCTTGTGTCGATAGCACGGCGAGCTGCCAGTCGCGATCGAAGGGGAATGTGTAGGATTGCAGCTCGCGGAAAGGCACGCGTCCGTCGATCTCTATTCTACGATACGAGGGCAGCCCCTGGCTCCACCATTGGGCAAATCGAAGCCCTATCGTATACAGGCCGGTCTCGGGCACATCGAGTTCCCACGTGATCTGTTGACCGCCGTTACGCCAGCGCCACGCCCCAATTACGTTGAGCAGGCGACGTCCGGCCTCGTGGGGATCGGTAAGCGGGTCTCCGTCGCTCTCTCTGCGGAGCGTCGGGTCACTCTTCTCGATCGTTTGCCGCTCGGCCTGAAAGCTAACGGACTGTGTTGCCGGACGGTATCCACGGCGGGCGTACTCGGCCTGCACATCGGCGTACGAGGGAATCTCGACGGGCGTTCGTAGATATATGTTGCCCATCGCCATGCCTTGTTCGACCAACACAAGGCGAATCCGATGGGAACCGGCTCGCAGCCAAAACCTGAGCGGCTCGGGGTACTTGCCCTCGCTGTCCGACACCGGGATCGTCCGCCACCCAGGGAGTTCTTCCTGCCGTGGGCGAACCTCATCACCGACGTTGTTTACGCGCGGTTCACCATCGTCTTGGAAGAAGCGTGCGAACTCTATTCGGTAGGCTTCCAGAAACGGCACAGACCCGTCTATCTCCAACGTAAAGACCGCCGGGTTGGCCGTTCCCGCGAAGAGGCGGTAGTCGATGGCCAACTCGTAGAGGCCGCTCTCCGATATCGCAAACTCCCACTCAAACCAGTCGAGGTCGTCGCGAAACAGCAACGCATCGCCAGGTCGACCCTCGTAGTCGGAGACCACCGGCAGCGAAGGTTCGCTCGAGTCAACAATGGAAGACGGCCCAATAGTCGCGACGGTGCGCTCGGGATCGAGAAGCCGCTGCGAGGGCAGCATGCGTGTGTCTGACGGAGACCACACCAGGTCTGCTCGATCAGGAGCGCTACCGTACGTGGCGGACACCGTGGTGTAGTACGGCTCGGCGCGCTCGGCGAAATACGTCGGTGTATCGCTGATACCTGTGCCAAGCCTGTCACGCAACGGCACACCCGACTGCGCACCTACGCCGGTGGTAAGCAACACCAGCGTCACGATAGTCGCGCACATTGCAGAGACGCGAACAAAACGCAAGACGCCGCGGCTGCGGGAAGGTATCACCGTTTGAGGAGCAGGCGTCGGTTGCCGTGGGGCGCCAAGGGGCTGCGTGTTCATCTCACTCCACCCGAACATCTAGGGACTCGATGTCGACGAGAAACTCCGAGCCGTTGTTCGATGGATAGTGGCGGTCGATTTCGTAGCCGTCGCCCAGGTAGAGGCGCGCGGCGGGCAACGGGACCGGATTCGAGAATGCCTTTGTGGCTCCCTTGTCTACGGCCACGTTGAACTCATGGGGCAAGACGGTCAGCGAGATCCTGTGCCAATCGTCGCCTTCGAGCGGACCGACCGGTTGCCACTCGTTGCGGCCATACGCGTAGAGAGCACCGGTCCGAAATGAGGGAATCCCCAAACGAATGGGCACCCGGTCGCCAAAAGAACAGAGTACCAGGTTTCCCTGTCGCTGGACCTCGAGCAGCTTGGCGTCGAACGTTACGGTGATGGATCCTCCATGTGCGAAATCCACGGGGTCGATCTCCACCCCGGCGCTGCCGCGCATCCGTACGTGTACCGCGTTGCGGCCGTCCACGCGTTTTACGTCAGGGGCAGGGGTGTATGTCCAGTGCTCCCCTTCGATGGCACGTGACCGGGGCCACAGGTAGCGCCGCCCCGCCTCCGGCGCCGGGGCAATAACCGCAGACCGTATGCGCCACTGCGAATGCCGGTTTTCGGTAGTTGTCCAGGCCGTGTAGATGCAGCCGTCCTTTGCGATGCCTTGAGAGTAGGTGGAGTACACGTGGCGCGCGTTGTACATCGACCCGGCCACAAAGTCCATTTCGCCGCTTCGACTGAAATAGAGCGCAAGCTGGTTCCTTCCACCGGAAGGTGTGTAGCTATCGGCGCCGAGCATGCACCACCGGTGACCCAACCTAAACACCTGACAGCGGGTCCGACCTGTCTCTATAAAGGCATAGGTCGGCTCGTCGGCAAACGTGATGGGCTTGCCCCTCCCCGTGGGCTCGCTGACGACGGTCAGCTGTCGTTCCACGGGGGGAAGTGGGACGGCCCTCACGTCAGGACAATCGAAGTTCCGCATGATGCCCCGAATCCGGCCATCGTGCTGCTCCCAGAAATGAGGCTCCCACTGTGCTGCCTGGTCGTCCGGGCGACTAATCGGTGTGGAGAGCTGCCAGCTTTGTCCCTGATCATCGGTCCAGGCGCAGACGTTCCACCGACGGGGCGGCGTCCCCAGTTCATCTTCGGTCGGCGGACCGGCACCGTCGGTAAGGGTTAGCGGTGCAATAATACGCCCGTCGGAGCAACAGAAAGGATTCTGCGAGACAAAGGGAGCGCAGGCGACACCGTCGATATCTACGAGATCCATGATCTTGCGGTGGACCCAACGTGAGTCGTCTCCAGGGCGCAGTCGACTAAGGTATAGTCCCCGACCGGTGTCTGGGTCCCCCCAGCCGGGACTGCCGTGATCAAAGAGAGGTTCCTTCCCAAACGACCAGAGACACCACAACTCCTCGTCGTTGACGTTCAATAGCTCCGGCTGCCAGAACACCTCGCGCCCCACGTCGATTGGGTCTTCCGAGAGGTCGGGCCCCGTGAGTATCATCGGTCGGGACCAGGACACAAAATCCTCGCTTGTGGCCAGAACGTTCACTTGACCCGCCTGCCCTTCGCGGTTGGTCACGGCATTGGCTCCCCACGCGGCGTAGAAACGACCGCCGAACCATGCAAGCGACACCATGTGGTTGTAGGCGAACTCCCCGTAGCCAAAGGCACCGTCGTAGATTGTACCCTCGATGATCCGGGGGTTGTAGAGTTCGTAGGTTGACAAAAGCGCCTCCGCGGGTTTCGTAATGTCGGCTGGAAACGAAGGCGGCACATATCTGTGCCGCCTTCCGATCAAAAGGACTATCCGTCGCTAGAACGAATTCCAGCGGTCGTACGCTGCCTGGTAGATGTCGATCACGTCCTCGATACCAAGGGTGACCTGCATCTCGAGGTACTCGTCATAGTTGTCGAACCGTTCTTCGCCGGTGATAAATGCCCGATCCATCTGGTCCACGTAGGCATTCAGGTCTCCCATTATGGCGTTTATGGCCTGCTGCTCTTCCACGGTCAAGTATGTGTCCGGGTAGTTGGTTTGTGTGAACGGGTAGTACAGCTCCTCAAATTGTCGGGTCTTGGAGGCTTGAAACTCGTCCTGCAAGGTGGGCTCGACTTTCGTGGTGCCGACGCGGTCCATAAACGCAGGTCCATAGGATGGGAAAAAGGTTCCGGGCCTTGGCGTAAAACGTGACTCATCCTGCGGCGAGTAGGTTTCTAGAATCGGTCGGACGGTAAGCGCGTCGCGATCCGCCCACTCCCAGAGGTAGCCTTCGCCGAGGAACATTGCGAGGCCGTCTATCCCGTAGAGCCAGTCCACCCAACGGGCCATGGCTTCGGGATACTCGTTCTCGCTTGTAATGGCAAACTGACCCCTCTTGTACACCGAGTCTACGTACATCAGCTGCTCGTCGTTCACGGGACTGGTTAGGGTCGGGACACCAGGATAGCTGTTGAAGTCCTCGATGCTGTTTGCGGCATCCGGCCACGCATTCCGTACCCATGCCTCGGTAACCATACCGACAAGACCGCCGTTGATCTTCGCCCGATACGTCGCGGCGTTGTTCGTGAATATCTCAGGATCAATCAGTTCATTTTCCCAAAGACGGTTAACGTACTGAAGGAATGCCCTGTACTCAGGTTCCATGCGAGCGTAGATCACCTGGTCATCTCTTACTTGGATGCCGTCGAGCAGCAAACCAAATGCCGAAAGCAATTGTTTGAAGATGTGGCTGGCGGTACCCGAAGCCACGCTGGTCATGGGGATCTCGTCCTTGACGCCGTTTTGGTTTGGGTCCTCGTTGCGAAAGGCAAAAAGAACGTCGTACAGCTCTTCCGTGGTCGTTGGCATGTCAAGGCCAAGCGCATCGAGCCATTTGCCGTTGATCCACAGGGGATAGAGCCGCCTCAGGTCGAGCTGCGGCAGTGCATAGATGTTGCCGTCGATGGTCGTTACCGACTGGGGTAGGTCGGGAAAGTCCGTGGCGATCAGACCCTGCAGAATAGGCATGTGCTCTTCCATCAAGTCGTTGAGCGGGATAAGCGTGCCCTCACTTCCGTACTGCACCTCTTCCGCCGGCGTGATAAATCCGGATGCAAACACATCCGGCAGGTTGCCCGATGCAAACGCAAGCTGTTTGGCTTGGTTGTAGTCGGCAGCAAGAGGGGTAATAAAGTCGAAGTGGATGCCGGTCAGCTCCTCCATGTCCTGGAAAAACGCCATCTCCGACCAATCCACCTGGTGCACCGCGTGGCGTCGTCCCATCATGGTCATGGTGATGGTCTCGTCAACTATAGGAAAGCCGGTAGCGTTAAAGCCATACCCAAGCCCCTCGTCCTCGGCCTCCACCGAACCGGCGGCGAATACGCCTCCGACGACAAGCCCTACGAGGACCAGCGCCAAGATTGCTCTTCTCATATCGAGTACCTCCTATGAAATGGAATAGAGTGTATCCACACCCTACTCAGATATCATATACCTGGTATACCCAGTATGTCAAACACAACTTTGCCTCCGGGCGTACGACATTTTTGTCGGAGTGAAGGGGTAAACGATTGAGGGGAACGAATTATTCCCCTATACTGACA
>CAZFLD010000072.1:0-8707 GCA_964519835.1 uncultured Spirochaetales bacterium
TCCCTTGATTCCTCATGGATGGAGCCATGTCCTCGCCGAAGGCGGCGGGCGGTTGAACAATAACTTTACCCACAAGCTTGCGATTGTCTTGTCCTTGTGTCCGTCGAGGATCAGACGAGTGTGCGGGGAAACACGCAACGACCTCAAGCGGGCACCGGATACGGGTTCGACTCACGACTTTCGTACCCGAGAGCAACGTGCTCCAAGCCCTGCGCACCTCGATACAGTGTCGTGGAAAGATGTGGACTCGGATTGGAGTTACACCGTAGCCCTGGAACTCGAACCATCGGATCCGCGTTTGGGAGATTCCTGTTCGGTGCTGTTCAAACATGGGGGTCTGCGTCCTCGATTTGCTCCCGACCACATTGCAGCATACGGGAGCGAAGGGAGCGCCGTCCTTGAAAAGGTCTATGGGCAAGGACGATGCCTGCTGTACCGACGCGATTCGAGCCGGTGGGTCGAGAGCGAAATCTCGTCCGAAGTTCGTAGCCGCCTTCCGGCCATCGATGACGTTGCCGGGAGAAACTGGACGGCCCAAATGCTCGAATTTGTGGCCGATATCAAGGGAGAACCTCACCAACCATATCTGACGTTTCGAGAGGGCCGGCTTTTTCAGGAGATCATCGACTTGGTTCGGGGCTCGCTACCCGGAGGAGCCTTTGAGTACAAACGTGAGGAGTTGGGTTTTTAGCTGCACCTTGCAGCGTTTGGGGGGAGTACGTTGGGTCTGCGGGGCGCCTCTCCTACGCCTGACTGAGGCTTGCTGGCACAATCGCCAACACCTCCGCCGCAAGCTCCGCGAGAACCTCCCACTGCCGCTCGAACGCGTCGTCACCACGCCGCCTTGCCGTTGGTCGATATCGGATTGATCGCCGCCTGGAAGCGGCCGGAGAGAGACCTGGATCACAACTGCGGTTTCGTTCGTTCGCAACTGCGGTTACCCCATGATGCTCGGTCCGCCTCCACGCCGGTCTGGATAGAGCAAGCGTCAATCAAAACAAACCCATGTGCCGTAGGGGATTGCGGCCAAAACGCAGAACGGATACGGCCCGCCGGCACGACCGTTGCTCACTTGAATCACAAATACGAACAGGGCCGCGCCACGGCCGAAGGAGCAATTGTGAAAAAGCTATCCCTCATCGCCCTATCCTCTTTGTTGATCATCGCGCTAACCGGATGCGCCACAATATTCAAGGGCCCCACGGAAGACGTTGACATAAGCTCGGATCCCGACAGAGCGGAAGTGTATGTCAACGGAGTTCTGATGGGTCGGACCCCGATTGCGCTGCAACTCCGGTCGGCGGACCAGCACGTGATCGAGTTTCGAAAGGAAGGCTACGACAGCCGGACCGTCATCCTAAACGGATCGGTTGGCGTCGGCTGGATTATCCTCGACGTCTTTACAGGCTTCCTGCCGGTCATCATCGACGCCATCACCGGCGACTGGTACCACCTGGAGACCACCAACGTGCGCGCGGCACTCGAGTCGGAAGAGTAGAGAGGTCGACGATCTCAATGCGCATCTTGTGCAGCAAGTCGCGATGCCACTTCTCGGTGTCGAGATTGTTCTCGAAGAACTGTGATATTCGCAGAAACATGGTTTCGAGCCCGCCTCTCGATCGTAGAGAAGAATGCCACGCCCTTTGCCTGACCGCGCCAATCTGCTGGTCCGTCATCCGACGTGGTGACTTCTCGGCCATGTTATGATTCTACGGTGGGGCGGAGGCTGTGGGAAGACGGCAGTCCTAACCGCCGGTGTTCAAGAAATCGTTCGTTGCGATATCTGAGCCAAGTACATCGCTTTTCACCGCCTCGTCGCGCCGGTAGTAGTCGGGTTTGCCAAACCTCCCCGCGGCTTCGAGGCGGTATACCATCACCCAGGCGGCGTCGCCATTGACGATCCAGTACTCCCTGACGCCGTGGCGCTCGTAGAGCGCAAGCTTTTCCGTTTGGTCTTTGTAGCCTGTGCTGGGAGAGAGGACCTCGACCGCGAGGTCCGGCGCCGAGTGGGCCCCTATGTCGTCGATCTTTGACGCGTCGCAGAAGACGGAGATGTCCGGCTGCACCACTGTCCGTGTATCGTCCATCGACTGGGAGGGATAGTCAGGTAGGCGAACGTCGAGTGGTGCTACAAAGGTCCGACAGCCGATCCTATCCGCAGCATCGGCAACACGGCGGAGGAGCGCCAGCACAATGGTTTGGTGTCCCGGCGTTGGCGCCGGGCTCATGCTATAAGCGACACTGTCGATTAACTCCCATCGCTCATCGTTGGGCCACCGCGTATAGTCGCCATAGGTGTAGCCGGTGGCCTGTTCCTTTGGATTCGACATGTGGGGCAAGTATACCACAAACGACTGGTCGCCGGACGCGCAAACGGCGGCAACGGCTGTGCCGGCGCGCACGGAGGCGGGGCAGGCGTGTTGCCTCAGCCGTCGAGAGACCGGCAGAAGTCGTGGAGCACGGGATCGTCCCCCGGAATCACAAAGGCATTTAGATGTTCCATGGCCCGCGTCATGCCCACAAAGAGAAGATTTCGCAAAAGGCGCTCGGCGGCATCGTCGTCAAACTTCCCCCGCCTGTTGAGGTACGGCGCAAAGAGGAGCACGACGGGAAAGTCGAGGCCCTTGCTCGAATGCAGCGTGGAGATACGAACCCGGCCGGTAACGTCGAAGCGAAAGTCCTTGTCGGTTATCACGGCTGTGTCCCATCCCCCCGCGGAGAGCGTCCCACCGACGCGCTCGAGCTCGGCTTTGTGGGGCACCAGGATGCAGATGTTGTCCGCCTCATATCCAAAGGTATCCAAGAACAGACGGAGTTTTGTTTGCAGGAGGGCGAGAAGCTCGTCGGCTGAGTCCGCCACAAAAAGCTCCGGCGGAGGGCCCTCCCGAAAGGCAAACGAACCCTCGCTCTTTTTTCCCACAAAACGGGAGGCGGCTTCATGGACCTGGCGAGAGTTTCGGAAGTTGGTCCTGAGCACCCTGGTCCTACCTGCAACCCTTACACCGGCGCGCGCAAACGGAGAGGCAACACCATAGATGCTCTGGGTAATGTCGGCGGCCATAACAAGGTGGCCGGTGATCAGTTTCTTGAGCGTGAGAATGTCGCCGGCGGTTAGATCTTGCGCCTCATCGAGGTAGATTGTTCGCACGTCGCGAAGCGCCTCGGCCCCCTCCGCCTCGAGAGACGAGAGGAGCTTTATACGAGCGTAGTTCCGGCTGTAGGCCTTTGCCTTATCCATGCGGCAGGCGCACTCCTCCCGGATCGTCCACACCTGCTCCCGCTGACCGCGAGACAGACGGCGCCTGAGCCCGAGCCGCGGGATGACTGCTTCTACGTACTCCTCTCCTGTTATAACGCTTGCAAACAGGTAGGCCTCGATCTCGGTAGCGAGCTCCAGGTCGGTAAAAAACTCGGTAGTGTTTACCTCGGCAACAACACGCTCCACCGCCTCAAAATCAAATGCGGCCTCCGGCTCGACTCGGCGCAGGCGCTCGAGCATAAAAAAGTCGACGGTCTGAACCAGTCGTTTGGCCGCGCTTATGCCGAGGAGGTCCATCACGTAGTCTTCAAATTTGGCGAGCGTTCGGTTGAAGGTAAGGAGGACCGCGTCGTTGCTCTCGACACCAAAATCGAGCTCACCAACCTCCCGGCTACGACGAAGTGCCTCGATCAACACAAGCGATTTGCCGGTTCCGGCGCCACCCCGAATTAGAAAATCTGCATCGCCCGTGACCGCCGCCGCGGCCTCCTCCTGCTCCGGGGTGAGCCGCATAAGTGTGCGCTCGTAGTCGAGACGCGTGCGTGTGTAGACACTCATCCGCCCGAGATTGTGAATGTAGCGCTCGAGCTCCTCGTACTGTTCCATCTTTTTGAGGAGGTCTCGGCGCTCGTCTCGAAGTCGGGCCCGCTCATGCCGAAGCTCGTCGACGCGCTTGTCCTTCTCTTTTGCTCGCTTCCGCTCTTTGTCGATCTCGAGACTAAACGACTCGATCTTGTTTTCGAGTTTGGCAAGCTCCGCCTCTTGCGCCTCGAACTCGTCGATGCGCCCGAGAAGTTTTTTGTTGTTCCGTTGGAGATCTACCAGCTCCGTTTGCAGCGACTTGAGGACACGCGACTGCTCATCAAGCGATCGCCGTTCGTTCCACACATCAAAGGAACGCTCGAGGTCTCTGACCTCGGGAAGGCGGCCGAGCTCCACGAGCGTGCAGAACACAAGAAACAGATGCGTCGCCGCACGTGCCTCTTCCGCATCCATCGCGCCAAAGGAGTGGCGAACGCGGTTTGTGAATCTGTGCTGTTTGCCAAACTCGTGCAGGCAGTACAGGCCGTCGACATGAGCACCGGCTGCCTCGTCTATGAGGCGATTGCGGTAATCCCACACCACATCGCTGAACTGCTCCGACTCCGACGCGGCAAGGATGTCTTTTATATAGTGTTCGACAAAGGAGTGGAGAGCCAGAACGTAGAAGCCCGGATCGCTGCCGACCAAACGGTTGAGGCGCCCAAGCTTTTGCTGCAGCTGGTCCGACACGGCGCGTGGATTAGCTGCGCACGAGCCGTCGCGTTCCGCGCGAACCGCTTGCGCAGGTCTTTCGAGTGGCTCGGAGGCGGATCGCCGCGCCAAACGTTTCCAAAGGCACCGCGGAATCGGGAACTGCACGTATTTGCAGCGTTTTCATTCAACCAGCATGCAATTGTCGGCATGCCATGTCAATCATTTGGACGCGGGGCTGTGATTTGGACGCCGCGACGCGGCTTCCCCGCGCCTACATCGGTCGTCCGTACAGCGTTTCCGGAACGTCCACCGCGTAGAGGGTCGCGGGTGCAACAACGGCGGTAGAAAAGGCTCCGACGTGCTGATAGTCGATCGGGATGTAGTCACCGGGCGGAACGCTTCTACTGCCGGAGTACAAGACGGTGCGATAGTGTGCGGGCTTGGGAGGCACGCCCGGTCCGTCGGCGGGGACAAATGCCACGGCATGGAAGGTGCCGTCGGCGTTTTCGATGGAGGCGATGTAGGCGTCCCGACCCCAGTAACGGAACAGGGCGGCAGTTACGAGCGCAAAGTCCTCGCAGTCCCCTCCCCCGGCGGCATAAAAAAAATCCGGGCGTAGGGCCGTCGGATTGTGCCGATAGCGCATGCTTTGATAAAGGCGGCTTTGAAACTGCTCCACCTCGTGCCACGAGAGCTGCTCGTCCCCGTTTGCGTCCGCGGCAGCAAAACGCTCGATCACGGCGGGATCGGTAACGCCGGTTACCGTCTCGAAGCGCGTTCGCGCTACCACCTCCCGCCGTTCCTGGTAGGACACGGACACGGTGTCGTTCCGCGAGCCCCGGCTCAGGCGCCCTTCGATCCGGGCGATGGCTTCCTCCATACGACGCCGACTCTCCTCAAGAATCTCGTCAATGGAGCGAGTATTCCGGACGGCCAACAGGGCGCTTACATCGGCGTAGCGGAACCCGGCAGGGACGGTCTCGTAGCTCGGTGGCACATAGACGGTGGAGGGTCGTACCACACTTACGCGCACGGGAGCCGCATTATAGAAGCCGAGTCCACGAAAGAGATCCGACCACTCTACGTTACTTCCCACAAGAAAGAAAAAGACGCCAAAAAAGACGATGACGCCCCAGGGAGGGCTGCGCCGCGGAGCGCGACGGCGACACGCCTGCGGAAGTGGAGACGGGGCCGCCGCGGCGGCATGCCGTGCCACCGGCTCCGCCGGTGCAACCGATTGCCGCGGCACCGGGCGCGGCGGCCACGCCACGGGCAAGCCTGGACCGATAGGTGTCGGAGGGCGCCGGAGCACGCCGGTCACATCGCGCATTCTGTCGACGCGGAAGGTGCGCATTTCCCCCTTTAGGCTGCAGAGGCCCCGGATGTATCGTGCTCCGTTGGCGGCAACCCAGGATCGCTCTACGTCCACCGTCCGTCGGCTCGAGTCCCCGTGGGCGTTTGTGTACGAGAAGCTGACCTTTGCGCCGCTGCGAAGAAAACTCACCACGTTACTCCCTTAGCAACAATCGGGCCTACAGTGTAGTCTGAGTCCTGGGAGTAGAGATGAATGTACTTTTTAGCTTTGTAGGGAATCATGACCCTACGCATGACGGCGAGCTCGGACCCGTGTTATCGCTTCTGCACGCACGCGAGTTCGATGTTGTGTTTTTGCTTTGCACGGGAGATGAGTATGTAGAGCGCGCGCAGACGGTAGCCGGCGACGCAAAGGACGCCGGCATTACTGCTCGTTTCTATTTCGGCAGATTGGACCTCGTGTCTCCGGTGGATTACGAGGAGATCTACCAAAAACTCGTAACTGTGGTTACGCAGCTCGAGTCTCAAGTTGCGCATCGGGATCCCAAATACGCGGTCCTGTTGGATCCCGGTACACCACAAATGCAAACCGCGTGGTTTTTGCTTGTCGCCGGCGGAAACCTCGATGCCGAGCTACTCCAGGGAGTACCACCGCGCTTCGCCGGGGGCCGCTATGCCCTCCGGGTGGTAAACGCAGGCTCGAGCGCCCTCCCCCGTGTGCTTGCCCCCGGCGACGGCAAACACGCCGGAAACGCGGCGCCGGAGGCGGCGGAAGCACCCGTTGAAACGGAGCAAAACTGGGTAACAAGCGGACAGCAGGCAATTATTGCCCAGTCGAGCTCGCTCAAAACAACGGTCGAGCGGGCGGCGCAGTTGGCTCAGTTCGACATTCCGATCCTTATCGACGGAGAGACGGGAACGGGAAAAGAGCTCCTCGCCAAACTCATCCACGAGAAGAGTCGTCGCAACCGCGGAGCGATGATCGCGGTCAACTGTGCGGCCATCACCGACACGATTGCGGAGTCCGAGCTCTTTGGTCACGTCAAAGGAGCCTTTACCGGTGCCGCCAAGGATCGGCTTGGCTATGTCCGCGCCGCGCATAACGGCACGCTTTTTTTGGACGAGGTAGGCGATCTTCCCGCAACTACTCAGGCCAAGTTACTGCGCGTGCTCGCGGAGAACGAAGTGACGCCGGTGGGCTCCGATAGGGCTGTCCCCGTCAACGTACGTGTTATCGCCGCCACAAATCGTGACCTCGAGGAGATGGTCAAGACCGGCGACTTTCGCCGCGATCTTCTCGAACGCATCAGGAAAAGCAGTCTGCCGGTTGCGCCGCTTCGGGATCGACCGGAGGACATCAACCCTCTTATCGACGCCACGATCGAGAAATGGAACCACATCTACGGTACGGATAGGCGGCTCGCGGAGGAAGCACGACGACGATTAAACGCATACGCCTGGCCGGGAAACGTTCGCCAGCTGATTGGCGCGGTGCAGGAGGCCTGCGCGTCTACCATCTCAGGTGAAATCACCACCCAACACCTCAGACCCGAAATAGCCGACCCCAACGCCGGGCAGCAGCAACCCGGATTCGCGCCCCGCTTGCCCAAGTCCGGCATCGACCTCAAGACGCTTCTCTTTAATATAGAGGTCGATTTGGCGCGGCAGGCTCTGGATCAGAGCAATCACAACGCCTCCGCCGCAGCTAAACTCCTCGGCCTTCAGGCTCCCGCTTTCCGAAAAGCGATGCGCGAGCGCTACGGCCTTGGGTGACGGTGGGCTGGTGGACCATGTACGCCTGCGCATTCCCATTGTGAAGTCTATTTTCTCTATATTGACTATTTTTATAGAAAAGTTTATAATTGTGGAATGCGCCCAACAAACGTTTTGCCTGTGATTCTGCTGGTGGTTCTGCCTGCATCCATCGTGGGGGCGAGCGACGAGCTTCCGGGCAAGCTCCGATTTGATCATCTGGGAATCTCCGACGGTCTGTCAAACTCCTCCGTCTCTTCGATCGTAATTCACTATCCCATAATCTCATCCAGACCATGCACCTCGACGAGTCGGGAGTGATCTGGATCGGCACCTACGGCGGTCTATCGCGCTATGTTCCCGAAAGCGATTCGTTCGAGATTATCGGTGTCGATGGAGTCGCCGGGGAGACGCTTCCCTCACCGTATGTGATGAGCATCGTTACCAATCCCCAAGATGACCATGTCCTTTGGCTGGGGACCTGGGACGGCGGCGTATCGCGCTTCGACACCCGGACCGGAGCAATCGAAACGATCGAGATCCCCGACGACGACATCTACACAATGATATTCGACAGAAACGGGAGGCTTTGGGTAGGAACTTGGGGCGGAGGTCTTGCGATCGTCGATGTCCACAGCGGGGAAACACGCAGCATATCGACGGGTGATCGGGAAGACGAATCAGGCCTCGCCCACGACATCGCCTACTCCCTCCTGGAAGACGACTCGGGCATCGTTTGGATCGGCACCAACGGCGGGGGCATCAACTCGTACGTGCCGTGGGAAAATCAGTTCGAAACCTTCGAGAACGAGATAGGCAACCTCAACAGTATTCCGCCGGGCAAGATCAACTCCATTTGGGTGGACTCGAACAATGACGTCTGGGTTGGAACGTACACCGGAGGCGTTGGACGCTTCGACGCCGAGACCGGCAACGTGGATCGCTACTCTCACGACCCCGACGACTCCTCGTCGCTTGGTAACGATATTGTAAACGCCATACTCCGCGACGCCCACGGTACACTGTGGGTCGGTACAAACGGTGGGCTCGATCGTTTTGACTCAGACACCGACAGTTTTACGTCCGTCCGGTTGCGGGGCGAAGAGCCCCTCGAGAACGTTGTGTTTGATATCTACCAGGGACGGG
>CAZFLD010000072.1:8807-18718 GCA_964519835.1 uncultured Spirochaetales bacterium
GCTTTGTCCACGACGCCGATGACAACTCGAGCATAAGCGACAACTTCGTCCGCTGCATCACCCGCGACACCCACGGCTGGATTTGGGTTGGTACGAATCAAGGGCTCAATCGCTACGATCCGTCGAAGAGAAGTTTCGTACGCTACCGGCATGATATCGACGATCCCGGCTCCCTGCCCAGCGATGACGTGAGGGCAATCTTCCAGGACTCCGAGGGTTCGTTGTGGATCGCGACGACCGGCGGGGGAGTCGCAAAGTACAACTATGACAACGACGGCTTCTCGCAGCTCTCAACTCGAGAAGGACTGGCGAGCAACCATGTCGTCGGTATCCTGGAAGGAAGTCCGGGAGAGATCTGGTTTGCTACAAAACGGGGAGTCTCAGTCTATACATCGGAAACCGGGGGATTTCGAACACTCAATGCGTCGAGCGGGCTTCTCTCCAACGAGTTGACCGAGGCCACGGCGAAAGGCCCCGACGGCCGACTCTACTTCGGCGGCGCCGGCGGCGTTACCGTCGTCGACCCCGATCAGCACGCCGCAGACGAGTTCGAGCCGCCGATCGTCATAACCCACTTCGAAGTCCTCGGACACAAACGGTCGCTTTCGCTCGACTCGGACGGCAGCTATGAGGTGGTTGAGCTGAGTGACTCCGAGAAGTTTTTTTCGTTCGAGTACGCCGCCCTAGACTATTCGACTCCTTCCCATAACACATACGCGTATATGCTTGAGGGCTTTGATAAAGAATGGCAATACGTGGGTAACCGCAACTACGCCGGCTACACGAATCTAAGGCCGGGCGAGTATGTGCTTCGTATTCGTGGTGCCGGGAGCCGGGGGAACTGGAACCAAGAAGGTGTCACACTTCCAATCGTAGTTCTCCCACCCTGGTGGCAGTCTACGCCGGCGCTTGTTGGTTACGTGATTTTGACCGTGGCCATGCTCGCGTGGGTGTACGCGGCGCTAACCCGCAAGCAGCGCCTCGCCCGCGAAAGCATTGCGAAGCAGAAACGTATTAATAAAAAGCTCGAGCAAAAAGTCGCTGAGCGGACCGCGGAGATCGAAACGTCGCGCACGCTCGCCGAGAAGGCGACCCTCGAGAAGTCGCGGTTCCTCGCGAACATGAGCCATGAGATTCGCACGCCCTTGACCGGGATGAGCGGCATGATGGCGCTGCTGTCCCGTACCGAGCTCGATGAGGCGCAGAGCGAGTATCTTTGCTACCTAAAGACTTCGGCGGAAAACCTTACGACACTTGTAAATGATCTTCTTGACCTCGAGCGTATTGAATCCGGCGAGTTGCGCCTGGTGTCGGAGCCGTTCTCTATTTCAGGAGCAATGCAATACGTTGATCACCTTTTCCGACCGGCGGCCGAGGAGAAAGGCTTATCGCTCAGTCTCCACATGGAACTCGACAAACATGGTGACACGGTGCGCGGAGACCGGAGCCGACTCGTACAGGTACTTACCAACCTTGTGAGCAACGCCGTTAAGTACACCGCCGAGGGCACAGTCGAGATCCGTGTGTCCGCTGAGACACGACAGGACTCCCTAAGGTGTTACCGCTTTGAGGTTTCCGATAGCGGTATCGGATTCGACGCCACCGAAGAAGGCCTTGTTTTCGAGCGCTTTAGGCAGTTGGACAACGGATACTCTAAATCCGGTCGCGGCGTCGGCCTCGGGCTCTCCATCGTCAAGCAGGTAGTCGATACGATGGGTGGCACCGTAGAAGTTCAGAGCAAGAAGGGTGTCGGTAGTCGCTTTATCGTGACACTCCCTCTTGAGGCTGAGACGGGCACAGGGGTTAACGACGATTCTTTGACCACAAAAGCAACTTCCGCCGCCGAGGATTATCAAACCGTCCCAGGAGTCGCCGCCGCCAAGGCCAAGTTGCTTGTCTGCGAAGATGAGGTCGTCAATCGACTCTACCTAAGCAGGTACTTGGGAGCAAAGGGATTTGTGGTAGAGGTAGCGGGCGATGGAAATCAGGCACTCGAGCGGGCTACCCAAGGAGACGTCGACCTTGTGCTTATGGACATTGGTATGCCGGGAATGAACGGTCTCGAGGCCGCCGAGAGCATCAGGGCGTGGGAGCACGCCCAAGGACGCGCCCCAATGCCCATCATCGCACTAACTGCACATAGCTACCCCGAGGATATCGCCCGCTGTGAGCAGGCGGGAATGAACGGTCATGTCGAAAAGCCGATTCGCGAGGCAACTCTGGATGCCGCGATTGAGGAGGCGCTGTCCGCGGCAAAACCCTGATGCTGAGCGCGACTGAAACGAGCCACTTGTGGCGGCCCACAGACCACGGCCCGCCGAGGTGGTTGAAGTCGGTCTGTAATCAAATCTCGGCCACGGCGACCGTCTCGAGCCCCACCACTCGCGCGAGCCTGAGCTGCCGATCATCGTTTGTCAGGAAAAACGCGCAATCGGCCATCAATGCGGCGGCAACATGTAGGACATCCAGCGAGCGAGTTCCAAGGGTTGGCGTGTGGCGCCGGGCCAGTTCGCCGGCCTTCGACCAGAGTGCTGCCTGATCCGGCAATACCGGCAACAACACACCTGATACGCGATCCTCCGCGATTGCGCGCATGGCGGAGGAGCATTGTTCCTCTTCGATCTCTTTTCGATAAACCTTTAATGCAAAGGCGTTGCTCAACTCCAGGTCGTGAAGCACGGTCCATACCATAGGACCACCTTGGCGTGACACCCACCGCGCAACCGCGTCGCTCTCCGGTTCCGGGTAATAGAGTTTCGCAAGAGCACTCGTGTCCACATAGAGTCTCATGACCGTTCGTCTCGATCCGACTCCACAACCTCGCTCAACGGCACGCCGTTTCCCTCCTTGAATATCTCACGAGCCCGCCTCGTGAAGTCCGGAAGCTCCGGGTTATCGTTACGCGGCGGCACGATCCGAGCTACGACCTGGTTCCGCCGTGTAAGCAAAACCTCCTCGCCTTGATCAACGTACTTTAGTATGCGGCTCAAGTGGTGCTGTGCCTCTCCGACGCTCGCCTTCTTCATGCGTTAAATATAACGCACACAGACGCAGCGTGCAACGTCGCTTGAGTTGCTCGGGGCCCACACCGCTCACCTGGAGCAAGCCCATAAGCAGCCCCACCTCCCCGTCCTCGAATCCAAGACCCGGTGAAGCTGTCGCTGCCTTGGATAAAGCCTTTGGCTCCAGGGTCGATAGACATGGGACATCGTATCAGTCGGTTCCTCGCGGCGCCACAAGGTCGCGGTACGTTGTTACACGCAGATTGTGGTCTTCTAGAAGTGCGGCCCACGGGGCCGCGAGGATAGTCTCGATATCGGGCGACCCCCAATACGCTCCGACCGTGGTGTCAGGATGGGCGATCCCAGCGTGTTCCAAAGCAGCCCGGTTTGCGCGCATCGCACTGAGCCCTGCGTAGGGGAGTAGCTCGATAATCCGCAAGCCATGGATCCCAAATGCCTTTGTTACCTGATCCATACCGTTTTGCCGGACGGGCGCGTTCGCGAACGCGGAGTCAAGGAAACTGAGGAGAACGGGACTCCGAACCGGTACACGGTACTCCGTTGCCAGAGAAAGAACGAGTTCGAAAGGTGAGATTTAGGTGGACGCCAAGAAAAGCGCTTTTTTGTTGACTCCGACTGCACGGGCCGGGCTTGGTCGCCGGCCGATCACCGCCTTGCCGGAACCTCGGCCTCGCCTATGTAGCGGACAATCTTGTCGATACGTGCGTCGAGGAGATGGCCAAGAGCAGGGACATACCCATGGTCCGCGATGCGTCGATCCAGGACTTCGCGGGCCAAGTCCGCGGCGTCATCGACGCTCTCCGCTGGGCACCCGCGCACGTCGTCTAGTCCGTGAAGGCAGTCGTGCAATCCAAGCACTTCGTTTAGTAGAACTACGAAGTTCTCGTTGCGAACGTAGTCGCTGATTTCCCGCCGCGCAAGGCGGTCGTCGAGTGTGTTGAGGAGCATGCTTAGTTCGTCTTGTATGCTTTCGATCTCTAGGGCGAGGACCTTTAGGAATCTCTGCACCTGTGGGTTCACATTTCCAATAATGATAACGATAGGTTGTTATGTTTTCGCGTCAAGCGTCGGTGAGGCGCCTTTTGCGGTCGGTGACTGGTCGGCGGCGGCCGCCGCCTGCTCGGTCCTGCAGCCGTGGGTGTTAGACTGGTCTTGATCACAAGCAATCCGGAAGCGCAGAGATCAGGACGGTCGATGGCATGTAGCTTTTCTGTGGCGCTCCGTAGTAGCGGATTGCGACCACGCTGATAGGTTTGGCAGACCACCGACCGCATCCGTACCAACAGAATAGCACGCCCGAGTGGCGATGCTGCCCTGGTCGGTTTCTTCGAAACCAGCTCGGGTATGCATCCTCAATAGTGGAACGGAACGTATAACCGACATCGGTACTCTGCTCTCTTGCTTTCAGGGGAACGAGGAGGAGACGATGGTCACACGATTTTACGGTATCGACCGGCACAAGAAGTATTCGACGGTGTCTGTCCTTAATCGAGACGGGCGCGAGCTTCGATTCTTGCGCTCATGCCAGATGGAGGCGTATCTCGCTGAGTTGGGTCCGGAAGACGCGGTTGTCATGGAGGCGTCATCCCGACGGTGTACAAGCCGCGCGACGTGGTCCGCACGCTGCGCCGGCTGTTTGCGAGCTACAACCTCCTCGATCGCCGGATCCGTATACTGAAGAACACCATCCAGGCGATGCTCACAGAGGACGGGGTGACCTTGAGGTCAACCGAGCGCACCCGTTTGTTTAAGGGTAAAGAGTCGGTCTCCGATAAGCTGGATGATCACCTCCTCTCGGAGGTAATCGTTGACGCGCTGCAGATTCAGGTCGATCTGCTACGGACTATCACTGAATCGAAAGAGCGGCTCAGTCGCAAGATCATCGAGGCGAGTGCTCCGCTCAACGAACGGATCCGGCTCCTGATAGCCATCCCCGGCATCACTCCGCTGACCGCCTCGGCATTCCTCGCCGACATCGGGGATGTCCACCGGTTCCCGAGCCTCCGGCGTATAAACGCCTATCTCGGTTTGCTACCGCGGTGTCACGACTCAGGCGGCAAAAGTCGGCCCGGGCACATCACCCGGGAATCGCGCAAGCTCAGCCGGACAATTTTCACGCAGTCGATCTACCAGACGATCAAAGCAAGGCGCGGCAGTGGCCGGGCGCGTATCGCAATGATCCGGCGGTTGTGCGGCGCAATGCACCGGATGCTCTTGCAAGGCGAGCAATTCCACTGGTTGAACGAGGAACTGTATCGGCGAAAACTCGTCGCGTCTCAAAAAACCTTGGAGGAACGCAAAAGAGAGCGAGAGGCTGCTTGACACAAAAACAAAGTGGCTCCTCAGCGTCTTCGTGGGCGCACCGCGTGGTCGGTCGAACACCCAGGGGTTGCAACTGGCCGAGGCAAATGCACTCGCTCGCGATGTGCCCAATCTGGTGGTCGGTGGAATCGCCATAGCGGAGCGCCACGTCCACCACGATCCGTGTGGCTCCCGCTCGGGAATCCAACCGGACCGACGGGAGCGTCATGGCTGCCCGGGAGTCAGTTCTCCGGCAAGGGAAAGATCCAGCAAGCCGATCTCCTCCATTGCCCGGTAGAGCCAGGCTCGCTCCCCGAGCATTCCGCCGATATGCTCGCCGAAGGTTACTTCGCCCAGGCAGGTGTCGTCCCAGCGTCGTCCCGGGTATACGGACTCGATAGTCATCCGATATCGCCCCGGAGCGAAGTACAGATCCTCCCACTCCTGAGCACCGCGGCTGTCGCCCAGGTCGATGGTTTTCGACCCTCGTCCGTCGAGTCTCTCGATACGGAGGCGCCGGACCCTGTTGTTGTCCCCGAAGATCGGCTCGTAGTAGTCGAGTCCCCGGGCCCTGTCTCCCCAATCGATGCGGGTCGGCCTGCGAAAGTCGGCGTACATCGGGTACATCTGGATGCCGTTGCGGAACGTGACTCCGCGAAATCCTTCGATCAACTCGAACTCCACCCACTCGCCAATACCGGGCCCGTCGGCACCCTCGACCCAGGCGTTGGTCGTGATCCCGTCGAAGAGCGCGGTTGGCTCGTAGCCTGAACGATACCAGGCCGCCCGGAGCTCCTGTCCGCCCGCCGTCGAAACCGACGTGTCCAGTACCGTGGCGGACCCCTCGAGAATACTCGACGCGGCTACGTCCCGCACCCAGGGTTGGGCGGGTGGCAAATCACCGTCGACAAGCGGGTCGATAAGCGGAAGGGCTCCCACGTCGATGGTGTCGAGGCTTCCCGCGCCGAAGTCGGCTCGTTGCCGAACCCGTCGTGCGTACCGCAGAGCGTAGGCATCGTCGGCCGGTCCCACGCGGTACAGGTTCATGGACCTCGTGCCGCCGAGACCTTGCAGGCCCGTCTCCACGAGGCCTCCCCTCACTTCGTCTTGCCCGAATATCTCCAACGCGTAGAGCCGGTCGGGTTGCTCCTTGCCCGCCACGTTTCTTGCGATGGAGAAGAACTTGTAGGGGTCCGAGTTGGGCGGATGGTGCCAACCGAAGCGCGTGTCCACTACGAGCATGTGGTCCGCTCCGGGGCCCAGGCGGCCGACAAACTCGAGGGTGAAGGTAACGTAGGCGCCTTCCGAATCGTTGGACGACTCCGCGGTCATTCGATAAAACGGCTCCAGCGCGACGCCGTCCAGGCGCGGATTCAGGGTGTCGAGGACGGTGGTGAAAAACCACGATCCATCGTCGGAGTTCCGAAAGGCGCTCAGTTCCCGCTCTCCGAAGACGCGTTCGCGGACCTCCGGGTCTCGGGCGATTACCCAATCGTGTCTCCCGGGTCTCGCTACCGTTCGGACCCGGACTCCCGCTTCTTCCAGCATTCGGTTCAATCTCAGATCGTAGTGGACCCTCCACGAACCGCCGGGGCTGCCCGGCCCCTCGGCAGGAGGAGGTCCGGCGAACTCGGTTGCGATTCCCTCCACCACGTACGTCCCGTCGTCCTGGGGATGGCCCGGCAGATTCAGACGAACCGGAATCGCGATCGTAACCTCGCGATCGCGAGAATCCCTTGTCGTCAGACCCTGCACCAGATGCCGCCCCAGCACCACAAGGGCGGTCTCGGAGGCAACGTCGGGATCCGCCACAATGGCCGGGCCGTAGCTGACCGTCGGGTACTCGTCTATGTCTACCGCGTAAACGCGTCCGATCGCCAGGAACAGGAAGAGAATGCCTGCGATAGCTCTGTATTTCATTACTACCCCTTGCTCTTACCCTATCACAGGACTCAGGTTACGACTTGCCGGTCGTTCGCGGGAGCGAAGGCCCATGGGGCTGAGTTTCCATCGCTTGGTGGGATACTTGATTCGGGCGCAGAATCGCTTTTCCTGTTCCTCGTCGCTGACCGAAAACCAGTACTTGATCATGATGATTCCCGAACGCTTGGGCATTTCTTCGAATGCGGGCACGGATCGCATGGATTGCTCGTGCTGGTCCTGCGTGCAGAATCCCATGACGCGCTCGACGCCGCCTCGGTTGTACCGACTCCGGTCCGAGAGCACCGTTTCTCCCGCGGCGGGAAGCTCTTCCAACAGCCGATAACGCCCTCTCCCGATTTGCACGCGAGCTCAATCACGCACGATCAAAATGACCAGCGTTGAGGATGGGAGGCTACCGGCAGCTGCACGGTAAAAGCAAACTTCTGGTTTTCGAGCGGATGCTCGACGGTAAATTTGTCGTGGTAGCCATCAACATCGACGGCAAAGAGAGCGCCCCCGGGTCAATCCGTCATTCTCTGCTTGCATCTCTATGAATAGGACGCGGCCTCCGGTGAAACACCGGAGGCCGCCTGGAAGCTCACCGCCCGGCAGGATCCTGATCGTACAAATGCGAGAGCTGATCGTACACGCCGGGATAGGCGCCTCGCAGTCGGGCGGGTTTTTCGAAGAAGAGCTCGGAGGCAACAGCAAAGAACTCTTCCGGCGAGTCGAGGGCGTGGGCCGCTTCGTGGATCACCACGTTGAAGCCCTCGGCAAGCGTGCGCAGGCGCGATAGCTCGTCCTCACTCAATCCACGAAAGATCGGTCGGTCGTGAACGAGCCTCCTCCGAGACTCGTGCGACGGTGTGTTGTAGGTACCGGCAGTCGAGAACAACAACGCGGCCAATACCACGGTGTCTCTGTCGATCGCCATGGTCATGACCATCCCCTCGTTGTAGTCCGTGTGACTCCCCATGAGGTCCACGCGTCCCGGGGCACGCTCGGCGACGGTGGGACTCCGGCCGAAGCGTTCCGCGAACGCATCCACAAGCGAGGTAATCTCTTCGCTACTGTGCATCGTCTTCCCCTCTGATGTTTGTATGATCTCCGGCCGCTTGGAGTGGCTCCTTTGCCGGGTCGGACCCATCGCCCGAGGAGGTCTTGTATGAGAACATCCAACACGCTTTATGTGGACACAGGGGCAGCGTGTGGCCCCACGAACCATACGGTGAATGTCTTGCGATACGGGATTCTCTCTGCTGCGGTTCTCGAGTACTATTTAGTGGATGACTGAGAAATCCGATGCCATTGTTGCAAAAGCGCTGTCTCTTCCTCCTTTTGAACGCGCGGAGCTGATAGAAAGACTTTACGACAGTCTTCGCTCCGCCGATGAAGCCGCCGTCGAACGCGCGTGGGTCGATGAAGCTGAGAGGAGAATCGATCGCTTCCTGGCTGGTAAGTCCGAAGTGATACCCTATGAGCAGCTGAAGCAGTCGCTGCTGAACAATGACGGTTAATCTCACTTCGGAAGCTCGGACCGAGTGGCTGGACGCAATCTCTTATTACAACGGGCAGCGATCGAACTTGGGTTTCGAGTTCGCAATTGAAGTCGATCGAACATTGGCCAGAATCGTAGAGTATCCGGAAGGTTGGCCGCTGGTCGGACCACGTACCCGTCGTTCGCTCGTTCGTAGGTTCCCCTACGCGGTAATGTATTATGTCCACCGCGACACGATTCTAGTCGTGAGCGTTGCCAACCTTCGCCGCAAACCGAGGGAATGGCAATAGCGAGCCGACTCCTTCGTTACCAACCCGCCGTCTTTGAAGACACGTCCTTCCCGGACGAGTTCCAGCTGCTGCCGGCGCGTGATCTTGCGCCGGCCCTTCTCGGCCTCCTTGATCAGTTCGAACGCCATCGCCGGCGTCGTCGCGCTCGTTCCCATGCCTTTGGTTTTGTAGGTCCGCCGGCGAACCGTCGAGAATGCGCTCTCTATGACGTTTGTCGAGCGAGTATGTTTCCAATGCGCCCCCGGGGACAATCCACGAGGACTGTGTGGGTGTGGCCGTACCAACGACGCAGGTGGCGATAGAAATCGCCGAGTCCGAAGCCGGTAGCGGAAAACTCATGAGGGAGTTTGGACAACAAAACAGGAACGCCGGCTTTATCATCACACTCGACGATTTTGGTTCCGACCATTCCAATTTTGGACGGGTGGCCATGGTGCGTCCCGAGATCATCAAGATCGACAAAACGATTGTCTCCGGAGTTGTGGGAGACGAGTATCGCCGTTTGGTTCTGCAGTCGGTTACAAACCTGGCACGGATCGTCGGCGCCCTCGCCCTCGCGGCTTCGGGGCATACGCGTTTCTTATCGGAGCGCTACGTATCGTTGGCAAGTGGTCGGGTGGTTAGGACGCCGGTCCTTCGGGTTGATACCACGCCGGGCCAATCGGCGATTCTCTGCCTGGGCCTCTACGAATAGGATACGCCCGTTACACTCGCCCGGCAGGATCCTGATCGTAGAAATGCGAGAGCTGATCGTACACGCCGGGATAGGCGCCTCGCAGTCGGGCGGGTTTTTCGAAGAAGAGCTCGGAGGCAACAGCAAAGAACTCTTCCGGCGAGTCGAGGGCGTACTCGTCTATCGGCAGCGCTCGGCGGCCT
>CAZFLD010000073.1:0-18712 GCA_964519835.1 uncultured Spirochaetales bacterium
GAAGAAATTCCTTAAACCGGTTGGAAATTTTGTCTTGACGTTTGGGCGCAGTTCAGGCCACCGGATCGGGCATCAACGCGCTAAAAGGTATCGATCTTACGTATCCGGTGTTCAATTGGGATGATCTGCCGGTAAAAGAGGGCCTCCACAACCGCTATATGGTCGGCCTTTCCGTGTGGCAGGCGTTCTGCGGCCGCACGGGCCTCTCCCTCCACGGGATGAAGGTTCTTGTTGTCGGGTTTGGGTCCGTCGGCCGGGGAGTGGCGGAAGCCGCGCGAGCGTTTGGGGGCACAGTGAGTGTCGCGGAGCTGGACGGGGCGCGGCGTCTGGAGGCTACCTACGCCGGCTGGCCGACCGGCGAGCTAAAAAACCTGTCCGGGGAAGCGGATGTAATTGTTACGGCGACCGGCGTGCCGGGTGTTGTGGGAAGGAGCGTGATCGATGCCCTTCGCCCCGGGACCTTTTTGGTAAACGCCGGACACACGGCAAACGAGATCGATGTTGCCTCCCTGGAGCGGTTTCCTTCCTCGCAAGCCATCCCCTTTGTTACTGAGTACACAAAAACGGGGAACAAGCCGGTGTACCTCTTTGCCGACGGCGCTATGGCGAATCTTACCGCAGGTGAAGGAGATAGTATCAACGCGTTTGATCTAACCCTGGCTGTGCTGACCGCCGCGATCATCTTTGTGTCCTGTGAAGGGTCCGAGTACGCCGCCGGGCTTCACGCGCTGCCGCCGTCGGTTTGGCGACCGGTCGTGTATTAAGAGCAGAATACTAACGAATATATAACACGTTCTTGTCATCCTAGTCCTGTGGGTCTTGACGTCCGCGGGAGGTGTCACAGGTGAGCGACGCAGAGGAAGTCAAAAAGGTCGAACGGGGCGATGTTGCCGTCTACTACCTGGAGCAAGATATCGAGGTGTTTCGGGCCGAGGCGATGCGGGACTTTCTACTCCGCGATATCGACGCCGGCGGTTACCACAAGATCATCTTCAACTTCGAAGACGTTCGTTTTGTCGATAGCACCGGCATAGGGCTGTTTGTTAATCTGCAGTTTAGCTTCAAGAGCGGCGTTACATTTCGTTTTTGTCACATGAGGGACAACATTCGGAATGTTTTTGAATACACCAACCTGCTTTCCTACTTTAATATAGATGTCACCGAGGAACACAGCCTTGCTGCGTTTAGTGAGGGCGAAAAAGACTCATGACGGCGACCGAGTCCCGTCCTGAAAGGGATGCGCCGCCCCGTCGCAATCCGGCCATACGGCTTCCGGGCAGCTTTATCCTTACCGACCACGGGGTGGACTACTGCTCACGACGTATGATCCCTATGCGGCAGTTCACCACCTACGATCGGCATCGCGAGTACGGCTTTTTGTGGGAGATGTTCAAGGCGTCGTTTGTTCAGAAGCTTGTGGTCAACGGTTTCCTCAAAGGGATGGACGTCGTCGGCACCGACCTAGTCGGGCTGCGGACGCAGATCATCGATACCACAAAGCTCGTGTTCTACGGTTTGTTGTATCGTCGGTTCCGACCGATCCTCAACGGTATCCTCTTCCGCTCGGACGCGGTGCAACAGTTCAACAGGGCAAATCCCCGCGCCCGCATCGACGAGGACCTTCGTTTCCCACCGGAGAAAGTAAAGGCCTTTATGGAGACAAACGGAAAGGCGGTGCGCGCCCTAAAGGCCGGACTGCTTTTTGACCCGTTCTCGGAGATAAGCGCAGATGCCAACCTGGACGACAAACAGAAACAGGAACAGAAGCTGGTTGCCCGGACGATGATAGACCAAATAGAGGGAAATACCTGGTTTTTGTTCCACTACCTAAGCAAATCCGCCGACAAGTTCGCGCTTGGGCGGGACATCGGCGGGGTCCTAACGTCCTTTGTGCGAAAGGCGGCAATCGTCGATTACACGGCTTTTATGGTCATGGAGTTGATTCAGCACGCGGAGAAGGAGCACTACCTCAATCTCGCAGCGCGGGACAACATGAGTCGTGGGCCGAACGCGGACGTTACTCGGCTGCTACGCGATTCCGATTTTCGTGAACGCCTAAAGCGGAACGCCAAGAGTCAAAACAGTCTGCTCAACCTCAATCTCCGGTTCGGCGGTGATACGACGGCGTCCGGTGAGCGAATCCGATTTGTGATTACCGTCGCCCATCGTGGCCGCATCCGGGAGAGCCGTAGAAAGCGTCTGCAGGAACAGGCGCACGCAGACATTCGATACAGGCCGCTATCGGATCTCTATCAGGACAAAGATGCCGGTGCGGAGTCCTCAGGTCTGGGGCTGTTTTATCTCTCGTACCTTGAAGAGGTCTGCCGCAAGGAAGACATCAAGTTCGAGACTCGTATCCTGAGCGACGATGTCCTGGAACAGACCATGTCCCGGGTTATTTTCTCGATATAGACTCCACGCTACAATACAAGGCATGGGATACGATGCCATACCCATTGAGCGCCGGCAAGAAATCGTTCGTCTGCTGGATGACCGTGGGGTTGTTCGGGTTTCGGAGCTGAGCCACATCTTCGACGTGTCGGAGATGACGATTCGTCGCGATCTTATGGCCCTCGAAGAGGCGGGCGTGCTTTCACGCTCCCACGGGGGAGCGGTCTCCCATCGCAGGTTTGAGCGCGAGCCTGCGTACTCGCAAAAGGGCAACCGAAACATCCTCCAGAAACAGGCGATTGGCCGTCTTGCCGCAACCCTGGTGGAGGAGGGCGAAACGATTTTTGTAAACAGCGGCTCGACAACGTTGGAGCTGCTGAGGTCGCTTGTGGTGCCCGAGCTGCGGGTTGTCACGAGCAACGCGGGTGCCTTGAGCGCGTTGTCCGCGGACGGTGTCGAGTGTGTGCTCGCCGGAGGCGTTTACAGAAGGCGGTCGAACTCCTTGGTCGGCGGGCTTGCCGTGTTGATCATCGAGCAGATCTACGCGGCCCGTTGTTTTATCGGTGTCGACGGCATTGATGTGGAGGCGGGTCTCTCGACACCACACCATCAGGAGGCTGAGATTGCCCGTCTGATGATTCGCAGGACCCGTGGTCCCGTCGTGATCCTCGCCGATAGCTCGAAAATTGGTGGGGTGTCGCCGTTTGTGACCGCACCCGTCGTGGTTGCGGATGTTCTGGTAACCGACGACGGAATTCCGGAGGAGTCGGTCCGCGCGTTCGAGGACCTCGGGGTCCGTGTGATGGTCGCGAAGAGCGTGGATTCGTGGGAAAACGAACAATAACGAACGCTTGACGAAGAAAAACAAACATGTAATAGTCCCAACCGCACATGGAGCGGTATTCGGTAGCGATCATTGGTGCCGGCATAACTGGCGCGTCGGTTGCCGAGCGCCTGTCGAGATACGATCTCTCGGTAGCGCTGGTCGAGAAGGAGACCGACGTCTCCTTTGGAACATCCAAGGCCAACTCCGGCATCATTCATGGCGGGTTTCACCACGACTCGCGCTATGTAAAGGCCCGCCTCGAAGTTCGCGGTGCGGAAATGTATCCACACCTCCACCGCGACCTCGGTTTCCCATATAAGCAGTGCGGCATAGTCGTGGCCGCTTTTACTCCGGAAGAGCTGACAATTGTGAACCACCTGTATCGCACCGGTGTCGCAAACGGCGCCGCGGGCATCGAGGTGGCCGGTCCGGAGCGGATTCGTGAGCTCGAGCCAAAGCTCAGCGAAGAGGTTATCGGCGGTCTCTATGCCCCTGCAGGGGGAATCATCGAGCCGTATCGGTTTGTGTTTGCGCTTGTGGAGAGCGCCCAGCTCAACGGCGTTGAGTTAGTCCGGGACTTCCGCGTCTCGGAGGCAAGTCGAGACGCGGACGGTGTGTTTACGCTGCGCGACTCCTCGGGGCGCGGCATACGCGCCGACTACGTGGTAAATGCCGCAGGCCTCTATGCGGACGAGGTCTCAGAAATCCTCGGCGGCGAACGATTTACCATCGAGCCGAGGAAGGGTGAGTACCATCTGCTTGATCGGCGAACCCCGGCATGCCCCTCACGTGTTGTTTTCCCCGTACCAACAACACTCTCCAAGGGAATGCTGGTCATTCCGACGGTGGAGGGTACCGTCTTGATCGGGCCCACGGCCGATCCAGTGCGCCAAAAGAGCGACGTCGGGACCAACGCCGATCGCCTCAATCAGATCATCCAGAGTGCAAAAAAACTTGTTCCACTTATTTCGCCCAAAGACGTGATCAGCTCCTTCGCCGGACTCCGCCCGACTCTTCCGTCCGGCGATTTTTGTGTTGAACGATCGGAAAAGGTGGACCGTCTTGTTCAAGTGGCGGGTATACAGAGTCCGGGACTCACCGCGGCGCCCGCCATTGGCGAGTACGTCAAAGACCTGCTCTTGGAGGCGGGAGTGGTCTTGCGGGAGCGGCCGGGCTACAGGACCAAGGCCACGCGGGCTACACGGACGCGACTGTTTGACGACAACGAGCTACGGGACGCTTGGGAGGCCGACCCCGCCGCCGGGGACATCGTGTGCCGCTGTGAAACCGTGTCTCACGCAGATATCTCGAGAGCGGTAGCCGCCGGACACACCTGTCTGGACTCCATCAAGTTTCACAGTCGAGCAATGGCGGGCCGCTGCCAAGGCGCCTTTTGCCTGCCAAAAATCGTGGACATTCTGGAGGCCGAGGCCGGGCTTGCGCCGGAGGAAATAACCAAACGCGGAGGCGACAGTCTTGTCGTCAAAGGCAGGCTCGACGGAACGGAGCGACCGGCGAACAAGCTCGGTCGCCGCGGCGCGGGCGGCAATTTCACGGTCGGTGGGGGCGGTTCCTACGGCGCACGGCGCTACGATGCGCTTGTGATCGGCGGCGGCGCGGCCGGGATGGCCGCGGCCTCCGAGCTGGCGCAGGCCGGCAACAGCGTTGTGGTCATCGACCGAGAGGCGCGATTGGGCGGCGTCCTGCGCCAGTGTATTCACAACGGATTTGGTCTCCACGAGTTTCGTGAAGAGCTGACCGGGCCCGAGTACGCCGAGCGATACGTCGATGAAGTCGGTGGTCTTTCCATCGACACTGTAACCGATACAACGGTATTGTCGGTGGACCAAGAGAGTGACGACCCGCCCAAGACGGACGCCGGGAGCATCTCGGGCAGCCCCTTTGTCGCGCACACCGTCTCCTACCATAACGGTCCGCAGCAGTTTGTCGGCGACGTTGTTGTTTTGGCGATGGGGAGCCGCGAGCGAAATCGAGGTAGCATCCAAACGCCGGGTACCCGACCGTCCGGACTCTTCACCGCGGGCGCGGCCCAACGGCTTGTGAATCAGGATGGGCTTGTGCCCGGCCGACGGGCGGTTGTGGTTGGCTCGGGAGACATCGGTCTTATCATGGCACGTCGGATGCGCCTAATCGGTTCCGAGGTGGCTGCGGTTATCGAAATCCAGCCGGTTCCATCGGGCATCAATCGAAACATCGTTCAGTGCCTGAACGATTTTGCCATACCACTGTATTTGGGGCATGTTGTCTCGGAAATCCAGGGCGCGGACCGAGTGTCCGGTGTCCGCGTTTCCCCCTTGGAGAACGGAGTGCCGCGAGACGACAAGTCGTTTCTGATCGACTGCGATACGGTCCTGTTTTCCATTGGCCTAGTGCCGGAAAACGAGCTCTCGCGGGAGATGGGTGTCCGTCTGCACTCGCTTACCAACGGACCGGTGGTTGATGCAAACCGGATGACTTCGGTCCGAGGCGTTTTTGCGGCAGGTAATGTGCTCCACGTTCACGATCTTGTGGATTACGTCGCGGAAGAGGCGCGTCTTGCCGGCCAAGCCGCGGCGGAATACCTTCGCCGCGTTCGCGGAGAAAAGCGCGCTGCAGAGGCGGCCGATCGGATCGTTGAGGTAGCGCCGGGCCAAAATGTCCGTTACCTCACGCCCGGCGGTGTCTTGGCCGGCCGTGACAACCTGTTGTACATGCGAACGCTTGTCGACAAGACCGATACCGCCGTCGACGTTATCCACGGTGCCGGCGTCGTCAAACATGTGGAGCTACCCCACGTGCAGCCGTCGGAGATGATTCGTCTCAAACTCGGTCCTCGCGATCTGTCGGACCTGCCGCCCGATGCACGATTAGAGGTGCACATCAGATGATTCCAGACAATCTCAAGCTGACAGGCGCGCGACAGGGACAAAACGAATTGGTCTGTATTGTCTGCCCGGTTGGCTGCACACTCATAGTTACCAAGACACCCGAGGGGCTTCAGGTCTCGGGAAACCGATGTGCCCGGGGACCCGGCTACGCCAAAGAGGAGTTTACCGCGCCGACACGGACCATTACCGGCACGTGCGCGGTTTCCGGCGGCGACTACGCACGTGTTCCGGTGAAGACGGATCGGGACGTACCGGTGGAGAGTGTGCGGGACGTTCTTATGGCGATGTACGATTTGCGCCTTACCGCGCCCATCGCGCGGGGCGATGTGTTGGAAAAAAGAGTAGGGGGCACGGAGGCCGATCTTGTAGCAACGATGACCATTGAGGAGGACTCACGATGAGTGGGGTTATACTGGCCCTGGACCAGGGCACGACGAGCTCGCGAGCCTTGGTCGTTGATGCGGCCGGGTCGATTCTTGGTGTGGCCCAGCGGGAGTTTTCGCAGTACTACCCGAAGGCCGGGTGGGTGGAACACAACGCCGAGGAGATTTGGGAGTCCCAGAGAGGCGTCATTGGCGAAGCTTTGAAAAAGGCGGATACGTCGCCCGATGCCGTTGCCGCGGTCGGGATTACAAATCAGCGTGAGACTACCATCATCTGGGACCGCCGCTCGGGAACCCCCATTGCCAACGCGATTGTGTGGCAGTGTCGACGCACCGCTGAAATGTGCGAGAGACTTGCAAAAGACGGTCACGCCGGAACCATTCAAGAAAAGACAGGTTTGGTGATTGACGCGTACTTCTCCGGCACAAAGGTCAAGTGGCTTCTCGATTCCGTCGAGGGGGCCCGAGCCAAGGCGGAGGCGGGTGCACTGTGCTTTGGCACCGTAGATTCTTGGCTCCTCTGGAAACTCACCGGCGGTCAGGTACATCAAACCGACGTGACAAATGCCGCGCGGACAATGCTTTTTAACATTCATACCGGTGACTGGGACCAGGAGATCCTCGACCTACTGTCCATACCGCGGCAAATCCTGCCGGAGGTTTGTCCCTCCTCCCACATTTATGCGGAGACGGAGCCGGGCATCATCGGCAACAGGCGGATCCCAATCGCCGGCATGGCCGGAGACCAGCATGCCGCCCTGTTTGGGCAGGCCTGCTTCGAGCCGGGAATGATCAAAAACACGTATGGCACCGGCGCCTTTGTTCTGGTAAACACCGGCTCGAACGCCGTGACAAGCCGCAAGAGGCTCCTTACCACCCCGGCCTGGAAGATCGGCGGTGAAACGGTGTACGCGATGGAGGGTAGCATCTTTATCGCAGGCGCCGCCGTGCAATGGCTTAGGGATAGCCTGCACATCATCGATAACGCCGAGGAATCCGAGCAGCTGGCTCGAGCGGCCTCCGAGGAGGCGCGCGTGTACGTGGTGCCCGCCTTTGTCGGCCTCGGGGCTCCCCATTGGGACAGCTATGCTCGTGGCGGGATTCTGGGCATCACCGCCGCCACCGGCCGCAAGGAGCTTGTTCGTGCAACCCTCGACTCAATCGCATACCAGAGCCGCGATGTGGTTGAGGCGTTTCGCCAAGAGGAGGACCTCGGCCTGCAGATCATGCGAGTGGACGGCGGCGCCTCGGCCAACGACTACCTCATGCAGTTCCAAGCGGACATCCTCGGTTTGCCGGTGGAGCGCCCCGCGGAAACGGAGACCACCGCATTAGGGGCGGCGTATCTCGCGGGCCTTGCCTCCGGTATATGGTCCAACCTCGCCGAAGTGAAGCGGCTGTGGCGCCTCGACCGGCGCTTCGAGCCGACGATGTCCACCGACGAGCGCGACGCGCTCTACGCCGGTTGGAAGAAAGCCCTGAGCCGGGTTTCCCATTGGGAATCCCCCAATCAATTGCACAAAGAATCACACGGGGCCTAATGCACTCCAAACTCGATTTACGCGTGGTGGTGATCGGTGGCGGTGGAACCGGCGCCGCGTTGGCTTATGACCTTGCCCGCCGTGGGGCGCAGGTTACGCTTGTCGAGCGCGGTGAGCTGACCTCCGGAACGACCGGACGGCACCATGGTCAGCTCCATTCGGGGGCACGATACGCCGTCGGTGATGCAGAGATCGCCCGCGAATGTATGTTGGAGGTCGACGTTCTGCGGCGCATCGCTCCCGAAGCCATCGAGATGAACATGGGCCTGTTCTTGGGCGTGACCGATGAGGATGCCGACTATCTTCCGACCTTCACCGAGGGCTTGGAGTCGGCCGGTATACCTTTCCGTGTCTTGAGCACCCACGAGGCGCGGCAATACGAGCCCGCGATCAGCCGGAACACCCGTACGGCGGTTCTTGTTCCGGATGGAACGCTGGACGCGTACCGACTGCCGCTTAGTTTTTTTGCCGGGGCACGTGACCGAGGAGCTGCGATTCGTAGCTTTTGCCGGTGTGAGTCGATCGAGCTTTTGAGCGGCTTGGTACACAAAGTTGTGGTCACCGACGTGCTGTCGGGCAAGGTCGAAGGGATTCCCTGCGATGTGGCGATAAACGCGACTGGGCCGTGGGCAGGCATCGTTGCTGCGCGGGCGGGCGTATCACTGCAGATCACGCCGGCGCCGGGCACGATGGTCGCGGTACAAGGTCGGCTTTGCAACATGGTAGTGAGCCACCTTCACCCGCCGGGCGACGGCGACATCGTTGTTCCACAGCGGCGGCTTTCGATAGTGGGCTCCACGCAGTGGCGTACCGATAACCCGGACGACATTCAGACCCCGCCCGAGGACATCGAGTATCTGCTGCGCCGAGGCGACCAGCTGTTGGAGGGCTTCTCGGAAGCCGCGTTTCACGCCGCGTGGACCGCCGCGCGTCCTCTTGCAGGCGCCGCTGCGCCCGGTAAAACAATCGGCGCCGGCGGTGGCGGACTCGCCGGCGGCGAGTCCGGCCCGCACGCTCGCAACCACGGAGGTAGCCACGACGACGACGTGGGCCGCGGGCTCAGCCGGGACTTCGAGTGTCGGTCGCATGCATCCGATGGGGCGGCGGGCTTCTACAGTGTCATCGGCGGCAAGGCGACCGTGCTTCGGGCCATGGCCGAGGAGACGGTGAACACGGTTTTTGGCGATCTGGGGATAGGGGTTCCGTGTACCACCGGCGACGAGCCCCTGCCGCCTCACTATCAATTCTTCAAGCTTGCCGACGGGGCTTCCTTACCCGTGCGAGGAGTGGATGTTGGAAACGACTAAAACGCTTGTAGTGCCGGCGGCCGACGGTACGACCGAGCGATACAACGTACCGGTCGGCGAGTACACAACGGTGCTCGATGCCCTCGAGTGGATTCGTGCTCGGCACGAGCCCGATCTTGTCTACCGACACTCGTGCCATCACGGTTCCTGTGGTACCTGTGGCATGCTAATAGACGGCGAGCCGGCCCTCGTATGCATCACGCGGTTGCGGGAGCTCGGGTCGGAGGTCCATGTGGATCCCCTCAACGGCGTGAGGAGCCGCGGAGGACTTGTTGTCGACTCCACGCCGGTGTACCACGCGTTTCCCGCCCCGCGGAGCTACCTTCGGCCGGTAGAGCAAGGCCTCCACAAGGCGCATCGGCCGGCCCGCGGGGCCGACGGGCGCAATAACGGCCCGTATGCTCCGCGGGAGATCCCGGAATTCACGCGCTTTGAGAACTGTATTGAATGTGGTCTCTGCGTCGCCGCCTGTCCCGTAGACAAGCCTTTTATCGGCCCCGCCGCGCTTGCCGCCTATAATCGTGAGTTGGAGAAGGACCCCTCCCAAAAGGATACGATCCTTCCCCGGGTCGCCGAACCGGACGGCGTTGACGCCTGTGAGCGGGCGCTGCGCTGTAGTGCCGTTTGTCCGACCGGCGTCAACCCGGCGAAACATATAGCCCTCCTCAAACGCAAACTCCAATCTGATTAGGTCGCCCACGCTTTTCTAGAGTATTCACATTTTTTAATCGAATCGCCGACTGAGCGGGAATATGACTATAATTCTAAGCAAACAACAGAGGGGCTTGTAAGGAGCAAGCTTCCATTTGCTAAAGGAGAATACTATGAGCTACAAGATTCGGGTTTTGGGTGTATCCTTGGCGTTGGCACTTGGTCTCGCTGTGCCCGCTTTTTCGCAGACCGGCGTGTGGAGCTTTGAGGGTGCCATAAACGGGGGCACGTCGGAGCGCGTGCTTCTTATCATCGACGGGACGACCGTCGAGGGCGAGGTCCAGCAGACGTTTACCACTCGGAGCGGTCGTGCCACCACCGAGCTCCTCGAGATCGTTGACGGCGAAGTCATGTGGGACCCCGACGGTGAGCAGCCGATGATGGTTTGGTTTGTTTTGGAGACCGGCCATGAGTACTACGGCTGGTTTGATGCTTACTTCACCTTTATTTCGGGATACGTAGATCCGGGAACGGGCTTTCTGTTTGGATGGTACGCCGAACCGGATGTTGGGTAGTCTCGGCTTCTGTGGAACGTCAGGTCGCTGTTAGGATTCCCTAACGTCCATGACCTCGACCACAAGGGGTTTGAGGATGGCCAGCAGCTTGTCTTTCGAGATATCCGACACCTTGAGCGTGAGAACGGCGTTCGACAGGTTGTTTCCCGAGAAGGTACCGAGAGAAACGATGTCGGCGCCGGCGTCGGTTAGCGCCTTCGCCATGTCGGCGATTTCGCCCGGCCGTTCAGGTACACGCAGGGTCGCGCGAACGCCGCGTTGGCGTGTACCAAACAAATCGATCAACAGTCGAAATAGGTCGCTTTCGGTAACGATACCAACAAGCAGATCGTTTTCTACCACGGGAAGTCCGCCGATGTTGTTGTCTACAAGCATACGTGCGGCGTCCTCGACAAGGGTGGCCGGTCTGACGGTCAGAACCTTTCGTGTCATGACTTTAGACACCTGGAGCTTTGCCAATAGCCCGCTCAATTCGTACACGCTCAACGTAGAGGCGGGTGACGGCGAGGCGTAGAGCAGGTCCTTTTCGCTGACGATTCCGACAAGCTTGTTGTGATGGTTTAGTACCGGCAACCGATGGATTTTTTGTTCTTTCATCAGTCCCTGAGCATCCACGACATTTTCGTCTTCACGAATCGTTACGGGATTTTGAGTCATTACACTGGCAACGGTCATCTCTACCTCCGAAAGGCCGTGTGACGGGCGACTATACGCCCAGGTAGGCTCTGCGGACGTCCTCGTTGGCGAGGAGGTCGTGGGCTGTATCAGACATTGTAATACGTCCGGTCTCCATCACGTAGCCCCGGTGAGCCACCTTCAGAGCCAAGTTAGCATTCTGCTCCACGAGGAAGATGGTGGTTTTGTTTTCCTCATTGATCTTTCTGATAATCTCGAATATCTGCTGAACGATCAACGGTGCGAGGCCGAGAGACGGTTCGTCGAGAAGTAGGAGTCGCGGACGTGCCATAAGTGCCCGAGAAATGGCAAGCATCTGCTGCTCTCCTCCGGACAGAGTACCGCCCGCCTGCCGGCGGCGGTCCTTCAAGATTGGGAACAGCGCAAAGACGTACTCGAGGTCCTTGGCGACCTCCGGGGAGTCCTTTCGCAGAAGGGCGCCCATGTCCAGGTTTTCCTGCACCGAAAGACCCGGGAAGATATGGCGCCCCTCGGGCACCTGGATCACTCCCTGCTTTACAATCTGGTCCGGCGGCCGGCCGGCTATCGACTCGTCCTCAAAAATGATCTCGCCCTCTTTTGCCGGCACGATGCCGGAGATCGACATCAGGGTTGTTGTCTTGCCCGCGCCGTTGGCACCAATCAAGCAGATGATCTCGCCGGCGTTGACTTCTAGGGAGACTCCGCGCAGCGCTTGAATGGAGCCGTAAAAGGTGCTGACTCCCTCGAGCCTAAGCATCCTGGTCCTCCCCGAGGTACGCTTTAATAACAACCGGATCTCCCTTGATTTCAGCGGGGGCGCCCTGGGCAATCAGCTTGCCGTAGTCCATGACGTAGATGCGCTCGCTTAGGCGCATGACTAAGCTCATATCGTGTTCGATTAGGAAAATCGTAAGCCCCTCCGTCTCTCGGAGCCGCAGAATAAGGTCATCCAGGTTCCGCGTTTCTTGCGGATTCATCCCGGCGGCCGGTTCATCGAGCAGGAGCAAAAAGGGTTCGGTTGCCAAGGCCCGAGCAATTTCCAGGCGCCGTTGCGCTCCGTACGGCAGGTTTTTGGCCAGATCGTTTACAAATCGTTCCAAAGAAATCTTTTTTAGGATTTCGTAGCTGTCGTCAACGACCTTTTGCTCCTCCCGGCGGGTCCTCGGATCACGAGCAACGGCTCCCGGTACTCCTGCCTTGAGGCGGCAGTCCCGCCCTATCATCACGTTCTCTAAAACCGTCATATTCGGAAACAGACGAATGTTCTGAAAGGTTCGGGCCAGCCCCTGAGCCGCGATCTTGTCGGGCTTCATGCCGGTAATAGTGCGTTGATTGCCGTTCGGAGGCGCGATACTCACGGAGCCCCCGGTCGGTTTGTACACACCGGTAACACAGTTAAAAAACGTGGTCTTTCCTGCCCCGTTTGGTCCGATCAGCGCAACGATCTCGCCTTGGTCGACGGTTATGTCTACACGATCCACCGCCCGCAGGCCGCCGAAATCCATGGTTAGAGCTTTTGCTTGCAGCAGCATTACGCGTCGTCCTTCGGCGACGACGCGGCGGCATATTGCTCCGTCCCCGGCTGCCTGCTCAACCGGTATGCCTTTCGTCGTTTTGGAATAAGGCCGTCCGGTTTGAACACCATCATCAACACCAATACGGCACCGAATATAAGCAATCGATACTGGCTAAATGCTCTGAGGTATTCCGGAAGCAAGATCAGGATCATGGCACCGAGGATAACGCCGGGAATGGATCCCATGCCACCAAGAACAACCATGGAGAGTACCAGCACGGACTCCCACACTCGGAAGCTTTCCGGGTTGATAAAGGTCGTCTTGGCCGCGAAGAGTACGCCCGCGACACCGGCAAACACCGCCGAGAGGGCAAAGGCGGTCAGCTTAGCCTTTGTTGTGTTCACGCCCATTGCCCGCGACGCAATCGAATCCTCGCCCATAGCGACCCACTGGCGGCCGATGCGGGAGTTTTCAAGACGATTGATCACAATGATGGCCAGGATCACCCCAACCAGGCAAATAAAGTAGATGTAGCGGATGGTATCCGGGAGCGCGAAGTCGATGCCGAACAGTGCCGGACGGTCAATGCTCTTGATGCCGCTTGGTCCGAGAGACAGTGCCTCGAAGTTTGTGAGCACAATGCGCACGATTTCCACAAATGCCAGTGTTACGATTGCCAGATAGTCGCCTCGAAGACGAAGGACCGGGACACCCAAGAGTATGCCAAACAGACCGCTTACGACTCCCGCGATGGGCAATGCGATCCAGAATCCTACACCAAAAAAGTGGTTTAGGATGCCGTATGTGTACGCGCCGACGGCGTAAAAGGCCGCATATCCAAGGTGAAGCATGCCGCCCAAGCCGATGACGATGTTGAGTCCCAACGCGAGTATCACGTAAATCAGCGCCGAGATCATGATGTTTGTCTGATACATCGACGTCAGAAACGGATACAGAATTGCAACCAGAAGAACCACTCCCAGAAAGGGCCCCGCCACCTTTTTTTGCCGCAGGAAGTCGCGGTTTAGGTTGAACCGAGCTAGAATCCGATCGAGCAGGCGCGAAGGGCCCTGGGTGACCGGTTGGTCCAAAGACTGTGTCGGAATCCTGGTTTTGGGCTTGGTGCCGGTTCTCTGGCGGCGCTGCACATAGCGCCAGACAAACGATCCAACCAGGCTCCCTACGCCGACTAGGAGTATACGCTCCCACCGCCACTCGATGGTGTCGGTGATCGTATTGACCCTGATTACCATCAGCGGAAAGGTCAGCACAATAAACCAAAGGGCAATGACAAACGAAGCGCGGATGTCCTTGAGTAACTGCACGGCTACACCTTTTGAGCTGCTTCGCGGCCGAGAATGCCGGACGGTTTAAAAATCAAGATGATCACCAGGAACAAAAACGCAAAAACGTCCTCGTATTGGCTCGAAATGTAGCCGGCACCAAAGCTTTCCGTAAGTCCCAACACAAAGCTCCCTACGACCGCGCCCGGGATGCTGCCGATGCCTCCGAGGACTGCAGCAACAAATGCCTTTATGCCCGCCAAGAATCCGATATAAAAGTTGATTTGGCCTATGTGCGAGCTGATGAGAATGCCGCCGACCGCAGCGGTCGCAGAGCCGATCACAAAGGTGATTGCTATGACTCGGTCTACATTTACCCCCGCGAGCATCGCCATGACGCGATCCTGAGCCGTGGCACGCATCGCCTTGCCGATTCGAGTAAACTTGATAAGGATCGTGAGAATCACCATGACGATCGCCGTGGTGAGAAAGATAATAAACTGCGAAGAGGTTAGCCCGGGAATTGCATCAAAAATAGCTACCCGTGGCAAAAGCCGCGGGAAAGGCATAAAGTCACTTGTCTGCGCAAGACGGACATAGTTTTGAAGAAACAACGACATTCCGATTGCGCTAATCAGGGCTGAAAGACGCGGTGCCTGCCTAACGGGCTTGTAAGCAATCTTATCCATTGTGTAGCCATACATCGAAGACCATACAATCGATACGACAACCACCAAGATCACGATTGCAACAAAGGGCATGTCGAGAATGGTAAAGACACTTGTCATGACAAGCGCGGTAAACGCGCCGATCATGTAGATCTCGCCGTGAGCAAAGTTGATGAGCTGAATGATGCCGTAGACCATCGTGTAGCCCAGGGCCAACAGTGCGTAAATGCTTCCGCGAGTCAGTCCGCTAAAAAAGAGGTTTACAAAAAACTCCATCGCCCCTCACGTCCTTGCTCTGAATCGGCTTCAAAAAAACAGCAGGACGGCGCGCGGCCGTCCTGCTGTGTCGGTAGAGTCGAGCCTTATTGCGCAACCTCGACGTACTCGCCGTTTTGTACCTGGAAAACGGCAAAACCTACGCCGGTGGCATTTCCGTCTTGGTCGAAGCTGATTTCGCCGACGGGAGTCTGCACCGCGCTGCTGCGAAGGGCGTTGATGATGTCGTCGTTGTTCGTAGAGCCTGCGACCTCGATGGCGTTGAACAAGGCAAGCGCCGCACTGACGGCTTCCATAAAAAAGTCGCCCGGCCCAGAACCGTACACTTCGATATGACGCTCCGTGTATTCGGCTGCGAGTGGGTTGTCGCCGGTTTCACGGGCACCCGTGGCGTACACGCCCTCGGCAGAATCGCCGATGAGGTCAACAATGGCATTACCCTTAATGCCGTCACCGCCGACAAACACCACGTCGTCCATACCCTGAGAGCGCATCTGCTCAACAAGCTTGGATGCCTCGGGATGATATCCACCCCAAATGACAACCTCGGCGCCTTCGGCCCGAACCCGGTTAATAATTGCGGAGTAGTCCACGGCACCCACGGTTACCCCGTCGTACAGCACTACGTCGGCATCATCAACTTCCTGAAGATACGCCTGTGCAAAGTCCGAAAGGCCCTTGCCGTAGTCACCCCGGTCATGGAGCAGGGCGATTTGAGTCAAACCAAGCTCGTCAACGACGTAGTCCACCTGCAAACGGGCCTGTGCATCGTCGGGAGCAATGGTTCGGAAGAAGTTTTCGTATTCGGCTAGACCGGGATTGGTGGCCGAGGGTGAGATGGCCAGAATGTCGGTCTCCGAGTAAACGGCAAGGGCTGTACCAGTTGCGCCGGAGCAGATATGGCCGATAACGGCGACAACGCCGTCGCTTACCAGCTTGGCGGCCGTGTTGGCGGCTACTTCGGGCGCGCACTGGTCGTCCTCGATTACAAGCTCAATCGGTCGACCAAGCACTCCGCCCGCAGCATTAATCTCTTCGACCACCAGCTCAACCGCATTGACTGTCGGAAGGCCGTAGGGCGAGAGGTCTCCGCTGTGGGGACCTGCGACACCGATAAGGATGGGCTCTGCGGCTTGGCCGCCGTCGTCTTCCTGGCCGCCTCCAGCAAAAACCGAACCGACCGCAATGGCAAACACAAACGCCACCGCGAAGATCTTTCGAATATTCATGCGTTCCTCCTCTGTGATGTGGATACTAAGTCCTACACTATCGAGAAGATGTGCATATCTGTCAACATCAAACAGAATATTTATACAGAGATCGGTGGTACAAAGGGTATGGAGGTGAGGTGGGGGGGGAACAGACGGACGGGAAAAACAGGCAAAGAAAAAAAGAGCCGCCTTTGCGGCGGCTCTCCGTAGCATCGAGCCCGGTCTATGCCGGACCTCCTATCTCCGTCATGTCCATTGTCCACCTCCCTGCATTGGATTTCATGCGTGCTCACTCACGCACGATGGATGGACCAAGCACCAACGGCACTTGGTGCGTAGATAGTAGCAAGCCCGCCGGCCAAAGGCAACAGGTTGTCGCTTCGCCAAGTAGCCCTGAATGTTAAGGATCGTTAGGATTTGGTTAATGTCGATCAGTGAGGCGAGTCCCATATCGTCGCGAGCGGATTTCGCCGACGGGGTCGAGCGTTGGAATTCTCGTGTTTGGATACGCGTTGAGGATCGGCGTCACGCCTGTCGGCTGTCGGGCGGGGTGCCGCGAGTTACGTTCGGCGTGGCGGAGCCGGGCCGGAGGAACTGATTATGTGCCGCTTTACAGTCTTTGGCACCCGCTAATGCGGACAATAAAAAACTGCCCCGGTTTCCCGAGGCAGCCTGAACGTGGTCAACGTCTGGCGAAAGCTATTCGGCGGCCTCGATAGCTGCGAGTAGGCTGTCGATGTCGGGAGCAAGCACAACGCCCGGAAGCTCAATCGGCGCGCCGACCTGTGCCACAAAGGTGCCTTCAACAGGGCTCGCACGGTACGTAGTAAATGCGATGCGATAAAGGCCGCGAACCAACGGCTCGTCGCCGGCCGTCACGCGAAGCAGCGAGTTGTAACGATTGCCCGACGGTTGCTCAGGCAGTTCAGAAGAGTCGTCGTTGTTGCCAAACCGAAGCCACTCGGTGGAGCCGATGTTTGACTCGATGTCGGCGGGATCCACAATGGTCAATGCTCGCTCGAGGCCGATCCATGTATCGAAGTAGGTCTCCGGATTGGCTGCACGATAGTCAGCAAATCCGTCGCGCACGAAGTCGCCTTCGGCCGGCTCCATACCCTCGATATTTCCTTACTATGTCACTATCCTTCTCAGAAAATTCAGTTTAGTCACTCGCCCTGAGGCGTGGCCGGCGCCGCGCGTGGAGCTATTCGATTCCGGCCACGCAAACAATAAGGAACAAGAGCGTGTTTCCTAGGTTTGTAGAATTTCGCATTTCCGCTACGGAACACGACGGAACGTGGCGAGTCTTGTTGGCAGAAGAAGCTTAAGAGAAAAGGAGGGAATACCAGAATGGTGATTTGCCTAACGGACCCGTTGGAGCGAAATGTGCTGAAGCCGGCCGCCGCCTTTCTATCGGGCTGGGCGGATTTGAACCGCCGACCCCAGGTCCCCCAGGCGCGCCGAGTGCTTTTCCGTACGGTCCTGGAGACGTAAATCCCTACAGTGTAGCACTTGTGACAGGCCGTTTCGGTATTCCCTCGCGGGAAAGTGTCTACACACTGTCTACGCTCCCCATAGCTTCATTCGGTGGATTCAGGGACCCTGTCAAAGCGAAGCAGGTCCTCTACAACCTCCCGCTCACCGGTCGAGGGGTCTATTGCTTCGAGAGAGATGACGAGCACACTTGGATCCACGTACTTGACCACGAGGATTAACTCCGCAACCGTGCCGCCCGGGAGCCGAAATTCTGGGAAGCGGATCTCGTCATCGGCAATGCGGTAGTTGAACGATGTGATGGATATCGGCTCAAGCGACTCTAGATACTCAATCCACTCGTAGGAGGATTCAACATCAATTCCGGCTCTCTCGAACGCAGCAGCGGTTTCGCGCGCGGACTCGATCATGGATTGGATCTGCTCACTTGTGTCGGACATGATTCGTAGACGCCCCGTGTCCCGAAACGAGAGCCGCAAGTCCACGCCTTCCGCGTAACCTCCGTTGTTCCGCCATGTTCCGATGATCTCTGCAGTGTCGAGCGCGCTTGCCCCACTAACTACGATGGCCGACAACGCGAAAGTCGCAATTGTTCGGGCGAGTTGATTACGCATAGCTTCATTCGGCTCCAATAGTTGTCTCGGTTTTTGCTGAAAATTGTGCTCAGACTCTGCAACCCGCGAATGATCTCAAAACGTGGATAGTCGATGGTGCAACATTGTGCGCGTTGGAGGTCCCAATAACAGTTTGCGGTCGCGCTTCAGCGCATCTGCGAAACCCTTTTGGTCCGCACACTGCTGACAAAACTCGGGCTGGGCGGATTTGCCCTCCGGCCGTCGTCGTCCTGACGACGACCTCCGGGCCGCCTGCGTGCCTAAATCGGCGTCCTGCCGATTTGCGCTCCACGTATTCGCGCCGGCACTCCGTTTCAAATCCGCCCTATGCCCAAAAAAGGCGGCCCCCGGCTGAAGCCGGCCGCCGCCTTTCTATCGGGCTGGGCGGATTTGCCCTCCGGCCGTCGTCGTCCTGACGACGACCTCCGGG
>CAZFLD010000074.1:0-18656 GCA_964519835.1 uncultured Spirochaetales bacterium
GTTTTTTCTGGAGCGCGGCGGCGGCGGGCGGAGGCACGGCGCGCCCTCGATGCCCTCGACTTCTCCGCCGATCCTCGCCTGCTCCCCGAAGAGCTGGACTGGCCCGACCGTCGTCGAGTCGAGCTTGCTCGGGTTCTTGTTGCCGCTCCGGCTGGCTCCTCGACCTTGCCGATCGGACCGTGGTGTTGCATCAGGGCCGGGTCCTGGCAAGCGGGAAACCGGAGTCGGTCAGACAAGACCCGGCGGTGGTCGAGGCCTATTTAGGGACACCGGCCGGTGCTTGATGTCCAAGGCCCTGCTGTGGATTACGGCGCCGTTCGGGCGGTTCACGACGTGAGCCTCCACCTGGAGGGGGCAACGCTCGGCGCCCTCGTAGGTAGAAACGGCGCCGGGAAAAGCTCCTTCTTGGCGTGCATCGCAGGGCTTGTGGCACCCACGGCCGGCGAGGTGTCTTTCGACGGCACGCGCCTGGACGGCCTCTCCCCACACCGGCGCCTTCGCGAGGGACTCGCCTATGTGAGCGAAGACGGGCCGGTTTTCGAGGAGCTGAGCGTTCAGGACAATTTGCTCCTCGGTGCCATAGCCAAGGGGCGCCGCCGCGGCACGGCGGGACGGGGTGGAGTCGGAGATCGACGCGTTGCTCGCGGTCATGAAGGACGGGTGCACGGTCCTCGTGGGAGAGCAACTTCCGGCTCCTTTAGTCGAAGCAGGAGCGCTGCTCTACATTCTGGACCGGGGACGTCTTGTCCGCATCGCCTCCAAAAACGAGGTAAAAGAGGCCGGGATTGAGGAGCTCTTGCCGTGATCTTTGCGGGCAACGCGGGAAACGTTCTTGTAGCTCAGCTCGTAAACGGCGTGTCGCTCGGCGCCGTGTTGGCACTCTTGTCCTTGGGCTTCAACGGCATCATGGCGGTGGGCCGGGCGGTGCACTTTGCATTTCCCACGGCCGTGGTGTTTTCCATGTACGGAAGGTGGGCGATTGAGGCGGCAGGCGGCCTCCCCTCGCCGCCACGGCCATTGTTGTTCTTATTGGCCTTGCAGTCACCGCCGCGGTCGGTCCGCTTTTCTATCGCCTCCGGGCGCGCGGGGCGGATATCAACATGTCCCTGGTAGTCTCCCTGGCACTCGGCATTGCCCTCGCCGAGGTCATGGGTAGTCGGATAAACCGCGGCTTCCCCGTGGCCTTTGAGACGACACCCGTTCTTGTCGCCGCCACCGGCCTTGTCCGGATCACAACGGCGGATGTTGCCGCCGTCATTGTGGCGGCCGGTTTTGGCTTGGGGCTGGCGGTTTTTTTGCAACAAAGCAATGCCGGCCGTGCCGTACGAGCGGTTGCGGAGAGCCCGCACAAGGCGGTCGCGATCGGTCTTCCCGTGACACGAATTCTGGTGGTGAGTTACGCGGTGGTCGGGGCGCTCGGCGGGGTGTGCGCGATTCTGCTCTCCGACCTCCTCGGCTCCGCCGGCGCACGCGTCGGCGAACAGCTCGCCCTCAAGGTCTTGGCCGCGGCGATACTGGGCGGCCTCGGCCGGCTTCGGCGTGGAGCTCTGGCGGCCTTTGCAATCGGCGTCGTGGACGCGCTAACACAAGGCTACCTGCCCGGAAGCTGGTCTAACGCCATCGTCTTTGCGGTTATTCTTGTGGCCGTTCTTGTTAACTATCAGGTAAAAAAGAGGAGAGTGGCGGCGTGACGAGTGGATATCTTTTTGTGTACGTCTCGATCGTCTACATGCTTCTCGGCTGGGCCCTCAATTTGCCGTACCGGTTGCGGCAGTTGCACTTTCTCGCGATTGCATGCTCGGTCGTGGGTGCGTACGCCGGAGCGATAGCCGTCCTGAACGTTGGAGTGCCTTGGTGGGTCGCCTTGCCGATTGTTGGCCTTCTCGGCGGGATTATCGGGTTCCTGGTCTCTCTGGTGGTGGCCGAGGCGTTGGCCCGCGCCGCATACACCTCGCGCGCGTTGCCGGCCGCGCAGGGTTTTTCCATCGGGCTGCTTGGCCGCCTGCTTCAAAGCGTCTCTTGTGTGCTCGGGGCGACGGCGGGGTTCTTGTACATACTGCCGTTTTGGAATTTGTTCCCGGGTTTTTTTGACTTTGGCTTTCTGGGCACCGTGGTCACAATGGTGTTTGTTGGCGGCCACGGTACACCCTACGGTCTTTTTGTCTCCGTTCCGGTTCTGTGGGGGCTCTCGTTTGTGCTCCCCGACTCCCTGGAGAACCTCCGACTGGTCATCTATGCGGCGGCGTTGATTGTTGTGCTTGTCCTTCGACCCGAGGGCCTCGTGACCCGTCGCCTTGCCGTGAAGGCCGTGCGCCGGCTATCATTTGGTAAGGGAGACCGATGAAAGATTTATCCAAAAGCTGCGCCATAGCGGCCATCCTTGTGGTTGCCGTCTTGTTTGTTTTTTCCTGTGGCAATAACGAGGGCGAAACCGGCGCCGACGGCGCAAACGACCAAAACGCCGGCGAGGGCGGCGACGCCGAGGCAGGTGGCACGGCGCAGGAAGCGCAGGCGGCGCCCGCCGACGATTTCGACGGCTGGGACATTCCGTTTTTGAACGCGCTGACGGGTCCCATCGCGGGCATCGCCGACTACCTGCATTGGGGCGCCGAGCGGGCCGCCCAGGAGATCAACGAAGCCGGCGGCATCGCCGGACGCCCGGTGCGGGTACGCGGGGTAGACACCGGCATTGATCCGGAAAAGGGCGCGGTAGAGATGGCGGCCTTGGCCGAGGATTCACTTGTTGTTCTGGGTCCCGTCCCCGAGCCGGTGATCCTTGCGGCAATGCCCATCGCCGTTGAGGCGGGCCTGCCGGCCTTCACGGCCGGCACCGGTTACGAGTACGCCGTGCGCTTTTTCCCGTGGTCGATCAGTTGGTTTCCGCCCACAAGCACCCTCTCACCCATCGTGAGGGAATGGGTGAACCAGGCCGGCGGAATGTATTCGGTAGTGCAGTTCGTGGAAAACTTCGGACCGTGGCCCGACATGGCTACCGCGCACACAAAAGGCGCGGAAGCAGCGGGGAGTGAGCTTGTGCTCCGGGTGGAGGTACCCTCCGACGCGGTTGCGCTGGACTCCGTTGTAGTCCGCGGTCTCTCCTTTGAGCCCGACGGCATTATCATCTCCACCGCGCCGGAACGAGCCGGCAAAATCGTCGTAGAGCTTATGGAGCGGGGCTGGGAGGATCCCAACAGTATCCTGATCTTCTCGAGCGCCGACGACGCGCCCTTGTACACCACGGCCGGCGAGTCGCTCAACGGCACGATGATCTACAACTACATCAATCCCAACGTCGACGAGCCTCGGTGGAACGCCTTCCGGGAGGCGTTCAAAGAGGAGTACGACGGTCTCGAGCCCTTTAGCCTGTCCGCCAACTACTACGACGCTGTCTATATGATCAAGGAATCCATCGAAGCAACCGGCATTACCGGCGATCCCGAGATGCTCCAAGCCGAGCGCGAGACGCTTATCGAGTACGCCCGTCACATCGACAACTTCGACGGCATCCTCTACGACTGGTCGATGATAAACGGCGTGCCCGCGGATCGGCCGGTATATTTGTTTGAGCTACAAGACGGCAACAAGAACCTGATAGCCGAGACAATCGCACGCTACGACCAGAATAACGAGTAGCAGAGGACCGGTCGGTCAAATCGATAGAGCCGCAACGCGTACCACTACTCCTTGACCACTACCGTCATCAAGACGTCGTCGGGCAACTCGATGTCCCAACTCGCCGTCTCGCCGGTGGCAACGGTACCGGCCAGGTAAAAGGTCGACGAATGCCCGGGAAGGTCGTTGTTGTACGAAGTCTTGTCTTTGTTGATCCACGGACCGTCGTACGCCGGTGTTACTGCGTTCGGCTTGAAAAGGTAGTTGTAGAGGTTTATCGAGCCGAGGCTGTACTCGTGCTCGCTTACGTCCGCCTCGATCCATCCGTCAGCGTTGTACCGAACCGGCGGGGAGGGCGTCGCAACATCCGAGAGCAACACGGCGGTACCCCACATGCGTAGGGTGTCGATGAATTTGTAGCCGTAGCCGAGCGTGGCAAGCGACTCTGAGACGGCATCGGTCCCGCCGTATGGAGATTGGACAATCGCCCGCATGAGCGCGGCGCCGCCGAAGTTACGAGCGAGCCACGCGCCGTAGGCGTAAGCAACGGCGTACGAACGGAGAGTCTTGTCGCTGCTTTCCGTGCTCCAGGTTGTCAGGCTATCGTTGTTGTAGTAGTTAAAAAGCGGTAGTCGACCGGAGGTATTGGCGGCGTCCCCGGCGGTGCCGTCGTCGTGGGCTACCCCCCTGGGGCCGTCCACGCCCACGGGGAGAGCCACGAGGTCCTCCGCCACCATGGACACCATCTCGTTGAGCCAGGTCTCGGAGCTTGTCTGTCGCAGCGCGGACTTCTGATAAAAGTGGATCATGTGCTGAAACTCATGCGTCAGCGTGGAAATGCCCACCGCGGGCCAATAGTCGTGGAGGTCCCATGCCGCCCCGTCGGCCTCGGCGTACATAACCGCATCCAGGTAGAACATCAGCCGCTCGTTGGAGGCGGCTCGCGAAGCGGCGATGAAGTTGTCGCGGGAGTAGTAGAGCCCTACAATCCCACCGTTTGTGCTGTTGTCCTCCTCGATATCCATAAGGAGGACCGAGATGGTATTGACGTCCTCTGAGATGAGGTTGTCCGTTGTATCACGCGGACCCCAGGCCGGACCAAAGATTCCCGTGATGTAGTCGTAGATGTCGTTCTCGAATCCCGAGGTCAAGAATGCGGAGGCGATTGCGTCCACCATCTCTTGGGTGACCAGGTTGGCCCTTTCCCCACCAGAAACCCAGACATTATCGGCAACCCATATCTCCAAATTGCGGTAGCCCCACTCCGTTTCGACCCCGGTCACCAAGCCTCGCAACGTGGCGGCCACCGTCCCGGGGGAGCTCCCGACCTTCGGGCGGGAAAATGTCTCCGTGTCCCCGATGCTGCGCGGTACAAGCTCGAGACCACGGCGCGCAACGGCGGCAGGCAACTCCTCTATAAAGGTATGCGCGAAGCGATTAAACTCCGTGATCGCTGGGTCGGGGGGTAGGGGGCCGTTGTTGGTCTGCGCCGGTACGCCACGCACGCCGAAATCGTGGTCGTCCGCGGCCGCACCAACATCCGGAGAGGCCCCCGACAACCCCCGTGAGCCGAACTCTGAGGCGGCCATCTCCACGAGAGGTATTCCCTCGCTCTGAGTGGAGGCGGAGTTGGTAAACACAAAGTAGACGTTTTTTGTGCCGTCCCCCATCTCGATTGCCGAGGTATCGAGGGTGTAGGTAAAGTCACCGGTTTGTGACACGTAGTCGTAGTAATAGTCGCCGGTGTCGGCCGAGGAGAGCACGGTTACCGTAAGCGTGACGGAAGCGGTTGTCGTAGCCCCCGGCTCGTCTGTGGCGGCAACCGCGATCTCAAAGTCACGCGTTTCGAACGGTGTAGCCGAGTAGGAGAAGGTCGATCCGGTTTTTTCCTGGTCCTGACCGTCGACAGACCAGGCAAACGAAATGTCGTCCCCGTCCGCATCGGCCGCGGTTGCCTCAAACGTCACTATCTCTCCCGCCATCGCAACGTCGCTACCGGTTATTTGGACGGTGGGCGCATGATTTGGAGAAACGGTAAGTAAGACGGAGTCTTGGACCATGGCTATACCGTCGCTTGCCTGTACCGTGACCTGATAGCTCACAACACTCTCGGGGGAAAGGGTTATGGCGAAGGTGCTGCCGGGCGCTTGCTGCTGCCGCTCGTCGTCGAGGTACCAGTAGTAGGAAAGTGACCCTGCTTCGGGGTCATAGGCATCGGCTTCGAATACAACCCGCTGCCCTCCGACGGCACTACGGTCTCCACCGATAATGCTCACTACGGGAGCTTGGTTGAACACATACTCACACGAAGATACAAAAAGCACGGCCAAAGCGACCGACAAAAAGAGAGCCGGCTTCCCCAATCGTGTTAGCAGGGGCTCGATGTCGTTACCTCCACGGCTTATTCCATAGTGACGCTTTTTACAGCTCCCAGTTTTTGCGGCTTCCAATGCCGTTACCAAGCTCTTGGCGTTGTCCGCGCACACCGTCTTGTCAGTGATACCGCCTCGTCCATCTCTAAAAGATACCGCTTTTTGTTCCCACAATCCGCCACGATGCATCTTAGGCGCCGCTCATGCCACCACAGCCAAACACAATTGCGTTTCGAGGCGCTATCCCATTTCCTGAACCGCATCGACCATCGCAAGGATGTTCTCCGGCGGAACCTCATTCATGATCGTGTGGACCGACGCCACCATGTATCCTCCGCCTTCGCCGAGTATCGAACACACACGCCGGGTCTCCGCTTGCACATCTGCCGTGGTACCATGTGGCAGGACATGCTGTGTATCGACCGCTCCGCAGAAAACAATCCGATCACCGAATTGCTTTTTCAACGCCGGCAAGTCGGACATTCGCCCGGCGGAGGTCTGAATCGGATTGAGAACATCCACGCCGATCTCTATAAAATCTTCGATCAACGAGAACACGTCCCCGTCGGTGTGAAAAAACACCTTTGCACTACTGTGCCGCCGAATCGCCTCGATGAGTCGACGGTGGCACGGCTTGAGGAACTCGCGGTACATATCCGGAGATATCAAGAGGTTTTCCTGTGTGCCCAAGTCGTCGCCGATTTTGATGATGTCGACGTTGGGGCCCAACTCATCCAAAAAGTGGGTCATCAATCGGATCGACAGATCGGTGGTCTTGGTAAGCAGCGCGGCGGCCATCGCCGGGTTTATGCTGAGGTTCATCAGAAATCGATCCATTCCCTGCATCGCAAAGGCGCGCTCGAGGGGGAACAACAGCCACGGCGTCGCCATAATGCCGTAGGTGCCCTCCTCGCGGATGGAGCGAGCAGCTTCACGCACGTGGGACACACGATGCGGGTCGTCCATATCGGGCCAACCCGAATACGCCTCGATCTCCGCGACGCTGCCGGCCTCCTTTAGGGGGTGACGGCCGGGATACCACTCGCCCGGCCGGATCTCAACCGCGCCGCTGCCCCAGTCGTCGATGTAGTCTGAGTGTGCCGGCCGGGCACGATTGGCTTCGACGGTGGCGGTGGGAAAACGATCGTGCACCGGCCGCACATCCGTGCCGAGGCGGCGCAAGACACCCTCGGAGGCAATGGCCGTCCCCAACTCCGGCCAGTCGTAGATGTAGCCGGGGTCGGGGTCGAGATCGAGACCTTCGTTTTCCTTGAGATGGCGAAGAAGGTCTTTGTAGGCGGTCATCTTTATGCCGGTGGCGTTGCTGACGCCGACGATGATAGGCGGGCGATCGGGCACTCCGCCGGCAAGCACCGTCGCGACTCGGGTGTAGGGCTCCATAGCCGACATTCTATCAGCGACCGTCCCCTCTAGCCGGCGTGTGTTGAATACGTGCCGGGATGTGAGCCATACAGGGACCGCAGGCGCGGTCCGTCTCCGATTGTTATCGTCTATCCGTCCTCTCCGGCCCTTTTAAGCGCGTTTGCCCACCAGGCCAGATGGTCGAATAGGTCGCCGGCGGATTGCTCGAGGTGGCCAAAGTCATCCATGGTCTTTTGACCCTGCATCAATGCGAAGAAGTCCGCCGAGCCGAGGTAGATTCCGTGGCGCAGCGGCGCCATTTGCAATTCGATTACGACGTGACGAAGGTGCTGAACGGCTCGGACTCCGCCGACGCCGCCGTAGCCGAAAAACGCCACGGGCTTGCGGTTCCACTGGCTGTAGGCGTAGTCCAAGGCGTTCTTAAATACGGCGGGAATGCTGTTGTTATACTCGCCGGTAACAAAGATGTAGCCGTCGAACTCGGCAACCTTGGCCTGCCACTTTCTTCCAACCTCGCTCGTAAGCGGTCCATACGCCGGCGGGTAGTCTTCGTCGTAGAACGGGAGCGGATAGTCTCTGAGATCGATCAGCTCGAACTCGAGATCATTCCTCTGTGCCGCGAGGCCCATAAGCCACTTGGCCGGCTTTTCCGCGATGCGGGCTCCCCTCGTGGTAGCCATGATTACACCTATGCGTGGTGAAGCCATTTAGTCCTCCTGTCGCTTTGCCGGGCGCGCATGTTAATGCCGGCCGGCCGGTTGGGTATTGGTCGCGCTCTGGGCGACGTCCACAAATCAGTTTCTGAATCAAAATATAGTAACTTACTAATGATTAGTAAATGAATTTGCGTAGCTTCCTTGCGGAATCATAGATGAGGCGAGATAATCGAAGTGATGAATGAGGGCCTTTACTGTGAACACTACCAGAGGGCCGTCGAGCTCATCGGGAGCCGCTGGACCGGGGCCATAATCCGTGTGCTCCACGGCGGGGTGCACCGCTATGCCGCACTCAAGACCGAGATCCCGGGTATCAGCGACCGGATGTTGTCGGAGCGCCTACGAGAACTCGAGCGGGAGGGCATCGTGTCCCGAACCGTCATTCCCGAGACACCCGTCCAAATTGAGTACCACCTGACCGAGAAGGGGCGAGGTCTCGAACCTGTTATGCGCGCGGTTATCCAATGGACGATGCGGTGGACGCCTCCAGGCATGGTAAAAGCCGCGCCAAAACGGCGATAGCACCCCGGTAGCCAAAACCCATAGCCCCGCAACAAGCCCCCCCGAATATCCCCCGAGAATCCTTAGTGCCCTGCCGGCGGGGCCCCTACTCAATACGCGAGTTGGGGCCGCCTTGCCACATATCGGCGTTGGGGCCAAGGGCGTGTTTTAGGTCTTCCGTTGCCTTGTCCACGGCTTTGATCACGTCGGTGGAAAGCTCGGTTTCGGCGGCGCGAATGTTGGTTGCAACCTGCTCCGCCGACCGCGCCCCGCAAATTGCCGCCGCAAAGCCCTGTTTCGCCAGGACCCACGCAAGGGCAACGTCCGCCGGCGGCACGCCGGCCTCCTCGGCGATGCGCACAACGGCCTCAACCGCGGCAAATGTCCGGCCTTCACGGCCGGACTCACCATGGCGTACCTGCCCCCGCGCGCTGGAGAAGTGCCGGGTGCGCGCCCTGCCTTCGGGAACGTCGTCGGCGGAGGCAAACTTGCCGGTCAGAAGCCCCTGCAGCAGGGGACTGTACGCCAGCAGATCGATTCCACGCTCCCGGCACTGCGGAAGAATCTCGAGCTCCACGGCTCGGAACAGAAGCGAATACGCTACCTGATTCGAGGCAACCGCGATTTGTTCGCCGACGTCTGCAACCGGCTCGGGGGCAACCGGCGCGTCGGGCTCGGCGGCAACAGCGTCGCGATTGCCGGCCTCATGGGTACCACGCAGGATCGCCTCGAGCTGCTTGGGACCGAAGTTGCAGACGCCGAAGTGACGGATCTTGCCGTCGGTCTTTAGCTTTTCGGCGGCCCGCAGGGTCTCGTCAAACGGCACCTCTCGATTGGCCCAGTGTAGCTGCAGAAGATCGATGTAGTCGGTGCCGAGGTTTTTTAGGCAGGTCTCCGCCGTGTCGATTGCATCGGCATAGCGTGCCTTGCCCTGGGGAATCTTGTCCAAGACGACGTACTCGCTCCGATGACCCTTGATCGCCTCGCCCACAACCTGCTGGCTTACACCGTTTCCGTAGCCGATGGCGGTATCGAGCGTAGAAATGCCGCCGTCGCGGGCAGCGTGGATCGTCCGAATAGATACGGTCCTATCCTGGTCGCCCCAGTTAGAGCCACCTGCAAAGGCCCAGCAGCCGAGGACAATTCGGGATATCGATAGATCGGTGTTTGAGAGTGTGTGGTAGGTCATGCGGGCTCCAGAGGGAAATCACTCGACGCCGGCGGCCGACGGATTGGGGACATTGGTTCTACGGAGGCGACGCTCAAAGCTCTCGAGGAGCTTCCAGGAGATAATCGGCACACTATCTATGAGACCACCCGGGACAACACAGAGTCGGGTATCCTCCCGGGCCTCATAGCTGTACACCAAATCCTCACGACCGAGTATTACCGACTCTTCGCCAAAAAACCCGCCCTCACGAACCTCTTCCAGTTCCGTTCCCTCGTGCTCCAGTCGTACGCGCCCTTTTTCGATAAGCGCAACGGCCGGCGCACCCGGTGACAAGGCGCCGGTAGACTTTTCGCCGGCGGAAACGTCACGCACACAAACCTTGCCGGCGATGACACGACGGATCCGGCTCGATATAAAGTCGCCAAGAAGAGATGTGCCCTCGAGGAAGTGGTAGACCTCCGACACCGCGTGCTCGTACTCGTCGAGGGACCACCGCCGGAGGCAGTCACGGTAGAGGTCCACGGGAATCTCCAAAACACGTACAAAACTCGCCGCACGGTAGGTGCGTCCTACCTCGCCCCCGACAAGCGCCGCATGTTCGCCGATCAGGCAGCCGGCCGATAGAGTGTTCCTGATGCCGGACTCCGCCTCCACCACCTCCACGAGACCGTTTGTCAGGAGGTACACACTCTTTGTTGGTGCATCACGCCGCAGGAGGATCGTGCCGACGGTTAGCGTGTGGAGGTTGCCGTTTGCCAATAGCGTGGCGTCGCTTTCCGAGATCCGCGGAAAGTTCTCTCTGATGTAGGCGGCAACCTCTTCGTCGCGCCCAGGACTGTTGCTTCGTACCAGGACGTCGCGCATGCCGAATGCAGTGTTTGAACCGATTTCTTTCTCGCGAAGCGTAAGCTCCCGGGCCAGATGGCTAAAGACCAACTTGCCGCTGCTGTCGGAGGCGTAGTCCAACGCCGAGCCGTGGATCATGCCCCCGCCGACGTCAATCTTTTTTATGTCCGCCGGTTGCAGATAGGTCTCTCTGACACGCTGGTAGACCTTGTCGGCGGCTGAGTTCGGCGCGTTGCCGGCCAGTACGATCCTATCCAGGACTTCGAAGGAAGCTACGTCCGCCATGTGGGCGTAGGTCTTGGGACCGTCCTGCCATCTAGTTTGGAAAAAAAGAACCGTCGCCTCGACGGGATGGGGACTGTAAACGGGTTTGACCTGAAGCCCGTCGACCTCGTTCCAGATGTCGAACTCGAGGTCGTGAATATCGAAGTAGTGGCCAAAGCTATCCTCGGCGAATCCCATAAGCGCGGCGAGCTTTTTTGCCACCGACGCCCGAACGAGGGGAGTGGCGTAGTATTTTAATTTGTGATCGGCCCGTAAGAGCGACGGCAGCCCGGCGAAGTGGTCGTCGTGGCAGTGGGTGTGGAAGATGCCGTCGACCTCGTTCACGGTAATGCCAAGCGCCTCGAGGCTCGAGGTGAGGTTTGGTCCCGCATCCACCAGATAGATACGACCCTGAAAGACTACAATGCCGGCCATACACGGGCGGAGCGGGTCCCAGCCGTCACCCTCGCCGGTATGAACCACGGAAAAGTACTCCCGCTTGATTTTGTGCTGCCCGAGCGTAAAAGGCGGCCGAAATTGTTCTTCGTCTCCGAGGTCCAAGTCGACCTCGACGCTTTTCCCTTTGAAGCTAAACCGGAAGCGATTAAGATCGATTCGATGGACGTAGGCGCCGTCGCGAATTTCCGTAGGGCCGTCGGTCAGCTCCACGCCGGTCACAAGCTCGTCCGGCCGCCTAATATTGCCAAAGGCAAATGCGGTCTTGATACGAAACATCTCTGCCGCAAGATCCGGGTCGATGCCCGTGGCAAGGATCTCTTCGAGTGAATCGAGACCGTAGGTTCCCCGATAGATGTAGCCTAGTTGTGCCTTGATCTGGTCGGCGCCGCCCACCAGGATGGGCTTGGCACCGGTATTGTTGGGGTGCCCGGGAATGTGCATTCCCTGGCGATAGAACATTTGGAGAATTGGGAACTCCGAGAGATTGCAAAACTCGCCCTGCTGCACGGGTACGTCGGAAAGGAGTATCGTATTTGGGCCGGTCTCAAAGCTGACGCCGTCGCGCTCGACCTGTGTGATGTAGCCCTTAGCAATAAGGTGTTTGACCGCATCGGCAGGACATCCGCATAGTATGCGCAGGTCAATACTCGGTTCTTCTACCCAGAAAACACCCGGACCGACTTTTGCCTTGTGCAATCAGGACCTCCCCGAATCAAACACTCTCTAGTATATAGTAGCGGCAACCGTATTGCATACCCGACCGGCGCGTGGGGTGCCCGACACAAACCTCTATGAACGCAGCCGAACGGTTGTTATGATACCAGCCCGAACATGGAAACAAAGGAGAGTTGCATGAGGCAACACCTGGGTATCGTTTTGCTGGCACTAGTACTGATGCTTGGTTCTTGCGGCGATAAAAACAACACCGCGGGATCCGCCGCGAATAACTCGGTCGGCGATGCTGCGGACGCCGATGCAACAACCGGACCGGCGGACTACTCAGGCGATTCGGATGTTGGCGACACCGACGCTGACGACTCCACGGGCGACCAAGAATCGCTGCCCGAGGAAGAGGTCCGGGTCGGTTCGGCCGTCGGCCTAGTTCCGGCGTTCGACATTACCGCGCGCCCCGCCGGACCACCGACTGACACGTACGAGGCGTACCGCGAGTGGATACTCGAGCACACTCCCCACCAGGACCCGTACATTGAGCAGAGATGGAATCGAGCACAGGCTGCCTTGGTGCACTACAACCCGCCCGACATCACCAACCAGCGGGTCCTCGAAGCGTTCCTACGCACGCCACGAGAGCTTTTCGCGCGGGAGTGGAACCTCCACCAGGCCTACATCCACAACTACATGCCGATCGGCCACGGGGTAACAATCTCCGGACCACACATCGTGGCGCGAATGACCGACACCATAAATCCACAACCCTGGGAAAAGGTCCTCGAAGTCGGCACGGGGTCGGGGTACCAAGCGGCGTTCCTGGCCGAGTTGTCGAACTTTGTGTACACAATCGAGATTATCGAGCCGTTGTCCGAAGAGACCGATGGCTTATACGAGGAGTACGAGGAGACCCACCCCCAGTATCAGAACATCCGCCGCAAGGTGGGGGACGGATACTACGGGTGGGAGGAGCACGCACCCTTCGACAAGATTATCGTTACCGCCGGAATCGACCATATTCCACCACCGCTTATCGAGCAGCTTGCCGTCGGCGGCGAGATGGTCATACCGGTGGGACCGCCCTCCGTGCAACAGATGCTCCACGTCACCAAGACTCGCCTCGACGACGGAACAGTCGTCCTGAATCGTCGGGACATCTACGAGGGGACGGGACGGAGAGATCCCGTTGTGTTTGTACCCTTTACGGGTGACGGCACCGGCGTTCCGGTAAACGAATAGGCGCCGGGGGAAAGCTATCGTGAAAAAAATCAACGCCGGACTGGCATCTCTTTTCCTTTTGTCTGTATCGCTCATCGGGTACGAGTTGGCCGTAATGCGGACATTCTCGGTCGGGAGTTGGTCCAATTTTGGTTCCATGGTCATAAGCATTGGGCTTCTCGGCTTTGGACTCGCCGGTGTGGTGATCACGTTTATCCAAAAGGCGATCAAAAAGGCGCCGGAACGGTGGCTCTCCACACTTGCTTTTTTGTTTATGGTTTCTATGAGTGTCGCCTACGTAGTCGCACAGCAAATTCCTTTTAAACCGCTGTTGATTAACGTTGACGCCACCCAGTTCCTTTGGATTGGCGCCTACTACGTCGTCTATTCGATACCGTTTTTTGTCGGCGCCGTTTTTATCAACGTGTCGTTTATGACCTACGGGTCGCACATCCACAAGCTCTACTTTTGGAACATGACCGGCTCCGGTGTCGGCGGGCTTTTTATCCTTTTTTGTATGTACATCTTCCCGCCTGATCGCCTGATTTTGCCACTTGTCGCCGTCAGCTTTATTGCAACGTTTGTGACGCTGTATCAGGTCAAGGGAGTGGGCCTCGCCAACGATCAGAAGGTCGGGGGGAAAGGTGTGCCGGTACCGCGCCTTGTTGCGTGCATAGCGGGACTGACGGCATCGATGTTGCTTTTGGTCTTTGTGGGCGACATCAACGTCTCCGAGTACAAGGGCATAAGCTACGTCCGCAACTTTCCTGAGTACGAGCTCGACTACTACGACTACGGTCCGACGGGCGAGATGCATGTCTACGCCAGCTCGTATCTCCACTTTGCGCCGGGGCTAAGCGACAACGCCGCGTTTAACGTAGCGGAATTCCCCACCAACGCATTTAAGGGGCTGTACATCGACGGCAGCGGACCAATAGGTGTCATGCGCGAGCTCGAGGCACGTGAGCGGGGATATATCGATTTTTTGCCGATGACGGCGGCCTACCTAATCGAACCCGATCCCGACGTGCTCCTGATGCGCCTCGGGGGCGGAACAAGCGCCTTTGTCGCGAAACACCATGGGGCGGAGAACATCACCGTCGTAGAGCCAAACCCGGCCATCATTCGCCTCTTGGGTGAGGATAACAAGACGGTCGAGTTCAACGGCGGGCTGCTTCAGGATCCACGCATCAAGGTCGTAGAGGGGGAGCCACGCTCCTACGCCCACTCCACGGAAAGCAAGTACGACATCGTCGAAATCAGCTTGATCGACTCCGTCGGTCTCTCGCAGTCGGAGCCTTACCCAATCGGCGAAAACTACACCTACACGGTGGAGGCGATCACCGACTATATGCAGTCCCTCAGGCCCGAGGGTATCCTGTCCATCACAACCTGGGACCGCCTCCGTATTCCCCGAAACGTTCCGAAGCTCTTGACCACCGTTATGCGGTCGCTCGAGGAGCAGGGCGTAGAGAACCCCGAGCGGCGAGTGTTTGTGTTTAATCTCTACCTCTCCACCGCGACGGTCCTGGTCAAAAACTCGGACTTTACCGCCGAGGAGATCGCCACCCTGCGGGGCTTTACGCGGCGAATGTCTTTCAACGACGCGTACTACCCCGGCATCCAGCGCCTCGATTCGGACTTCTCCCGCATTATGCTGCAGTTCCGCGATCGGTTTGGTATCTCCGAGCTCCCCGCGGACCTCGAGTACCTTACGGTCTATCCACGGGACGTCTACCATCACGTTGTGCACTGGATGATCGAAGGCCGCGCCGACGAGCTCTACCGGGACTACGTGTTTAACATTCGCCCGGCCACCGACAACCGACCCTACTACACGGCCTACCTCAAGGCGGCGCAAACAGTGCATTTCTTGGACGATCTAGGAGAAGTCTCCGAGGAGTGGGGCTACGTCCTTGTCCTGGGAACCCTGGCCCAGTCGGTCATCTTCGGATTGATAATCATCCTGATTCCGGTGATCGGACTAAGAAAGACGCTCTTTCAGCGCCAGAAGGGGGTACTTCGGATTATCGTCTACTACGCCTGCTTGGGACTGGGCTATATGATGATCGAGATTTTCCTGATCCAGCGCCTGGTCTACTTCCTTGGTGATCCGATCTTCTCCGTGTCCATCGTCATCGTGACGATGTTGATTATCTCCGGGCTCGGTAGCTTATATGCCGGCAGGTTCAAAGACAATCCGACGCCCAAGGTTCGTCTGGCGGTGTTGGCGGTTGTTATCGCGGTGGTCGCCTACATATTCGCGTTGACGCCTCTTATCAACGCCCTTGTCGGCCTGCCCTTTGCGCTAAAAATCGTTTTTTCGGTCCTGTTTATCGCGCCCGCGGCGTTTTTCCTGGGAATGCCTTTCCCATCGGGACTATCGTCCCTCGAAAAAAACAGGCCCTACTTTCTGCCCTGGGCATTTGGGATGAACGGCGCACTGTCGGTTACCGGCTCGAACATTACCACCCTTATTTCCATCTCCTCAGGCTTTACGGTGCTTCTTGTTGCCGCCGGTTTGACCTATGTCATCGCCGCGGTCGTCTTTCCGGCCAACACGTTCCCTGACACACGTGCCGGGGCCGCCGGCACGGCAGGTGCCCCCGCAAGAGCGTGATGTCGGCCGCCGATTCTCGGGCGCCGGAGCAACAGGTGTGGCCGCAGCGGCGGGTCCACCGTCGAGCGCGCGAGTGCGGCTGCCAACGGTTGCCGGACACGGGGCTGCGCCCGTGAGAAAGACCTGGCTCGTAGCGGCGGCGACCACCTGGCTTCTCGTGGCCGGGTGCACTCCGGCGGACTCGACGGACTCGGACAAGAACGACGGGGCCTCCGTGCCCGTGGGAGCTGTCGCCCAGCCCGACCGGCCGGAAGAAGGCCCGCGGACGGAGAGTAGCGCGATATCCGCCCTCCTCTCCTACGAAGGGGGCACGGTGTTTTCCGGGTCAATCCCGAGCGCTTACGTGGAAGACAGAGTCCCCTACCACCTATGGCTCCCCTACGGGTACACTTCTCTGGAAACGCCGCTGCCGCTCCTCGTGATGCTCCATGGCTTGGGCCCCGGGCTCGATGCGGACCACTGGTTGAACCTCGGTCTGGACCGCCGGCTCTCCGTGGGCATCGCCGAGGGCCGCTATCCGCCCGTCGCGCTGGTGCTACCCGAGGGAAACGCCGTGGCGTACATCAAGGATGCGGCGCCGATCCCGCAGATTATCGTGAAGGAGCTTGTTCCCTACCTGGAAGAGACCCTGCCGGTGGGCGGCACACCCGGGTTGCGGGCAATAGGCGGAGTGTCTCGTGGCGGCTACTGGGCCGTGGCCACGGCTCTGTTGTATCCACGTTTTTTTTCACGGGTCGGCAGCCACAGCGGCTACTTCTATCCAAACACCGAGGCGCCCCACCTCAACCCCTCGGCATTGCTTCCCGAGGCCGGCGGCCTCGCGGAAACGGCGTTCTACTTCGACGTCGCCGAAGACGACCCCGCCGCATGGCGCACGGTTGATTTTGTGGCGGCACTTCGCCGGCGTACGGCGGCCATCCGAGAGCAGGCGGCCACGGGCGATACGGCCGACCCAAGCTTCGGGGCGTTGGGCTCGGGCGTCTTTTTTGACCCGGCGCCCACCGGCGGCCATAGCGATGAGTACTGGGCGGACCGGATTCCGGACTACTTGGAGTTCTACACGGAGTCTTGGCCGCCGTAGCACGTGCGCTTGACGACGAGTCGGCTTCTTCCGAGTTTGCCGGATACATCGCCTCTTCAAAGATACCCGCCCGGGGGAGACACGCGGCCGTCTCCCAACAGATGCAAAGGACCGAGCGAGTACAACAGCCCTACGCAAAGCCGATGCCACCTCGCGGCTTCGCCGTCGGGGCGCCGTACCGTATGCCCGCCCAACAAGTTCGGTCGCAACCGACTCCATCAGGTCTACAGGACGCCGAGCTCGTCCAGCAACCCCCGGATGTAGTCGACGGATGCAGCACCCTCCTCGCGACTCTGCACGTGCTCGATGAGCACCCACGTTCCGGCGGCAACCGCATCGGCAATCGTGGCGAGCAAGAGCCGCCAGTTCGTCCGGCCACTCCCCATCGGCGTGAGCCCGGCATGGATGTGGAACTCTTCCGCGAGCGCAACCTCGTTGAGGTGGACGATGCCGATCCGGACCGCAAGCGCCTCGGCGGCACGGCGGATAAACGGCTCGGGATCGATTAGCTCCTCGAGCCCGTAGAGACTCGTAAGATCGTAGCTGATCTTGAGCGATTCGGAGGAAGTCAGCCGCTCGATCGCGACCGTTACCCGGTTCGCCTCGGCATGGGTCACGACCGGTTCGAGCACGCGGGCGAAGGCATCGAGCGCCCCCGGCTACCGGTTTCTCCAATCGGTTCCGGTGAACACCGACGCCGCATAGCTCGCCGTCGGAACGACTACGACCGGGCGCTCGGGAAGCGTCGCGGCGACCTCGATTGCCCGGATCGCGGAGCCGTAGCCACCGGAATCGGGCCCGAGCGGATTGTCACCAAATGCCCCGATCTGGCACAGGTCGAGTCCGATGGTGACCCCGCGAATGCCGTACTCCTTCGCGAACGCGAAGGTGTGTTCGCCCGCTTCTAGTCCCAGTCTCATGTCGCCTCCCCCGGTCCGTCCACGGTGGTCGGTCGGCCGGTTACGATGGATTCGTTGATTGCCGGTGCGAGAAAGACCGCGCGCTCTCCGTTGGTCGGCGTCGCCTCCGGCGTAGCCCCCGAGCGGACGCACGAGAAGAAATGCTCGAAGGCATCGGAGTAGCGGGTGCGGCCGAGCTCCTCGGGCGGCAGAACGACGGTCGTAACGGCGTCGGGACGTGTTCCGTCGCGAAGCGCATAGGTCATCGACCGCCACGTGTGGTTCGAGCCGCGCAGGCGGAGTGCCGCGTCGGGCCCTGGTCGTCCGGTAAACGAACGTCCGTACGCGAATACCTCCACCGGTTCACCCATCAGCCGGCAAACCACGTCCAGAAGGTGGCAGCAGTGCTCGGACGGCGGCAGCCGGTCGAGAACGTAGTCACCGTTCGCCGTCCACACCGGCCCCATCCCCTCCTCGAGAAGTTGAACCGCTGCCCGCACGACGAGGCGGAAAAGAGCCGGGGTTCGCCCGTTCGCCTCCGCGAATCGAGAAGCGCCTCGACGCCCGGAAACGCGGGCACCCGATACTTGGCCGCGACACTCTCTGCGCGCGCCGGGTCCGAATCGACGACCGCGGCGAGCCGGACGCCGGCGGTGTTCACGACGGTGCGCACGTGATGTTCGCCGAAGCCAAGCCCGATCACGCAGTGAGGTATCGTCTTTATCACGATCCCTCCACGCGCAGTCCAATGGTTGTGGTCTTCATCTCGTAGCGACGCCCCGTGCGCGCCGACTCGAGTGTTCCGTACATGATCTCGGTGATGTGCCGGCCCCACTCGACGTTGG
>CAZFLD010000075.1:0-17807 GCA_964519835.1 uncultured Spirochaetales bacterium
CGAGGATTACGACGATTTGTTACGGCACATCGTTGCGATCGGTGGGTAGATTGTGGAGCCTCCCGGCGCCCGGGACCGGCTTGAGCCCAGCTCAAGCCAAGCTCAAACAAGAATACGGTTGATGATGTGGCGGGTAATTGCATACAACGGCGGGATGCCCTCCTCCGCCCGAAGCCGCGAGGCAAGCGATCGGTCGGCGTCGAGGGGCCGGTCGGAGACGTAGTAGAAAAAACGCAGGGCAACGTTCTCGGGAATAACGCCCAAGGACTTCGACTCCAGGATTTGCCGATGGTAGTGAAAGCCCTCCATCTCGATGCCGGAGACCTCCCATAGATGACGGTAGAATCCAAGCATCTCGCGGTTTTGCAAGAGTGTCCCGTCTACCGTGAGCATTGGCCCCATGTGGATTCGCGCGGGCGAGAGTGCCGCCGCCAACTCACGCGGGAATGACGGCACGGGCACGATCGGCTGAAACAGATCGGTGGCCTGCTGGATAAAGGCCGTCGGCATCAGCACGTCCCCGCGGTCGGCGACAAGCGCCCCGGCCTTGCCAAGGAAGTTGATACTCGCGATCCGTTGACCAAACAACATGTTTAGGTTTCGGATGATGTCCTCGGCCTGCTCACCAAAGGCGTAATCGATGTTGACAATCAAATCAGAGCCGGCGCCGGCGGTCTTTGTTGCCTTGATGCCCGGGTCGATGCCGCCGCAACAACTCGCCCCGACGTCGATAAGCTGTACCTGGATGCCGGTGGACGTTGTTTCACTCAAGGTCAGGATTCCATGGGCCTCCGCGGACCGCCTGACCTCAGCAACCTTGTCCGGGACGGCACGGAGGTAATCGCGCCCGACCGCGTACACCTGGTCGCTGGGGCTTGCCCATTCCGTACGCAGGTACGGATGATCGACCTGTTTGGCCCATGTGATAATCTCATCGGCATTGTTGACCCACCACGGGTTGAGGCAGTTTGTGACCGAGTGTGTGTTGCTACTCACGATATGTACACGAACGCCGGGCGGCAGGGACGCCGGGTCGTGGTTTGTCAGGCTCCTCGTCGCGGATGCAATCTGGTCGGCCCACGTTTCACTGCGACGCTGGTCGTACCCGCCGGTATGGCGTCGAACGTCGACGCTAAACATCTCTCGATGCCGCGCAACCTCGAAGAGCCGGGCCTTGTAGTCGGCGCCCCAGACGTCTACCAGCTTCTCGCGCTCGGCCTTGTCAAACGCCTGTTCCGGCTCCGCTATCCCCGCTGGTCCGGCGGCATCACCCGCGCCCTGGCGCTCGAGTACTCGCCGCCGGATCTTCCGGGCCTCTACCGCGTACAAACACAGGCTGGTCACAAAATCCGTAAGGTCGGACATGCCGTGTCTGAACAGCACGAGGTCTTTCCCCGGAAGAACCTCCCAGATGTCCCGCCTCCGCGCGTCGGTTGGTACCGGCTGAAATAGTTCATCGGGCGCGCGGAAGGCCTGAGGTAGCTCGTCCACCAACAGGAAGGCAAAGGTCCGTGTCACATTTGCGGGAAGCCGCCTAATCGCATAGCCGAGTGCATAAAAGTCGATTTTGCCCCAATTGCCGCAGAGCGGGTGGAGTGCCGGCCGTAGCCCTCTGTAAAACGGGATTATCGATTCGATGCTGATGTGGCCTTCGCCGACGCCGCGCTGCAACTCGGCGCGAAATCGGTCGAAGGCGGAAAAAATTCCCTGACGGTCCCGAAGTATCGTTCGGAGGCTTAGCGCAAAGGGACGAGATTGGGCGACGACCTCGAGAAAGTGGTCCCCCGACATGGCGTAGACCACCGCGTCGGTGCGCGCGCGAATGTCCATCACTCGCGGAACATCAAAAAGCGGCTCCCATTCCCCGACATATCCCGGCGCTTCGATCCCGTTGACCCTGCCCTTGCCTGGGGCAATGGCGTCGAGCACTCCGTCGGCGACGAGGAAGACCCTTCGATCGACGGCATCTCCTGCCTCAATAAGTGTGTCGCCGGCCGCCAAGGACATCTTGGTGCAGCTTTTGGCCAAAGATCCGCGGGTCGATTCGGACAGGAATCGAAACGGGAAGAGCTTTTCGAGCAAAACGGCAACTTCTTTTGTGGAAACCATGTGCTTAGGAACCATGTGTTTAGGGAGCCATGCGCCTCGTGTCGAGGATCTGTTGTGGAAGTATTGCATCTGGGGAATACTTATGTCCATGAAACAACTCGTGGTGTTGCTGGCGGTGATTGCTGTCCTAGGGTGCGCCACGCGCGGGGCCGACGAATCCGCGGACCGTGGCGACGGTGCCGCGAGCGCCACCGAGAGGCGACCGATCGACGGCGAACCAACACAAACGACACAAGCTGCAGAGGCCGACGGCGAGGTTTTTTCCGGCCTGGACGCCGTCGTGACCGAAGCCGCCCGCCGAACGGTGCGACTGCTGCCCGCGGCCGAAGAGAGAACACTTGCGGTCTACTACTTCGACATCGAGGGCGCGCCGGAAGCGCTCGGCGACTATCTCATAAACGGGCTGACTACCGAGATTGCCAACCGCGCCCGCGGCCAAACCAGGGTGGTGACACGCGGGGTGCTGGACCGCCTGATGGAGGAGCTCTCTTTCCAGGCGTCGGACCTCGCGGACGAGGGCAGCAGACGACAACTGGGACGCCAACTCGGCGCCGACGTGGTGCTCACAGGCTTTGTCACCCCCGTCGAGGACCAGCTACGCCTGAATGCGCAGCTCGTAGAGGTGGAAACCGGCGTGGTGTTGGGCGGCTATCGCCTTCGGTTTATGCCGGAGGACGACTTTGCCCTTTCGACCGGTACCAACGCTTCCGCCCCCACCGACGAGGGCGCGGGGAGGACGGACGACGGTACTCAGGACGATGGGTCCGAGAGGAACGTGCAGGTGATCGCTCCCATCGAGACGGAAGTCGTCAACGGCCGCAACACGCGTACGGTAATCCTGGAAAACTTCGACCGCGGGCGGCCGCGCGTCTCCATGCAGGCGCTTGACTACTTTTGGGGCCCGCGTGTTGTGTCCAGCCTGAGCACCGTCGTGCCGCTCAACAACCGTGGCGTTGGAGGATCTTCCGCTCAGGCCGGCGAGTTTCGGGCCACGTTCGACGAGCCCTACAGCACAAACGGCTTTGTGGACACGGACATTCAGTTTCACGTGGCGGTCGGGCGTCTCGACATCCCCCAGGTGGCCGACGGCATTGCGCTGTCGATACTGCCGGAAAACACTCAACACGTTGTCGTCGGCATCGTGGACACACAAGATTCGAACCGTTTCGAGGCGGGCCTCACCCTCAACGGAGGGGAGTGGACGGACGTGCGCATCCCGTTCTCGGTTCTGCTGGACGAGTCGGGCGCGCCCATTGATGGTACCATCGATGACCGATACCGGCTCGAAGTGTGGGCATCCTTCCAGACCAACTATCTAAACGCGGCGACGTCCATAAGCGACACTGAGGTGCAAGCGCGTGTCGCCGTGGACAATATCGGCTACTTTGAGTTCACGGAGCCTGCGGAGGGCGGCCTTGTCGATTCGTTCGACAGCGAAGTGCACAACTGGGCCGTTTCCGCCTTTATGTACGGGCTCAAAGAGTTTGTGGACTACGGCGACGGTGACCATGGCGTTACGCGTGCGGTGGAAGGTGTTCACTCCTACACGATCGAGGTGCTCCGCGGCGCTCTCGATGCCGGTGAGAAGGTGCTGTCCCTGCGCGGGGAAATCGTGTTTGACAGTCGTTTTGCCGCTCACCTCGAGGAAGGCGGCTACCTTAGTCTGCTCCTCGCGGGTAACGCCGCCGGACCGTGGTCGGAAGCCGCAGCGTTTAGCCTGTACGCGCGGTCGGAAGCGATTCCCAGCGGCACCATCGAGGCCTACGACGTTGAAAACGGGTCAGCGTATGCCGACGTCGTTTTGAGCCCGGTGTGGTCGCCGGTGCGAGTTCCCGTCGGGGACGAGTTTGCCGCCGACCGAGCGTATCTCGATATGCGTTTTGACCTTCCAGGCGACGCGATTCTCGGACGGGCAACCGCCCAGGGACCGTTCTACAGCTTTGGGTTTCGATTGGATTTGGACGACCTCAGGATCGAGTAAGCTCCGCCTCATACCGGTCGGCCGGTTGCACGTATACCTGGGCGAAGACACGGTTCAAAAGCGCGAGCGCCTGCTTGTACCCGGTGTGCTGCGTGAGGCTAAACAGGTCGCCCTCGTCTTCAGCGCCGTCGTCTCCGATGTAGCGCACGATGGGGTGATGGAGCAGACCCTCGATGTGCTTTTTCTCCACTCCGTTTTTGCGGAGAAATCGACCAAAACTGAGCTCGTCCACATCGACCCCCCGGCCGTCACGATCATAGAGGTGCCCAATGCCGTCGAGTATCTGGTCGAATGGACCGCGACTGTAGTGGAACACCCGAGTATAGTGCCGCACCGGGCCCAGAATTTTCTCGTCCTCCAGTCGCCGTCGCATCGTTTTAACAAGCCCCGCGAAGTATTCATAGGACAGGTCCGTCCGGAAGATCATTACCGCTATGTCGGTATTGCGGTTGTTCTTGTGCAATAGGGCGGGAATGTCGTAGTTAACCACAAAAAAGTCGCCGACAAGCTTGATACACTGCCCGTTTATCGTCGTAACCCGTTCGGCGGGCACCCAGGTCTCGAACAACTCGTCCGGGCTGATTTGCAGGCGACGCAGTGCCTCGAAGGCTCCGATAATCGGCGCACCTGAGAACTCGGTTTTGAAAAACTCTTCGAAGCGACGCTGCATGTACGGTGTGAATACTTCCGCTCCGTGAACCGCAAACTTCAGCTTGAGGGCGTAATGCTGCTCCACGATATGATTGTGGAGGATAAAACCTCCTGGAAGGTTGGCAAGGTAGATAAGCCTGATGTGAGTTCGGTACTCGCCGCAGTGCTCGATGACACGGAGCATGGTGCTTTCCGCAACAACGCCGTTGCTTTCCGGGCGGAGGTAGACAAAGATGTCTTGCTCGCTATCCACCGTCGATGGACCGGGGTAGGGCATTAAGATGGAGGGCTGGTCCTGCTGACCCGGCTTACCCATAAATCCTTTCAAGCGCGGCCGCGCGCTTACCTCATTTTGAACTGGCCTGACAGTTTGAACCGGCCTAACGGGCGGAAACGGACAAACTCCTTGTCCAGTATCGCCTTGTGCGTCGGAAAACGCAAGCAGACGGCTATGCTAAGAGAAGGCCCAAATCGACTTCGCAGGCCGCGCAGGGCATGCCGATTCCAAAACTCTCGAGCACCTGCGGATGCACTTCGCCGAATACCCCAACCTGCCGGTCACTGCCCGCCACCTCGGTGAAAATCGCCGCGCAGCGACCGGGAATAAACCGAGGATCGTCGTGCGCCTCGAGACGATAGTTGCGGCTGAGGTAGTAGAAGAGCGCGGATACATGGGAGTTTGCCAGGTTGAAGTCCGCAGAGCGATCGGCGGACAAAAAGCCCACGCCGTGGATTGTCCTTGTGCCGTAGTTTTCGGAGGAATCGTACTCGAGGTATTTACCGACTTCGAATATGTGATGTGGGTATACGGCGTTGCCACTGGCGGCCTCGGCGGACAAGAGTGACGGGAGGGTCGAGTCCCGAACGTACTCGTAGTTTTCGGAGATCGGGTTTGCTACCCGAACCGGTGATTGCGGCCGGTCGGGATCGGACATCATCCGCTCGACAAAATCGCGGTACGACCCCAAATACGGGAAAATCATCTCCTGGAATCCCAGGCCCACCATAATGCTCTTTACTTCTCGGGAGAACTCTTCAAGAGCGGTCAAACGACCGACGGTAAAATCGCGGGGCATCTCGGGAGTAAAGCTCGACATACCCCTCCCGATCATGACGTCTTCAACCACGTCTACCGGGTGCAGAAAGTCGTTGCGGTACTCGGCGGGGAATACTCGCAACGTCGCGCCGTCCCTTTCAACAAGCGAGCCCATACGAAAAACCAGTTGCTCCGATTCCTCGGGCGAGATTTCGACGCCAAGAAGGCGTGTTACCTCCGTCGCGTCCACCTCGACGGGCGTCTGGAAGTAGTAGGGCGTCGTGATCTCCCGGCCGAAGGGCGTGTCGTAGGGGTAGCGGATGGTGGCCGGCTCGATGCGAAAACCGGCGTCGGCCATGTCGCAGGCGACGATGGAAGCGGCCACAAGCAAAGAAGGCAGATCCGTACCCGTTAACTCGATAAAGAGGTTCTGATCTCCGACCTCCACGGCACCGATCTCTGCGCTGTTTATGATCGGCGGAAAGGAGAGTACCTCGTCACGGGCGTCGGTCAAAAAAGGCTTGAGCGGCAGGTCGGCGACGATCCAGCCGAAGTCTTTACCCTTTGGATGGTCTTTGATGATCTCATCGAGGGTCATCGGCGTGGTTTCCCCGAGGGGGACAAAGCTCGTTCCCGGCGCGGCGGCCTTGTAGCGCACCGGGTACTCGATGAGGTCCGTACGGTACACTCCCATGGCGATGGACTTTCTTTTTCGCCCGTAGTTCCAGCAGAGCTTCTCTTGCGTTTGGATAAGATCCTTCAAAACGGCATCGGAAATCGGCGGACCGGACACGGAGAAGGCGGCTATGTACGGTCGCAGTTCCATTAGCTCCGGATCGACCTCCACGATTCGATCAGCGGAGGGCTTTGATAATTCTTTGTTCGAGAAAAAGCCATAAGGACCGATGGTGTCACCGGCCACAAGGCGCAACTGCCTGGCCAGGCCGGCGGTAGACCAGAGGTCGGGCCGGTTGGTGTCGTTTAACTCGATCTTGAGCACGCCTTCGTTTTCGTCCCAGTCGTCGAGCTCAGCTTTCGCCGACTCGAGCATAAGCTCCAAGCTGCTGTGGTCCGGTTTCTTGCCGAGCAGCTGGTAGAAGGCTCGGGCGTCGATCTCAATTTTCGGCATCGCCGGTTCTCCGTAGTCGTACCTGTTCTATGTCGAGGGCAAAGAGATCACGCAGGTCCGAAAGGCCAAGGTGCATCAGGGCCATTCGGTCTACCCCGAGTCCCCATGCGAGCACCGGGACCTCCACTCCAAACGGCCTTGTAACCTCGGGCCGAAAAATCCCCGACCCGCCGAGCTCGAACCACCCAAGACGCGGATGCTTGATGTGCACCTCGACCGACGGCTCGGTAAACGGGAAGTAACCGGGCACGTACTTAACCTCGGTAGCCCCGGCAACCTCTTCCGCGAACATCTTCAAGAGGCCGAGGAGCGTTCGTAGGGTAACGTCCTCACCAAGGACGATGCCTTCGGTCTGGTAGAAGTCGGACAGGTGGGTTGCGTCCACCTGGTCGTGACGGAAACAACGAACGATGCCGAAGTATTTGCCCGGCACCTTGGCGTCCTTGAGCTGCTTGGCCGAAAGAACGGTGCCCTGGCTTCGCAGAATCAGCCGACGGGTGAAATCCCGGTCGAAGGGATATCGCCAACCCGAGCTGCCGGTGGTCCAGCCGTCTTCGTGCGCCGCGGCAACATGTGAAAGATACGGCTCTTCGATGACCTTGGCGTGTTGCGGTTCCTGCAGGTAGTAGACGTCGTGAATATCGCGCGCGGCGTGAAACTGCGGCATAAAAAGGGCGTCGGAGTTCCAGAACTCGGTTTCTACCAGGGGACCGTCGAACTCCTCGAATCCGAGGGCACGGAGGCGGTCCTTCACATGGTCGAGATATGCGCAGTAGGGGTTGCGGCGTCCCAAGAGCGTACGCGAGGGAGGAATCTGCACGTTGTAGGAGCGAAATGCGCCGGTTTTCCACTCGCCACTCTGGAGCAGCTCCGGCGTCAGCGCTCCGAGCTCCGCGCCGGTAAGCCCGGCTTGCCCAATCGCCTCAACGGCCTGCTTTCCCGCGTTGCTTACCGTGTACGCCACGGCGTCTTGCTCGACTACCCGAAACGGCGCGCCCGACGCCCCGCGCTTTTTGCTCATCCCGCCCATGACCCCCCGCTCTTCGTCGGAGAGAGGTGAGTCCTCCAGCAAGCCCGCATCAAGCGCCCGGTCGAGCAGGGCACGAGCCACCGCCACGTCCGACGCCGCGCCCGCGTCCTTGATAACAACCCGCTTTTCGCCGTCCATCTCCGTGGCGCCCGCCTTTGCGAGCTTGCCGTAGGCGCTACCTACCTCCCTCTGCTCGAGGCCGCAGGCTGCAGCCATCTCCGGCAGAGTCAGGGCCTTGCCCTCGCCCGCGACCCGGAGGATTCGCTCCTCAGGTAGCCCGTTTTGCGCGAAATCTCGGCCAAGATCGGTCATCTCGTAGCGTATCCGCGTCTCGCGCGAGACTTCCACAATAAGCTGGTTGGCGGCAAGCCGGCTGAGTGCCTGGTTGGCCTGACCGAGCTTGAGATCGGTAACCGACATCAGACCTTCCGCGTCGACCGGGCCTTTGTTTGTTAATGCCCTAAGCGCTTGAACTTCGAGGGGGTGCAGATTGTGAATGTCCACTTGGTCGGCCACGTCTTCCTCCGGGAGGGTCTTTGATTACCACCGAATGCAGGCCGTTGTAAACCCCTCGCGGGCACCCCGGCGGTGGAGCCGCGGTCGGGCCGGAACTGCCCGGCAAGCGACGGCGGGTCGCGGAAGACCCCGCGTGGGCACTATGGCGCTATGACACTCGAGCGCTATGGGATGTCGGGATAAACGGCGAAGTGGTCCACCCGGTCGCCCGAGTAGGCTACTTCTACGCTCAATGTCGGCGGGGCGGCGAGGTCGCCCGTGTATAACTCCGCGTCGCCCACCACCAGGTCGGGAGGCCCCATCAGCTCGTGCACCCGCTCCCTCGTGAGTCCTACCTGGAGGCCGTCGTCCAAGGCAAAGTCAGAGGAATAGACCACGGTCGACAAAAGCAACTCCCTGTCGGAGGCCGCCGGATCATACACCAGGAACTCGATTCCGTCGTACGTTAGCCTGTACCTCACGTCCGCCGCCTGGCCGTCAAATTGGTCGGGAGCTTCCTCGACCTCAATGATCTCGGGCTCGCCCCATTGGCGGGTAATGTGGCCTCTGGTCCGGCTGATATCAAACTCTTCGGGGAAACTGAGGATCTCCGAGGGCTCCGGGGGATTTCCACACGAGAACAGCAACAATGCCGGCGCGGCGCCCCACAAGATAGCAACTATGGAGGATAGGGGATTTGAACCCCTGACCTGTTGATTGCGAACCAACCGCTCTACCAACTGAGCTAATCCCCCGGATCGGCAACTCGAAGTCTACTACAGAATTATAGGTCGAGTTGCCCTTTTGTGAACAGCGCACCATGAGGCGGCCCCGCGACAAATTACCGGTCTCTGTTGTGAGTTCCCCCCTCGCTCGAGGTAAACGGCACAAAGACGTCTTTTAAACGCCCGTCGTAGATATCTTCGCGGATTAGACGAACCAGTCCGTCGTCCTCAACAACTTTGGTAACCTTGAGGATGGTCTGACCGGAAGGGGGACCAACGGGAATGACCATTTGGCCGCCCGGGGCAAGCTGGCGAATCAGCTCGGGCGGAATATGATCGATCCCCGCCGTTACGATAATACGATCGAAGGGTGCATACTCCTCCCAACCGTAGTAACCGTCGTCCACCTTGCGGGTGACGTTGCCGTACATCGGATACTCATCTTCGAGATCCGTGTAGATCTGATCCGTCCCCACCGCCAAAGGCTCTACAATCTCGATCGTGTAGACATGATTAGACAGACGGGCCAAAAACGCCGATTGATAGCCGGATCCGGTACCGATCTCGAGCACCTTGTGGTCCGGTTGTGGGTTTATTGATTCCGTCATGGTAATCACAATGTGCGGCCCCGAGATGGTTTGGCCGTAGCCGATTCCGAGATACGTGTGGTCATAGACCCGATCGACGTTCCACTCGCGTGCGAAGTGCTCACGGGGAGTGTACAAAAAGGCCTCGCGAATACGATCGATCTCGAAGTCGCCGTAGCCGATGGCAACTCGAGAACGGTCCCAGCGTTGGCTCAGGTAGGTCTCGCTCTCGTTGGTGTGTTCGCGCATGTAGGCCATGTACTCTTCTTTGTTGTCCATCGGGAGCGTGCCTTCGAGCGTGCGCACGTCAAAGGCCAATTCGTCCCCGTCGGCGCCGGCCACCTGGGCCGTGTCCGCGGCCTGCTCTGTGCCCTCGGCCGCGACATCACCGTTGTTGGTGTTCGAGCCGGTGTTGCCGCTTTCGCTTGCCGACGAGCTGTCACCACCATCGTTGTTGTCGGCACCCCCGCCGTCGTTGTTGTCGGGGTCGTTGTTGTCGGGGTCGTTGTTGTCGGGGTCGTTGTTGTCGGCGGCGTCGGGATCGGCGGCGTCCGAGTCGCGGGCCTCCGGCTCCTCGGCAGCGCCCGGGTCGTCGGTTCCTCCCGCGGCCTCTCCACCACAAGACTGCAAGACAAACGCCGACCCAAGCAGCACGGCAGACAAAAACAGAAGTGTGTAGAGAAACCGGTATTTCCGAAAAGCGTGTCGACCGTCCATATTCCCCTCTTACCGAAATGATCTCGCTTGCCAACCGCGCGTATTGCCGGCCGTGCGCGGAAACGACCGCCATATTAGTGCATCACCCAATACGACGCAACCGTTGGAATGTGTCACGAACCCTGGTGCTGGACAGAATACAAGCTGACTGTCTGTCAAGGAGTTACGGGTAGCGGTGTACAGCTTGCGCGACTCGGACTGCGTAGGCACTCCAAACACCTGCGGCGCCGGGAGATAATGATTGCACAGCACCAGGGTTAATGACAGTTAACAACCGTTGCGAGGCGTTCGATTTTGAACTCATAACCGGCTTTTTCAACTAAGTGATAAATGCACTTGATTTTCCCTGAAATGCTGAGTAAAACAGAGGCAATATCCTATTCGGCTACAGGGGGTGTAGTATGAGTGATCAGTCTCAAGAAACCGGAGGACAGCCGGTTCAGAAGCCGGGGGCGGTGACCGCCATCGGTGTTCTCAACATCGTATTCGGCGCTATCTCGCTTATCGCTTCCGGTATTGTGGGTTTGGTAAACGCGTTCGCGAGCCAAGCGATGGGGGCCTTAGGTGAGTTCGGTCGAGCCCTTGGGGAAATCGACGCAGACGCGGCCGAGGGCGTAGACATGATGGAACGTGCCCTGGAGGAGTCCGGCGCCGCCGGAACCGTTCGTGCGGCCTTTACGGTTGGTCTGATCTTTTCGATCCTGCAGATCCTCCTGAACGCCTTCCTGCTTGCGGCCGGTATTATGCTTCTCAAAGCTTCGAAGTCGGCACTTGCCGCCAACAGGATTTACGGCTTTGCCGCAATTGCCTTGGTCGTCATCCAGACCATTATCAATGCAGCCATCGGGCTCGGCGTTGGCTGGTTCGGCGCAATCATTGGTGTTGTCTACCCCGTATTGGTGTTGGCTCTTGTTGTCTACTCCAAGAACGTGCAGAACTACCTAAACGCACAGGGCTAATCCGCAGCACCTTTACGTCTTTAGGGCACGGCGCAATGCCGTGCCTTTTTTTGTGTATACTAGGTTGTGTCCCTCCTCCACACACTGCTACGGTCTGCCGCTTGCCTTCTGCTGCTCCTTATTGTTTCGTGCTCTGCGCGCGAAGACGCCGGAGGTCAGGCCGAGCCCCGCTATCAAGACGGCAGCTACGCCGCGCGGTACCGGCACCTCGACGCCGACGGCTATCGTCCCGTCCTGCAACTCACGGTCGTGGACGGGAAGGTCAAGGCAGCAGAATTCAATGAAATTGGGATCGATGGAACGGCGAAGGCTCTCGATCCGGCCTATCAGACGGCAATGGCCGCGGAGTCGCCCACCTATCCCAGTGCCTATACCGCCGGACTCGAACAAGCGCTCCTCCAAGAGCAGGAGGCGCCGGTCGACACGGTGACCGGCGCCACCAAGAGTTCCCGTCGGTTTAATGCCTTGGCGCGTGCGGCTCTCCTCAAGGCCCGCGACGGCGACTCATCGGTTGCAGTGCTTCCTATGGACGAGACGTACACCGCTACAGACGGTCGGGATGCCGAAGGTTGGACCGGGACAATTTCCGTTACGTATCGGCGCGGGAGAATCGAAGAGGTCGAATATGATGAAGTCCGTTTCGCAGGCGGCGGCGTTGCCGCGCGCAAGAGCAGCGATCGGGCCTACGCGGAGCGTTACGAAGCCGTCTCCGGTGTGATCCCGAAACAGGTGTTCGAGCTCCTCGAAGCGGATCTTATCCGAACCGGATCGCCGGACCAGGTCGACGTAGTGACCGGCGCCACCGAGAGCACCAACAGGTTTGTCGCGCTGGCGCGCCGAGTGCTAAACGTGCGATTTGGGCCTGTCGGAGCGCCTTAGCGCTCTCGAAACGCTGTGTAGGTGTCCGAGAGTATATCAATCAACGCCTCGACTCCCACAAGGGCACTTTGGAAGTGGGAGAGCTCGTATACAAGCGGCTTCGCAAAGGGATCGTCGGTATCCGGGAGCTCAATATCCACGGCGTGTATCCCCGCCAGAGCGCACCAATGGATGGCCTCACCCGTGGTGGTGTAGCCGCCGGTGAACCGATCGGCATATCGATACCCGGTCGACAAAGCGTACTCCGTCGCGGTACGCGCGGCCGAGGGATCGATGCCTCCGAGCTCCGTGTAGCCGGGAAGCGCCAGGCCGCGGTGTTCGTAGAGGCCGGGACGCAAGAGCGCGTGAAAAAAAAGCACGTGGACCGAGATCGTTCTGTTTGGTCCCGCCGCTTGCAGCCCAGTGAGGTAGTCGGATACCGCACGGGTTTCCGGCTCGGAGAACGGCTCGGCGCCCCCCTCGGCCCAGAGGACTCCCCCTCCGGCCGGTGGGTGAGCGGTCCAATCCGGCGTCCGCCAGTTTCGGTTGAGATCCACACCACGAGAGTTGACCCGGGACTGCCTCGCATCGGGGTTCATCGTGGGGACGACGTGTATGGTTACCCCCTCCGCGAAAAGCGGCCACTCCGACCAGTGCTCGAGAAGGGCGTGCATCAACTCGACGCTGTTCCACTCGTAGGCTCCGTGGATGCCTCCGACAAGGACGAGATGCATCGGACCCGAACCAAACCGGTGGACCTCGATAATCCGTTCCTCGACCGATTCCCCAATAAACCGCCTGCGAGGCGCATGTTGTTGGTCAATAAGCTCGGGCCGGTACTCAAAATGCATCGTGTCATAATGCTCCCAGCGCCCGCCCCAGATAAAACCGTTTCGCTCGAACACCTCGACGATCTGCGAAGGCACCCGATTCCTGTACGGCGGCGCGGGGGGCGCGGCGGGATCGGCAGGCGTCGCGGCACGGTCGTCAAGAGGGAGGCCCCAGCGCCAGTAGTCGGCGAAGCGCAGGCCGATATCCACCGCTATACCCCAGCTATGCGCCGAGAGGTTTGTGGTCCCAGCAATCGTTCGATACACAAACCCGCCGGCCGGCTCCACCAGATACCGGTGAAGCGACGGCAGCCGCAGGAGCTCCTGCGAGACTCGGCGCAACGCATCGGCGGCGCCATGCTTGGAGCTCATCCAGATGGTGGTGCCGTCGACGCCGGGAAGCCAGGTTACAGCCTCGAGGTGATCGCGAACCGCTTGCCGGTTCCGACCGTACAAGGCGGCGAAAAACGCCTCGGATCGGACGCGACCGGGGTCGGCATCCGGTACATCGATGGGGGCGAATGCGGGATAGTCGGCGGCGAGCTGCTCCAACACGGTATCCCTCGGCACCCTGTGTTCACCGTCGATAACAAGGGCATCCTCGGTCAGCGCAAACCCGACATCAGGATAGGCGGCAGCGAGCCGGGAAAGCGCGGGGTACTCCTCCTCGCCCAAACCCTCCACATCATTCCGGGTGACAGGCTCGATCATGGCGCCGGAGGAAACGGCGCCGGCGAAGGCCGGGCGCACCGCCTGCCCATCGCGCAGCGAGCATCCGAGCATCGTGAGAAAAAGCAAAAAGCTGCAGACGAGTAACAGGACTGCGGTGCGCAAGCTAGTAGGGAACCCGGTCTTCTTTGTTATCCCAAACGGCAAAGGCGACAAGGCAAGCATCACGTTCCAATGCCTCGAGCACAAGACTCTTAGCTGAGTGCGGATCCGCTACGTCGTCGTACATGGCGGCGTCGTCGAAACCGGCCTTAGCGGCGTCATGACGTGTTGCGCCGAAGTACACCCGAGGAATTCGGGCCCACTCCGCGGCGGCAAAACACATCGGACACGGTTCACAGGTCGTGTAGAGCATACAGTCCGAGAGGTCGAATCGTCCCAACAAAAAGGACGCCCGCCGGATAACGTTTACCTCGGCGTGGGCCGTGGGATCGTTGGTAAAGACAACACGATTGTGGTCACTCGCGATGACCCGACCGTCGTTCACGATAACCGCGCCGAACGGTCCGCCGTGACCGGCTTTTACGCCGGCTATCGCCTCCTGGACTGCGAGCGCCATAAAAGCATCCATACCGCCGCCAACTATAGTGCGGAGTGCCGGGCAGGGCAAGCGCGGCGGCGCCCCGTACAAGACGGTACCACAAGTGCGCGACGTGGCAACGCTGAGCGACGGCGGTTCCGGCCGGACCGTGGCGGGGCGGTGTGGCTTCGCGGGAGCACCGCCCCTGGCGCCGGCGTACGGGGGTCGGCGCCGGGGCCATCCGGAAAACCGCAGCGCGCACCGATTTGACGTCGCGTGTACGCTTGAGATAGGCTGAGGTCCGGTCGCGACACATCGTGACGCCGGAGGCCCTATGTCTGAACGAAGAGCGCAGCTACGCGAGCAGGTCGTCGGAAAATCCACTTTTTTGGTGGACGGTGCCATGGGCACCGAGTTGGTTCGCATGGGCGTCCCGGCGGGTGCCGAGGCATCGGTGACCCACCCGGAGGCCGTGGAATCGGTGCACCGGTCCTACGTCGAGGCGGGATCGCAAGCCATTATAACAAATACACTTACGGCAAACCGGATATATATGGAGACTCACGGATCGTCGGCCGCGCTCGACCGTGTAAACCGAGCCGCGGTAGCGGCCGCATTGCGTGCGGTAGACGGCGTCCCGGTTTTTGTCTTTGGTGATGTTGGCCCGACGGGGGGAATGCTGGCTCCATACGGCACATACAGCGTTGAGGCAATAGAGGCAAACTACGAGGAACAGATCAATCTCTTGGTGGAGGCGGGGGTAGACGGTTTGTACGTCGAGACGATGTTCGACCTCCAGGAGGCGTTGTGCGCTACTCGGACAGCCCGACGAGTGGCGTCGGGTCTTCCGCTTGTAGTTTCTTTGTCGTTCTCGACCGTGGCCAACGGCGGTCGCACGATGATGGGGAACGGAGCGACGGAATCGGCGGTGGCCTGCACGGAAGCGGGTGCCGACGCCTTTGGTCTCAACTGTGGAGACTTGGCGCCTGCTGAGTTTGCGACGATCGTGGCGGCCATAAAAGACGCGGGAGACATCCGTGTGGCCGTAGAACCGAACGCGGGCAAGCCGCGTCTCGACGGTGAGACCACCGTGTACGATATGCCTGCCGATACCTTTGCCGACGGCATCAAGGCCTGCCTCGAGGCGGGCGCGGACATCATCGGCGGGTGCTGTGGAACCGGACCGGATCACATCTCGGCACTCGCCACAATCCTACAGCAGCGATCCTAAACCGACGACAAGACCCCCTCACACCAACACAAAATCGGCATGGCGGTCTTCGAGAGATACCCGTTTGATACGTACCTCCACGCGGTCTCCCAACCGGAACTCCCGCGTACCACCTTCCTCACGCAGCGCAAAGCCGTCTTCAGCCACGACGTAATCTCCTCCGGGTAACTCGGCGATGGGTACCAGACCCTCGATAAGGTATCTCGATATTTGCACAAATAGACCAAAGCTCACGACACCGGAAACAACACCTTCGTAGATATTTCCGATCTTCCTCGAAAGAAACTCGAGGCTCTTTTCCTTGTGATAGGAGCGCTCCGCGGCAACAGCACGTCGTTCGGCGCCGTCCGCCTCCGTGCAGATCACGGCAAGCTCCTCTGCCCGGTACGGCGACTTCCCGAATAGGCGTTTGGTTGGCCGGTCCGCGATCGCGCCGTTATTGGCGGCGTCTTTTGTCCCGACGTCGTGCCGCGACGGTGCCGCCGCAACTCTCGGGGCCGCAAAATCACCCGGATTGGGGAACGTAAGACAAACGCCCGATCCTATGGTTGCCTTGAGAATCCTGTGGACAACAAGGTCGGGGTAGCGGCGGATCGGAGAGGTGAAGTGGGTGTAGTGGCGAAATGCCAGCCCGAAGTGACCGGCATTTTCCGTGGCGTAGTGGGCCTTTGCCATCGACCCAATCGCGACCCTCTCCACAAAGTCCCGAAACTCGAGGTTTTGGATTAGCGCCAGGACGTTCCGATAATCCTCGGGGCGTGCCTGCTCATCCAACTTGTAGGGAATCCCGAGTGACTCGAGCGCATCTCGAAGGCTGCCGACGTCCTCCGCGGACGGCTCGGGATGCACACGGTAGACAAACGGTACCCGTAGGACTTCAGCGGCGTAGAGGGCGACAAGGCGATTTGCAACAAGCATCGCCTCCGCCACCATTTCCTGCGCCTCGACCCGGTCGACCGGCGTCACCATCCGCGGAACCCCGTTCTCGTCCATTTCGATGACGGTTTCCGGGAAGTCAAAGTCGATGCTCCCGGCTTCGAGCCGGCGACGCTTGAAGCCGGCGGTTATCATTTGTAGGAGCGAAAGGGACGACGCACCGGGCCCTCCTTTACCCTCGAGCGCGGCCTGCGCCTGACCATAGCTCAGACGACCGGCGCTCTTGATAACCGACGGGAGAATCTCGAACTCGTGGACGCGACCCACTGCATCGGCAACGATCAATACAGACACGGCGTACCGATCAACAGCCTCGCGAAGGCTGCACGCATCCGCCGACAGCACCTCGGGAATCATCGGGATCGAGTCACCAACAAAGTAGACCGATGTGCCGCGACGCCGCGCCTCCATGTCGACGACGCCGCCGGCCTCTACAAAGGCATCTACGTCGGCAATGTGCACGCCGATCTCGAAACGGCCGTCGTCGAGCGATCGTACGGACAGCGCATCGTCAAAGTCACGGGCGGTGTCCGGATCGATCGTGAGCGCCTGCAGGTGCCGAAGGTCGCGCCTGCCCGATGTCGGTGAACCGGAGCGATCTTCCTTTGCTCGCGACCGTCGCCGAGGAGCGGCACTCTCGCCCACGCCGGCCGTTACCGCAGCATTCTTGGCTGCTTTGAGGACCTCATCGGGAAACTCCAGCGGCAAGCCGGCCTCGACGGCGGTGATCTTCAACGCCACACCCGGGTCGTCCTGGTGGCCGAGGACATCAACCACCGTACCGACCGGGTCTTGGTCTCTCGCCTTCCACTCTTCGAGCACCGCCACCACGACGTCGCCCGTTTTTGGCCGCGAGCCGCCACGGGAGCCATCCAAGCTGCGCGACGGAATCCTCAGTGACGAAAGAATACGATCACCGTCGGGATAGACGATTCCTCCGTCCCCCTCCCTGCGGAAGCGCCCGACTATGGGCTTGCCGCCCCGCTTCACGATACGGCTAACCCATCCTCGCGGCCGTCGCCCCTTGCGCAGAAAAGTCACCTCCACCGTGTCTCCGTCCATCGCAGTAGAGAGGTGGTCTCGCTCAACAAATACGTCCGGACCGTCGCTCATTCTCACAAAGCCGAAGCCTTTGGTGGTAATGCTTAGGTCCCCAATGTGTGATTTCGGCATAGTTCTTGTTCGTCCATTCAAGCATAGACGACAAAAAACAAAAAGCTCTGGTCAAACCCACCTTCAAGGGTTGCTCCGGGTTGTAAATGCTTTTCCGATAGGCAATTAGCT
>CAZFLD010000076.1:0-17796 GCA_964519835.1 uncultured Spirochaetales bacterium
CTTTGAGAAAAGTTATCGGATATTATAGGTTCCATGCCGGTAGGCCGCAAGGTTATTCCCCGTTCCCACTTTCGTTGACACCTACTACCCTGTGTGTTAGATTCCGGCAACTCTTGGCAGCTACAGGCCTGCGGGGAGAGCGGCTGTTGCCACCTTTGACGACACGAGGAGCCGACTGTGGACCAAGCACAATTGTTCGAACTAATAGATAGATTTGAAGAATCCTCCCTGTCGGAGCTTCGGGTGAAGTGGGCAGAAACGAGTATCGTGCTCAAAAAGGGCGGAGCGGAAATTGCACAGCCGTATCCCGTGCACCAGCACGTGGGCGCGCCCCTCATGCACCATTCACACCCGGTTGTAGAAGCTCACCCCGCCGGTGCGAGTGCCCCCGCCCCCGCGGAGGGCGTTGAATCGAGCGATACCGAGACGATTATCAGCCCGGTGGTCGGAACGTTCTACCGTGCACCGTCTCCGGACTCTCCGCCATTTGTGGAGGAGGGCGGCCAAATAAAGGCGGGGAACACTCTGTGTGTCCTCGAAGCAATGAAGGTCATGAACGAGCTGGAAGCGGAGTTCAACCTCGAAGTGGTGCGGGTCCTTGTCAAAAACGGCGAGATGGTTGAGTACGGTACCCCCCTCTTCGAGGTACGTCGAATATGATCTCCTCCATCCTCATAGCGAATCGTGGTGAAATCGCGGTTCGCATTGTCCGCGCTTGCCGGGAGATGGGTATACGCTCCGTTGTGGTTTATTCTGAGGCGGATCGATACAGTCTAGCCGTTAGGCTGGCCGATCAGGCCGTTTGCATAGGGCCTCCGGCTTCCAAAGACAGCTATCTCAAACGCGACAATCTTCTAGTGGCCGCCCTTCTTACCGATTGTGACGCCGTTCACCCGGGCGTCGGTTTTCTCTCGGAAAATGCCGGCTTTGCAAAAGCCGTTGAAGATGCGGGCCTTACCTTTATCGGACCGTCGCACCAGGTCATCGGCCTTCTCGGCGACAAGGTGGAGGCAAAGCGCACCGCCCAAAAGCACGGCGTGCCGGTTATTCCCGGCTCGGAAGGGTCCGTGACCGACTATGCCGAGGCCTTAGAGGCGGCACGGGAGATGGGCTTTCCGGTAATCATCAAGGCAGCCGCCGGCGGGGGCGGGAAAGGCATGCGCATCGTCCGCAGGGCTGAGGAGTTTGCCGGCGTGCTCAAGATAGCGTCGTCCGAGGCGCAGATGGCGTTCTCCGACGGCACCGTGTACGTCGAAAAGTATCTGGAAAACCCTCGCCACGTGGAACTGCAGATTATCGGTGACTCCACGGGGAATGTGGTTCACCTCGGAGAGCGTGACTGCTCCGTACAGGAAAACCATCAGAAGCTTATCGAGGAGAGTCCGTCCGCCGTTGTCACGGAAGAGATGCGCGAGAACATGGGTGCCGACGCCGTGCGTATGTTCACGGCGCTTGGCTACGTGGGGGCCGGAACAATCGAGTTTCTGGTGTACGAGGGCAAGTACTACTTTATGGAAGTAAACGCTCGCGTCCAGGTCGAGCATCCGGTGACCGAGCTCGTGACGGGACTCGACATCATCAAAGAGCAGATTTTTGTGTGCTCGGGCAAGCCCCTCTCCATCGCCCAACAAGATGTTTCGCTAACCGGCTACGCCATGGAGTGCCGTGTCAACGCGCGTACACCGGGAACCGTCCACAACTACCTACCCCCGGGCGGTTTTGGTGTCCGAGTTGACAGCTTTTTGTACAACGGCTACAAGGTCTCGCCCCACTATGATGCGCTTATCGCAAAGCTCTTGGTCTTTGGCAGAGACAGGGACGAGGGCATCGATCGTATGCTCAGGGTCCTTAATGAGTTTACCCTCGAAGGGGTGCCTACAAACATCGACCAACAGAAGGCCATTTTGGAGAGCAAACAATTTCGTTCTAGTGCGTACGGCACGGGCCTTATCGCGGAGTTATTCAAAAAGGAGTGAACCTTTGAGAATCTCTACAACGATACGTAAATTTCTCCGGCGCAATCGACTACGCCGGGTGCAAAACCTCCGAAAGCTCGAAGGGATGGACGACCGCAGCTTCCTGGAGACCAAACAGGCCTGCCCGGTCTGCAACAAGCATATTAGTAGTCAGCAGCTCAAAGACAACATGTACGTGTGTCCGTGCGAGATCCGACATCACTTCCGGGTGAGCGGCTACGAACGGATTCGATTTGTCGCGGATAACGGCGAGATTGCCGAGTTCGATGCGGACATGGAGTCGGTGGATCCGTTGGAGTTTCCGGACTATCCGGAAAAACTCACAAAGTCGAAGCAGAAGACCGGCATGAATGAGGCCGTTATCACCGGTACCTGCTCGATTTCCGATCACCAGGTGGTTGTGGCGGTTATGTCCTTTGCCTTTATGGGCGGCAGCATGGGCTCCGTCGTAGGGGAGAAGATTGCCCGCGCCATCATGCTCGGTGCAAAAAAGAAGCTCCCCGTTGTCCTTTTTGTTACCTCCGGCGGCGCACGAATGCAGGAGGGTATTCTGTCACTTATGCAGATGGCAAAAACCTCCCACGCCGCGGCACTCTTGGACGAAGCCGGTGTCCCGCTTTTTACCGTACTTACCGATCCTACCACCGGGGGTGTGACCGCGTCATTTGCAATGCTCGGCGATATTTGCCTTGCGGAACCCAACGCCCTCATCGGCTTCGCGGGGCAGCGCGTCGTCTCGGGCACCATTCGAGAGAAGGTGCCGGAGAATTTTCGCAGTGCCGAGTACCAGATGGGCCGCGGATTTGTGGATATTGTTGTAGATCGTCGGGATTTGAAGGATAAACTTTCCTTCCTCCTCGAGACTCACAATCCGGGCGGAGCTCGCCGACGACGTGCGAAGCCGGGGGCCTCAAAATGAGCGAACGTGAGATCAACAGGAAAATCGAGGAGCTGAAGTCCCTTGCGGAGCAGGGCAAGATCGACATTTCGGACGACCTGACGCGTCTTACCGCCAAGATAAAAGGCGACGGCTCAGGCGCCGTCTTTGATGCGTGGCGGCGCGTGGACCTTGCTCGCCATCCGAACCGGCCCAACTCTCTTTCCTACGTCGGCATGATCAGCGATCGATTTGTGGAGCTACACGGCGACCGGGCATTTCGTGACGACCCCGCGCTTGTCGGTGGAATCGCAGTAATCGATCGTATTCCCTTTACCTTTATCGGGCATCAAAAGGGAAGCAACATGAAGGAAAATATCAAGCGGAACTACGGCATGGCGCATCCTGAGGGATATCGGAAGGCACTTCGCCTGGCCGAGCAGGCCGCCAAGTTCAAACGTCCCGTGTTTACCCTTATAGACACACCGGGTGCCTATCCAGGCGTCACCGCTGAAGAGCGAGGCATTTCGGAGGCGATTGCCCGGAACCTCAAGCTCCTTAGCCGGGTAAAAACACCAATCATCTGTGTTGTGATCGGCGAGGGTGGATCGGGCGGTGCGCTGGGGATCGGCGTGGGCGACCGGGTTTACATGCTCGAGAATGCAATCTACTCGGTCATATCGCCCGAGGGGCTGGCGTCGATCCTCTTCCGTGACAACCGTAAGGCCCAGTACGCCGCGTCGGTCATGAAGCTTACCTCCGCTGATCTCCTGAAACTCGGTGTGATCGACGGTATTATTCCCGAGGCACCCGGCGGTGCTCACGAAGGGCCCGACACAACCGCCGCAAGTATCCGCGCCCAAATCCTGGAAGCCTACAACGAGCTGCGGCGTAAGCGTCTGCCGCGGCTTCTCAGGGAGCGTAGCGACAAGCTGTTTTCGATCGGACAGTTCGCGGTACCCAAAAAGGGCGGTCGCGACCGGCGATAAAGGCCGCCGACACCGCCGCACGCTGAGGCCGCGCCGCCCGGTGGGAGAGCCGGCCGCGCCTATATGCCCTGAAACATCAACCACTCAAAAAGCACATTTGCAAGGCTAATAATGCCGGTGAACTGCAGGATTGCCACCGCAACCAACAACCCGCCGAAGATCAGTCGGCCCGGCGTAAGAAATCGGTAGCGTTTTGGTAACTGTTTTTGCTCCGGTGGTTTTTGCTCTTCTGTTGGAGATGCCGCCTCTATGGTGGCCACGGCCTGTGGCTCCGCGCCCGGCGCATCGGCCTTTGTCCGGACCGCCCCGCTGTCTTGTGCCACGTCGCGCCCTACATACTCGGCGTTTGGACGGCCGCCAAAGTGCGTTGTTCCGGATTCGATTTCCCGGCCACGGCCGGCCGACCGGATCCGCCGGACAAGCGGCGGAATAAAGGGGATTGCCGCGAGTACAAGGGCGATGCTTCCAAACAGCATGACGGACAGACCCTGATTCGCAGCGTCCCAGGTGCGCAGGCGCGATCCGGTCTGAAGCAGCCACGCCGACAGTTGCGCGAATCTGCCAAACGCAATCAACAGGCCTATGCCGATCAAAAGGAGGCCGCTGATCACCTTGATGGTCCGCATGTGTTTTTTGATCTTAGCCATCTGCCTCAAGAAGGTGTCAAAAAAGAGACTGGCCAACAAAAACGGCATTCCGAGGCCAAGAGAGTAGACACCGAGGTACAACACGCCGACTCCGACGGTGCCGGAGCTCCCCGCCATAAACAGTATTCCCGCGAGAATCGGACCGATACAGGGCGTCCATCCGGCTCCAAACGCCATCCCCACCAATAGCGAGCCGAGGTATCCCTTGGGCTTGCCCTTGACCTGGAACTTGCGCTCGATGTTCAAGAACTTCCAGAAATCGAAAATGATGTTCAGACCGAGTACAACGATAACAAGTCCGGCAATAACGTTTACGATTTGGGGCGCCGAGCTAAAAAGCGCACCGGAGCCGCTGAACACAATTCCCAGCACGATAAAGATGCTCGAAAACCCGAGCACAAAGAGCAGCGTCTTGAAAAACACGCCGAACCGAGGACCGCTACGCTCGCGTAGGTTCCCGAGTGTCACCCCTCCGACAAAGCTGATGTACGAGGGAATCAGTGGCAAAACGCACGGCGATAGGAACGAAAGGAGGCCGGCGGCAAAGGAGATGGCCAGGTTCGGCGTGGACATTACAAAGCCTCCACAATTGCGCGGAAGGCGTCTTCGCTTTGCTCGTCCTCCACGAGCTGACCGGCCTTGGCGGCAATCACGCGGCCCTGACGATTGATGATGTAGCTTGTTGGAAGACCCCGCACCGAGTACCGTCCGGATACCTCGCCGGTTTTATCCACGGGAACCGGATAGGTGTACCCGTACTCACGAATGTAGTCACGAGCCATGTCCAGGGTTTCTTGGAAATTGACGGCGATGATCGTGAATCCCTCGTCCTGGAGATCCTGGTACACGGACTGCATAAGCGGCATCTCCTCTTTGCATGGCCCACACCAGGTGGCCCAGAAGTTGAGGAATACTACGTCGCCTCTGTAGTCACTCAATCGAACCGTTTCCCCGTCGATGTCCGTCAAACTAAAGTCCTCGGCATCGACCGGATCGATCGGCAACATACCAAGATGACGAAGGGCGTCTTCGAGGTCCGCGAAGCCGCGTTGTGCCGGCTCCGCCTGAGTATCGGAAGGGCCGGCCGAGCCCTCGCCGGTTCCCGATTCGCCTTCCGCCGTCCGGTCGGACTCGCTCCCTTGGGAGTCCGAGCTCGAATTTGATTCCGGACCGCAGGCGGCCAAGAATAGAACACAACCTACGACAAGCAGGTACTTCACCTTCCACATTGACTCTTACTCTCCTGTGAGGGAACGTAGCTCGCCATTAGCCGGGTATCAATAGGTTGCTTATGTAGAGCGCTAAGATATTGTAACCTGCGTGGCCGATTGCGGCCGTGTGTAGTTTTCCAGTATACAGATACAATATCGAAAAAAAGAGGCCTAGAATTATAGTTACAAAGAAACCCAAAAGCCCCTGATAGAGATGGCCGATACTAAATAAGAACACAGATGTGGCAACGGCGGGAACGGCGCCGATCCCCGCCGACCGCAGACGTGTGATGAGGTAGGAGCGAAAAAAGAGCTCCTCTCGGTAGCCGGTAACAATTCCCGTTGCCACGACCGCCGGCAGCATAGTCGCCGACGGCCCGGCAAAAGAGAAGGTATCGCGGGTATTTCCGCCGGCGATCAGGGAGAACAGAGTGGTCACGGCCACCGAAAGCGCAAGGGCCGACGCGGCAGCCGTAACGCCCAGGAGGATGTCTGCCGGTTTTATTCGCACCCAGCCGACCGCGTCGAGGGACACGCTCTGTCGTATTTTGACTATAAATAACAGAAGAAGGATGTGCGGTACACCTACCGCGAGGTTTTGCAGATGAAAAAGGGGATTGTCGAAGGCGTCGGCGGCGACGGCCTCACTCGCGCCGGCCTGGGCAAGATAGCCGGGCAAAAACATCACCGCAAACAAGAGAAGTATCTCCGGAACTACGCCGATGTCTTGACTACTCGGCTCCGGAGTAACGCGGGGTGAACTCATGTGGATAATACCCGTAATCCTTGGCGTTTTGATAATCGCCTTTGTGTTATTCGTTCAACGGAGCGGCGGATTTAATTTCCCCTTTCTACAGTTCTATGTGCGAGGCAAGGAGTCCGGGTTTAGGTTTCACGAGCTCAACCTTCTGCGCCGTGTCGCGGTGGACAACAAGCTTCGTGATCCCACGTCCCTTTTCTGGTCGGAGAAAACCCTCGATCGCTGTATCCGTGGCACCATTGTAAAGTTTAGGTCCCAGGGAAAGGAAGAGGACGAGGCATCGATAGCGTTCCTCGATAAGCTGTATGATTTTCGTAAGCGTGTCGAGTTCAGCCTCCCCAAGTACCGATTAGGACTCAGATCTACGCGAAGCATAGCAACGCGCCAGCCGCTCAAAATCACGTTTCCCGGAGGCGGAATCTACTATTCGCAGGTCGTGGAAAACATGCGCCGCTATCTGGCGATATCTCATCCCAAAGGAAAGGCCCTTCCGGTGGGCTTTACTTGGAAAGGTCAAAGAGTCAGCGTGTATTTCTGGCGTGCCGAGGACGCCGGCTACTACTTCGAGACAAGTGTTGTTGGGGACTACTTGGAAAGAAAATATCCCATCCTCCACGTCGCTCACGCCGACGACCTTGTGCGCACCCAAAAACGTCGATCCGTCCGCGCAACGTTGGAGCAAGAGGGACGGCTCTACCAGTTGTCCTCGATCCAAAATGCCAACGAAGACGTGGAGCGAGTAGGCGGCTACAAGTGCCGAATGGTCGATCTCTCGGAGGACGGGGCGGCGGTTATGGTAGGCGGCAAGGGAAAGCCCGGACTGCCGGTTAAGATTCAGACCGTGGTAAATGACCAGACCGTGGTTCTGTGCGGGACCGTAAAAGGCGTAACCTTCAAGCAGAAGAAAAACATCTCGATTCTGCACCTCGAGGCCGTCTCGCCCAGCAAGAGGATGCGGTCCATTATCCTCACGTTTGTGTACGGCATCTTTCGGGAAGGAAAGAAGGGCGCAATCCGGTCCGTCAAATAGTGTTTTGATAGACTGTTTGAATTCAAACCGCGAATTCTGTAGTATCAACGGGTAGAAACAGCGCTCCCGGGAGTTCAAGATGAAACGTAGTCTATCTTTGGCACTGGTGTTGGTCTTGGTGTCGGCCGTTTTTGTTTTTGCACAGGACAGTCAGAGCGAGTTTTTCCGCTCCAGTTTTGAGTCCGCTGAGTTCGAAGTCAAACAAGAGCTCGTGAACCGGGCGGTGCGGAATCCAACCGAAGAGCTCGGTCCCTTTTTTCAAGATGTATTGCGCTTTGTTGTCGACAACGCCGCCTTGCTTCCCTCCGATGTAAAGCTTCAGAACATGGCAAGAACCGCTATCGTCGCTGTTGTTCAGGTGAACTACGGCCCCGCGGCTCGCGCCGTTTGGGATGTTTTTGAAGTGTACACAGAGACTACCAGTCGGGTGCAGATCTTGGACGCGATGGAACTTCTGGGCCAAGACAATAACGACGTCGTCACGCTTGTGAACCGTTGGCTCAACAACCGGAACGTGTTCCGCCGAGGCGGGGGCAGGCCGGACCTGCAGGTGGTGCAGTCGGCGGTGGAGACTCTCGGTGCCCTTGGCGACAGTCGTTCATTCAACGTCCTTGTAGATGCCAGGATTGTTCAGTATTCGTCCGCGATCTCTGAAGCAGCCGAAATCGCCATGGACTCCCTCGAGAGTCCCGTCGCGGAGCTGATTACGGATGCAATCGAAAACAGCGAGATACCACGCAAGCGGGAACTGTTCGACCTCGCGCTCGATCTGGATATTCTAGCCGCGGAGCAGAAGCGACACGTTGCGTTGGCGGTCGTGGACGACGCGTTGTTTGCTACGCCGTCCAGCTTTGGGGATGAGTCCACGCTGCGAAGGCTCCGGGTCGATGCGGCCGCAACGCTTTTGGAAAACGAAACGGCCGAAACGACACCCATCCTTGTCGACCACTTCAACCGTACCTACCTGGAGTACGATCGTGGCCTTGTTGTCAAAGGGGCCTTGCTCGAGGCAATCGAGTTGCTCGGTGGCACCGGTACCGAAGCGGCGGCAAACCGCCTTGGCAGGTATCTTCAACTTCTCAACTCCTATACTGAGAACGACCGTCCTTACGACACCCAGATTATGCTCGCGGTTCTGGACAACCTCCGCGAGCTTGGATACCGAAGCGTGTACAACACGGTTTTCTACGTAACGCTGCTGGAGTATCCATCCCGCGTATTGGACGCCGCCAACGAAACGCTTGAAGCCCTAAACCGATAGGTGGAAAGGGTCGCGCCGCTGTTTCCGGCGGCGATAGCTATGGTGCTCGCGACGCTGCTCGACGGCACCATGGGCATCCTATTTGTTGCCGTACCGTCGGCCGCGATCGCGATTGCGGTCGCCCCATTTCTCAGGCGCTCTCGCCCGTTCCTCTTTGCTCCCTGTGTATTTGCGGTGCTGGGTAGCGTTCTCTCGCTGCCGGCCGCCGTCGAGGTGCCGATGGACGCGGTGGGCATGCCGCGTGATTCGGTCTACAGGCTCCGTGGGCAACTGATCGGCGACGGGCGAGCAACCAAGGACGGTCGCGGGTTGTATAACGTTACCGTCACCGGCGCCGTAGGTGAGACCGCCGAAGTGCACGTGGACGGGCCGGTGCTTGTGGTGCTTACGCCGGACTTTGTGCCGCTGTATGCGGGAGACGAGGTGGTGGTGGACGGGGCCCCACGATCGGGAACGGTGATGAGTGTAGGCGCCGGGGACCTGCGACCCGCCCCGTCTTCCTTCCCGTCCGGTGGAGGCGTTGACCGCGGTTCCGCCATGTCTGCGCTGGCCGATGCCGCCTCCTCTACAGACCACACGGGCATCCTTGCGGCTCTGTTTCTCGGCAGACGCGAATTTCTGTCGCCGGTCGTAAACCTGGCGTTTCGTCGGGCCGGAGCAAGCCACATCCTTGCGCTGTCGGGCATGCATCTCGGCATCGTCTCGTCCATCGTGGTCCTTGCCATGGGCCGTATCTTCGGCCGACGCCGGGCAACGCTTTTTGCCGTGCCGCTCTTGGCGTTCTACGTCTATCTCGTCGGAATCGGACCCTCTTTGGCGCGTGCCCTCTGTTTTTTTGTGGTTTCCATGGCCGCCATGCTTTCGGGGCGGCGCGTTTCCGGTGTTCAAACGCTGTCGATATCCGTAATCGTCTTGCTCGTGATTTCGCCGGCTTGGGCGACGGAGCTTTCATTTGCCTACTCGTTCCTCGCGCTCCTCGGGATCTTCCTGGTAACACCTCCCGTCGCTCGATTCCTGCGCGGTCGGGTGCCGGATGTAGTCAGCGTGCCGATTGCGGCCTCGGTGGGAGCGATGTTGGCGACCGCGCCCTTGAGCCTCTTGTCGTTTGGCGAGCTTTTTCCCGTCGGCGTGCTCTCGTCGATTGTGTTGACACCCCTCGTGACGATCCTGATCGTAGTCGGAGCGCCGCTGATGCTTGTTCCCGGCGCCGGGACTGTTGTGACGCCGTTTGCCGAGATAATCGAGGGCTTGGTCACCGCCTTGTCCACTCTCCCGTCGCTTTCACCCACGGGCGCTTTGTTGTACCTAATTGCCGTATGTGCCGTGTTGCCGGTTTTGCCGCCCGCTCTGCGTCATCTGGCCCGTGCTCTTGGGGCTTATGAACTTCGACTCTCCCGGTGACATCCGCGAGCTATTGACCTCACTGGACGCGGCGCCCCGCAAAAAGTGGGGGCAGAACTTTATGATCAACCGCGGCGCTCGTGAGGCAATCTTGCAGTCCGCGGGCAACGTGGAGGGGCTTCACGCTTGGGAGGTCGGCGGTGGCTTGGGCGCCTTGACCGACGGCCTGGTGCATCGCTGCGCCCGCGTGACCGTTTTCGAGGTGGACCCAATCTTCGCGCGGCACCTTAGAACCCGATACCACGACATCGAGAGTTTTATGCTTCTGGAAGGCAACGTGCTTTCCACATGGCGAGAGGCGCTACGGAGCCGTGGCATGCCGGATGTCGTCGTAGGAAATTTGCCCTACGGCATTGCCCAGCGGCTCTTGGTGGATTTGGTCACCGGCGGCCTACGGCCGCGGCGTATTGTATGCACCGTGCAAAAGGAGGTTGCCCAGCGTGCCACCGCGCGTCCGGGAACCAAGGACTACTCGGCGTTTACGGTCCTTTTGGCCGTTGCGTATGTGCCGCGTGTGCGTATGGTGCTTCGGGCGGGGTCCTTCTGGCCTCCACCGGAAGTAGAGTCGGCCATCATAGAGCTTGATCGTCTCGAGGGTGCAGCGACGTCACTTGCTCGGTTGGTTGTGCCGCTTGTACGGGCCGCGTTTCAATCGCGGCGAAAAAAACTTGCAAATGCGATCAAGACTCTCGTCCGCCTCGATGCGTCGGAGATCGGGGAATGTTTGGAAGCCGTTGGCGTGTCGAGGGAGGCTCGGGGCGAGGCGCTTTCTGCCGACGACTTTGTGCGGCTTGCCGCCGCATTGGAACGGAGATGCCCACCGTGACGCGGCGCAGCCGGCCGATTAGGCTTGCGCCAACGTTTCCAACGCGGCCCGCACCACCTCTTTGACGGCGTCGCTTGGTTCCACGAGGGGCAGGCGGTAGCCGGGTTTGATTAGGCCCTTCAGACTCAGAGCATATTTGATGGGAATTGGATTCGTGTCGGCGAATACCGACTTAAAAAACGGCAACAGCTTGTAGTGCAGGTCGCGAGCTTGGCCCAAGTCGCCATCCGCCAACAGCGAAACAAGTCGACTCATCTTTGCGGGAATGAGGTTACTTGCCACGGAGATTACCCCGTCGCCGCCAAGGGCGCAGATGGGGAAAGTCAGGTTGTCGTCGCCTGAGAGCACGGACAGGCTTGGGTCCCTGCGCGATATCAGATCCATGACCTGCGGCATGGAGCCCGATGCCTCCTTGACCGCAACAACGCCCGCTTTCTCCGCAAGTCGAAGGATGGTGTCGTTCTCGATATTTCGGGCGGTTCTTCCGGGAATGTTGTAGATGACCAGGGGCAGGTCCACAGCGTCCGCTACCGCTGCAAAGTGCCGGTACAAGCCCTCTTGGTTCGGCTTATTGTAGTACGGGCACACCTGCAGGGAGGCCGTTGCACCCACCGCCGCGGCCCGCTTTGTCATCTCAACCGCTTCCGCGGTTGAGTTGGACCCGGTGCCGGCAATCACCGGTAAGCGACCCGCGGCTTGGTCGGCAACAATCTCCACCACGCGGATGTTTTCGTCGTGTGTTACGGTTGGGCTCTCTCCCGTCGTGCCGACGGGCACCAGACCCGAGATACCGCCTTGGATTTGCCGTTCGACCAGCGCTCGCAGCGCCTCTTCATCAATTGTTCCATTGTTGTCAAACGGCGTAACCAATGCCGTGAATGCACCTTTGAACATATCCCGCCCCTCCGGCCGCCTATGATGTGTTTGATCCCAAAAGGCCGGCCATAAACTCGTCTACGGTAAAAAAACCGGTGCGGCCGGGCAGCCACTCAGCCGCCAAAACCGCACCAAGCGCAAACCCTGCGCGGCTACGCGCGCTGTGACTAATCTCTATTGAATCCGCCGGCGAGTCAAAGAGCACCCGGTGAATCCCGGGCACCGATCCCACGCGGGTTGATCCCACATGAAGCTCTTCTTTCTCGATTGGCCTGTGGAGCGTCGCGGTTTGAAGCGACGTTTTTCGGTCTATGCTTGCGAGAATACGTTCCGCAATAGCAAGTGCGGTGCCCGAAGGGCTGTCCGCTTTCCGGTTGTGATGAGTCTCGGTTACCGCTACGTCGTACGCGTCAATGGCGTTTAACGCGCGCGCCGCCGCCTCTACCACGTGAAAAAAGACGTGGGCCCCTACGGAGAAGTTTGCGCCGTACAAGTAGGCTCCGTGTGCTTGTTCTACCTCGGCCCGTACCGCCTCGCGCTGATCCTCCCATCCCGTTGTGCCCACCACCGCAGGTACACCGGCCGCCGCGTATAGGCGGACGTTCTCGAGCACGCCTTCGCCGCGAGCAAACTCGATAACACAGTCAACGTCCCGAAGCTCGCTTGTGTCACCTAGTGTGTTTACGACGACGCCCTGTGTGTCCGCCCCACCTCCGCCGGCCGCTGCACCCGTCCCGCGCGCCGCGGTCGGAGTCGGCTCGGCCGCCGGGTCCACACGCAGCACAACGGCGTGGCCGCGCTCGCGTGCAACTACCTCGATCTCGTGGCCCATTGAGCCGTAACCAAAAAGCGCAAGGTTCATTGCCCGCTACCTGTGGCCACGGTTACGCCTGGCAGAGCGTTGCGGCGGAGGTATTCACGATGTCCTCCACCGAACAGCCCCGCGAGAGGTCGCTTACCGGCTTTGCAAACCCCTGCAAAAACGGGCCGTATGCATCGGCGCCGGCCAATCGCTGCACCAATTTGTAACCGATGTTCCCGGAATCGAGGTCCGGAAAGACAAGCACGTTCGCCTTGCCGGCCACTGCGGACCCCGGCGCTTTTTTCTCTCCAACGCTGGTGATAAGTGCTGCGTCGGCCTGCAACTCACCGTCTATGACCAAGCTCGGTTCCTTCTCGCGGGCGATCTTCACGGCTGAAGTGACCTTTTCGACCCGTTCGTGGGAGGCCGAGCCCTTGGTCGAAAACGAGAGCATTGCCACAATCGGTTCCGCCTGGAGAAATCGCCGACACGACTCAGCCGAAGCCAAGGCGATCTCGGCAAGTTGCCCCGCGTCGGGCTCGATATTGATCGCGCAGTCGGCGAAGATAAGACTGCCGTCTGCTCCCCACTTGGGATCGTTTATTGCCATGACAAAACAGCTCGAAGCGTAGGTGGTTCCGGGCTTTGTGCCGATTATTCGAAAGGCCGCGAGCAAGACATCGGCGGTGGCGTTCTCGGCGCCGGCAACCATTCCGTCCGCGACACCGGTGTGCACCATCATCGCGCCCCATTTGAGGGGGTCTCCGAGGCCACGCCGCGCCTTTTCCGGCGTCATTCCCTTGTGCTTGCGAAGCTCAACGTACTCGTCGACAAAGCGATCGAGGTGATTGGACTCGTCGGGATTGTCGATGTGAATGCCTTCAAGGGAGGTTGCGAGGTCGGAGGCGGCCTTTTCCACTTCGGCCTTGGTTCCCACCAAGGTCACCTCGGAGGCGAGCCCTTCGTCGATGATAATCCGTGCAGCTTGTATGGTTCGAGGCTCGGTTCCCTCGGGCAGAACCAGTTTGCGTTGCTCTTTTTTTGCGGTTTGCCGCATGCGTTCGACAAATGTCATTCGACGCTCCTGTTTTGAAGGTGACTCTTTCCGGTATCCCGGGCTACGGTGAACAGGGTCCACTATATCGAAATCCGAGGGTCGTCTACAATGCGCCCATGCAGGTCGGAATATACGGACTCGGTCGCTTTGGGACGTTTTGGGCATCCGTGCTGGCAAGGGACTTTGCCGTCTACACCTACAACCGCACGGACAAGCCGACTCCCGCCGGAACAACAAAAACCGATATTGCGGGCCTGTGCGGGTGCGACACGGTGTTCCTCTGTACGGCAATTTCGTCTATAGAGGCCGTTGCCAAAAAGATGGCACCGTATCTGACAGAAAAAACACTTGTTGTGGATACCTGCTCTGTAAAGACGTATCCCCTCAGCGTGCTCCGGGAGGAGCTGCCGCCCGAGGTCCCCATTATGGGAACCCACCCCATGTTCGGTCCGGACTCCGCCGGAGCGGGCATCCATGGACTGCCGTTGGTGCTTACACCGGCGCGAGTCTCCGAAACACGTGCTTCCGAGTGGGCCGACCGGTTTGTATCCATGGGCCTCCGTGTTGTTACGATGAGTGCCGAGGACCACGATCGGGAAGCGGCGGTTACACAAGGCGTGACCCACCTCGTAGGAAGAGTGCTTGACGAGTTTGGTCTTGTCTCGAGCAGCATCTCGACAAAGGGGTACTCGGCGCTGGCCGAAATCGTAGAACAGACCTGCAACGACCCGCGGTCACTGTTTTTGGATTTGCAGCGATTTAATCCTTTCACCCAGGAAATGCGGCGTCGTCTCGCAACGGCGTTTTCCAAGGTTCTGTACGAAGTGGAATCGCTCGAGGAAGCCGGCGCAGAGTCACCCAAAGCAGGCCGAACGTCGGCAGCGGGCGATGTTGGGGACCCGCCGCCGCGATAGGTCCGCGTCAAAAACCGCCGCCAGGTTGACAGCATTCTCCGGTACGCATATCGTCGCAATGGTAGAGTGGTCAAAAAGAGTGGACAAAAAGAGTGAAGAAAATGAGTGAGGTTTCACGAAAACCTATAGATGAGGAAGAGCTGGACACGGTTCTTGCCGAAGACATTGACTTCGAAGGCGAGATGAGCTTCGAAAAGCCATTGCTTGTGAAAGGCCGCTTCCGTGGCTCCATTCATGCCCAGGGCGACTTGTTTGTAAGTCGCAGCGCAAATATCGATGCCGAGGTAAACGGGCAACTCGTCTCCGTGAAGGGAAGATTGGCCGGAAAGGTGCGCGCGGCGAAGCGTGTCGAGCTGTTTGCCCATGCGTTGCTCGAGGGAGACGTGGAGACGCCGGACCTTATTATGCAAAGCGGCGGACGCTTCAACGGAACCTGTCGTATGTCGGGCGAACACCCGGCCCGTCCCGAAACAGGGGACGCGGACACATGATGCGCCGTGCCCTCTTCGCCGTTGTACTCCTGTGCTCGGTTTTTTCCTTCGCCGCGGCCCAAGAGCCACTGCCGGATGCGCTGGAGCTGTACCGTGGGGGCAACTACACGAGGGCCGTTCAAGTAACACTTCAAGAGATCGAAGCACAGCCCCGACGCGCAGACTCCTATGTCGTTCTCGGGTGGAGCCTCCTCGCGCTGTTTCGCGACGAAGAGGCCCTGAAGTATGCCGAGGACGGATTGCTCGTGAGCCGCACGGATCAGCGTCTCCTGAACATCGCCGCGGAGGCCGCCTACTCCCTCGGCCGCCGGGATGTCGCTCTCGGGCACCTGGAAACCTATGTTGCGCTGTGGCCGGAGGGCGCGTACATCGCCGACACATTTGCCCTACTCGGACGCATTTTGGCTGAGTACGGCGAGAACCGGAATGCGGAGACCGCCTACATGGCGGCACTGTACCATCGGGAAGAAGGGGATTGGTGGAGGGAGCTGGGCCGGCTCAGGGAGGATCTCAGCGAGTTTGGGCGCGCCGGCGAGGCGTATCAAGCCGCTCTGGCAATAAACCCGGGCGACCCGGTGGCCCAGGAGTCTATTGCCCGAATCGAGGGCAATGTCCCGTGAGGCTTTGTTTTTTGAAGCTGGGTGCGGTATACTAAGCATAGAGTTTTTAGACTTTTAGACTTCGAGTCGGTATAGTTATTTTTGGAGGTCAGCAACGATGAAACGCCTTCTCTTTTTCTTTTCGATAGCGCTTATAGCCGCGGGCGTCGGGTTTGCGCAATTCGACGATCCCTTTATGCCCCAAAACCCAATTGTTATGGGGCAGGGTGGCTCATTTATCGCCAACGCAGAAGGCTACAATGCCTTTTTCAACAACCCGGCCGGCTTTGCCCGGGGTGGCGAGCTCACGCTCACAAGCATTAATGCCTGGGCGTTTGTGGACCGACGTCTCCTGGAGTTTGCTCTCGACATGATCCAGGGCAACGGTCCCGGTTTCCCGACCGCATCGTTTGTCTCCCGTGACATGAGCTCTCGACAAACCGAGGACGAGCTTAGTGCCAGCTTCCTTTCCGAAGCCCTCGGACAAGAAGGCTATGACCAGATCGCGCAAACGTTTGGTGAAGAGGCGATCGGGCAGTTGGACGACACGGTCACCGGCATCGTCGACTGGGTTGAGGCGAATCCGGACGATATCGACGACGTCATCACACAAACCGTCGAAAATCTTTCGGACAACGAAGAGCTTTCGACGCTGATCGCAGAAGTGCAAAAGTCAATCGACGAGGGTGAAGAGCTTGATATCGCGGCTATTACGCCGATTCTCGGTTCGGGATTGGATACACTGGGGGATGTAGTGGACGCCTTTGCTGACGCTGCAGAGACCGTGACAGATACCCGACCAACGACCGCAAACGGCGGGGAAATCAGTGGTAAGTCGCTCACTGATACCTTCCGGGCCGCCCTTCCCGGCGGAACTATCCGCGCAGGCGCCATGGTGGGCCTTGCAAGCTGGGTTGGCAGTGGGGTCGGCTTTGGCTTTTTTGCCAACGCGGCCACAAATATCACCGGTGAAACAATCCTCAACAGCCGTGGCCGTGCATTTGTAAACCTCACCGGCGTGTTTGGCTTGAGCTTTAACATTATCGAGGGGCTTTCCATCGGCGCTTCCATTCGCCCCAGCCTCCTCGGTTACACAAAAATCAATCCGTCGGCCATTATTGGTGACGTCTTGGGCGCTTCCGACGGTGGCGATGCCGGCGATCCTATTGCGATGCTGTTTAACCGCGGCATCTTTTACGGCGGCACGGTTGGACTCGATGTTGGAGCACTGTGGGACATTGGCCCATTTACTCTGGGCGCCGCGGTGAAGGACCTTGTGCGAATCGGTCCCGACTATAGTCAACTAAGTTTGGAAGACTTTGACAATATCAATGGTCCTCAGGATGTGTTGACGGTTCTCGAGAACGGTGTGCCTCTTCCTGATCAGAACAATCTCTGGCGGATCTTTCCGAATATTTCGGTTGGAGCACAGTTCCATCCGGATCTCGGGGTGTTGAGCTTTCTTATTGATCCGCGGGTGTCCGTGGACATCCGAGATCTGCTTAAGTTTATCGACATCGTGAGCCTCCCTGAAACGGATCCTCGCAAACAAGCTTGGAGTCCGCTGGAGATGCTACACATCGGCGCCGAGGTTACGTTTCTCGACTTTGTCACCGTGCGTGCGGGTTTGTTCGGAGAGTACCTCTCGGCGGGTGCCGGCGTAAGGCTCCTTTTTATGGATATTAACGCCGCGGTTACCGGCGACTTCGACCAGGTAGCACTTGCTAACGGCGAGCTCGAGTTCGGCACCATCGGGGCGTCCATCGAGGCCGCAATTCGCTTCTAGTTCCGTTGATTGCCACGTAGATCAGTAAACAAGGCGGGCCGCCCAAAAGGGCGGCCCGCTTTTTTGGTGGTTCGCCCGGCAGGGCGCACCAAAGCTGCTGTTGTAGCCCCGCGCCGCCGAGCGCGACTGGGTCGACGCCGGTCGTCATTCGGCGGGAATCGTCGGCTTCCGCGAATACGCAACCGGGGTCCTCGGGTTGACTGACAACTCCGAGGTCGGTAATCTCTTCAGACCTAATCGGGCCGCTAGCTCAGTTGGTAGAGCAACAGCCTTTTAAGCTGTGGGTCACAGGT
>CAZFLD010000077.1:0-17790 GCA_964519835.1 uncultured Spirochaetales bacterium
TTGCCAAAGTATGCACTTGCGTGATTTCGCGCATCAAGGTTCGTGACATTACCCTTGGTTCGAGCTCCTCAGGAGAATGGTATGCATCGGAATCGTAGTCCAAAGTTCCGACATCAGAGGAATCTACAAGACGGTAGGCCGACTCCAGCTTCCGACGCGTGCATGATGGACTGATGCCACCATCTATCCGACTATCCGGACGCATCCCTGCCGGCCACCCACGGCAAATCACCATCCGGTTTTCTCCTGATGGCCTCGACTGATCGCGACCGCCATCGTCGCGGCGGCCCCGCATGCCTTCGCCGTGCCACGAGGAAACGCGATCAGAGTCCGCATTGAGCATTCCTCAACTAATCATGGGGTTGACATCTGCTCTCGATTCCCCTACATTCTATTTGATAATGATTATCAATAAAAGACAGATTGCGTGCGGTCTCCTGTGAGAGGCCACGGTCAGGGCAGACAACGGGGACGGGGCGAAGGCCCCTTTCGAAAAGGGGGATTCCGGCGTACCGCCCCGCGCCAGGCGGTGCTCGACATCGTCCGCGACGCAAACGACTACCTAAGCGCCGACGAGGCGTACCGCCGGGTCTTCGAGCGGCTGCCGGGCATCGGCATCGCGACCGTCTACCGGACGCTCCAGCTCCTTACCGAGTTGGGGGTCCTAAATCGGATCGTGTCCGACGACGGAAAGGCGCTCTACCGGTTCGCCGACGAAACGGCCGCGAACCACCGCGTTGTGCTCGTCTGTCGGCGTTGTTCACAGCGGCGACCGGTATCGATCAAGGACGAACCCATACGCGGGCGCCTCGAAGCCTTTCATGAGGCAATCGGGAGCGAGCACGCGTTTAACGTCGAGCAGAGCGTGCACCAGGTCTTCGGACTCTGCGACGACTGCTCGTATGACAGGGAAACCGGGCATGCCGACGGGTAACCACCCGTCGACTGCTACAAGACAGGAGGGTATATGCCACGAGGAGACAGGACGGGCCCGAACGGAATGGGCACCATGACAGGACGCGCGGCGGGATTCTGCGCCGGCAAACACGAGGCGGGTTTTACGACCGCACCCGGCTTCTTTGAAACGGGGCGATTTACGGCCCGGGGGTTTGGCCGAGGCGCGGGACGGCAAGCTCCACCCCCGCCGGCGCCCGAACAGGAACACGAGGCGATTGGCGCGGAGATCCAGGCGCTCGAGCGGCGGATCGACTATCTCAAGCGGGAGCTCGACGCTATCGACTCCCGGAAGAAAACGGTGGACGAATGAGGTTAGCCATCGCGACCGAGAACGGCGTGGTCGCGGCGCACTTCGGGCGCTGCCCACAGTACACACTCGTCGACCTGGAGAACGGCGAAGAGGTGCGCAGAGCGACAATCGAGAATCCGGGCCACGAGCCCGGACGGATTCCGGCGCTCTTGAACGATCACCGCGCGGATGTCGTCGTAGCCGGCGGGATGGGTCGCAAGGCACAGGACCTCTTCGAATCGATGGGGATCCAGCAGATCGTGGGCGTACAGGGCGGGATCGACGCCATCGTAACCGGATGCCTGGACGGCACGCTCGAAGGAGGCGAGAGCCTCTGCTCGCACGAAAGTGCAAACGAGCATGAACACAAAGGGCACAACCATGAAGGTATGCATCACGACGGCAACAGCTGAGGCTCCCGCAAAGCTCGACAGGCGCTTCGGACGCGCGCCCTGGCTGACGTTCCACGATACGGAGACCGCCGAGTCGCACATCGAGCGAAACGACCTTGCCAATGGAGCAAGCGGAGTGGGCGCGCAAACCGCCCAGCTCGTGGCAGAGCGCGGCGCGGATGCGGTCATAACGGGACAGGTTGGCCCCAGCGCGTTCGCGGTTCTCACGGCCGCCGGGATACCTGCCTACACGACCGACGCAACAACGATCGAGGAGGCGATCGCACTATTCAGGGACGGAAAGCTCGAATCGGCGGGTGCGGCGACCGGACCGGGCCACCATGGCGGCGGCACACACGGATGAGGATCGTCGTCGCAAGCGGCAAGGGTGGAACAGGGAAGACCACGGTGTCCGTCGGTCTTGCGCTGTCGCTACCGGGTAAGGTATCGCTGCTTGACTGCGACGTGGAGGCGCCGAACACGCACTTGCTGCTCGGATCCTCGCCCGGCGCACCAGCCGAGCAGATCCGATTCACTATTCCCGTGCCACAGGTGGACGCGGACCGATGCACCCGCTGCGGTATCTGCGCGCGCTTTTGCGCCTACGGAGCGCCGGCGGTCGTCCGCAGGCAGGTGCTCTTCTTCGACGATCTCTGTCACGCGTGCGGCGGATGCGCACGCGTCTGCCCGGAGGGCGCGATCACTGAGGTGCAGCACGAAATCGGCACGATCCGGACAACCGACACCGCCAAGCTGCGCCACGTCGCCGGCGAGCTCGACGTCGGGCAGACGCTCGCTCCACCGCTCATCCGGGCGGTCAAGGCACGCGCCGGCGACGGCACAACGGTGATCGACGCGGCGCCGGGAGCGACCTGCCCCGTGGTCGAGGCGGCGCGGGGTGCCGACGCCGGCCTGCTGGTCACCGAGAACACCCCGTTTGGCCTGCACGATCTCGAACTCGCCGCTGAGGTTTTTTCCCAACTTGGTGTTCCCACGGGCGTTATCGTAAACCGAAGCGGCATCGGGTACGCCGACGAGCGCGATCTCGACGTAGTCAGCCAACGCTTTGGCTTCCCGGTCCTCATGCGCATCCCCTACTCCGAGGCGATCGCGCACGCGTACGCCGACGGACAGCCCATCACGGACGCCGAACCGGCGCTGGTCGAAGAGTTTCGAGCTTTGCACGCCCGGCTCTGTCAGTTGGCGCGTACCCAAGACAAAGCCGCTACGGGAGAGGCCTCGTGAAACAGATTGTCATCGTGAGTGGCAAGGGAGGTAGTGGTAAGACCTTTGTCTCTTCGTCGATCGCCGCGATCGCGTCGACAAACGGAAACGCGGGTCGCACGACCTTCGCGGACTGTGATGTCGACGCCGCGAATCTCCATCTTATGCTCGACCCACGAGACACTTTCTGCAACGACTTCGTCTCGGGCAAGCTCGCTGAGGTGGCCCCGGAGCGCTGTACCGCGTGCGGACGCTGCGTGGAAGCGTGCCGCTTCAAGGCCGTCTCCCTCGTCGATGGGGAGGCGGGACAATACGCGCGGGTCGATCCGATCGCGTGCGAGGGGTGCGGCGTCTGTGAGTACGTCTGCCCTGAGGACGCCGTGGTGCTCAGCGAACAGCGTCGGGGGAGCTGGTGTGTATCGAGCACGCCCTTCGGTCCGCTCGTTCACGCGCACCTCGAACCCGGCGAGGAGAACTCGGGCAAGCTCGTCGCGAAGGTCCGGCATGTCGCCGCCGAGCGAGCGCGGGATGAGCAGTCCGAGTGGGTCCTCATCGACGGTCCGTCGGGCACCGGGTGTGCGGCGAAGTCCGCGATCACCGGGACCGACTACGTCCTGCTCGTGGCTGAGCCCACCCCGAGCGGCATCCACGACATGCTGCGGATCGTCGACCTTGCGCGGCATTTCCGCATTCCCATCGGTCTCGTGGTCAACAAGGCCGACCTCGCGCCGCACCAAACCGACGAGCTGCGCCGGATCGCCTCTGAACAGGCTATCGCGTGGCTGGGCGAGATTCCCTTCTCGCGTGCGGTTCCGGAGGCGCTTACGACGCTCACCCCGTATCCGGTCGCGCGGAACGACGGGATAACCGCGACAATCATGGCGACGTGGAACCGCGTGCGCGGGTACCTATCCGCCTCACGAACCCCTTCCAGCTCGGCCGGCTTCTCGGCATTGCCCGGAAGGACAAGATCGTCGTAGACGGCAGCTACGGCGCCGACGACCTGATACCCTACCCCAACGGACGATTGGAATACAGCTCAACGGTGAACGAGTCCCAGCTGACCACAACCCAGGACTTCGGCAGATAAAAAAACGCCCCAGCCACCCGCAGTTGCGCGGCGGATGGCTGGGAGCGGAAGGGAATCGGTAGACCTAGTGGCCGTGGACCGCCACTACTGTTTTGTGTACACCAGCCGGGTCAGGTCACCAACGTCACTGTCTTCGTCATCGTCGGCTTCCACGATCATGATTCTTTGGCTTCCGTCATCTGAATCGGGCTGTCCGAACACGATTAGATCTTCCACATCTCCCGCCGGGCCGATTATCGCAGCCACTTCGATCTCAGATTCGCCGGCGTAGACCTTACCGTACGAGTAGTTAACCGGAACAGTCGTCTCGGACTCTTCCTCTTTGATGAGGCGGAGGAAAGCGTCCTGTCCGTTGTCACCGGTCATACCGGAGACGATGAACATGCTTCCGGGAGAGAAACTGTTGCTGGCGAGCTCGTCGTACACCCATCGGCCCCTCTCAACCACAGTTTCATACGTCTCTCCGGCGAAATCGTCGTATGCCTCTTTGGAGTCAGGGTCAGCAAATGTGTCGGCATACCCGTGAGCAACCACGACACCGTTATCGAGTGTTACAGTCGTGCCCTCATTAAATTGAAAGGCGGAGGGGTCCGTGCCTGCAGCGATACGTTGGTTCACTCCTCCGAGCAGCGAATCCTCCCATTCGTACTCGTCCAGTTCCGAACTCGGATTGTAAGAGTATTCGTCATCGAACGCGTCCAGGAACGTAATTGTCACCGTCTTTGTATAGGTTTGATCACTAAAAAACGTGTATTCGGTAACTTGTTGTGTCAAAGGTGTCAGTTCAGAAGTGATGACCGTGCCCTGGAGGTTCTTACGGTTCTTTTTTAACAGATCCGGGTACGACGTATTGCTCCACGTACCGACCACGTCTTTCTGCTGGAACCTCTGGTTCCACTGATCCTCTAGCGTGGTGTCGGAAATCGGCACCACATCGCAGGAGACAAGGGCCACACTAACGACAAGCAGCAGCGCTCCAACAACCAGTCCTGTTTTTTTCACTTTGCTCTCCTTCGTTTAGTTTGTTACAACCAAATCACTACGCGACCAGTTCACTTTTTACGCATTATTGCATATTATTTTTGTCATCAATCCGCTTTAGTAATCTATTAAATATTCTACGTTGGTACTGATATGCCGTCAAGGGATTTTTACAAAGCGCGTGGCTAATTATGTATAGTGCTATAACGCCGAATAAAAAAGTAAAATAGTCATATTTACCGTCTGTTGGGCCGGTACAGGTGCATCGATCAATGCGCTTCGGAGGAAGGAGGGTTGATTGTCAAAGGCGGCGGTATTCCCCCGCCGACCACCGCCGTCACTGCCGTCGTTTGACCGCGACGCCGCTCGGGCCTATAGTCGGATATGCACTACGCGTATTCCGATCGGCCTCGCGAGAGCACGGGACTGCCGTCGTTCGATCGGGTACTCGACGGGCTGCGGGCGGGCGACAACGTCGTATTCAGGCTCGACGACATCGAGTTGTACAGACCGTTTACACAGGCGTTCCTCGAGCACGCCGTGTCGGAGTCTAGACAGCTGGTCTACTTTCGATTCGGTGGACACGAGCCCGTTCTTCCCGAGCACAAAAATGTCATCGTAGAGCACAACGATCCGGATCTCGGCTTTGAGCACTTTATCACTCGGATCCACAGCACGATCCGAGACGTCGGCGTGGGCGGATACTACGTCTTTGACGCCCTCTCCCATCTTAGCGATACGTGCTACAGCGATCGTATGATCGGCAACTTCTTCCAGCTTACCTGTCCGTACCTGCTCGACCTGGACACCATCGCCTACTTTTCGCTCTACCGCCATCGGCACTCTTACCACGCGGCGGTTCCCATCTACGAGACGACGCAGGTGCTTATCGACGTGTACGAGCACCACCACCACCTCTACGTTCAGCCGGCCAAAGTCTACGACCGGGAACGCGTGTTGCCGTTTGCCATGTTCCGTTGGGACAACGACGAGTTCGAACGCGTCGACGAGAGCCCGGAGATCGCCGCGGTCATGGAGTCGTCCTCCTGGGGCGGCCTGCAGTCGTCCAGCTACCGCATGGTGGGATTGTGGGACAAGACCTTTATGCGAGCCGAAAGTGTGATGGAAGCGGTAGCGAACGGAGAGATGCCCGAATCGCGAGCAGACGAGTCGTTTCACGAGTTGATCCGGCTTATTATCCCGCGCGAGCAGCGGATGATCGACCTTGCTACGAGGTACCTCACGCTGCAAGATCTGATCAGTCTCTGGAAGCACATGATCGGCACCGGGATGATCGGAGGAAAGTCCGCGGGAATGCTGCTCTCACGCGCAATCATCAGGCGCGATCGTCCAGACCTGTTACGCGCTCTTGAGCACCATGACTCGTTTTTTATTGGTTCGGACGTTTTCTACACGTTTCTGGTCAACAACGACTGCTGGTGGGACCGCCAGCGCCAGAAGGATGCCGAGGCATTTCTTACCGGCCTCGACGAGGTTCGCGGGCGGATCATCGAGGGGACCTTCCCTGACTACATTGTTCGTCGGTTCGAAGACATGCTGGAGTACTTCGGAAACGCGCCCATCATCGTGCGCTCGAGCAGCCTCCTCGAGGATAACTTCGGAAATGCGTTCTCCGGCAAATACGATTCGGTCTTCTGCCCGAATCAGGGCTCGCCGCGGCAACGGCTCGATGCGCTACTCGACGCGATTCGGGGGGTGTATGCGAGCACGATGAGCGCGGAAGCGCTGAACTACCGCAAGCGTCGGGGTGTTCTCGACCGCGACGAGCAGATGGCGCTTCTCGTACAGCGGGTCTCGGGCTCGACCTATGGGCGTTACTTCTTTCCGCAACTCGCCGGTGTGCTCTACTCGTTTAATCCGTACGTCTGGAGCCGCGAGATCGATCCTGAAGCCGGCGTTATGCGGCTGGTGTTCGGACTCGGAACGCGGGCCGTGGACCGCTCGGACGACGACTACACGCGGGTTGTCGCTCTCAACGCGCCCGACCGTCGACCCGAGTCGAGCTTCGACGCCGTCAAGCGTCACACACAACGGCGCGTTGACGTCATTGACCTCGAATCGAACCAGGCGACCAGCATGCACTTTCAGGACCTCGTGCGCGAGTGCGAGCACCTGCCCACAGACCTGGTCGCCACGCGGGATCGTGAGGCTGAGCGCGAAGCGAGGGAACGCGGGCAGAAGCGCGAAGCGCGTTGGATTTTGACCTTTAATCCGGCGTTGGACGACAAAGGCGTGGTGAACACACTCCGCGACATCGTTCATACGGTACGCAACGGCTATCGCACGGAGGTGGACATCGAGTTCACCGCAAACGGTACCCGCGAAGGCGGATACAAGGTCGACATCGTGCAGTGCCGTCCGTTCGCGGCGAGCACATCGGACGAGGAACCGGTGGGCGAACCACCTGCGGTTCCGGAGCGTCAGATCGTTTTGCGTTCGACCGGAGGAGTTATCGGCCCAGGACGCCAAATCGAAATAGAGCGGATTGTATACGTGTCGCCGCAAGCCTACTCGACGTTGCCGCAGGAACAACGATACGCGCTCGCGCGCCTGATAGGCAGGATCGCCAAGCTGTCGGAGCCCATGTCCGGGGCGCTGGTCCTGATCGGACCGGGACGATGGGGCAGCAGCACGCCCTCACTCGGCATCCCGGTCTCCTTCAGCGAGATCAACAACGCCTCGGTAGTCATCGAGGTCGACACGCTCCACGAAGGTCTTATCCCGGACCTCTCGCTCGGCACTCACTTCTTCAACGACCTAGTGGAGATGAACACGCTCTACGTCGCGCATTTCCTCGCGCGACGGGAGAACCGGCTCGACTGGAACTACCTCGCGACCAGCCCATCCTCGCTCTCGTTCCTCGCGCCGCAGTGGCAGCGATGGGACGAGGTCGTCCGCGTGATCGACTCGAGCACCGTCGGCCCGCTGACACTGCACGCAGACGCCCTCAGCCAGACGTGTATGATCTACACGAGTCCCTGATCGAGCATCGCGTCGGCCACCTTGATGAATCCGGCTATGTTGGCTCCCGCTACGTAGTCGCCCTTTGTTGCATACTCCTCCGCAGCGCTCGCGGTCGAAACAAAGATCCGGCGCATGATCTCGCGTAGCCGCGCATCCACCTCCTCCGCGGGCCACGAGAGGCGCATTGCGTTCTGACTCATCTCCAGGCCGGATGTCGCGACACCCCCGGCGTTTGCGGCCTTGCCCGGACCAAACCGCACGCCCGATTGCTGGAAGACGGCGACCGCGTCCGGCGTGGACGGCATGTTGGCGCCTTCCGCGACGACGGTGCACCCGTTCGCGACGAGCGACTTCGCGTCGTTTTCCTCGAGCTCGTTCTGTGTTGCGCTCGGGAAGGCTGCGTCGCAGGGAACGCGCCACGGTCGTCCACCGTCGTGGTACTCGCACGAGAACCGCTCGGCGTACTCCCGGATCCTGCCCCTGCGCTCGTTCTTGAGCTCCATCACAAAGGCGAGCTTTTCCTCGTCGACTCCGTCGGGATCGTGGATGAAGCCGCTCGAGTCCGAGAAGGTGATCGGAATCGCATCAAGCTCGATGAGCTTCTGAGCGGTGTATTGCGCGACGTTGCCGGCTCCGGAGATCACGCAGCGTTTGCCACGAAGCTCGTCGCCGTCGGCTGCGAGCATCTCCCCGGCAAAATAGACCGCCCCGTAACCGGTCGCCTCCGGCCGGATTAGCGACCCACCCCAGCCGAGCGCCTTGCCCGTCAGGATCCCGGAGAACTCGTTTGTGAGTCTTTTGTACTGGCCAAAGAGGTACCCTATCTCGCGCCGACCCACACCGATGTCGCCCGCGGGAACGTCGGTATCCTTCCCGATGTGCCGCGCGAGCTCGGTCATAAACGACTGGCAGAAGCGCATCACTTCCGCGTCGGACTTCCCCTTCGGATCGAAGTCGGATCCGCCCTTGCCGCCGCCCATGGCAAGTGTCGTTAGCGAGTTCTTGAACGTCTGCTCGAATCCGAGAAACTTGAGGATGCTGAGATTGACTGTCGGGTGAAGCCGCAGCCCGCCCTTGTACGGTCCGAGCGCGCTGTTGAACTGGACCCGGAAGCCGCGGTTGATCTGAAACTCTCCATGGTCATCGACCCACGGCACGCGGAAGATAATGACCCGCTCGGGTTCGACAATCCGTTCGAGTATGCGCTCGGCACGATACTCCGGGTGCGCTTCAATAACAGGAACAAGCGACTCGAGGACTTCGCGCACCGCCTGAAGGAACTCCCGTTCTCCCGCGTTCCTCCGTCCGGTCGTCTCGAGAACCGTAGATACATATTCCATATTTGCCCCTTTTGATCACGCAGTGTACCCGCATGGGATCGTATGGTCGACAATCTCGAGTCGAGAATGGAACGTACGGCACGGCGGCCCTATCCAACCACCTCAAGTTTCCTCGGCTCGATCACCTCTATCTCACGGCCCTCGATCTTGATGGCACCCTCGTCCTCGAGCTCGGTGAGGGTGCGGAACAGTGACTGCCGGGCCACGCCCATCATTTCAGAAAGCTCCTTCTTGCTCACAGAAAGAGTCACGGTTCTGCCGCCGGTTACCGCCAACTCGCCGAGTATGTAGTGCGCCAAACGCTCCCGGAGCGTCTCGAACTGCACCATCTTGAGCTTGTTTGCCAAGAAAGACGTTCGGTGGGCGAGGTCCGCGAGAAGTGACTCGAGTGCGCCTCGATGCTCGGAACACAAGTCCAACAGCGTGTTTCGAGCGAGGACAAACAGAGAAACGTCCGTGAGAGCACGGACCTGCACCGGAAAACGACGCTCCGGCGAGAAAAGGAAGGCCGGGGCAATGATCTCCGATTGATCGAGAGTCTCGACCCGCATGACTCGGCCGTCGTAGGTAAGAAAATCCGCCGCGACGGTCCCCCGGAGGAGCAACAGCAGCTCGTCACAGATGGCGCCCTGTGTGCGCACGACCCGGTCCCGCTCATAGTGGGCCACGTGCCACGGGATCCGGCCGAGGCTCATAGAAAGCTGCTCACGGCCAATCGACGCAAAAAGAGGATTTGCCAATAGTCCCGTTACTATCTGCGTGTTTGGCTGCGTGTTTGGCTGACTATCTGGCTGACTGTTTGCCTCGGCCACAAGCGAGTGTACACAAAACCGCTCTTACCGTCACATATGTGACTTCCCAATCCTTCGCGCCGCTGTAGCATAGACTCAGACTTGCAAAAAGGAGAGCGCATGAGCTCGGTAAAAGGTACCGCCCTGCAGGGACTTATCGGCGCCACGATTGGATTTTTTGTCGGCTTCGCCGCGGTTTCGCTATTCGGCTCCACCGTAGGCTACCTCCAAACCACCGTTGGCCTATCCGCCGGTCTGGCCGGGCTTCTTATCTCAATACCAAATCTCACCGGATCATTGTTGAGGATTCCGTTCTCCGCTCGTGTGGACAAAGACGGCGGCAGACAGTCGTTTTTGATCCTGCTCGTAGCATCGGCGATCGGCTTGGCGGGCATTTGGTTTCTGCTGACGTTTTTTGTCGAGCAAGTCGAGGCACTCTTTCCACTTCTGTTGCTGTTTGGCGCACTCGGCGGCTGTGGGATCGCCACCTTTAGCGTTGGCATAAGCCAAACCTCCTACTGGTATCCACAGCGATCCCAAGGCGCTGCGCTCGGCGCCTATGCCGGAATCGGCAACATCGCGCCCGGGCTATTTGCTCTGCTCCTCGGGCTCTTGATTCCGCTCGTCGGCCTTTCCGACACGTACCTCCTTTGGTTCGCATTCCTGATCTTAGGCATCGGTGCCTACGCGCTCTTGGGGAAAAACGCCCCTTACTTCCAGCTAAGGAAGGCCGGCAGCCAAGACGAGCCGGCAAGGGAACGCGCTCGATCGGAGCACAATCAGGAGTTTTTCCCCAAAGGAAGCGCAAAAGAAACTCTCGCTGCATCCGCGCGTGTCTGGCAAACCTGGGCCCTTGTGCTTGTATACTTCACAACCTTCGGCGGGTTTGTTGCCTTGACGGGGTGGTTTCCCAAGTATTGGAGCTCGTTCTTTGGTCTCGAGCTGGGCGTCGCCGGGGCGCTTACCGCGGCGTTCTCCGTATCGGCAAGCCTCCTGCGAGTAGCGGGGGGGTCTGTCGCCGACAAACTAGGCGGCGAGGCAACTGCGCTCGCCGCACTTGGGACCCTGGCGGTTGGCGCCGTGCTTATGGGCGTCTCGAGCGTTGTGGCGCTCTCGGTAGTCGGGTTTGCCTTTCTCGCCGTGGGGATGGGCGTTGCAAACGGGGCCGTGTTCAAGCTTGTACCCCAGGAGGTACCGCAGGCAATCTCCGGCGCCGCCGGATGGGTCGGCGGTCTTGGCGCGTTCGGCGGCTTTGTCATCCCAAACCTGATGGCTCTGTTTTTGGGCGAGGCCGGCCTTGGCGACGTCGGCTACGCGCGGGGCTTTTTGCTCTTCGTCGCCTTCTCCGCCGTATCGGCAACTATGATCATTCTCATGCGGCTGGCGCGCAGTCGTCGCGACGTGGAGGCACACCAATGACTCAAACGATCCGAACCACCTGCAGCTACTGCTCTGTGGGCTGCAACTTCGACGCCACAGTCGAGGACGGCAAGGTCACGCGCTTTTTGCCGACCAAGGACTATCCCGTCAACCTGGGCAAGTCATGCCCGAAAGGGTTTCATCTGCTTGGCGCCCACGACTCGCCGGACCGCCTGACTTCCCCGATGATCCGCGAAAGCGACGGAGATCTGCGCGAGGCCACGTGGGGGGAGGCGATAGACCTCTTTGTATCGGCATTCAAGCGGATAAAGGAGGAGCACGGAACCGAGTCGGTGGCCTTTCTTTCGACGGGGCAAATCCCCTTTGAAGAGATGGCATTTCTGGGTGCACTGTTCAAGTTCGGCATGGGCTTTGTGCACTGCGACGGAAATACTCGTCAGTGCATGGCAACCGCCGCGGTGGCGTACAAGCAGGCGTTTGGCTTCGACTCACCGCCTTTTAGCTACAAGGACTTTGAAGAGTCTGATCTGTTGATCTTCCTCGGCGCCAATCCGGTGATCTCGCATCCGGTGATGTGGAACCGCGTGAAGGCCAATGCCAAGGACGCAACCGTGGTAACGATCGATCCTCGCCGCACAAAGACGGCCGAGGGCTCGTCTATTCACCTTCCCATCAAGCCCAAGAGCGACATCGTCCTGCTCTATGGGCTAACGCGCTATCTCATAGAGAATGACTGGGTCGACCACGACTACATCGAGAAGCACACCACCGGCTACCAGGAGCTCTCCGCGCACGTCGCGGAGTTTGGCCTCGACCGCGTTGCGAAAGAGACCGACCTTGCCGAAGATGCGGTGGCCGATCTGGCCCGCCGAATCCACGAGGCTGAGGCTGCCTCGATCTACTGGACGATGGGCGTTAACCAGGGTCACCAGGCGGTCAGAACGGCGCAAGCGATTATCAATCTGTGCCTCATCACGGGCCACATCGGCAGACCCGGCACGGGGCCCAACTCGATTACCGGCCAGGCCGACGCCATGGGGTCTCGCCTATTCTCGAATACGACGGGAATGTTCTCCCTCTACGATTTTGAGAAGGAGTCGGACCGGAACACCGTGGCCGAGATCCTCGGCATTCCGGTGGAGTCAATCCCTGCAAAAAACGGATTACCCTACCATCGAATCATTGAAGAGATCGACAAAGGCACCATCAAAGGTCTCTGGGTCGTCGCCACAAATCCCATCCACTCGTGGATCAACAGCAAGGCCGCCGCCACGGCTTTAGACAAACTCGACTTTCTTGTGGTGCAGGACTTGTACTCCACGACCGACACGGCAAAGCGCGCCGATCTACTATTGGCTGCGGCCGCGAGCACGGAGAAAAACGGAACGGTCATAAACTCGGAACGTCGCCTTGGTGTCGTCCGGAAGCTCATCGACCCGCCCGGTCACGCAAAGAGTGACTTCGACATATTCAAAATGATTGCCGATACGTGGGGCTGCGGGAACATGTTTGCTGAGTGGAGCTCGCCGGAGGCGGTGTTTGAAATCCTGCAACGGACAAGCCGCGGCAGACCAAATGACATCACCGGCATCAAAGGCTACAACATGCTCCGCGAGCGTGGTGGCATCCAGTGGCCCTACCCGGAACACGGCGCCGACGACGCTCCGGAGCGACGCCTATTCGCCGACGGCGCGTACTCTACGCCGGACGGCAAGGCGCGGCTCTTGGTTGACCCTATCGAGCCGCCACCTGAGACTCCCGACGAAGAGTATCCGCTTCTGCTTCTGACCGGTCGAGGGACCGTCGCGCAGTTTCACACCCAAACACGGACCGGTAAGGTTGCGATGCTTCAAAAACTCTACCCCGCCGAGTTACCGGTGCAGGTCGCGCCACATGATGCGTCGGAGCTCGGCCTCGAGGATGGTGCTGCGGTGGACGTGGTCTCCCGACGGGGTCGGGCTCGAGCCAACGTGGTAGTCACCGACGAAGTGCAGACCGGCCAGGTCTTTCTACCGATGCACTACGAGGAAACCAACAAACTGACGTTCCCGGTCTTTGACCCCTACAGTCATCAGCCCGGGTACAAGTTCGCGGCCGTACGGATTGAGAAGGCAAAGGCATGATTGACGGCGACGCTTTTGCACCGGCACCCATGTTGGGTGTCGTGCTTGCCGGCGGTCAAAGCCGGCGCATGGGCCTGGACAAGGCCACGCTCGGCGACGGCGGAATGCCGCGCGTCGTGACCATGTGGCGGCTGCTTGTAGAGGTGGTCGGCGAGGCGGTCGTCTCTATTGGGCCGGAGTCGGACGCCTCCGCGTTCGCCGATCTGCCTACCGTTGTGGACGACCAACCGGGCGCCGGCCCACTCGCGGGAATTGTGGCGGTGCACCGGTCGCTCCCGCAACACGCCTTGTTGATAATCGCCGTCGATCTGTTTGGCCTCGGGCGATCGGTGATAGATACCCTGGTCGAAAGGCGAAACGCGGTCCGATGGTTCAAGCCGGGCGGCGGCGTGGAAGAGCCGCCCGACCTGACCGCCCTTGCGGCCAAGACCCCCCGTGCGGCAGAGGAAAATACGGAGCCGGAGCCGCTCTGCGCAGTATGGGAGACGCCCTTGCTCAGGGATGCCGCAGCCTCCTTTGCTCGGGGTGAGCGCAGCCCGCGCGCGGTTCTTTCACGACGAAAGGTCAAGCTGGTCCCGCGAGACGGAAGGGCAATCTATAACGTCAATACACCGGCCGACTTGGCCGCATACAGGAGATCCGTTTTGGAGGTAATGATATGAGGAACGACACACCGCTTGGGCACAGGACCGTCGGAATCACTCTTGCCCTCGGAGCCCTTTGGGGCTTTGTCGAGACCACGCTTGGCTTTGGCCTGCACCTACTAAGGCAATTTACCTTCCTGCCGGGCCTAACCGCGTACGTGCTTTTTCCTATCGGCTTTTTTATCATGCTGGCGGCTGTGCGCCAGAGTGGGTCCGCGTGGGCCGCCCTCGGCGTCGCCGGCGTTGCAGCCCTGATAAAGCTCACAAGCGGCTTTCTTCCCCAGGTGCGTTGGATCTTTGTGATCAACCCAACAATCTCCATTCTGGCCGAGGGCGCGGTGGTAGCCGCAGGCGCCGCGCTGTTCGCCTTTCGCCGCTCGTCCGTGGCGATCCCAAAGGCGCTGCTCCTGTCGGTTGCCTGGCGCGCGATCTTCTTGGGACTGGTGTTGGTTCTTCCAACGCAAAAAGGCATCCTGATAAAAGGGACCGAGGCGTTGCTGATGTTTGTCTTTTTGGACTCCGCAATTAACGCGATCCTGATCGGCGGCGCGCTTCGGCTCGGCGCCGACACGCGGCGGCTCAGGTCCTTCGGCCGCTACCTCGCAACGCCCGTGGGCGTTGCGGCGGCACTTGTCCTCGCCGTTGGGGCCGAGCTACTTATAAGCGCAGTGCCGGTATAGCGGCCCGACCCCGGTGTTCTCGGCGCTCGCCACGAGCAAGCGATGCCCCGAGTAGTCTTCGATGGTACCATCCAAGGATCCGGAGACCAAAAACGTCCGACCGGCAAGGCGCAACGCAAGATACCCGCTAGGCGCGCAGGCAAAACTTGGAACACTTATTGCATTGTATTCTCCACGGCGATACAACAAGCAAAAAGTATTGCCTTTGGATCACGGAATTGACGTATCTAACACAAACCTACAGACGAGCATGGTGCGTTTACCAGACTCGATACCCTCGACAGTGCACGACCTCTACAAGACGGAGTAGCGTCATGAGTGTTGCGCTCGAAAAGCCGGCCCGACAGCGGGGCCAACTCACGACCAACGCCCCGGACGGTCCGTAGATGCTCGGTATTTTTCGTCGGCCAAAATGCGTTGGGCTGGCGCTGAGCGGCGGCGCCGTTCGGGGCCTCGCCCACCTCGGTGTGCTCAAGGTGCTCGAGGAGGCGGAAATCGAGGTGGACGTTGTCTCCGGGACAAGCGCCGGATCCTTTGTTGGGGCGTTTGTGGCCGCAGGCTTGCCCGTAAATCAAATACTCGACGTGGCCGAGCGGATGTCATGGGCCGAGATTAGCTCCCCGCGAGTCCCGCGGCTTGGCTTCCTAACGTCGACGGACATGGATGGTTTTCTCAAAGACAATCTCAAGGTAGATCGAATCGAGGACCTTGCGAAACCCTACGCTGCAACGGCCGTGAGCCTGACCACGGGCGAGTGCGTTGCCTTCACCCAGGGGTTGCTCGCCAAAGCGGTCATGGCAAGCACGTGCATTCCGGGTGTTTTCGCTCCGGTACAAATCGATGGACAGATGTTTGTCGACGGTGGTCTTCTCAGCTTTGATCCGGTCAAGGAAGCCAAAGAGCTTGGCGCGGACTATGTGATCTCCGTGCGCCTGTCGACTCCGCGACGTCCGGAGCAGCCGCCGCGCAACATCATCGAGGTCATGCTGGCATCGTTCGACATAGCCTTCGCCCACGTCTCCGACCTAGAGCCCACGGGGGATGTGACGATCGTTCCCGACTTGGAGGGCACAAACCCCTACGACTTCCACCAGCGTGAAGACCTCATCCGGCGCGGGGAAGACGCCGCGCGCAAGCACATCGACCGTATCAAGCGCGACCTGCACCACCGGCGGTGAGCGGGCCATACCGTCACATAGCGCCGGCGGCCTCAAGCCACAAACACCGTCTTGATGTTGACAAACTCCTTGATGCCGTACCAAGAGAGCTCGCGACCGTAGCCGCTGATTTTGACGCCGCCGAATGGAAGGCGTGGGTCGGACTTCACCAAGGAGTTGACGGCGCAGTGGCCGGCCTGGAGTTCGTGGGCGGCGATACGCTCGCCACGGGCACTGTCTCTCGTAAACACTGCGGCGCCTAGGCCAAAGTCTGAATCGTTTGCGATGCGAACGGCGTCTCCTTCGTTGCCCGCCCGGATAATTACGGCAACGGGACCAAAGAGCTCTTCGCTACAGGCCGGGTTTCCGGGCTCGATGTCGGTCAGCACGGTAGGTGGATAAAAAGCGCCGGGTCCGTTTGGAATCTCTCCGCCAAGCACAAGCTTCGCGCCGGCCGCGACGGAGCGTTCTACTTGGTCGTGAAGCTCATCGCGAAGATCCGCCCGGGCCATCGGTCCGAGGCCCGTGGATGGATCCATCGGATCGCCCATCGTGATCTTGTTCATGAGCTCGACCACACGGCTCGTGAACTCCTCGGCGACGTCGTCAACCACGATAAAACGCTTTGCGGCGATACAGCTCTGGCCGCCGTTGATCATACGGCTTTTCACGCAGGTCTGCGTCGCCAAGTCCAAGTCGGCATCGGAAAGCACAAGATAAGGATCACTGCCGCCGAGCTCGAGGACGCTCTTTTTAATGGCTTTTCCGGCTGTTGACCCGACAGAGCGTCCGGCCTCGGTACTGCCTGTAAGCGTTACAGCTGAGACGCGGGCATCCTCGATAACTGCGGGCACCCGTCGTCCTCCGATCAACAAGGTTCGGAACAAATCGGTGGGAGCTCCTGCTTCACGAAACAGATCCTCGATGGCAAGTGCACAGCCTGATACGTTGCTCGCATGCTTCAAAAGTGCTGCGTTGCCGGCCATCACGGCGGGCGCCGCAAATCGAAAGACCTGCCAAAGGGGAAAGCTCCACGGCATCACCGCGAGCACAACACCCAAGGGACAAAACGTGACGTAACTCTTGGAGGCGTCGGTCTCAACAGGCTCGGGCAAGAGATGCTCCTCGCCCTTCTCCGCGTAGTACTCACAGACCCAGGCGCACTTTTCGACTTCGGCCTCGGACGCCGAGTAAAGCTTGCCCATCTCTTGGGTCATAAGCGTGGCGAGCTCGGATTTGCGACGTCGGAGCGCTGCCGCCACGCCGGCAAGGAGCTTAGCCCGTCGCGGGAACTCGGTTTCTCGCCACTCTTTCCAGGTCGCGAGCACCGCATCGATTGTCTCGTCGACGTGCTTGTCGGAAAACTCGTCGTAGCTCCGTATTGGTGATCCGTCGTGTGGATTGATGCTCTCGAGTGCCATGGTGCTTCTTCTCCTTCCGGTCCAGGCGCGCTTCGCCTGCCATTGGGCGGCGAAAGGCGAGCTGTGCCACAGGGAGTGCGGCTTGGTCCGTACAACAAAGGTGGTCCGTTCTTTCGATCGAGTCAACGAGTAGCGGGACCGTTGGGACACACTTCGAGGGCGATCGTGCGGTCCGCCTAAGCCACTGGAGACTGGTAGACGCAGACGAGCGCCTCCAACTCCGCCAAGCGGGCACGACGCTTTTCTATGTAGCTTTTTTGGTAGCGGCGTGCGTTACAGAATCTAAAAAGAAGTACTTGCACCGGAACAGTATAATTCATAGCATTACAGTCAGGC
>CAZFLD010000078.1:0-17677 GCA_964519835.1 uncultured Spirochaetales bacterium
GGGGCAGAAAAGTAACCTACGTGACCGACAGCTTGTTTTTTCCGCACATCGCCGAAGAGGCGGCCGGCTCGGACCTGTTTGTCTGCGAAGGCATGGTGGACGACGCGGCGGAGGAAAGTGCCCACGCCAAAAAGCACATGACGGCACGAGAGGCAGGTCGTTTGGCGGCTCTTGCCGGGGACGTAAAGCGGCTCGGGATTATCCACTTTAGCCCGCGGTACACCAAGGTTGATCTAAAAAAACTATTGGCCGAGGCCAAGGAGGAATTCGCCGGCGCCTTCCTTTGCCGCGACGGTCAGCACATCCTACTGCCGTTCGACGAGGAACAGGCCAAACAGGAATAGGCGGAGAACGAGCGGGGAATGATCGAGGCCGAGAACATAGATGTACGCCTGAAAAGCGGTCGCCACATACTTCGGGGAATATCCCTGTCCCTCGAGTCCGTCGGCGTCACGGCGGTTGTCGGCGCGAATGGGGCCGGCAAGACTACGCTCCTTCGGTTGCTCAGCGGCCGCATAAGGCGGTTGTCCGGATCCCTGTTTATCAATGGTGTGGCCGTGCGGCCGGATGGTGCCCAAGCGCGGCGGCTCACGGGTTACTTGCCCGAGGGGGCTCCGCTGTACAGGCGGCTTACTCCGGCGGAGTTTTTGCGCTTTGTCTATCGGGCCCGTGGACTCGACCGGCAAGCGTGGGGTGATGCGCCGGAGGTTCGGCGGCTTGGTATCGATGCGGTGTTGCATCGTGAGATAGGCGGCCTAAGTCAGGGGTACAAACGCCGGGTAGCGCTGGTAGGCGCGCTAGCCGGAGGTCCACCGCTCCTGTTGCTGGACGAGGCAACCTCGGGGCTCGACGAAAATCTCCGACGCGATTTTCTCGAGATGATTCGAGAACTATCAAACGATCGCCAGATTATCCTGACGACCCACCACGACGAGGAGATCGAGGCTCTCGATGCGAAGGTGATCACGCTTTCCGATGGACGAGTTGTGGATTCATCGGAGGTTCGGCCGGATCGGAGGTGGCGGTGAACGGGTTTGTGGCGATCTTATGCAAGGACCTTCGAACTTATTTTCTGACCTTTTCCGGCTACGTAGTCGCCGGACTGCTCTGCCTCGCGTCGGGCGTTGGATTCTTTCTGACCCACGGTTTTTTCCAGCGCGATGTATCAAGCCTGCAGGCATACTTTGAGATACTTGCTCCGATTCTGCTGGTTGCGGTACCGGCCGTCACAGCGGGGACTTGGGGAACGGAAGGTGCCGGCGGCACTGAAGAGATCCTTCTGAGTCTCCCAATCGGTGACGGTGCGCTGGTGATCGGAAAGTGGTGTGCAACCGTTGGATTTGTTCTTGTCGTTCTGATTGTTGCGTCACTTGCTCCCCTCGCGGTTACGGCGTTTGGAGACTTTGATGGAGGGATTATTGTCGCGCAGTTTTTGGGCTTGCTGTTGTTTCTGGGTTCGGCCCTAGCCTGGGGGCAGTTTTTTTCACTTGTGGCCAAGACAACGATTGCAGGCTTTTTCCTTGCCCTGGGGTTCCTTGTGGCTCTTGGCCTGTCACATCGACTTGCCCCTCTTTTCCCCGTTTCGTCGCCCATCACTGACCTTTTGAACGCCGTATCTCTCGAATTTCGGTTTCGAAGCTTTGCCCGAGGGCTTGTGGACACGCGCGACGTGACCTATCTGCTGGCCGTCACCGGCCTTGGATTGTTTGGGGCTGCTCGGTTTGTGACGCAGAGGCGTCGGGCGGACGGGTGATGTCACGTTTGGTATCGGCGCTGGGCGTAGCGGCAATCCTGTTGTTTGCCCTAAACGGATCGATGTTTCATGCGCGGTTCGACCTAACGCGCGGGCGGGTGTATTCGCTTTCCGAGGTGACCCAGGCGATAGTAGATGACCTGCCTGGTCCGGTCTTGCTTACCTACTATCGGAGCGAGATACTCCGGAACGTGGTGCCCGGTGTAGCGGAGGCCGAAGACTTTCTTCGGAGTTTTTCTTCCGCTGCCGGGTCCAAGGTGGAGCTTCGTCTTGCGGACACCTCCGGGGTGCCCTTTGCGGAGTCCGTCTCCGACATGGGCTTAACACCGCTACGCCTCGAGCTGCCTCGGGAGGATGCCGATCAAACGGCGTACGCCGGATTGGTGCTGCGGCTTTACGATCGAACCGTCTCCGTACCACGAGTGTTGGGCATCGACCGGCTCGAGTACGAGTTGGCACTTGGCCTTCGGCGGTTGTCCGCCGGTACGCTGCCGACCCTGGTCGTTTTGGAGGCCGACCGGCGTCTTCGATTTGATCGCGACTTTCGACTCTTGGAGAGTCGGCTGCAAGACAGGTATCGGATTGTCGTTGCCACGGAACCGGGGGACATTGCTCCTGAAGCGGATTCCTTTTTGGTACTCGGCGCGTACCTGGATCATACGATGGTCGCAGTAGTGGAACAGCGCCTTGCGGAGGGAGCAGGCGCCCTTTTTGCCTTTGACGGGGCCGACCCGGAGGATGAGAGACGGAGAGCGACGCCCGGTGCGACCCAGCAACTGCTGTCGCGATACGGAATCGAAGTCGAGCCGAGCATAGTCCTCGACTCTTCCAACGTGCTCGTGCCCTTTAATCGCTTTGACGACGCGGGCGGACGGGTTGTGTACGAGCCGTATCCTTATTGGATCGAGGTTCAGGAACAAAACGTAGACCGTGAACACCCCGTAACTGCGGGGTTTGCGGGCCTAACCCTCTTTTGGGCGAGCCCATTGCGGATCGTGCCTCCCAGGCCTGCCGACGGACCTCCCGGGGATCATACCATTATTGCTGCTACAACCGACGACTCATGGACCGTGGTGCCTCCGGTGAGTATGGAGTCGGAAGCGGCTCGTAGATCGCAGGAGCTCTCCACAAGTCTCGCGGTCCGGAGGCCCCTTGTTATCTCTTACGGGCCCACCAAAACGTCGAATGGCGGCACGCCGACCGAAGCGCCCACCGCCGGTGTCTCGTCACGCCCAGCGAGTGGGCCGCGTATGATGGTTGTTGGGGACTGGGAGTTTGCGAGCGATTTGGTTTCCGCTGCCGACGCCGGGCATAACCTGGAGTTTGTGCTAAACGCCCTGGAGTGGGTTTCCGGCGACGACGACCTTTTGTCGATCCGTATGAGAGGAGCCCGCGACCAACGACTTTCGCGGACGGACGGCACCGCGGGTCGCAGAAGGCGGAATCTTGTTGAAATCCTTGGAATGCTGGTGATTCCCGCCGTATGGTTTGTCGTGGGAGCGGTTGTGGTTCTGAGGCGAAGGAGGAGAGGTGAATCAGTCGAGTAAGACTGCTCTCATCCTGGCCGGCGCTTGTACTGTGGGCCTTGTGTTGTACGCCGTGGGGCTTGCGCGAGCGGGAGACCGGATGCCGATAGACCCACCCGTCATGGACGTGCGTATCGATCAGATCGCCACTGTGCGGCTCGAATCGGCCTACAGGGAAAGCGCGATCACGGTTGACCTGGTGTCGGAGCTCGCACCGAGCATCGTTGTAGACAACAGACGTTTTCCCGCCAATCCCGGCCGCGTAGAGTCGCTCCTTTCCACCGCGGTCGAACTGCGGCGCTTTAGGACCGTCGGTACGACGTCGGGTGAAACCTACTTCCCCGACGGCGGTTCGCGCCTCTTGTTCTTTGACAGCCAAGGGGCCGTGCTGGCAGACGTCACCGTCGGCGCGCCGACGAACACCGGCGATGAGGTGTATTACCGACCCCACGGGGATCGTGGGGTCGGGGTCACGGACGGTGCAATACTGTTCTACATCGAACAATCACCTACCTTTTACGCAGATCTGCGGGTATTTGGTCGCGGGCCGGCGGCGGAAGAAATTGCGGCTCTGCGACTGGAGCCGTCCGGCACAGGGTTGTTTCCGGACGCCGTATACGATGATCCTGGCCCCGAGCTTTATTCTATGGTCCGCCGGATACTCGACCTCGAGGGAGTAGCGTTTTCAGAATTCGATCCAAACGATGCAGGAGCGGCATCCACGGCACTGGTAGAACTCGTGGCGACCAATAGGAGGATATGGCGCCTGCACATCTACCTGCCGATGTCTCAGGGCGATCAGGTAGGCGGTTTTGTGGCCGTGAGACCGGAAGGTCCAGGTTTGCCGTCGACATCTGCAGGAGGTGGGTTTAGCTACCTGGTGCCTCGGACACAGGTGGCGTTTGCTGTATCCCAGTCTCTATAGGGCCTGCCGCCCGGTAATAGCGCTGTCGGGCGAACTGGGAGCAGTGGGTCGGCTCTATGGGCCCGTGATTATTGGTGATTGCCGGCCGCCTCGACTCAAAAAGCTCCGGTACGCCTGAGGATCGGAATGGAAGCCTACGATACGTGCCGATTCGCTCTGTGCCTTGGACAGAGCGCCCTCGGCCTCTGCTATGAGGCGGCCGGCCTCGATAATGCGCCCGTTTCTGGACGAAAGGCCGGCAAACGGGCGAGTTAGTTTATGTTCATGACACGTCGCCACGAAGTCCTCGGCGCTCGCGAGGGCTTCGGTCAAGCTCGTTCGAGGCAACACGACCGCAATGCCGTTGTTGTCGTAGTGGAAGACGAGGTCTTGGTACTCGTACGTGTGGATGAGGATGCGGTACAGCTCAGTTTGCGTGGGCTCATCGAATAAACGAGAACGCACCAGCATGAGGCAGAGGTCGTCGTCATTCTCCGCCGCACGGTCGAGCTCTAGACTCAATCTGGGCTCGAAGTGTTTGCGATAGCCGATCCCGGTTTCCGGGTCGAACAGGCCTGTCTCGGTGGCTTGCGGAGTAACAGCCCCCCGGCCGGCAACCTCCGCAGTTGCCGCTGCCGCCTCTGGAGCGCCCGGTGGCGGACCAATCGTGGATGCCGGCGCCACATCCTGAGGTGCGTCCGAATCGTCGTTACCGCTCTTAACTGCCGTAGCAGTCGCGGGTTCACTCCGGTCCGCGGCGGCCTCGTGAATACGCTTGTCCGACGTCGCTCCAGGCGCGGAAGAGATCTTGCCGGTTGTAAGTCGGCCGCCGGTCGATTCAGAGGATGCGGTCTCGGTGGTCTCGACGGCCTCCGCTATTCGGCTGCGCAGGACAAACACCACCAGCGCGGTAATGGTGGCTCCCAGGTAGACAAGCAGGATCAGAAGCGATTCTCGAAGCACGGTAGCTACCGCTGCAGACGGCAAGACGTCAAAAGATGCGTCGGCAATATAGACGGGAGACGTTCCGTCGGCACGTATCGGGGAGGAAAAGCTTGCACGTGTCAAAGAGGTTGCGCCAATCAACGAGCCGGGCGAGTTGGGCCGTGCGGTATCTATTCCCGGGGCCCCCGCGGATAAGAGGCCCGAATCGCGAGACCAGAGGTACTCAATTCCCCGATCGATGGTATACACAACGTATACGGCGAGACCGGACGCGTGATCGATCCGCGGCCGGACCGCAGCCGCGATTCGCTCCGGAGGCGTGCCGTTGTTGCCCGCGAGTCCACCTTTTACCGCCGACGCGAGGATCGAGTACCGAGTCTCGGCATCTTCCAATCGCTCGCTCCGTTCGGCGCGCAGCCGAAACACACCAAAGGCAATCAAAAAGACAAAAAATACAAGTGTAATAGCTGTATAAACTCGGCCGAACACAGCACCTATTATACACCGATGAAACCGCTTCCTGCAAAACGCCTTCTGCCTTTAGACTGTCATGTATGGATCGAAGACAACGAAGGCTGCCGACCGGCTGGTATCCCGAAGGGGGAGAAGAGGTCGCGCAATTACTCGGCGATTGGGGCGGGAAGGACAGTAACGGACGATACGGCGCAGTCGTCGTACCGCACGCAGGTTGGCGCTTTTCCGCACGCCAGGCGTTCTCGGTCCTGCGTGGTCTGGGCCCTCTGGTAGAGACGATTGTCATCTGTGGCGGCCACTTGCGGCCCCACGATCCAATCTGCTTCTACCCGGAGGAATCCTTAGACACACCCATGGGGCCGATGCCGGCTGATCCGGAGATAGTGGAATTGGCACGAAGTCTTGGCGGGGTTCCCCTGGCGGACGCCGACAACACAGTCGAAGTCCAGCTACCGATGTTGCGTTTCTTATTCCCCGACGCGAAAGTGGCGCCTCTCAGAGTTCCGCCGGGCAATCCGGCAATAGATCTCGGGCGTGTCCTCGCGGACCTCGCGGGCGAGCGGATTGTTGTTGTGGCGTCGACCGATCTCACTCACTACGGTCCGAACTATGCATTTACACCCCATGGGCTTGGGGCGACGGCGGTGCTTTGGGCGCGCGAGGTTAACGACGCGGGGCTTATCGAACGATTGAAAAACAACGACGCGCCGGGTCTGATGTCCTATGCCCTCGAACACTCGGCCGCCTGTTCGCCGGGCGCCGTGGCCGCTGCTATAGAGTTTGCGAAGCGGACCGGTTTGAACGGTCCGAAGATTGTGGAGTATCGGACGAGCAATGATGTTCTGCCCGGGGACTCGTTTGTGGGTTATCTCGCGGCCGCCTACGAGCGTACGGGGATACCGGCGCACGAGCGTGAGGCCTCGGAGGATTAGGGCAATCGGACATAGCGACTGAGTAGAGCCGTCAGGTGATTTCTGGCCCACGACAGTTCCTCGGCGCCCGCGCGAAGCGCGGTATTGTTCTTTGCCCGTACGGCAAGGTGGGGTATACAGGCCAGATAGGCGTTGGCCGTTGCCTCAGGTGCCGAGTGCAAAAAGGCACGGACGGGGTCGGCCGGTTCTGCCGCATTGGTTAGTGAGGCCAGCACCTTTTGCAAGCCGTCCCTGAGGGAACGCCGGTTTACGGTCGGCGTCTCCTCGAGGGCCGTGATGTTACCTGCTATGAGTGCCTCGGCGGAGGCGCGGTACTTCTCGAGAAGCTCGGATTGGTAGATCAGCGGTTCGGACTGAAGAGGTGTCCCGCGCAAAAAGACCATTTCGGTGGCCTGTGCCTCCACGGGCAGGGTCCGGTGAGCTCGCGCCAGAAACCAGTCGTAGACGTAGGAACCACGAGCGTAGGGCTTTCCCTGTGGGTACGAGAAATCGGCCCCGACCAGTTGTATATGGTGCGCACCGGCAAGCCGGGCCACGGCAATTGCGCCGTGTGTGACTGAGGGGCCGAGAGAAACCGGGAGTTGCGAGCTTGGCAGGCTTGCGAGGCGCTCGGCGGCGGTGACAAGAGGGTGGCCGTCGTGAAGAAGCGACGAGTGGAGGTGGTTTATGAGGGTGGGCGCAGCGGTAACCGAGGCCGCAAGCGGCAGATCCTCGCCGCCGCGCTTGAGATGGTAGGCCCCCAGGGGCTTTGGGTCCACGCTGACTACGAGTGCCGGATTGCGGCCGGCGGCCAGCAGTGCAGGGAGGGCCGTGTCGGTTGCAATAAGCTGTTTGCCGGTCCCGTCTGTTTCCGCAAGCCAGGTCTCCAAAGAGGGGCCGGCGGCGGCGATCACGGCGGCGCTCCCAAAAAGTGCGCGCAGGTCCAAACCCCTGTGTGCGCCGCCCGGGGACGCACGGCCGCCGGACGTTCCGCACACGGCGTTTCTGGCGATGTTGCGGACCCAAATATCCGCGAGGTCTGCGTGGGTATAAAGCTCATCTCGGGAAGCTTCCGCTACGAATTCTAACGCGGCCTCGGCCGCCGCCCGTAGTCTTGTGGGTTGCGCGTTCTCGCCCGGCCAGGTCATCTTTGCAGGTGGTCCGTCCAGCGAGGGAACGTGATCATCTTGAATGGTCTTTATGAGGGTCTCCGCCGGTGCACTGGGGTCCACCAGGCAAACTCGTACGAGGGGATTCCGTAGAAGTTGACTTACGTCGCGGCGACGGAGCAGGTGTCTTAAGGTGTCGGACTCGGGCTCCAACACCAAAACGCGGAGGCGTGGGAATTGTCGAACAATCGCCTCGACGTGGTAGGCGCCACCCAATCCGAGGATTACAACATAACCCACCTCCGGTGCGGCCTTTGCTACCCGCATGGCCTCGCGCAAGGGGCCGTACCGGGAGTGAAGATGCACCGTCCCGCGTTCGGATCGGATTACCGGTATCGGCAAACCGTCACGGGACTCCGTGTAAGCGACCATGGATCCCGTCGGCGAAATCGCAGCTTGGTTACGCAACTCCGGTTCCGTGATGGCTCGAAGGTTTTGCTCAAGCACGCGCATAGTCCACCAGCCGGCGGAGAATGCGCGAAACGCCCTCTCTCAAATGCCCCACATCGCCTGATCCGGTTTTGACCCGGCGGGCGTTTGCGAAATCTACCAGATCGCAGAGCGGTCCCAGGAGCGGGTGCACAATAAAGTCGTCCGTTGACCTGCACCGTTGCCATTCGTGATCGAGCTCGTCGATGCGCCGTCGTAGATTGGTACGAGTTTGTTCCGTTCGGTCCACGGTGCGGTCGAGGACCGAGGCGGTCTTGGGTCCCCGAGAACAGACTTGTATCATCTCGTGCACATCGGCAGTAGGCATTCCGATCGCGACAAGAGAGGGCCTGACGCGAAAAAAGCGTGGGAAGAGACTAGTGTTGCGCGCAAACCAATCCGCATAATAGGCGAGTGCGGCGGATTGCCGCAACGACTCGCCCACAAACGTGTGGTCGGAGACCCGCAAAAATCGGTTGGTTTCCACGGGCTCCAGACGCCATGATCGTGGCTCGAGGTACCGATCAAACGCGTGTGGACGGGCATGGTCGAGCAGATCCAAGGCTGCGAAATCGAAGCCAAGGCAATAGTGTGGGCCTGTTGCAAGAAACTGAGCAATTCGGCATGCCGTAGCGGAGACCGTTGCGGCCTCGGGGAAAGGCGTGGCGCAGCTAGTTTCGCCCGCCAACCCAAGAATGCGCTCTTCCGCGGCCCCAAAACTGATCGGAACAATCAGGCCTCGTGTGCCGGCCGCCGTAAAGGGCATTAGTACCGGTCGATTCTCCACCAGGGAAGGTGGTGGGGCGCGATGCAGGTGGAGGCGGGCGTAGTAGCCCGCGTCGATGTGGACCACGACGTCCGGAGAGACGCGCGCGTGGGCGAGGTAGGGGAGTGCGGACGCCGTTGCCACCACCAGCGCTCCTTTGGATGCCCGGTGGACGGCCTCCTCCAGGCCCTCCAAACTCGGTCCGGACGCGACAACCAGAGTGGGGCTTTCGAGCGGCGTTGCAGCTACAAGAGAGCGTATGTGGTTGGAAAACACGTTCCGGACCGCGTTGCGGAGTCGTCTCTGAGAGAAAAACGCCGCCGTGACAAGGTCGCGGCGTAGCTCTTCAATTGTTGACAGGAGCGTCTTTTCCAGCGAAGAAACAAGGGGACCCGCCTGTGTTGCACGAAGTGCTTTTGCGACGGGGGGCCACATCACGACGCCCACGGCGGGAATGTCCTGCGGGCGTATCTGCCGACGAAGGAAGTCTTGCAAGTCAACGCCGGACCCCGGACACCATGCCGCGTCGCCACGGTCGATTGCATGATCAAAGGTGGCGGCGTGAAGGAAAACGGATACAATACGACGGTCTCTTTTTGGCTCTAACTCTCGAACCGCAGGGGCGATGTAGCCGAGTCCGGGGCCGAAGAGAATCAGCGTTTCCACCGGCGTTGAGACGTGTGCCGCGGCGTGGCGGGCGGCCTCCCGTGACGGATCGACGTGGGAGTGCAAGTAGACTCCGGCCAAGCGTGCCGTCATTTCGCCGTTTCGTGCCGGTATCAGTTCCAGGGGTTGTGAGGCTTGCCGGTCGCCCGAGGCGGTCATGCGATTATTCGGCTTCTGCCCCAAAAAAACCGGTGATGTCGTCGCTGTCGTCCTCGTTGCCTTGGTTCACGGACAACATTCGGATCGAACAATTCGGAGCCGCGTCACCGAACACGGCCTTGAGCGAGAACCTCAAGTGCTGTTGTAATAAGCCGACGTCGGGTACCGCCGAGTAGAACGGGTGGTCGGGGCGGGCTTTTGACTTGTGGGGCAGGGAGATACAATAGACCGTTCCTGTGGGATCCACCGCGACGTCCCCGAGACCCGAAAGAATCACCGCAAGGGCACGCTCCGCGTCTCTGGCCAGATGTTCCTTGTCTGAGCCCGTCGGAAGGTCCTGATGAAGCGCGGACAGGTCGATAGCGGCGGCAATCAAGTCAAATGCGCGGCCTCCGGCATCGAGTTCGTAGCTTCGGCGTCTGAGCTCATAAGAACGATGAACAATCGGCAGTCGTACGGTCGCAAATCGCCGGTCACGCCCGTTGTGGATCAGCTCGCCGGCGGCATTCGAGAAGCCGGAGATTATAAGACTAGTGATGGACCGAGACGCCGCCACAAAGGGACTGCGCTGAACCAAAAGGATTGCAACAATCTCTCCTTCGGCAAGCAACGGTCCGAGTACCAGGTGCTCGCGTGGCCCGGCGTCACGAACGGAGAAAAACGCCGTCATGTCGGCCCAATTCCCCGGTTCGAGGATCACCGGCTGCATGGCGGAGGCGGTAAACATGTCCACCACACGCTCCTCCGCGACGCGCAATCGGCGCTGAGTTGTGTGGTCGTAGCCTTCTTGAATCCACGGTGAAAAGCGACCGGAGTCAAACTCTCGGAGCAAAAGCGCGCCGCGGTCGATGGCCAAGATAGACCGTACCAAATCAAAAAAGGTCAGGGGGGCAAAGGGATTCTCCGGAATACGACGCAGACCTTCCTTGATGCGCGCAAGGGTCAGATGCGGGGGTACCGGAAATGCGCGAACAACGTCATCGCTGTGTTTGACAGCGACACCGTCTTGGCTGCCACGCAAGACAAGGGCGCGCTTGAGCAGGCTGAGTGTTGATTGCGGAGTAGATCGGATATCGTTACCCGCGACGCCGCTCACAAAGGGCCTCTCTACTCCAACCCAAGTTCTTCAAAGAGACGCTTGTAGACCTCAAAGTGCTCCGACTTTGCAAATTCCTCGATTTTGTCTTCCGGAAGTGCTTCGAGGAGCTGGTCCATATAGGCGAGTACGGACCTAATTTCGGAGCGGAGTGTGCCGGAGAGAGGCTCTTCCTCGACACCGGTGGTCTCCGGCGACTGCGGTTCAAGGGGGGGGGGCGACTCGGGCGGTTCATCCGCTATGGGCTCCTTTAAGTCGCCCTCCGGGTACAAGACAATCTCGTCGTCCTCGGGGGGCGTATCCTCAACTTCCGCGATGTCGAAGTCTTCCTGCTCCTCGAGTGATTCTTCCTCTGATTCTTCTTCTTCCTTGGCTTGATCTTTGAGCTCATCGATGTCCGCGAGCTCGCTGTCGACGTCCAGATCAGCCAGGGCGCTAAGCTCGTCCTCAGGTTCGTCCGCCGGAAGGTCAAAGCCGTTTGAGTCTGCTTGCTCACTGTTTAGTTGATCGAAGGTGATCTCTTCGATCGGCGGCTCTTCGTCGGTGTCCTGCGCCTCTTCGAGCACAGGTGCCTCTTTCGTGACCGGTTCTTCCGGCTCAGCGGTAGCTCCTGTGTCGACAAGGTCCGAATCGTCAACTCTGGTGGGCTCTCCCACCTCTTCGGTAAACTCGGCGGTGTTTAGGATGTTGTCGAGCTCATCGCCGGTCAAAGCGATGGTTTCGTCTTCGTCGTCTTCAAAAAAGCCGGTGCCGGCGCCCGCTTCGTCGGAGTCTGCTTCATCACCCGATTCGAAGTTAAAGCCTTCCAGACCCAATGCGTTTTCTACTGACCCGGTGGCCGGGACCGTTTCCGGCGGCTCGCCATGACTCTGGTGGCGCCCCTCTCGAATGCCGGAAAGCTCTTGCTTCAGGTCGAAGAGCTCTTGTTTGATCTGTGATAGGTCGGACTCGATGGTTTGGAGCAGGCGCACCGACTCCGACGTATCGCTTTGAGACGGCTCGGTTGGTTCCTCCACGAGGAGGTCGTCGACCGCGTGGTCCTCGTTTTCGTCTTCCTCTTCGAGCGTAAAACCATGGGTGGGCGGCGCCTCTCCGTGGCGCGTTTCCTGCAAGGGGTTCTCCTCGATCTCGCCCAACTCGTCCAGCTTGTCGTCGGTATCTTCGTCGACGTCGAACACAGGCAACTCTTCGTCGCCAAAGTCGGGCTCGTCCCACGCCTGGTCATCGGACTCTTCTGGAACTGTCGCCGCCTCGGTGGGCTCCTCTATGGCAGGGGCCTCGTCGTCTGTATCGTCTTCGTCAATGCTCTCAAGCTCCAACTCAGGCAAATCCTCATCGCCTTCATCGGAATCGAGATCTTCGAGGTCGATGGAATCAAGCTCGTCGTCCGCCAGACTCAGCTCTTCCTCTTCACCCGCCTCTTCCTCGACTTGTAGCGCGGCGTTGATTTCCTCTTCGGTGACGGAGTCCAGATCGAGGGACGGCACGTCCCGGGGGTCTTCTTGAGACGCTATCTCGAGGTCGAGGTCGTCTTCGTCGGGTGTTTGTTGCTTGTCAGCTTCCGCCCCGTCGGATTTGGCTTGGGCAGCCGGTTTTGAATGCGTATCCGTTTCTGTCGGCTCTAATTCCGGTACCTCGGACTCATCAAAATCGTCGATGTCGAGGTCGAGTTCTTCAACGTCGTCGAAGTCTCCAAAGTCCTCGCCCGACGGAAGATCCTCGGCATTGTCACTCTCATCCTCGGCAGAGGCTTCCTCAGCCTTGCCCTCGTCGTCGAAACCGCCAAGACCGTCGTCTTCCAAGTCCAGGTCCAAATCACCGATGTCGTCGGATCCTACCGCAAAGCTCTCTTCTAGATCGTCGGCGTCGTCCAACGATGGGCCGGCGGCGCTACTGGAATCCTCTTCCATCACATCTTCCATCAGCTCAGGCTCTTCTGCTCTAGTCTCTTCCGTAAAGTCCTCGTCGAACGAAAAATCGTCCTCGTCGGTCAGTTCGTCGAGGCTCAAGTCATCGATATCCGCGTCAAAATCGTCTATGGACTCGGTTTCCGGTGACTCGGTTTCGTCCGAGGAGCTGTCGTCGGAATCCAATGCTTCCTCCAAGGGGTCGAGGAGTGCTTCCTCTTCCGGTGTGAGATCCTCGTCTGTCCCGGCGTCCGATTCATCTGAGTCGGCGCCTTGCATCGGTTCGATGTCGCTCATTGCAAACTGCTCGTCCCCATCATCCATGTCCGTTGGTCCAACCTTTACCCAGACACCATACTGCTCGAGGTCATCGAGATTCGTCACGTTGTTATCTGGCATCGATGTTCTCCTGGGCGAACGCCGCGGAGAATATCTCTCGGCGCCGACGTCGTTTGCGTTGCGTTGCCCCCAAGACCTTCACGCGGGACTTCTACTTGTTGTATCGACCATCTTTTCAGACGGTTTGACTCCTAATTTTACCGTAGAGATGATCAATGTCAACAAGACCGAAGTTTTGTGTAATACGGCGCTACCCGCAAACGAAACCGTCAAGGAAGCAGAAATCCACGCCGCTATTAAGGTGTATGAAGGTGCTCTGGGCGGTGCTGACCGCAGTAGCGGTCTATCTATTGCTTTCCGCCGTGTATGGAGATCGCGGCGAGCCGGCGATCAGAAACATAGAGGTCTTTCGAGACCGTTTGGAACAAAACGTAGACGACCTGCGCGCGCGCAACCGGGTGCTGGAAACGAGGGTGCAACTGCTTCGAGTGGATGCCTCGGCCGTCATGGTGGAGGCACAAAAACTGGGTCTGACCCTGCCCGGACAGGAGCTTGTGAGGATTGAGCCGGAGCCGGGCATTCGAGGTCTTGGGCGGAATTGGAGGCCCGGCGGTGTGTTGACCCGGCCCGAACAAAAGGCCTTTGTGAACAAAAATGCATTGCGTGGCATTGCCGGGGCCTCGGGCCTTGTCTGCTACGTCGTGCTCTTTTTGCTATCTCTCAGGCAAAGACGGGGTGTAACCGCACGTCGGATTGCCGAAGAGGATATACCCAAGGCGAGTTAGCTACCAGATTCGTTCCCAGACAGCTTCTCGGGTGTATGTGTTGTCCGCCCGCACGACCTGTCCGCGATCAATGTGAAAAAGTGTCGTTTCTTTGATGCCGACAAGGCGGTTTCCGTCCCCACTCATAGTAAAAATCCAACTCATGGGCCGTGCGAGGTCGACTATCTGAGTGGAAATCGAATACGGGAAGGTATTCATATATAACTTAGGAGCGTTCGGCTCGTCTTGCCTAAACGTAACGGTACCGTTGGAAAGGGTGACTCGGAGCCTTATTGTGTTGACCTCGTCCAGCGATGCAGAAGCCGTGCCGTCGGTAAACACCCGAACAGTCTCGAGCCCGCGGTCGCCCTGCCAAAGACCGGCGACATCGGCGTACTCGAGGTCGGACCGGCGCCTATCCTCGGGGCTCGGCCTGGTTGCCGACGGTCCGTCGTCAATGGTCTCCGGACGCGCGGTAGCGGCTGCCTCTCCCACAGGCTCCTCGAATCCAAAGACGCTAAAAACGATGTTGCCTGCACCTTCAAGCAGGCGGCTGAACGAGTTGTACTCCGCAGTGACCGAAGCAACCACGCGGCCTTCTGCCGATCGCAGGAGTTTGAGCTCGACGAAGTAGCGGCCATCCGCGACGTCCACGGCCCCAAGAACCACGCCGTGTGCGGAGACGTAACGAGAAAGTGCCGTCGGATTCCGTTCTAAATCTATTTGTTCTAATGCTGTCAAAATCTCGAAACGGTTGTTAGGTATAATTATGCTGTAATTCTCGAGTTCCGCTATTTGCGCCAGATGAGAAGTGAGGCGGTTTTCGAGGACCCGCACCTCCGATTCGGAGATATTTTCCGGCAGGCCGGAGAATCCAAGAAAGGCGAAGACAAGCCTACTCTCGGATGTTTGTGCCGTGACGGCCGCGGCCAATAATAGGCCGAGCGCCACGATGCACAACGCCCGTCTCATGGACTGTAAGTGTATACCAACGGAGCAGAAAATCAAGAGCGGCTCACCGCGCTAGTTTACGCCCCTCGACGTAAAAGCGCTTCTCTTCCGCCTCTCCGAGCGAGAATGACTTCCTCGGAAGAACCTTTCCGTGCGCCACGGTACGGAAAAACCCGGATTTGTCCGGTACGGGCAGGATGATTCCGCAGTTGCCAAACCTCCGTCCCCCGGCGGAGACTTCCGCGGTCCCGTGGACGTAGTCGACGGTCTCGTTATCGCCCAAGCCGCCGCCGTCGATAAAGTCCTCGACCGCCTCCACCGCAAGCGTGTATCGGTCGGAAGGAAAACTCAGTCGGATCGTCGATGTTGCGTCGAGGAAAATGGACACCAACGGCGAATGTGGCGCCGCAGCGACAGCGCCGGCGGGTAGGGGGGTCTCCACCGCCCCGCAGCGACGAACGAGCTCTCGCCGAATCCGCTCGGCGTCGACGTCAATGAATAGGCGATGGATAGGCTCGAAGGTAAGACCGTCGTCGTAGATGTTAATCAACTCCACAAGCGCGTATCTGAGCGGGCCGTTGCGAGCCCCGTTGTTGTCCACTGCCTTGGCATTTTCATAGATCTGTTTTGCCGTGGCCAATGAATGATTCCCGTCGCCCACTGCAAACAGGAGGCCGTTGTCGGTTCCGTACCGACTGTGGGCCGTTTCGGCGGACGCAAGCCGTTTTAGGGATGCCGCAAGATCGACAATTACAGTCTTATCAGTATAATGGACCCCCTCCACTTTGCCCGCGCCAAACATAAGAGGTCCGGAATACACCGTCCGGCCGGCAGTCCGCTCAATCGTGCCGATAACCGCGTTGTCAGGATCATCCATGAGCACAAGTACATGGGGAAGCTCCACCGCCGCAGCCCGCCTGATGTCCATCCGCGGAGGAAGCCGGTCGAGGATTGTTTGCTCCGAAGGGCGAATCAGTGGACGCTCGGAGCTCTCAAAGCTGTATGCTTCCAAGTCCACTGCCACCATAAGACCACGCCTCACACCTCCGGAGGGGAGTGTCCGGCGGACTAACGTGATTCCGGGCTCGACCTCCCGGAGTACTCCCCGTTCGAGATAGTCTTGCATCGTAGGCCCGATGCGCCGAACTCGCTCTCCGACGGCGCCCGACCCGAGATACACCTCAGGTAGAATCAGCCGAAGCGTCGAGGGGCTGTCACCCACAAAGGCCTCCACACGATCCCAGTAGTCGGGATCGCTGGTGAACTGGTCACATGCGATGACGGCCCAGCGCTCGATATCTACCTCCGGCGCAGGAACGAGTATTGGGCCCAGGTGGACACCGACGGAAGCCAGGCTGTTGATTGCGCTTTCCATGACTGCCCAAGATAAACCGGAGTAGCGACCTAGGCAACCCACCTGAACTGATCCAAAGAGTGTGGTTAGGGCGGCCTTAAACGGCTGTTGTGAATAGAGTTATTGCGTTTGTTGGAACCCGGGTGGGTGTTTGTGGATTTAGAGCGCATGTAGCGGCTTGCCTCGCAAGACTTTGGCCCACAATTCGCCAAAGCTTCTTGGACCAGTTCAGCCAGGTTGCCGACGGCGGGCGTTGGCGCTACGATTTAGTTGCCATGACCGCTTCGCCCGTTTATCTCAACTTCAGCCGGATACCCCTGCGCGCGGAGGCGGTCGCCGGGTTGCCGGGCCGCTTACGATCGCTTGGTGTCGAGCGAGCATACGTGTATTTGGGGGCGTTATTTCCGTGGCGCGTCGGCGCGTTTCGGACCTGTGCCGACACCTACCACGAGGCGGTTACAAACGCCCTATTTGGGGAGACCAACGTAAGCCCGTGGTTGCCGGTTGTGTTTCGATCGGGTTTGTCGCCGATGCGGGGTGTGTTTCACACGTTCGAGGGGTTTCCGCTCCGCCAGGAGGCGGTGGAGCAATACGGGGCGGCTTTTGTGAAGCTTTTTGCCGACGTACTGGAAGACGTCGAGCCCTTTGTTTCTCCAGAACGAACGGTGAGCCTGGACTCGCCGCTTCCGCGGGCCGGCGACCTCGACGAGGCGGCGTACCGGCGTATGGTGTTGGAGCCGCTTCTTGCGGAAGCTGCGCGACTCGACGTTGTGGTACGTTCACAGCTGCCCGAATTAATAGCAGCCGGAGCGAACAAGGAGGTGTGTTCGGAGTCCGGCGCCGGGACCATACTCGCGGGTACGACCGATGTGGCTCGCAGGGGCCTTTCTGGGGAGTTACAAGACGTGTTGGTTCTGCTAAACGAAGACCAGCGAGGTTGTGTCTCGGAGTTCGACGAGGGACTTGAGAAACTCTGGGACGAGATTAGGCGGATCAAAGAGGCGGAGTACCTCGGAAGGCGCCCGGACCGTGAACCCCGGGCTCGTCGGCTGGTTGCCGAAGGTCTGGCCCGGTGCGAAAAGTCGGCGGAGTCCCTTTCCGACATCGCGTCGCAGGAGGTCATCCACGGAGTTGCCACGGCGCTGGTCGGGGCGGCAGAGGAGGCGTTTGTGCTTACGGAGCACCGCCGGGGGCGCAGCTACTCGAAGGAATCCCCTTGTTGAGGCGAGTCCGGCTCGTCAGTGACGGGTTTGCGAAGCAAGTACCCGGGCTCGAGCTCGTGGTGGCTTAGGAGATAGGCCTCCCGGCCGTGATCCGCGGCGTCGACAAAGCCGACTTCCGGCCGCACGAGCAAAAAGTCCGGGTCGGGCACGCTGACTATTGAGGGGCCAATGTACTCGAGTCTGTCTCCAGTGCGAATTGGGTTTTTGATGTCGATTTCGTAGATTTGGTAGCCTACCGGTATTTCCGGTAGTGAGGTCGCGGCACGGGGTGGGCCGGTCGTACCGTGTGGGCCGGTCGTACCGTGTGGGCCGGTCGTACCGTGTGGGCCGGTCGTACCGTG
>CAZFLD010000079.1:0-17613 GCA_964519835.1 uncultured Spirochaetales bacterium
CTAAAAAGCTGTTACGGAGGTTGGCGGCCGTAAAGATCGGGGTGAAGCGGCTGGAACGGGCTACCGAAGCGTTGGACGCGACAAGAGCGGAACCCCGGTACGCACGCCCGGATCAGTGAACTACAACACGGCAATCGAGAGTGCGGCAGCTACGGATAGGAAGGATCGGCTGAGCGACTTCGCGACTCGTGTTGAGCGCGAGGCGTCCTTACGCGGGTTCCACGCCGCCGGACGTCGGGTAATCATCGGCTACAGTGCCCGCTCGAAGCACAAACCGATAACGGCGACAAAGCTCGTCGCGATCGCTTCGTCGTTGAGGACCGCCGCCCACCGGCCGAATGAGCTGATTGTCGTCAGGATCATGCTGCCGTGTTTATACCCTGCATTCACGACCTGGGAGCTCGGGTTGGTATGCCGCATGACCGGCTTCACGGAATTGTGGAGCACCCAGACGCGCGCCTTTTGCCGAATAGAGCCTACAAACCAAACTCCTCGCCAATGCGTCTTGTGTCGTTGCCAAGGACCGGAGCGGGCGTCGAAGACTTGAGGACTTCCCCGTCGATGCGGATGGGGCACCGAGTTGTCCGGTACAGAGCTCCGGCGTGAAACACCGTCTCCTGCAAAAGATCGAGAGCTGCAAAGCCTTCTTGCTCCATCAGCTCATCCCAATTGTAAACCGGCGCCGCCCAAAACCCTCCGGACTCCAACAATTTCATCCACTCAATGACCGGCCGAGACGAAAGATGCTCAGCCAGAATGGCCTTAATGGAGTCTCGTAACTCGAACCAGCGCTGTGCGTCTACAAACTGGTCCAACCCCACGCACCCGATGGTCCGTCCTAATTCAGGAATATCGGCCATCGCGATCGCGATATACCCGTCCGAGGCCGCGAAGACTCCGTACGGAGGGCCCGCATACGCGTTGCCGCTGTGTGATTCTGAGCGCTGGGGAAGCGACTTGCCGCCGTTTAGGTAGGTGCTGAAAAACTCGAATTGAAGATCCATCGCGGCCTCGAGCATGCTCACTTCTACTTTACCACCCTGACCCGTAACGCCGCGCCTTACCAACAAGGAAAGGATCCCCTGTACTAACTGGGCACCGGTCGCCATATCGACGATGGACAAACCCATAGGAACCGGTGGGTCCGATGCGTTCCCGCTTAGCCACGCAATGCCGGACACCGCCTGGAGCAGTAGATCCTGGCCGGGATCATGCGCCCAGGGACCATTCGGGCCGAAGCCCGTAATCGAAGCGTGAACCAAACCTTTGTTCCGATCTCTGAGATTGTCCCAATCTAGTTCCAGACGCTTTGCCACGCCCGGTCGGAAGCTTTGAATGACCACGTCGGCCTTTTCTATTAATCGCCGTGCGGTTCTTCGATCGTCGGGGTTTTTCAAGTCCGCGACGAAGCTCTCTTTGTTGCGGTTGATCGTTTGAAATAAGGCGCTCTCGTCGTTCCACTTCAAGCCTGACAGGTATAGCCGCCTGCAGCCGTCACCGGTCCCTGGTCGCTCGAGCTTGATCACCCGGGCCCCTAAGTCCGCCAATCTTAATGCTGCCGACGGTCCGGCCAGAAACTGACTCATATCGACAACAATTAGGCCGTCTAGCGGCAAATCCCTCTTCACAGTTTTACTCCTTTGTGCAAGTATCCCCGAATGTGGTTCGGTAAGTAGACCAAATTAGCTTGTGTGGGTCAACGCGGTGGGTCACAGATCGATTCTATCGGTCTCCACGGGAAAGGAGCAGCATGCGGTTTACGTCGGTGTTTTTTGAAGATTTTGAAGTCGGTCAGCGGCGTGAAACACTTGGTCGCACGATCACGGAGTCGGACATTGTTATGCACGCGGGTCAGACCGGAGACTTTTATCCCCATCACGTCGATGCCGAATGGTGCCGGGCTCAACCGTTTGGCCGTCGTATCGCCCATGGTACTCTTGTTTTTTCCGTCGCCATGGGCATGCAGGCCACCGATGTTAATCCCGAAGCCTTCTCCTACGGTTACGATCGCCTACGCTTTGTAAAGCCCGTTTTTATCGGTGACACAATAACGGTAGCGGTGAGTATCAAAGAGAAGCGCGAACACAAGAAGCCGGAATTGGGCATGGTTGTGGAACAAATCGAGGTCAGAAACCAGAAGCACGAAACGGTTCTCGCCTGTGAGCACCTAATTCTGGCAAATCGCCGAAACGTCGACGGGCTCGATAGGCGGATTCAGTGACAAAGACGGTTATCCGCGGAATCACCTGGGATCATGCGCGCGGCTACAATCCCGTTGTCGCATGTGCTGTTGCGTACTCTGCGGCCCATACCAACGTCGAGATCACTTGGGACAAGCGCTCTTTGCAGGCCTTTGCTGAACAGCCGGTGGATCAGTTGGCAAAGGAGTACGACGTTATCGTACTCGATCATCCGTGGATCGGTCATGCGGCCGCTACCGGCTCTCTAATCACAATAGATGATTGGGCCGCCGCCGAAACACTATCCGCGATACAAAGCCATGCCGTCGGAAGAACTTACGAAAGCTACACCGTAGACGGTCATCAATACGCATTGCCGATTGATGCGGCGGTTCCGGTCGCATCTTGGGTACCGGACAATTTCGTCCGTAACGGCGTCTCGGTGCCGAAGACATGGAAGGAGTTAATCGACTTCGCCCAAAACGGCTTGGTGCTGATGCCGTGCATACCGGTTGAGGCTCTTATGAACTTCTATATGCTCTGTTCCACCATGAGCGAGTCGGCCTTCTCCCGTGACGGTCTCGCGTTCAACGAGAACGTAGCCTTGGAGGCCCTCTCGTTGGTCCGCGAGCTGACTTCTCGTTGCGACGCCAAGATATTCACGATGAATCCGATCCGTGTCTACGAAGTCCTGGCGTCTACGAGTGAGCCGCTCTATTGCCCCTTCGGATTTGGCTACGCCAACTATGGCCTCGAGGGGTTCCGAGATCGTCGCCTGGCGTTCGGCGACGTCGTAACCCTGGATAGTCACGGTCCGCTTGTCCCGACGCTCGGAGGCGCAGGTATCGGCGTTTCCGCCTTTTGCAAAGAACCTGAGGTTGCAACGGACTTTGCCCTGTTCGCTGCGAGTCCCGATACCCAGGCCGGTATCTACGCCCAATCGGGTGGACAACCGGCCGCACGAACCGCGTGGCGCGACCCAGTTACAAACAGCGCCACGAACGGCTTTTTCGAACGTACGCTCCCGGTGATCGAGCGGGCCTGGCTGCGCCCACGGTACCATGGCTATATTCACTTTCAGGACAACGCGTATCTGGTTGTTCATCGATTTTTGCGTACCGGTGGTACGCCGCGTCGTGTCATGCAGGAACTGCAAACCCTCCTCAACGAGTCACTGGAACGAGGAGAATCGTCGTGAGGCCACTCGAAGGTGTCTTGGTGCTCGATTTTTCCCAGTTCTTGGCCGGTCCCTCCGCGGCAATGCGTTTGGCGGACCTTGGCGCGCGGGTCATAAAGATCGAGCGCCCGGTGACCGGCGAGCTTGGCAGATCCCTGTACTCATCCCGTCTGAACATCGACGGGGACGGAGCCCTCTTCCATGCCATTAACCGCAACAAAGAAGGTGTTACAGCGGATCTAAAGAATGAGGACCATCGAGCTCGGGTGCGATCGCTAATCAAAAAAGCGGACGTGATGATCCAGAACTTTCGTCCGGGTGTGATGGAACGATTGGGGTTTGGATACAAGGCCGTGCACGACTTGAATCCACGAATTGTCTACGCGGAGGTCTCGGGATATGGCACACAGGGACCTTGGGCAGACAAGCCCGGGCAGGATTTGCTTGCCCAGGCGGTATCCGGAATTACGTGGCTGAGCGGCAACGCGGACGATCCGCCGACGGCCGTGGGGGCGGCGATTGCGGACGTAACGGCAGGAAACCATCTCACGCAAGGCATACTCGCGTGTTTGCTAAGGAGATGCGCCACGGACCAAGGTGGGCACGTAGAAGTTAGCTTGCTGGAATCAACGCTCGACCTGCAGTTTGATCTCTTTGCTACCTTCCTTAATGACCGGACCCGAGAACCAGTAAGAAGCCGGGTCGGAAACGCCAACGCCTACTTGGCCGCACCCTACGGCATCTATGCTACGACCGACGGATACATTGCTATCTCCATGGTCGACGTCTCTGAGTTGGGCAAGGCACTCCAGGATAGCCGCCTTGAAGAGCTGCGGGATTCTGCTGGGTGGTACACAAATAGAGATGAGATCCAGTCTCTGGTGGCAGAGGCTGTCCGGACCCGCAGCAACGATCAAGTGTTGGCGGTCCTTGAGTCCGCCGGCCTCTGGTCTGCTCCTGTTTTGTCCTGGCGCGAGCTGATTCAGACCGAGCATTATCGGACCCTCGATATGACACAGACGGTTCGTCGGGGCAATAAAAACATCGAGGTGACTCGAAGCCCAATCAGGATCGATGGAGAGCTGCTGAAAAGCGAGAAAGCGGCGCCCTACCTCGGGGAACATGCAGCCGATATTTGGGAGGAGGAGAGAGAATGACTGGATCCCGTATCCCGGGAAAAACCGCGCTTGTCACGGGCGCGTCGACCGGCATCGGAAGCGCCGCTGCGGTAAAGCTCGCTTCCAAAGGCGTTAATGTGGCAGTTCACTACAATCACAACCGCATCGGTGCGGAAGAGACCGCGGCGTTGGCCCGCGTTCATGGCGTTGAGACCATGGTCTTGCAAGCCGACGTCAGGAACGCGGCCGAAGTCAAGGCCATGTTCGACAATTTGGCCGCCCAGTGGGGAAGACTCGATATCCTGGTCAACAACGCGGCCGTCTCACCAAACATCCCTTTTCTCGAAACGACCGTTGAAGACTGGAACACGACGATTGCCACCAACTTATCTAGTATTTATCTCTGCAGTCACGCGGCACTCGACCGGATGGTTACCGCTTCGTCGGGCTCAATCGTGAACGTCAGCTCCGTCCACGGCACAACGACCGGTAAGGGATTCTCAATCTACGCCGCGTCCAAGGGAGGCGTTGATGCCTTGACCCGCGCGTTGGCAGGGGAATTCGGCGGCAACGGTATTCGCGTCAATAGTCTGATTGTCGGACCGGTAGAAGTCGAGCGAACGGCCAATACGTACGCAGAGCTCGACTCCGAGACTGTATCAAAGATGATCCCGTTAGGCCGCTGGGCCCGACCGGACGAGATCGCAAGCGCTATTGTGTTTCTTGCGCTTGATGAGTCCAGCTACATTAACGGGGCGAATATTCGCATCGACGGCGGCGTTCTGGCCCAGATTCCCAACCACAAGGATCCAGAGCGTTCAGCAAGCACAATCGAAGATAGAAATGCCTAGTATAAAAAAGGAGACTATGGTTATGGGAAAGAAGAATGCTATGGGCGAGGTGTCGCCGCAGTTCATACCGGAGACACCGACGGATGGTTCGTCCGGTAGAATTGAGGCCAGCTTCGATCGGACTCCCACCGCCGGCGGTACTGTCAAAGCAGTCATAACGTACACTGTTGGGTCCCGAGCTGTTGCGGTTGGCGGCAAGGTGCGACTCGGGAGTCCCAACACAGGATGGAGCCGGCCGGAGATCCCGGAATCTCGCTACTGGTACGTGGATCGGCCCGCCGAGTTTTTACGCAAGAACTCGACGATCAGGGTTTTTTCCGAGACCTGTTCCAAGTCGAGCATCTGGATTGACAAGAAAATGATACGCTACGATCCTCCGGGAGGTCATTGGCGCTGGTGGGCCTGCCTGCGCGTCGATGACGGAGTGTTGTCTCCGGGAGATCAGTTGGTCTGGACCTACGGCGATCCGTTGGGGGGCGAGGACGGTGTGCGCGTTCAAGCTTTTCCTGAAGCGGATGCAGCATTCGTCGCTTTAGTGGACCCTCTTGGCGACGGCAGCTTTGTGCAAGCCCATGGTTCGCCCCATATCTTCGCGGTTGAAAACGGACCGGCTCGCCATGTAAAGATCACTTTGCCGTCGATCGTATCGCCGGGGGAATCTGCCTACCTTCGAGTCACGGCTTTGGATGAAGGCCACAACGCAGCCGGCAGTCCATTCACGGCACTCCAAATCGACTCGGAAGCAAACCTTTTAGAAGGCGGACAGCCGAGAACAGTAGGTGCCGAGGAGGCGCAAGTTGGTGTGCGCGCTCGTGTTCACTTTCCTACGAAGGCGCAAGTCGTGCGCGTAAGCGCGTTTGGAGACGGGCAGACCGAAGACCAGGAATCCCCCCTGGCGATCTCATCCTGGGCTGAAAGCAACCCCTGCATAGTTCGTGAGGATTCCATCGAGGAACGCCTATTCTGGGGAGACTTGCACTGCCAAAGTAGGATGCACGGGCCCGGCGCGTGGAGCGTCGGCACGCCTGACGAATGTTACGAATACGCCCGGGATGTTGCCCATTTGGACTTTGCCGGGTTAACGGATGCCGAGGTATGCGCCCGCGACGATTGGCGGGAGTACCAGGAGGTAGTGAGAAGGCATAACTCTCCGGGGACCTTCGTAACAATCAAGGCGTTTGAGTGGTGCAGCAAGGTCTACGGCCACCGCAATGTTTTTTTTCGCGATAACCAGATTGAGGATCGGCTACCCGAATCGATATTTCTCGAGGGTATAGAGAACTTCTATGACTACTTTCGTGGTCGCGATGTCATTATGATTCCGCATCACACTCTGGTGTGGACGGATTGGCGGTATCACGATCCCGGACTCGAGCCGCTCGTCGAAATCTACTCCTGTTGGGGCTCATCGGAATCGACCAAGAGCCGTTTATGGGACAAATCGAGAAAACCCGACGGGGGCGTACTTAACGGCCTCAAGCGAGGCTATCACCTGGGGTTTGTGGGCGGTACGGACACTCACGCCGGTACGCCGGGCAAGTCACTTGCCAACAGCGAGCGATTTGCCTTTCATCCCTACAAGGGCGGACTCACGGGAGTTTACTCTGGGGATCTCACTCAAGAGTCAATCTTTGACGCAATTCGTAATCGCCGAACCTACGCGACCACCGGCGTCCGTATCGTGATGGACTTCTCCGTAGATGGGCAACCGATGGGGACCGTCGTCGAAGGCGCTACCATGCGGGGAACCCACCACGTGCGATGCGAGGTCCACGGAACGGACCGGGTCCACGTCGTTGAGCTTTTCTGCAACGGTGCGATTGTTGACGTTGGCCGTTTCAATGACCGCGACGTCGTCTATGAGACAGAGATACCTGCCGCCCCCTGTCCCGCGTACTACTTTGTCCGGGTAAGGCAATCGGATGGGAATGCGGCCTGGGCGAGTCCGATTTGGTTCGAAGCATAGCTGGGACCGACATGAACGCCGTACTTGTACTGGACGCTCCAAGACCCTCTGTCTTGGCCCCGCATCGGCTCGCAATGTGATCTCGTCAAATTGCCAAGTCCATGGAAGTCGGGCAGGGAACTCCGGATTTGTCGGCCTGTTTTCGCTCATGAGCGGAAGAACGCTTCCGGCCGGGAAGATGGGCGTCATCGTTACCGACGATCAGGAAATCCGGGATCGGACATAAGCATTTGGCCAGCACGCCCGATTCAGGGGCAACGGAGGAACGGCTGCATACCTACAGAAGTGGCATGGGCTTGCTCAATTTGTTCTTTTCCCTTCCGGATTTCGGCGGCGCACATGGGACAGCGCGAAACTCATGGCGGCTTGGTTCCAACAATACGAGTGCTTGACGAGGCCGCCAACTCATTGGCACAGTTAATGTACCAAAATATGGTAGTGAGCAGCAAAAGGAGTTTCGCCTAATGTTACTGTCTGCATTCACGGGCCCCGGCCTGGAGCGAAAACTCGTCTCGACCGAGGAGTTTTGTCCCTTTCCGTCCGGCACCGACCGCGGATTTTGGGAAGGCTTGACGGGTGACTTACGACAAGAACTGGTACAGCGGGGGGAGCGCGACCTACATCGGCAGTGGCCACCGCTACTCGCCACGCAGTACATGGAGTTTATGCGCTCGGGGGCGTGTGACGACTACGATCACGCCCTCCATGAAAAACGACGGGCGCTAGGCACCTTGATCATCGCTGAGTGTGTGGAATGGCGCGGTCGATTTCTGGATGATATCGTCAATGGCGTCTTTTCGCTCTGCGAAGAAAGCACTTGGGTCGGCCCGCAGCACTACTGGCGCAGGTCTTTGCCGGATGCCGAAGAAAAGGAGCTGGACCTGCGGGCGGCGGAAGCCGGTGCCTTTCTGGCGTGGACCCACTACCTGCTTCGAAAACCGCTCGGCACATACAGTGAAGAAATCTACAAGCGCATCCGCCTGGAGACTGACCGGAGGATAACAGAGCTTTTTGTGCGGTATGAATACTGGTGGATGGGTTTTGGCGAGAAGAACAATAACTGGAACCCATGGATAACCTCCAATGTCTTGACCGTGCTCCTTATGCTCACCGAGGACCCTGTTCTCCGACGACAGGGCGTTCGGAAATGCCTTACAACCTTGAACAACTTTGTTAGCTCGTATGATCAGGACGGCGGGTGTGACGAGGGTCCGGGTTATTGGGACAGAGCCGCCGGCTCGCTGTTAGATTCTCTAGAGCTGTTGCACGCCGGTACGTCGGGCTGGATCGATGTCTTTTCAGATCCGCTTGTTAAGGAAATGGGCCGTTACATCAACCGGGCTTACATTAACAATCCATGGTTTATGAACTTCGGGGACTGTCCGGCCCAACTGGAATCTCAGGAACCTGCCCTGATTTTCCGGTATGGAGCCCGGATCGGGGACGACGAGATGCGTTCGCTTGGAGCGCATCTGTACCGGTCGGCGAAGGATCCCTTAAAGCAGAAGCTATGGTTTCCGATGTATCGCATGCTCACGACGTTACAATACCACGAGCAGTTGAGCACTCGAAGAGTCGATCCACCGTTAATCGGAGACGTCTGGCTCAACGGCATCCAAGTCATGGTTTCCCGCGAGCATGAAGGAGACACCGAGGGGTTGTACGTCGCGGCAAAAGGCGGGCACAACGGGCAGAATCACAATCACAACGATACCGGACACTACATTTTGTACCTGAATGGGAGCCCCGTCGTAATCGACACGGGAACAGAGGCGTATCGCCGGGAGACCTTCAACGAAGACCGATACAAGATCTGGACGATGAGATCCCTCTATCACAATCTACCGGAGGTAAATGGGTGCGAGCAACCACCCGGCGCGGATTTCGGCGCCGCCAATGTCCACTACGAGTCGGACGGTAACACATCAACGGTGCAGCTGAACATAGCTGGAAGCTATCCGCCGGAAGCACGAATCGGCTCGCTCGTTCGCAGGATTTCTATGGCAAGAAGGCGACCCGCGCAAGTATCCATTCGCGACAGCTATAGGTTCCACGGCGCCGGCAATCACGTGGTCATGAATCTCATGTTGGCGCGGGAACCGAAGAAGCAAACTGATCATGACTTTGCACTGTACTCAATAGCCGGCGATGTGGTGCGACTGACAATAACCGAAGAAGTCTCGAACGTTGAGGTGCAGCCGATGGAAATCACAGACGAGAAGCTGCGGGACATATGGGGTTCGTCGGTCTTCCGACTTCGCTTTTTCGCGGTCGGACTAAGTGAGCAGTGGGAGTTCGGCCAGACTTTTGAGGTGCCCGATTCCATCGGCTAAGTAAGGCGCCCAGCGTGGGTGATCCTCCAATTGAATATCGTTGCTTAATGACAGAGTGCCTTTGCGGCGGAGCTTACTTTTATGATAAACGCGGCACTCCAGTCTCTCACGGTTACTCAATGTGGCATTTGGAAGAGGGTATAGCAGCTATCGGCCGATAGTATGCATGAAATACTCGGCGAGATCGCAAAAAAGGAGATTTTTTATGATGACATCACGTGAACGGGTTCAGGCTGTATTGGATAGAAGATTGCCGGACCGCGTGCCAATCGACCTTGGGGGGACCCGGACGTCGAGTATTTCTGTATTCCCCTATATTGACTTGAAAAAACGTCTCGGCATGAGTGGTTCCAAAGTCAAAGTTGTAGATGTGTTCCAAATGCTTCCCCTTATGGATTTAAGCATCTTAGAACAGATTCATTCCGATGTAGTCATGGTACCGAGATATACCTACCACCTGAACACGACCCTGTCTGGGTGGAAAGAGATGCAGTTGTTGAACGGCAGTGATGTTCTTGTTCCTGCGGACTTTAATCCCCAAAAGACCAGTGAAGGTAGTTGGATCATTGAGGAACCCAACGGGGTCATGGCTAGAATGCCGGACAACGGCTACTACTTTGACTATATAGAGGACACCTATTCTAATGAATATACGGATGTAGGTAAAATTGCCTTCGAAACGTGGACCGATGAAGATTTTCGGTTTATTGAAGCTGCCGCTGCAGATAGTTATTCCAATACCGATAAAGCACTAGTAGGTGATTTCGCCATGGGGCTGGGCAGGCCGTTTTCGTACGAGGAGTGGATGGTCGCTCTGGCTTTGGAAAAAGACTACCTAAAGGAGTATTACGATAGAAAGTCTGACCACATTGTCGAAGTATTGAAAAGTTATAGAGAGGCCGTTGATGATCGGATCGATATTGTCTTTTTTGGTCAGGATTTCGGAACCCAAAACGGGGAGATGATAAGCCCAGCTATGTTCGAGGAGATCATAGCCCCCTACTATGCCAAGTTGTTCACCTGGATCCACCAGAATACGGGGTGGAAAACGCTTTTCCATTCCTGTGGCTCAATTTTTAATCTGATCCCCCACTTAATCGAATGTGGTGTGGATATTCTCAATCCGGTACAGACCTCTGCCGTGAGAATGGACCCGGCAGAATTAAAAAGACACTACGGCGACAAGATCGTTTTCTGGGGCGGCGGCGTAGATACGCAGGACACCCTCCCCTTCGGAACCCCCGATGCGGTGCGTGAACAGGTCACGGAGCGGATCCGAATATTTGGCAAGGGCGGAGGATACATCTTTAATCCAGTTCACAATATTCAACAGGGAGTTCCGCTGGAGAACATTCGCGCTTGCTTCGAAGCTGCGTTCGAGGCGGCTGCGATTTATCAATGACGGTACTTTGGGACAGGCACTGCACGGATGGGATAGCGGTAGCGACCACATTGCGGATGAACACATCGAGCAGCAGAGCGTGGAACGTACGGGGCTCACTGCCCGCGTGGGGTGCTTTCTAGACGAGACGGCCGTGTTCGCGCCAAAGTCGCCGGATCACGTTGTCGGTCAGCTCAGGTGACCAGCTCAGGGTGGACCGTGCGCGATCAATGCTCACGAGGGGAGAGTCACGCTCCATACTACCGTCCACAACCGTTTCCGGATACGCCACTTCGACAACTCTCCGGGGATCGATTCCCAGAAAGTTTATGGAGCTTCCCAGGTGGAGTGGTCCATGGTAAGAGTCGCCGCAATTGGCGGCGGCAAGTATCGCCTGGACCAGATCCCGCGAGTCGAGCACACATAGTAGGTTGTACGTCCATGCAAAGAGAGTTCGTTCGTCGGGTGAGAACTCAATTTGGCGGGATCCTCTTTCCCGAACGCGGTTCTCACGGTAGCGCGTGATCTTGGCTCCGAATTGCTTTGCCCAGGCCTTTCTGTCCGGACTGCGGTCTATCCTGCCAAATACCTGCTTGAGCACCCGAAAACTCTCCGAGAGCCACTCAGTCTTCTCCTCATACACAAAACCCATTGGGATTCTCAGACTGGCGCCACCTATGCCTTCTCTCCGGTGAAAGTAGTCGGCTATCGCCTCACTGGATCGCTTTGTAAATGAGTATGGATCACTTGGGCGACACGGGTGGTCTTCGTCTACAGGAAGATAATCCGGAGCCACGGGCCGCACGGAAAAATATAGTCCGAGTGCGTTGATGGAGCTCGAATTGACAACGGTCTTGATGCCGGCTTCCAATGCGGCATTGTAGACACTAAAGGTACCAAGTGCATTCGTGCGGTAGATGTCGGTCGGCGAAGACTGCACATCCGTAATGGCCGCCAGATGTACGACGGCATCCATGCCCGCAAAAGCCTCCACCAGCGGCGGCCCCTCCGTAACATCAGATTTCTGAAACTCGATAGCGACCTCGGTGCGGGTTTGTTCCGACGGACGCGATGTACGGTATAGGCAGCGGACGAAATGGCCGCGCCGGACCAGTTCCGAACACACCGAGCGGCCCAGAGTACCACTTCCCCCGGTAACGACTAACTTCATCGCCTGTCCTCATATCGCATCGGTCGTTTTTTGAGCTTTTCCGGAGGCACATACCGGGCTTCCGGCGTCAACCGGAACCGGCCCGAGCCGGCAGAGTACTCCCACTGCGGATTTTCACTGTGGCCACTGGGGAAACTGATGGCTTTTCCGAGTGCCACGGGATCTCCTGTCGTGACCAACCGATCGAGGAGCAGGCGGGCCATGTCCGCACGAACCGATTCATAGGCCGGATCCATGGCGACGTTCGTTTGTTCATCCGGGTCAGTCGCCAAATCATAGAGTTCCTCAGGCAACCGGGGGTGAGCGTGTTGGCTCTCAACCTCGTCGATCCCGACGGCCATGGCGTGGCGGGGGTTGATTTGCATAGGCCACTCAGGCTTGTAGTTTCGGATATACTTGTACCGGTTGCTTCGGATTGAGCGCATCGGGTCTAGGTACCCATGTGCGGTCTTTTCCGCAAAGACGTACTCGCGCCCGTCACCCTGACCTTCCGTTAAGTCTCGCCACATGCTCCGGCCATGAACACTTGCCGGACTACCCGCACCAATCGCCTCGAGAACAGTCGGCAGGATATCTATATTGCTATACATTCCCGCCGGCACAGTTCCGGTCGGGAGATGCCCGGACCAACGCAAAAGGGCGGCGATACGGATGCCTGGATCGTAAAGCGTCATCTTTGCCCGGGTGAAGGCGGGTCCGTGATCCGTAGTGACAATCAGGAGGGTTTCCTCGGGCACCAGTACCGCTTCCAATGTCTCGATAATACGGCCGACCATTTCGTCGGCATTGTGCGCCATGGTTTCAAGCCTAGCATAGTCAAGCCGTGCTCCTGGCGTATCTGGAATGTATGACGGTAGTGTCAAGGACTCGCGATGGTGACGGACGGGATCACCGAAGTTCGGCCGGTGGACATCGAAAAGCCCAATGCAAATAAAGTGCGGAGTGTGTTGGTCAATCCTGTTAGAGAGGTAATCACAAACGGAATCGGCGATGTAGTCCGAATAGTGTGGCAACGGTACTTCCGGGACCTCATCGTAGCCAAGTGCCTGGCCTACTTCACTTCGGCTTCGACCATCACTCTCATGCTGGTGCCCAAGCAAGACCGTTTTGTATCCTACGGCGTGCAGCTCATCAGTGATGCGCCGCTCGCCGGCATGGTAGGACCATCCATTATGTACCAGCCCGAACATACCGTTGGCATGAGGGTATCGACCCGTCATGAGGGAGGCACGACTGGGACTGCACTGCGGCGCAGTGCAGAACATGTTGTCAAGCCGTACACCGTCTGCCGCAACAGCGTCAAGCGCCGGCGTTTCAAGTGAGTTCTTTCCATAGCATGACAAATGCCGACCTAAGTCGTGAAAAACTATCTGTACGATGTGTGGCTTCATGTCACCCCTCACCGTACATCTACCGGCAACAGGGCGTTCCGTCCAGAGCTCAAACTGTCAATCAAAAAAGAATGGCCATGATCGAAAGTAATTGGATGTTGCTGTTTGGAGTATACGGCTCAACAATCTGGTATCGGTTGATGAGGAGGTGAGACACCTATATGGGGAATAGTATTGCCGGATCGAGCGTCGCTCCGGGTCTCCAGGTAAGTCGGCGGAAGCGTTTTCTGCGAGATGTCCGCGTGCATCGGGCCATCTTGATAATGCTGATTCCAGGCCTTGTTTACTACATCATATTCAAATATGTGCCCATGTACGGCATCAGCATAGCGTTCAAAGACTTTAATGTCATGTCGGGTCTCCTTGATAGTCCGTGGCTAGGAACCGACCACTTTGAGTCACTTTTTTCCAACGCGTCATTTTGGCGAGCATTTCGAAATACATTCATCATAAGCGGACTCAAGTTACTCTTCTTTTTTCCGGCACCTATCATTTTGGCGATACTGCTCAACGAGGTAACCCATAAGGGCTACAAGCAGCTTGTGCAGACAATCACTTATTTGCCGCACTTTTTGTCGTGGGTTGTTCTGGCCGGTATTGTCATGGCGTTTCTTTCCCCCTCTTCGGGTCCGGTGAATGCTGTGATTAAATCGCTTGGCGGTGATCCGGTGCTTTTTATCGCCCAGGACTTCTGGTTTCGCCCTATCTTGGTGCTTACTACTGTTTGGAAGGACTTAGGGTGGGCATCGATCGTTTACCTGGCTGCGCTTTCAACAGCTGATCCCCAGCTATACGAGTCGGCAATGCTCGATGGTGCCACCAAGTTCCAACAAATCCGATACATCACGCTGCCCGTTCTTGTTCCTGTTATTACCATCATGTTGATCTTCGCCGTTGGGCGAATTGTCAACGACGACTTTGAGCAGATCCTAAACCTCTACAACCCCCTGGTATACGACGTGGGCGACGTGATGCAGACGTTTGTTTATAGAAACGGGCTTCAAAACGCGAGATTTGCGTTTGCGACTGCTGCGGGCCTTGTGAGGAACGTGATTTCGTTCGTACTGGTGGTGGGCACCAACTGGATCGCCCGACGATTTAGCGACTACGCACTTTGGTAGGGGAAGCACATGGCTAAGATGCTAAGCCGCGGGGAAAAAACGTTCTTGGTCTTCAACTACCTGTTTCTGGGCGTTCTAGTTCTTGTTTCCATCTACCCGATGTGGGACGTCGTGCGTGTTTCGCTCAGTCCGGCGCATGAGGTGGGCGCGCCCGGAATCCGTCTTTGGCCGGAGGAGCCTACACTTGCCGCATACGAGACGGTGATGGGCAACAGGTTTATATGGCTTGGCTACCGAAACACCATCGTTCGAATCGCGGTCGGTATGCTAATTCGCATGGCGCTGACAATTCTGGTTGCGTACGCTCTTTCTAAGCGGCGGCTACCGCTTAGAAACACATTTACGCTCCTGATCGTGTTCACCATGTTTTTCCGTGGAGGCATGATACCGGACTATCTCCTTGTAAGGTCACTCGGAATGCTCAACACGGTCTGGGCGCTTGTTCTACCTCGGGCAATCGATACCTTCGCAATGATTATCATGCGGAACTTTTTTATGAGCATTCCGCCCGAAATGCACGAGTCGGCAAGAATGGACGGTGCAAGCGAGCTCACGACACTTATCCGCATTATTCTTCCGTTGTCTACCGCGGTACTGGCTACCGTTTCTCTGTGGGGAATCGTTTGGCACTGGAACCAGTGGTTTGACAGCATAATCTATGTGCGCGACGCGGACCTACACGTGCTGCAGGCGGTGTTGCGGCGTATTGTTATTGAGTTGGATCCGGAAATGATGGGCCGGTCTGAACAGCTGACTCAGACGACAGTTGTTATGGCAGAAGGAGTGAAGGCCGCCTCTATCATCGTCGCAACCATTCCGATTCTACTCGTTTATCCGTTTCTCCAAAAACACTTTGTCAAGGGGATAATGGTTGGATCACTTAAGGGATAAACGGAGCGGTATGCTCCGTCAAGAACACTATAGTAAGGAGGAAACACTATGAAGAAGACAATGCTACTTGTTTTCGTTGTATGTGTCATTTCGGCGCCGCTTTTCGCGGGCGGTGGTCAGGAAGACCAATCTGGGGCCAGTGGCTCACAGGAGGTGCCGACTATCACAATTGTCAACCTCAATACCGGGCCCACTGACCCTGATTCACCGATCACACTTGAAATTGAGGAGATGTTCGGAGTCGACATAGAGTATGTATATCTGGAGAGGTCGAATATCACTGAGCTACTAAACCTGCGCATTGCATCGGGCGAAATTCCCGATGTAATGTTTGCGTTTCGAGAACAGCTTGTTGACTTTGCCGCCGATGGAGTCTTGCGGCAGCTCGACCTGGACATGATCGAGGAGGTTGCGCCGACCTTGGTAAAACTCGGTGGCGAAATAATGGAAGGCCTCGGATTCGATGCGGACCAGACCTTTACGCTGTTCTCTCCCGACGGGCAGCCTTACCTCGTTCCGTCGTTCAGCGAAGGCGGGAACTACCACATGACGCTTATGTGGCGTGGCGAATGGCTCGAGGCCGCGGGCGTGGACGCCCCCCCCCGCAATCTAGAAGAAGCGGAAGAGCTCTGGTATGCCTTTGTCAATGACGACCCGGACGGCAACGGTCGCGATGACACCTATGCCATGTCGACCTTTGGTCTCTACGCCGTGTTCGGCGCATTCGGCGGTCAACCAATCCGTGATTTCTACTGGTCGGTTCGTGACGGCGAGATGATCGCAGACGCAGTCATCCCGGAGATGAGGGACGCTCTTGCACGCCTTAATCGCTATTATGATGATGGGCTAATCGAGCCTGAGTTTGTAACGGGCGAGGAGCGAGGTCAAAGCTGGTGGAGCTCTCCTCCGTTCTGGAACGGTCAGATCGGCTTTTCGGCGAATGCCGCGTGGTATCATGTCGATCCACCGGGCGTGTGGCGGAATCAAGGCGGCCCCCACTGGTCCAACCTTAGGGCTGTTCAAGGTGACGATGCGTATCTCGTGGTCGGCAAGCCGCTAATTGGTCCGGAAGGACTGTCCGGCAACCTTCACTGGAGTCCCATCGCCGGCCAGGCTATAGGGTTCGGCCGGGACATAACAGACCTGGAGATGAGGAAGTACTTTGAAATCACCGAGCGCTACTTGACGGACGAAGACTTCTACAGGTTTATTAGCTTCGGCGTCGAAGGCGAGCACTTCGAGTATTTCAACGGTGCTCCAGCACTAAAAGAGGGCATAACCACCGCATGGCTCGGACTCAAAGTTGACGGTGTTCGCCTCACGATTCCGAACTTCGACCTGTTCCGAAGGGTTGAACGTAATGCGGCAGTAACCGACTTTGCCATGGAATATGCCGCGGCAACACCGGGCAACTGGAGCAATGACCTACTGACCACATTGCCGTCACAAGCCGAGCTTGAAGGAGAACTTCGGTCCCTACGGACTGAGAACTACTACTCCTTTATCACGGGTGAACGTCCCCTCAGCGAGTGGGATGAGTTTGTCGACGAAATGATGGATGCGGGACTTCGACAACTCACAGTCGAAGCGAATGAGTGGTACCAGCAACTGGACTGATTACTCCATTTGCTGGTGGCGGTGCCGTTTCTCGTGACGGCACCGCCACGACTCGCACTTAGCTGGGCCCCACGGATCGTGGGGCCCACGTTGTTTTAGGGTAGCTCCACCGGCCGGGGCCCGCGATGGAGTGTAAGCGCTCCACGAACCCATACCGGTGTGGATCGGGGGTACGGAGAGTCTCCTATTCGAAAGCCCAGGGAATGCCGATCGTTGTGGCGTAATCTCGGATGGCCGGGAGAGGCGTGTCCCTTCGGCAATCGTGCGTGGAAAACCCGCCTGAAAGTCATAGCCTGAAGCCATTCGATAGCGAGGAGGCAGGCGAATGGCGAGGATGGAAAACGACGAGCGGGTGGCGATGGTGCGGGAGCGATTTCGTGCGTGGCGCGAAGGCAGAAGGCGAGGACAACGGATCC
>CAZFLD010000080.1:0-17071 GCA_964519835.1 uncultured Spirochaetales bacterium
GCATTGTCTACAAGCTCGATACTTCGTGGGCCTCGGAGATCAAACATTTTTTTACTTGCATCGACCACGACGAACCGGTTGCCTATGGGAACAGTTCCGACGCTCTTGCGGTAATGGACTTGATCGATGCCATCTACGCCGGTGGCAGACGATAGGAGGAGCCAATGTCTGAATCCGGAACCGATCAGGCCAAAGCAATAGCCGAACTACTGGAACGCTATCAGCGTGGCATGCTCAGTGGTGATATCTCCGGGTCGCTGCTGGAATTCAAGGAGATTTGTTCAGAAGTCGGCGCCCGGCGGAGCAAACTACTCTTTGCGGGAAACGGGGCAAGTGCATCCATTTCGAGCCACGCTGCAGTCGACTACACACAATACGGTGGTGTTCCGGCGATCGCGTTGACGGACCACAATCTGATTACCGGCTTTGCCGCTCGCTACGGCTACGAGAACTATGTCGCACGGGCAATCGAAACCTACGCGAACGATGGTGACGTAGCCGTGCTTATTAGCTCGAGCGGCACATCAAAGAACGTCGTGAATGCGGGTAGGCTATGTCACGAGCGCGGCGTACGCTGTGTCAGCTTCTCCGGGTTCGCGTCGGATAACCCTCTCCGCGGACTCGGCCGGCCCGGACTTTGGTTGGATTGCCGCGAATACAACATTGTCGAGAACACCCATCTTACGTGGACGCTCCTGGTGGGAGAGTTGCTTGCGGAGAAACCCCGGACTGCAACGGCGGCTGCAGACTGGATAGAGTCCACTACGGAGCTGGCCACGTCGCACGACAATGTTGAGGCACTCAGGGAGTTCGCGAAGGTGTGTCGAAGGGTCGCCGCAAGCAACGCCAAACTCATATTCGCCGGGAATGGCGGTTGTGCGTCCATCGCCAGCCACGCCGCCACGGACTACACCAAGCAGAGCAAGGTTCGTTCCCTGGCGTTCAATGATCACAACCTGATTACGTGCTACGCTAACGATTACGGTCAAGATCAGTGGCTCGCTAAGAGCATTGAGGCCTACGCCGACCCGGACGACGCGGTGGTGCTCTATGCGACCCGGTCCGACGAGTCGGAGATACAAAACGCCGCTGACGCCGCTAGAAGTCAGGGCTTGGATCTGGTCATGTTAACCGCGGCCGGCAGCGGTGATTCGCCGGCCTCTCCGGCTGATGTGAGTCTTGTTGCACGGACTGAGAGCTTCCGAGTAGCCGAGGTTGCATTCTCGATTTGGACCTTTGTGGTGGGTGATTTGTTGGCGGCCCTATAATTCTGCTTGGAAGTAAATCGGGAGCTGGGTTCATGCGAGAAAAACCATGGTCGGATGCGTACAGAGTGGATCGTGGGAACTTCGAAGAGGAAAAAGAAGAGCGGATGATAGCCGCCGCCGACGACTTCTTCTTCAAGGCCTTTTTTTACCTGCGGATGAACCGTATCGCGGGCGACTACCTTGAGTTCGGGGCGGGAAGTAACATGCGGTCATTTCGACTGGCTGCTAAGTACAAGCGCCAAGACCGCCTCGACGATATGCACTTGTACGCGTTTGATTCGTTCGAAGGACTACCTAAACCGCAAGGTATCGATTCCCACGTACAGTGGAAAGAAGGGGCGATGGCGGTCAATCAGACCCAGTTCCGATCCGAACTATCCAAACAAGGAATCGGCGAGCACGAGTACACGCTGATAAAAGGATACTACCGTGAGAGTCTCGCAGCCTTTGACTTGGGCCACTACGGAATTTCCAAGGTGGCCATGGTCTTCGTTGACTGTGACCTCTACGAGTCAACGAGCCAGGTGCTTCAGTTTTTGGGACCCGATCTTCAGCCTGGGAGCATCCTTGCGTTTGACGATTGGTTTACATTTGCCGGACGTCCCGATCGCGGCGAACAGCGTGCATTCTATGAGTTCCGGGATGCACACCCTGATTACTCCTTTGTTGAGTTCCAGTGCTTCGGATGGCACGGAAAATCCTTCTTAGTTCACCGAATGGGTCATGGGATTCCCCAACCCTCGACTCGATCATCCGGATTTGATTCGATTGGCCAGCTTCGCTTTTTTGGGGCGAACAGCCAATAGGACGGAGACTTCGTGGCTCGGAGTGGAGCTCGGGCAAGTCCCCCGTTTTGCGTCCAAACGTCACCCGACGATCGTGAATCTTCGTCGCCCAAGACCGGTTCAGGTCTTGAAGTGAGCTTATCCCAACTCAGCCTATTGATCTCGAGGTGGCCGGGTGTACGCTCCCACAGTGTTTGCGTTCAAATAGGAGAACTTTTTCGGCGAAACAGTAGAATTGCCTGGCAAATCAATAGTCGACCACATTGAGCACATCGTGCGCTACGGAGCGATTGACCCCTTCCTCGCGGTAAGGTAAGCATTGAGGCGCCACGCAAACCCGAACGAGGCGGTGGCGCTTTACGCAATGCGTCCCCACCAGACGGAGATGCAAGACGTCGCCGACGTCGCAGGAAGCAAAGGCTTGGATCTCGTCTTGTTGCCGAGGACGGCAGCTGCGATATGCTGGTCTGTGCGGCTGATGTGAGTTTTGTTGACCGACTGAGAGCTTCCGAGTGGCAGAGGTTGGTTTCTCGGCCTTGCTGTTTGCGACTTGCTTGCCGCTGAGAGCGGTCTATCTCAACCAGCGAACAGTCTATTGCAACATCCTTGCGCCAGATGTTGTGGTCGGAAGTCTATGCGGTGAAACGAGACGACTTCCAACGAGGACGACAGGGAAGATGATCGCGGCCGCCGTCGAGTCCCTCGCTAAGACGACACTTGCCTTCGGAAAAACCATACCAGCCGTGTTTTTCTCCTGATTCGTGCCAAAAGCAATATGCTGTCCTTTGGCCTTGCGTCGAAGTGTTCGCAACCCAAGCGTTTGGACAATATGTGTTCGGTTCGTTGATGCTAATGCCAACGGCGGAGATCCGACTTAGACGACCAATGGGAAGTTCGAGCAGTTGCCGCTACGCAGACTCGGTTCAATCTCGAAACCGCTCCGCGAGAGGCGTCAAGCAAATGGAGTAGAAGTATGCCACCGGATGTGATTTGAAACGTCGAACGGTTCAGAATCTGTGAGGCGTCGGAGTTTCTGAGGCGGCCATGGACCAGTTCGGCTGCGAGATGCACAACTCGACACACGAGCCGTTCCGGTTTTCGACACCCAGCCGACAAACGGGAAGTTGTTTCCGGTCCGGCGACCGGCTCGGATTTGTCGGGCCCGTCATGAATGGTGTGAGCGATTGGCTTTCGCGGAGTCTCAACAGGCTGACCCGAAGCACTACTTTGTCGACCTTGAGCGCCCCGGCTGCTCGTCTCGTGGCGGAAGCGGAATAGGATCAGACCGGCCGAGATAGATCTCCTGACGTCGGGGTTCGGGCGGTCAACTCCGAGAGCGTTGGACTAATCGTTCGTCCGGTGGCAAACGATACTCAGTTGCCGAGTTGCCTTGCCAATCGATGGAAGTTTCTCTGTTTCCCCCAGCCCCACATTCTGTGCTCTGAAAGAGGACCGAGGTTGAGATCAATTACAGAGAAACTACGACTTTATGTGGTGCAAGAAGCCGGGCATCGCTGGCCGCATAGCGATTTGCTTCAGCGCGTCGCAGTGCGTGGTAAGGTATTGATGCTGGAAAAGTGAGATCACCGGGTCTTGCACGTTTCGAGGTCGTCGCGACAACTCCCCGGGGACTATGAACCTGGACCTGTCGAGGCTTTCGATCGCGGCGTTGTTAGGGGGCACGATCCGCTACGCTGTGGATACCTACGCATGAATCAGTCCAACGAGGAGGATTGCTTTTGTCATTGCTTAAGGATGCCAACAGATCTCTAGCTAGGGGCGATTATCATCGTGCCCTCGCGCTGTACAAGCGCATGAGTGACGACTTCCCGTACCTTGCACGTTTTGTTGCCCTGAATATTAAGATCGCGCAGAAACGAGCCACCGGGGAAAGCGAAAGGTCTGTCACAACTGCAGACCAGGCACACGAAGCGGTCCTGGCGACCAAGAGCAAACCGCAGAACCGTTTTAGCGTTTGGGAATCGGGCTCCCTGATGCCCTCATCGGCTGGACCAGCGACGTTGTATCTGAAGCCCGATGTCAATCCCGCGACCGACAGGATCGTTGTCTATGTATATGATCGGCCTTTTCCCATCCGCGGAGGTGGGTCTGCTCGGGCCTTATCGGTCATCAGACACTTGCGCGCCACGGGTTATAGAGTCGTACTCGTTTCAAAGCCATACGAGCCCAACTGTGCTTCACAGTACTTCGCCGAGTTTGATGGAATTTGTCGGGCAACGACGGGGAGTACCGAACATGAGGTAACCGGGAGCCTGTCAAAAAGGTACTTTAGGCCCTACGGGAGTTGCGTGCAATTGACCGATTCAGTGCTTCACCCGATTGCCGTCATTGCGACCTTCGCGTGGAATGCCTTCGCGCTTCGTGAAGTATCGAGTCCCACCCTGCGCATTGTTGATACGGTTGATGTCCAGTTTCTTAGGGCGATCCGCGCTCGGCGAAACGGGCGTGACCTTTCAGATCGGTTCTGTACCTGGAAAGAAGAAACTCAGGCCCTGGCTCCCGCGGACGGCTTGATTGCGATCAATGACTATGAGCGTTCGGTATTACAGTCCATGCTGCCAGAAACACCAGTCATTCTTGCCCAGCACGCAATCGAGCCAAAAGACGTCGGTCACAGCCGGAAGACCTCTCGTGAGGTGATGTTTGTTGGCAATGATTACGATCCAAACCTTCATGGAATTCAAAATTTCATTCGCTATTGTTGGCCACGGGTGCTGCAAAGAGACACCGATGCCGTATTAAACGTAGTCGGGACGGTAGCCGCTAGGCTAGATCCCTCCGCCGGGGTGAACTTGGTAGGACCGGTTCCGGACTTAGTTCCGTGGTACACCCGCGCCGCCTGTGTCGTGAATCCTGTCCTATATGGGACAGGTTTTAGTATCAAGAATCTTGAAGCGTTGGCACACGGTCGAGCGCTTGTCTGCGGAAACGCATCTAGTCTTGTGTTGAGGCGAACGCCGCCCTGTATCGTTGCGGATCCAAACGAAATGGCTGATGCGGTCTGGAGGCTACTGGCCGACTACCAATACCGGTGGACTATCGAATCGCAATCCAGGGAATACGTTGAGGCAGAATACGGCGCACACAAAGTGTATGGAGATCTGTGTAGTTTCCTCCGCCGCTAGCGACGAGAGTGCTTCATAAGGTGTAACGCGGCCATCGGAGGATTAATGCACGAAAATACGCCAGCCGTCGCGGCAACCGTACGCAACGGCAACACGCTCGCAGAAAAACTGGCAGCATTGCGTGGGGCATACCAGGACGAGGTAGCCTATATCCTGACCGCAGGACCGTCCATAAACAGCCTCTGGTCACAACGGGTAGTAGACTTTCTTCAAGACAAGCTTGTCATCGCAATCAAGCAAACCTACAAGCTCTGTCGAGGAATTGCTGACTTCCATCTGTTGAACTCGTGGAACTATGAACCATACGACTACATAGGCAAACCAATCGTAATTTCGGAGTACGCAGAAAACGATCCCGATACTCCCGGCCTTGTTCCGGACATTATGCTACATATCTCTGATCCTCGGGACTTCCGACGTCGCCTTGCCACCAGCCTTGAGTTTGATCAATGGTTGTTCTCCAAAACATATAGTCGTCCATGGGGTCCTGGCATAGTCTATGAGCTTGCGTCATATCTCGTTATCCATGCCGGAATCAGGCAAGTGGTCATTGCTGGTTGGGATCTTGGAGAGCTCAACTCCCCTGGTATGCCCCACTTTTTTGACAAAGCCCAGGACCCGAAGGTCAGCAGGCTCGCGAACAGGCCACGAATTCGGCCCTTTGAGGTAGGCGACATCGCTCGCAGCACACCAGCCTTTTATTACTGGCTTCGGTCCAAGGGAGTTGGCCTATTTTTGGTATCGGACCAAAGCCTCGTTGATCCCGTAGTGCCCCGTTTGGGTTCGATTGACGCCAATCTCACGACCCCATACGTTTCTAGGATCATCGAGGCGATCCGCGGGTCCCGCCATGCCGATCGATTTCTCCAGCTATGGGACATCAAGCCGGATAACACCGCATTTCTGCAGACCCGTCGGCAAAGAGATGGCTTTCCGATATATGAAATGAGGCGGATCAATGGCTCGTCAGACCCGTCACGTATTGTTTACTCACTGAGGTATGAGTCAGCTTTCATTCACGCAGACCTATGCTTGCGCGTTTTCGCAAGATGTACAACGACTGGCGATTTGTCAGTTGAGATCGTCGCGCGGGGCGGAGATGGTGAAGTGCAACCCATATCCGCAGCGACGGCCTCTAACTCCGGCGGGGACGCGTGGGAGTGTCTGGAAGTGACTAAGCGCTTGGCACTACTCGCACAAGCCAGAACGATCGACTTGGCCATCACCCTCGTCGGGACCTCGGGACAATTTGCTGAGTTGTGCGCCATTAGTGCCGACCTCATTTACCCGGACATCTTCGCAACTTGAGGATATTCAACACTCAACACGGTCACTGGACGCTGTCGAAAGGGAGGCTCGGTGTGTAACAGACAAGCCCCACATAAGACCGACTCGCGTCGATTCGGCTCTGGTCCAGCGTGCCTCGGGCACGGATAGACTGCGGCGATCTGCTGAGAAGACTAGTGGCCATCTCGAGATGCACCTTCTAACAACTGCTCGTATAACTCGGTGCCGTGGAATGTCGCAGCGAGCTCGTCGAAGTTGAGGACCGCGTCCGCAAGATTGTCGGGCGTACCCTTTTCCACGGCGGACTTCTCAACAGAGACTTGGCTCAGATCAACGTGTATCGACCGAGCCACGTACTCTAGCACCGAAGATGGATTGGTCAGAAGATCCTCATAGAAGATCCATGCAACGTCTAATCCCAGGTCCGTGACATATTGGCAAAGCTCGGCGTCCAGGTCATGAAAACGCTGCACCTGGCGCTGGATCTGCTTGGGCTCAATGCGGCTCGGCGGAAGCGTTTTGCGCCCTCTCCCCACGTTGCTGACCGCGTCCCCATACATCTTTTGAGTCAACGCCCTATATGACGCGGCCCTGATAGCCGAGATAGCTTGCTTGACCTTGTTTCGCCGAGACGTAGCAAACACGACCAGGTCTTGGGTACGTAGGAAACGGCCAAAAGCCTCTAAGTCGTGGACATCCTGCAACTTGGTCTTACAACCTGCGACCAACGTCGACGTATCATGTCTTGCCTCATCGTAGAACTCCTCGAGCCAGTCGAGTTGCTCTTTCCATGTAGCCAGCGTCGCTAAATGTTCTGCTTTCGCATCAACGGATGGATGCTGGCTCAAAAGAGCGCCAAGATATGTGCTACCGGTTCTGGCGTTGATAAGCATCATGTATTTTCTCACTCTAACCCCCGTGTTCTTATAACACTTGACGGGCAATCTTGCTACCAACCGTGCCAACCTACCCGTGTTGGCGTTTCCGGTACAGGGAAATCACTACTGATCCGTGGAGATGGTTCAAGGACAACGAATGACCCGCGGAAACGTCCGCGTACCTTGGGCACCGCGAGACCTCCCGACTAGAGTCGGGAGGCCGGAAGTTGAGCCGCTGCGTCGACGCATCCCAACACGCTGCCGCGCTTAACATTCAGCCATAGGACGTGCCACGAAGTCCGACTGACGCCGCAAATCGAACTCCAATCACCGGCCAGTTCCGCGGTCGTTCCGTCGAAAAACTGCGACGCCGGCCGAACTCCGAATGGGCCGCACCGGTTTCTCCGGAGACCGTTTATTGCATGCCCGGCTACAGCGGCCGGAGCTTACACTATGTCATCATACCTGGGCTCCAACTCCACCGGAGGCAGGTAGTCTATCGGTTCGATTATCCGTCGATTGTCTATCCAGTCGACCTATTGCTGAGTCCCAAACTCCACTTGCTCCGGATTCTTTCAAGGTCTTCGTTCTTCTAACGCCTGGGTTCTGGAGAGCCCAATCACGGACTCCGCCGGAGGATTGTCGTAGGAGTCTCGCGTGGTGCCGACCCCGCGATCGATCCGTTTTGCAGTAGGCCATTCGGAGTACCGTATGGACACGTATTGGCGTGCGCGATCGCTATGATGCACGAGAGCGTCCGAATCTTTTCAGATCCTGCTGTGGAGAATCGCCGGTGAGATCGGCCGTCACGGAACCAGCCATTGGCCAGCCGGCTTGCGTGGGCCAGCAGGTTGCAGAGCAACGGACCAGCCCAACGATTGTCCGTGAGAACACGACTATGACGAAACCAACCTAGGCAGATCATTTGCACGTTCCTACGACGGTGAGATCAGCAACTCCCAACTGTCTAGGCCGCCGAGCTGTAGAGTTTCTGTTTACTAAGTCCATCGAAAGCTCCTTTACCGCTCCGGGAACCGTCATGCGGTGCATTGGCCGTCTGACAACGCCCGCGGGACATCAGTACAGCGCACCAGACGCTCGAACGGTGCATTTGGTCAATTCCAATGCCTCTCGCCTTAGCTGCTGCCACGCTGTCAACGGCGGCCGAAAAGTTCCCTGTGCATTTTACGTCCGCCAGCAACACACGCCTTGCGGACGCCCCACGGAGCAGTGCGTTAGCTCGCTGAAGCACACGGTCTTCTCGCTCGAGTTCCTCTACGCGTTCTCTCTCACTCGAGCTTAACCCGGCACGTGGGCTTTGGTTTTTTACGCGGCTTGGCGTACCCTCGGCGAACGGTGTCAACCGTAGATTGAGTTTTCTCTGCCGCTGATCGAATTGCAGCCCACTGGGACCGCTGTTCTTCTGCTGAGCCGAACAACAGCCGTACCGGCCGCTCCCGCCGCTACGCCTGATACCGTTTTTACTCTCCTTACACAATGGTGTCATGTGCTAGTGTCGCCAGGGATCTCGGGGCGTTTCAGATGGTTTCAGAAACGGGGCCGTATCGCTCGGTTGTACGAGTGATTCAGAAACGGATGTGTGTCTCCTGTCGCCGATACGGACTGGGTTCTTGAGGGCAGTTCCGAAATCTGTCACACTGACACGGACTGGTGCCGCCAGGATTCAGCGAAATAGGCAATGAATCCAATCGATGTGGGCTTCGCGAGCAACATATCAAAACAGAGGACGGTCTGGATACATGGCAAGTTTGAAGCGCGCGATAGTCACCGGTATCACCGGCCAGGACGGTGCCTATCTCGCGAGGCTCCTGCTTCGCAAGGGCTACCGGGTGTACGGAGCCTTCAGGCGCACGAGTTCCGTGTCCTTCTGGCGCCTAGAAGAACTTGGCGTCTTCCGCAATCCGAATCTTCATCTCGTGGAATACGATTTGACTGACCTCTCGACTGCGATTCGCTTAATCAACACAATCGAACCAGACGAGATTTACAACCTGGCGGCCCAGAGCTTCGTCGGAGTCTCTTTCGAGCAACCGATTACCACGGCGGAGATTACGGGTATCGGACCGATTAACCTCTTGGAGGCGATCAGGATCCTCAATCCCAGGATCAGGTTTTATCAGGCCTCGACGTCTGAAATGTTTGGCAAAGTCCAGGAGGTGCCCCAGCGCGAAACCACTCCATTCTATCCACGAAGCCCATATGGCGCCGCAAAGCTGTTCGCACATTGGATGACGATAAACTATCGAGAAGCCTACGGAATTCATGGGGTTAGCGGCATTCTGTTCAACCATGAGTCCCCATTGCGCGGTCTGGAGTTTGTAACTCGTAAAATCACAAACGCGGTATCTAGAATAGCATTGGGTCTTCAAGACCATCTTGAGTTAGGGAACCTGTCCGCAAAGCGAGACTGGGGATTTGCCGAAGAGTACGTTGATGGCATGTGGCGGATGCTCCAGGTCGAAACACCCGAAAACTACGTGCTGGCGACGGGCAAGACAAGGAGCATTCGTGACTTTGTCACGTTGGCCTTCAAAGCAGTGGAAGTTGACGTCACTTGGAGGGGCCAGGGAGTCGACGAAGTGGCTCTCAAAACAGGCAGCGACCGAGTCTTGGTTCGTGTAAACCCGAAGTTCTTTCGTCCCTCAGAGGTGGAGTTGCTTGTTGGCGATCCCACCAAAGCCCTCAACGACTTAGACTGGTCAGCAGGCACTACTGTCGATCAGCTGGCACTATTGATGGTGGAAGCAGATCTCGATCGGAATAGACCAGAGGCGGGAATCAACACCGGTGGATGAACCTTCAGTCCTCATTACCGGAGCGGGTGGCTTCACCGCGCGGTACCTGCGGGAGTTGCTGACAAGTCTGGGGTATCGCGTCTGGGGAACCGGCCGGTCCGTTTCGAGTCATCACAACGATCTTGAGTCCGATCTGTGTGATCCAGAAAGCATCCTATCCGTCGTTCGTCACACGACTCCCAAATATGTGGTACATCTTGCTGGAGCGGCACATGCTGCAGACTCGGATGTTGCGGACATGTACGATTCGAACATAGTTGGAACACGAAACCTCTTGGCCGCCCTCGTCGGCTCAGGCATGCCACCGCCAGTAGTAACTGTCTTGGCGTCGAGCAGTACGGTTTATGGGCCTGGGACAGCCTTGCCGATTGTGGAGACTGATAGCATACATCCTCTTAATGACTACGCGGTAACTAAAGCGAGTATGGAGTTTGTTGCGAGTATTTGGAAGACCAAGTTACCTATCACCATCGTCAGACCATTCAATTACACCGGCCGGGGTCAGTCGCTTCGGTTTGTTGTTCCCCGGATAGTGGATCACTTTCGACGACGAAGCGACGTGCTCGAACTAGGGAACGTTGGGGTGGTCCGCGACTTCTCCGACGTCCGCCGAACCTGTGATGCGTATGTCCGATTGATCCAGAACCCGGCTCCGGGAGGCGTTTTCAATATCGCGTCGGGGATTGGAACCTCCATTGAGGAAATCATCGGAATCTGCAGCAATCTAAGCAATCACCGCATCTCGGTGGCAGTAAATGAAACGTATGTTCGACCGAATGAGCCCGATGTTGTTGTTGGATCCTGTGCTGCGTTGGAACAGCAAGTCGGACCCTTAAGAAAGATCTCCATGGAATCAACCTTACGCTGGATGCTCGCTGAGTAAGCTGAATCAGAACTGTTCCAGCTCGAGAATACAAAGTGCCCATAGTTGCCTACTACCCCGTCTTCGATGACCCCGACCAGTACCGCAGCCACATCCACCGGGCGAGGTGGTATCTTCCTTACTCTAGGGGAGTTGTCGACGAAGTAGTTTTTGGTGTCACTGAGGGTTTCCCACCGCAGTCCCGACCCGCGCATTTCTGCAGTCCGCGGCAGCCAACCGACCACATCCGGACATTTGTCGATCGCCAGGAGTACCTGCGATACCTCCGTCGCGCATCTTTGGTTCTTGTTTGGCGTAAACTTGGTCCGAGCAGCCGCGCTAATCCATCGATTGCAGGTAAGCGACTGGTCAACGTCAACACGAACGATCCGAAAGCAATGGAGTGGGGCAGCTACTGCAACATCCATTGGCGAATGTCCAATCGCAAACGCCGATACGCACTGCTACACGCATCCCACGAGCGATTTCGTTCGCTTGTGAGGGACCTCGGATTTCAACGCTTGGAAAAGTCTCTTGTGCTCGGCACAGGCCCGTCGGTGGAACAGGTCTTCGACTACGACGTCTCGGATTGCATTGGCATCGTGTGTAACAGCATTGTCAAAGACAACGAACTGCTTGCCCACGTTAAGCCGTCATTTATCACCGCAGGTGACGCGGTTAGCCACTTTGGGGTATCCCGCTACGCGGAGCAGTTCCGTGAGGATCTTGCGCGTGCGCTTGTCTCTCACGATCTTGTGTTACTCACGACCGCCAAGTACGGGGATCTACTACAAGTACATTATCCGGAGTTGCAGGACCGAGTTCTCCTGTGCTCCCAAGAATCTAATGAACCGAACTACGATCTTGTTTCGCGGTGGGATCTCCCCAGGCTCGATAGCACGCTCAATGTCCACATGTTACCGCTTGCCGCGACGGTCTCAGATCAGATCTATATGCTCGGATTGGACGGCAAAAGGCCGGACGGTGTAAACAACGAGGACTTTTGGGGTCACTCTTCGCGTGCCCAATACCACGACTTGGTTGAGACCGGTCATCTTGCCCATCCTATGTTCGACGTCCGAAGGCAAAGAGTCACGGAATCCTTGTTTCGAGATTCGACGATGCGAACCATTGCCTTGGGTGAAGCAAGACACAGCAAACGTTACTATTCTTTGGCGCCCTCATATACGCCCGCAATCGGCACGAGGCTCGTCTCTGAATACGGGCTCCAGCGACGTACGCGGGATGCCTCTGAAGTGACGCCCGATCGGGGATAACTGTTGAACAAAAGGCGTGATGGACGTCGCTCCATGACCAAAAACCACCCAAGCCCATTCAAGCGGGCAAATCAGCTCTTGCGCGATGGAGACTTTGAGGACGCTGTGCGGTCATACCGGGAGGCAATAGCACACGATGCCGGCTTCCCGTACTATCACAAGAACCTCGCGACTGCTCTGGAAGGACTGGCTCGGCACGAAGAGGCCGCCGACGCCCGACGGGCGGCCGAGACGGCGGCTTACAGTTTCAGGCAACGGGACCGGCTTGTTGCCGACGCTGAAACCGAGGCGGTTTTCGACTCCGTCTCGGTACCCGTTGAAACACCGGCCCGGCCCGAAGCGGCGCGCAAGAGTCCGCCCACCCCCCTCGTCTCCGTCATCGTCCCCGTCCACAACTCAGAACCATACCTGGAAGAGTGCCTCGCCTCTATTACTCAGCAAAGCCTCGACGACATAGAGATCCTCGTCGTAGACGACGGGTCTACCGACGGTAGCTCAAGCATAATTGCCCGCTACGAGGACCTCGATCCGCGCTTTTGTGTAATCACCAACGCTCAGGCAAGCGGGAGTCCCGGTACTCCGCGCAATCAGGCGCTGAAACATGTCCGCGGGGACTACGTTGCGTTCGTTGACAGCGACGACTGGATCGACTCCGACATGCTGGAACGCTTGTACGATGCGGCGCGGTCCTCAGATGCGGATATCGTCTTTTGCGAGGGCTTTATTGAGCACCGGGGAGACGCCTCGCAACAGAAGAGCTACAAGGCTCGCTTTGTTGATGATCCCGCCTCGCCCGCTTACCGCTTTCACGAAAGCTTTATGATATGGGACAAGCTCTACAGGCGCACGTTCCTGATTGATCATGACATTCGCCTTGGCGAGACCGCCGCCGCCGTCGACGTCCCCTTTATCATCAAGGCCTACTACCACGCGCAGACGATCACCACCGCCGAGGACTACATCGGCTATCATTACCGCCGGGAGACGGCAAACTCCGTAACCGTTCGTCGTCGGAAAGCCTCGGCCTGTGATTTCGAGCTGCGGGCTTACGAGTCGGTCTCTCAGTGGATGCGCTCGGCCGACGTGCCTGACGACTACCGCGCCGTGGCGGACTTTCGTAAGCTCTCGAGCTACATCTACACGCTCAACGTCGCTTCTCCTGCGGCATACGGGAACTTTTTTGAACAAGTCCGGATGGAGCTCTCGGAGATGCATCGCGGAGCCGTCGCCGCCGTGGCTGAGGCCGTCCGAAAAACCGACAAGCTCGAAAAGCTTGATGCAATCCTGACCCTTTCGGCCGAGGACTTTGCGCGCAAGTACCGAAAAGACATAGCGTCAATACTCGATCTGGGCGGGACCTTGCAGGACGCTGCCGCGTGGCAATCGGATGAAGCGGCCAAGGGCATTCTGTTTCTGCCGGACTGGAGTCATCGCAATCCCTACCAGAAGCTCTTTTATCAAGCCCTCGCCGAAGCCTATGGGGTGAGGGCCACCGGTCTTTCCGCCGGCTACTTCAAGCGGGCGAAGCTTCTCGAGATGCGTGCGGAGCACAAGTACCTGCACCTGCACTGGGAGGAGCGCTTCTACGACCCGCGGAGCCGGGATTCAATAGAGTCGTTCTTTCGCACGGTCAAAGAGGCCAAAAAACTCGGCTACGAGATTTTGTGGACGGTGCACAACCTGGTTCCTCACGACGCCCGGGATGCCCGTCCCCACATCCAGGTGCGCAGGCGTCTTGCACGTTCTTGCTCGTTTATCTTTGTTCACGGCGAGTCACAGAAAGAGGCCATTGCCGAACAGCTGGCCGTACCTGTCGACCGGTTGCACACCGTCCACCACGGCTCCTACGAGCACTACTACCCCGATTTTGTGACAACGGCCGGCGGCCGGAGCAAGCTTGGAATTCCCGAAGACGCGTTTGTTGCCCTGTTCTTCGGCAATATCAAGGGCTATAAGGGTGTCAATGCGCTGCTACGCTCGTTTCGGCGCCTACGGCGAAAACACAAACACGCCGTCCTGGTGGTGGCGGGACGGGTGTTCAAAGATCACGCCGGTAAAAAAATCGCCCGCGCTGCGAAGGCCGACTCCAATATCCGGCTCGCCGCCGAATACATCCCCGACCACGAGGTGCAGTACTACTTCAAAGCAGCAGACGTTACTGTCTTGCCCTACAAAAACATCCTGACCTCCGGCGTTGCCGTACTCGCAAAATCCTTCGGGACACCCGTACTCGCTCCGGACAAGGGTGTCCTGCGCGAATACCTCGATCCATCTGTGGACGTGCTGTTTCGGGATCAGCGAGACATGACCGAGCAGCTCCTCCGTTTGGCCGGCGGCAGCAACACAAAACCTCCGCCTCAGGACCGCGGATTCGATTGGCATGACGTCGTTCGAAAGCAGCCGTTTGCCGGCATGTTTGGGCCGCCTCGCAACTCGAGCCTCGAGGAAGACACGGCTAGCGATGTCGCCGCGGGGACAATCGCCCTCTACCGCGTCCTCGGAAACGATCTACCACCCCTCCACTCCGAAGAACAGACCCTCGCCAATCTCGAGTTTATCCTGGCCAATGAGCCGGAGCTGGACGGGTGCCGGAAGGTATGGGTACTAAATCGTCTGGCGGACGGACCCAAGCGTGGCCGCCTTATTGATCTACTGGATCGGTACCAGCAGGAGTACGTTGAGGTTCCATTTGAGTGGGATGAGTACCGCCACTGCGATTTTGACTACGATCTAACTCCTGCACCCAATGTTATAAGCTCCAAGAAATTCAAGAACGCTAAGGAGTTCAACCACGTTCGCTACCGCTGTGCGATCCTCGACCGCAAAAACCGTTACGCCATGAACAACAACGGCGCGCGAAACGTCGCCCTGCAGTCGGGACGGGAAAACGCCGGCTGGGTCATGCCCTGGGATGGAAACTGCTTTCTCACCACCGAGGCGTGGAATCACATCAAATCCGCCATCGCATCGGCGCAGTATGAGCGTTATCTCATCGTGCCCATGCACCGTCTGACCGACAATCACCGTGCCCTCGAGCCTGGGTTTGTACCCGATGATCCTTCCGAGGAACCGCAGATCATCTTTCGCCACGATGCAGCGGAGGAGTTTAACGAGCGGTACGTCTACGGCCACGGCCCCAAGGTCGAGTTGCTCAAGCGCCTTGGTGTTCCAGGGAAGTGGAACGAGTGGGTAGACGGCGTGTACATGTGGGACAAGGACGCTTCAATTCCCCTTGCACCGGAAGCGCACACGTACCGCTACGCCGGTTTCGTGCTTCGACTGGCATCGGGCAACCAGCAAGCAACAGCCGACGGCGATAGCCGGGCCATGACCCGCAGAAAAGCGATCGTGAACTTTCTGGAAGGCCTGGATCGACACGCGCTCTTTGCTGGTTTTGATCACACGTCACCGGCCCTCTACTCGGTCCGCAGCCTCGAACGCCTGTCGAACGGATTGGCCACACCGAGAACCGAGCCGTGGGATGCGGTCCGTGACGAAATCGTCACCACTGCGAATCGGTACCTTGAAAGCCCTCTGTTTACCGTTACCACGAAGACGACGCTCCCCCCCAGCGGAGACATTCACGACTACTGGCATCCCGCACCATACGCCTGGCCCAATCCGGACACGCCGGACGGTCTGCCGTACGTCCATCGTGACGGAGAACGCGTTCCCGGCACACGCCTCTACGAACCGGAGAGCGTGAAGTATGACCGCACCTCCCTTCAGCGACTCTTTGACGAAACCACCGTTCTGTCCGTTGCTGGCCGCATAAGCGGTGACGATAGGTACTATCGCAAGGCTGCGGAGCAAGTCCGGTCCTGGTTTATCGATCCCGAGACACGCATGAATCCACACCTGACCTACTCCCAGGTTGTTCGTGGCAAACGAGACGACAAGGGAACCTCGTCGGGAGTAATTGAAACAAAGGACTTTTACTTCTTCCTCGACGCGGTGCGCCTCCTCGGCCAATCCGGCTTCTGGCCCCAAAGCGATGACCATGCGTTCCGCAGTTGGCTCGAGGATTTTCTCACCTGGCTTTTGACAAGCGACCAGGGAGTCGGCGAGCGCTACACCGACAACAACCACGGCATCGCCTACGATTTGCAGGTTTACTCCATAGCAGCATTCTTAGGCGACATCGATCTCATGTACGAGACCCTTGTCCGCGCGATGGGTCGGATGCGCGCCCATTTTCGCCACGACGGCTATCAGCCGCACGAGATGAAGCGAACAACCACCGCCCACTACACCGCCTTTAACCTCCAGCTCTGGTTGAATTTCTCCGCCGTTGTACGAAACACAGCGAACTACGAGCCTCTAGAACACCTCGACACCTACACTCGCGACGGTGAAAGCAAACAGCGTTCCAACGGCATCGAGCTCGGCCTGAACTGGCTGCTCCCCTACCACGGCCAACCGTGGCCCTTTACGCAAATTGACGAGTTCGACGACAATCGCCGCGCAGTGCTCTACCACACGGCCAAAAGCCACAATCACCGGATCGCGGCAAAATACGCAGACCTGATGCCCCCCGAAGAAAGCCTGCCCCTCCGCTTTTTTCCCCACGATGGGATACCTGCTTTGTGGAAGTTGGCTGTTGGAGTGGAAACTTGAAGAAAATGAAGTGCCTGCTGCACATCGGGATGGAGAAGACCGGGACCACGACGATCCGCAGGTTTCCTCTAACCCACTTCGGATAAGCCATACGGAAAACTGCTGTACGTAGTTGAAGACACGCCCGTTCGATGA
>CAZFLD010000081.1:0-17014 GCA_964519835.1 uncultured Spirochaetales bacterium
CAGAGGTCCGACGAGTTGTCCAGCGTTCAGGGAAGATCCGAATGCTTACCCCCGGGAGCGTAACCTGACGGCACAAGGACGCTACCGCCCCTGCACACTCGCCGCCGAGTCGTGTAACCATTCTTCGAGGTTTGTGTAGCCATTCTGGTCGTCATCGTCGTTGGGCCGTTCGGGCAGGTCCAGCGAACGACTCGTAGCGGTGGGAGTAGGGTAGCCGCCCACCTCGGTTTGGCTGTCAATGATTGCGCCGGATCGATCGCGTACGGTCCGGACGATGCGCTCATCGACTTCGTCACGACTTTCGGATCGGGCGCCCGCGAGAGACAACACCGCCGTTTCTACGCCGACGGCGGTGCTATGCGTGAGGGGGCGTACGCTTACCGGCTCCTCGTCCACAAGCACCGCCTCCATACGTGAGTCGGGTCGCCACGGCGCGGGTTCACCGGTGTCCACCATGCCGGTATCAATCAGATTGTCCCGGGCAAAGACCATGATGTCGTCGGACGTCTCGGCGCCGCGCCAAATTGCTCCGGAGGAGCCCACGGTGTCGGGGCCGGCGATCACCAAGTTGCCGATGATCGTTGCCCGCGACGCTCCTGAGTACTCGGGGTCTGCGAATCCGATTGCCTGTGTGCCGGGATTGTAGATCAGGTTGCCGGACACCAGCGTCGAAGTGTCTCCTTTCAGAAGCGGGTTGCGACGCATGTTGTGGGCGAAGAGGTTGCCGATGAAGCTAATACGACGGGAGTGATCGCCCACAAGCACTCCCTTGGAGTGTTCACCCTTTGGATGGAGGGACTCGGAGAGGTTTTCCGCAACTATGCAGTTCGAGAAGGTGATGTCTCGGACACCGGAATACCAGGTGCTCATGCCCTCATCGATTGCCCAGCTGACGGAGCATCGATCGACAACAACGTTGTAGACGGCGGTTTCTCCGCGGCTGTCTCCGACAACGGCTATTCCGTCTCGGGACTCAGGGTCGCGCGCATTGGGAGTATCGCCCGGCCGCGAGCGGATGTGCTGAATCAAGACGTCGTGGGTCGAAACAACAAGGCCACTCCCCACAAGAGTAATACCCGGCTCCGGCGCCGTCTGGCCGGCAAGGGTGAGGTAGGGCGAGCGAACCACAATCTCCGAAGAAAGCTCGATGACTCCTCCGACTTCGAACACGACCACCCGTGGACCCTGGGTTTCGAGCGCTTCCCTCAGACTGCCCGTGCCGCCGTTCGCAAGGTTTGTTACGCGTATAATCGCGCCGGCTCGCCCGGCAATAGTGTACGTTCCAAAGCCTTCCGCGCCGGGAAACACCGGCAGAGATGCGCTAAGGTCTCGATGGTCGTCAAACGGGGCCTGCACGGGCGGAAAGAGTCGGCACGAGGCCAAGGCGATTCCGACGACCGCCATGAGGACGAGCACGATAGCGCCGCGAAGGGCATCCGGTCCCTTATTTCCCATAGTCAATCCAACCTAACACCGATGAATTTGTTTCTTTTGCGAACAAATTGCTTGACAGATCCCAAAAGCTCCCGTACCATGCTATTAGTTCGTGCCGCGAACGAACTAATAGTCTTCAAAGGAGAACACAATGTTCGGAAAGAAAACGGCTGTTTTACTGTTGGTCCTCTTTGCAGCGTCCGGCCTGCTCTTCGCGGGCGGCGGCGGAGAGGAAAGGGTCACCCTTCGAATCGATACTTGGGAGAATCCGTCCACAACGGATGCCCTGGAGGAATTGAATCGGCGCTTTATGGAGGAGAATCCGGGGATCGAGGTTGAGTTGACCACCAGCCCGACGGATCAGTTTAACCAGTCCAACCCATTGCGCATTCAGGCCGCCGATGTGGACATTTGGTCGGGATTTGGGTTTGCCCAGAAGCTGCAGGATTTCCACAGCGACAACATCGAGCTTACCCCTGAGTATCAGAACATCGAGGCAGGGCTTGTAGCGCCTCTCGATGGCCAAGACTTCCTTGACAACTACAAGCAGGAGAGCATCGACTCGTTTATGACCTACAACGACAGCGTGTATGGCCTGTGCATGGGTAGCGTCGTCATTACCGGCATCTTCTGGAACAAGGACCTCTTCGCCGAATATGGCCTTGAGAAGCCACAAACCTACGACGAGCTCGTCAGTGCCTCTGAAACACTGCAGGAAAACGGCGTCACTCCGTTCACCGCCGCCGGTGCACCTGTTTGGCCGATCGATATGATCACACATGGCTTTATCGGAGCGCTCTACGAGGACGCCATGGAGCTCGAGCGGTCGCTGTGGACCGGTGGCGCCGGATTCGAGGATCCCCGCTACATCGAGGTTCTGAGCCGGTACCAGAATCTGCTCGTAAACTACTACGAGCGTGGTTTCCAGACGATCGACTACAACCCCCACGTAGGTAGATTTGCCACCGGAACCATCGGCATGCTGCCCGACGGAATCTGGCAGGCAAATGCGATCAAGGCGGCGATAGAAGAAGCGGGCACGGATTTTGACTTTGGCTACATGCAGGTGCCTGCAAGTGATGACCCCGACGACAACCAGTACTACTACGGCAAGGGTGACCTGATGTGGTTTGTGCATGCCGATTCCGAGGTAAAGGACGCGGCCATGGCATGGCTGGAGTTTATCTCGCGGCCCGACAACTACACCTTTTTTATCGACACCGTCGGTTGGCTTCCCACGCAGGATGTCACCGTAGAGAACAGGATCCTCGACGAAGTCAGTCAGTTCCCCATGAAGCTTGCCTTCGAGCAGCTACACATCGCGCGCCCCACACAGGGCGAAATGGCAACAGGCATGGTTCACTTCCTCACTCCCATGGGTACCATCGAGTCCCCGGAAGAGTTTGCTGAAAGGGCAATGGCCGACTGGCGGGCCGCGGAGTAAGCCGTATCGGTCCCGTCGCGTCCGCGGCGGGACCTTATCTTTTTAGGGGTCAACGTCTATGGCAACAAACGTAAATCCGTTTAGGTTTGGAAAAAGCATTGGCTGGATAGCGCCGTACATTGTCCTGGCCCCGGCGCTGATTATCTTTCTCGTCTTCCAGCTTTTTCCATCGATAGGAACCATCGGGTTCTCCTTCACCGACATCACTCGCACGGGATACCGGGAAGTATCATTTGTTGGTCTGGACAATTACATCGACTTTTTTCGGCCGGCGCAGTTCCACGAGAAGTGGGTCGCTCTCAGGAATTCGGTGGTCTTTGCGGTCTTTGTCGTGCTTATTCAGAACGCAATTGGCCTTGCCTTCGCCGTTATCCTAAACAAGGCTTGGAAGGGCCGTGGTGTTTTTCGGGGCGTCCTTTTTCTTCCCGTGATTCTGGGAATCACCGTAAACGCGCTTATCTGGAAGCTGATGTTTAATCCCTTCGGCGGTCCGATAAACGCTCTTGTACAGGGCGTATCGGGAGAGAGCCCGCTCTTTTTTGCAGATCCCAACATGGCTTTCCCACTGATCATCTTTATACAGGTTTGGAGCTACATCGGTTACTCCACCGTAATCTTCTTGGCCGGCTTACAGGCCATCCCAAAACAACTGTATGAGTCGGCGATGGTGGACGGAGCGAAGGGGTGGAAGCGATTTACGCGCATAACCTTTCCCATGATTGCCCAGGCAACAACCGTCAACGTTTTGCTTTCCATCATTGGTGCTCTTCGGACATTCGACACCATCTATGTGACAACCAACGGTCAGTACGAGACCTACACTATGGCCTTCTACATGTTTCGCCTGGCGTTTACCTCGCAGACCGGTAGTGGGGGCGGCCGTCTCGGCTTTGCATCGGCAGTAGCGACACTTCTTTTTCTGATGATCTTTGTGGTTGCACTCATCGCCCAGCACTTTTTGCGCAAAAGGGAGGTGGATCTATGAGCAACGCGAAACTTCGAACAAGCACACTAACGCAGTACCGTGGAGAACGAATTGGCTCAGCGGTAACTATCGGCGGTTTTGCAGTGCTCGTGCTTTTTATATACGGTTATCCGTTAGTAAATCTCGTCAACGTCTCATTCAAGACCTCAGCCGGCTTTATGCTGGATCCGATCGGGATCACCGATGGAATACGTTTTGACAACTACGTTGAAGTTATTATTGGAAACGACTTTGTTCGTAATTTTGTTAACAGTCTCTATTACTTGATTGCGGCTAACGTGCTCACGATCTCAACGACGTCGCTTGCGGCCTTTGTTATATCGCGTCGATACGTGAGGTTTTCAGGTTTTTTTTACGTTCTGTTTCTTGCAGGTATCTTTCTGCCTGATCCGCTTATACCACAGTTCTATCTGTTAAACGCGATCGCGCTCTACAACAATCCAATCGGGTACATCCTGCTCAAGGCGAATCCGGGCATCGTCATGTTGCTGATGGTTGGATACTACCGCACGATATCCAAGGAGTTCGACGAAGCGGCGGCGCTCGACGGGTGTGGAACAAGCCGGTATCTGTTCACATTTGTCTTCCCCATGAGCACACCGATTTTCGCAAGCGCGGCGATTCTGTTCTCGGTTGGGGTCTGGAACGATATCATCGGTACCACCGTTTTTTTGACCAGCCCACGGTTCTATCCCGTTATCCGAGCGTTGTTTTCATTTGTTGGTCAGTATGGAACGGATTGGCCGCCATTGGCGGCAGCGGTATTTGTTGTTGCGGCTCCGCTAATCCTGATATTCCTATTCTTTCAAAAATACATAATCGCCGGTATCGTGTCGGGCGGCGTCAAAGGATAGAGCGATCGATGTTGATCGACTACACCGGCCGCCGCATCAATGCTTACAGGGAAGTACGACACAGCACCATGCAACCGAACGTAGTTAACGAGGTCAACACAACGCGGGCACTTCAGCAAATCTGGCTGAGCGGAGGGACAACAAGGGTCGATCTTGCCGATCAACTCGGCTTGGTCAAATCCACGGTAAGCCGGATCGTCTCGCTGTTGCTCGAACAAGGAATTATTCGCGAGACAGAGGTGCCACAGGAGCGGTCCCGGCTGGGCAGGAAACCGGTCGGCCTCGAGATCAACGAATCATACGGCTTTGTTCTTGGCCTCGAGATTCAGCCGGACTTCTACAATGCGGCCGCGATAGACCTGCGCGGAGAGTTGCTCAACGTGTGGTCGGCCCCGATATCCTTGGTGGCTAAAGACCCGGTGGCGGCCTTTCTCGAAATCGTGGAACAGCTCGAACCGTGGATCGACAATAACGGGGTTCCATTGCTCGGCATTGGTGTTGCTGCGCCCGGACTCGTCGACCAGTTTCGCGGGCGTATTCTCCAGTCAAACCCCCTAAACATCACCTCACCGGTTCACTTTGTGGAACGGGCGTCGAAACGAGTTTCGGTCCCGGTCATTCTGGAAAATGATGCAAACTGCGGTTGTTGGGGTGAGCTGGTCCGGCGCAAGACCGCCCGTCACGGCAACTTTGTGTTTGTGCTCGGCGAGTTTCGTACCGGCGAGACGGAGAACAACCTCTATTGGGGGATCGCGGTCGGACTCGGCTTTGTGCTGGGCGGAGAGATCTATCACGGCGCTTCATACTCGGCGGGAGAGTTTCAGAGCGTCCTGTGGCGACCGGGCAACGAAGGACAGTTTTCGCTTACCAACGACGAGGCCTGCAGAATCAAAGAGGATACGGACCTCATGGACAAAGTTCTCTACGAGCTTTGCACCCATATCGCTCTGTTAGTTAACACGTTGAATCTTACCGGCGTGGTCTTTGGTGGCGAGCTTGCCGAGCACGCGGAAGTGCTGCAGCCGTTGCTGGATGGTGAGATTCAGAAGAACTGGTCCTACGCCAACAGGGTGGAGTGCAGCATAGACTTCTCGCCCCTCGGCAAAAACGCCGTCGCCTATGGTGCGGCCGGTATGTTTCTCGAGGGAATGTTTACCGTGCCCGACCTCTATTCTCGCACCGGGAAAACGTCTCGCTCGAGGGTCTCCGTGCTGGGAGAGCGGTGATTGGCCGCAAAACGTTTCGACAAAACAAGGTGGATCGTATATGGGTGACACGGACAATAAAGTAGCAACCTGTCTATCGATTGGAAGAGGCTCCGCTCAACGTTCAATCGGGCGTGTTATCGAGCGTGGCGAGGACTCGTACTATCGCATCGATGACTACGACGCCGTGCCGCCTTTTTTGGTGTCGCTCACAAGTCCGGCAAACCACTGGATGTATCTATCGACGACCGGTGGTATCACCGCCGGCCGAAAAAACGCGGATCACGCGATATTCCCCTATACAACCTCCGACCGTGTCGCCGATAGCGCAACAACGACCGGCGGCGTGACCGTGCTACTCGTCCAACACGACGGCTATCAACTGCGCTGGGAGCCCTTTTCTCGTGCGTTGGACGGGATCTACACGGTGCGGAGGAGTGTGGAAAAAAGTGCCGCCGGAAACATCATCACATTCGAAGAGAATAATCTCGATCTTGGATTGACCTTCCGGCAGACGTGGACAAGCAGTCCCCGCTATGGACTCGTTCGCCGCTGCAGTCTGAGTTGTGCCGTGGGTGTGGATCACAACGTCGTCGTGCTCGACGGAGTACGGAACACGCTCCCCGCGCTGGCCACCGCGGCATTCCAAGGCGCATTTAGTAACCTTCTCGATGCCTACAAGCGGAGCGAGTTGATCGCGGACGCCCGCTTGGGTGTATTTGCATTGACGGCCGTTCCCACCGACGCGGCCGAGCCGAGCGAGGCCCTCGCCGCGACTACATGGTGGCAGACCGGGCTCGAGCCTATCGCCACGCTCCTGTCCACGGAACAACTCGACCACTTCCGAAGAACGGGGGTCGTGCAACCCGAGACGGACATCAAGGGAAGACGCGGCGCATACATTGTTGTCTCAGAGTTGTCACTTCGTGGGGGTGAGGAGGTCAACTGGCTATTCTGTGGCGAGGTCGACCAAAGTCACGCCGATGTGGTTGCTCTCCTTGCTGAGCTTCGCGCCTCCGGCGGCACACTGTTCTCACGCGTAACCGCCGACGTCGGCGAGGCGACCATCGGCTTGCGCAGAATCCTATCGCGAAACGACGGCATACAGGCCACGGGCAACGCGATCACACGTATCCACCACGGCTCGAACGTGATGTACAACGTTATGCGGGGCGGGTACTTCGCACATGACTATCAGGTGTCTGCGGCCGACTTTGTGGAGTTTGTCGGCCGTCGAAACAACACCGTCGCTTCTGCCCAGGCGGTTTTTTTGTCGAGCCTACCCAACGAGCTTACCGTCGCGGAGTTGAGGCGCCGGGCCGATACCGTGGGAGATCCCGACCTCACGCGACTCGCTCTCGAGTACCTGCCGCTCACCTTTAGCCGCCGCCACGGAGACCCGAGCAGACCGTGGAACGCCTTTTCTATCGATACCAAAAAGGAAGACGGAAGTGCCCGTCTGACGTACCAGGGAAACTGGCGGGATATTTTTCAAAACTGGGAAGCCCTGTTGCGGTCCTCGCCACTGTTTGCTCCCAACGTCATCGCCAAGTTTCTAAACGCAACTACGATCGACGGGTACAACCCCTATCGTGTTACGGACGACGGTATCGAGTGGGAACGTCCCGACCCCGACTCTCCATGGTCCAACATCGGCTACTGGGGGGACCATCAGATCATCTATCTTCTCAAGCTTCTCGAGCTCTCGGAAGAGTACCTTCCGGGGAGCCTCGGGCAGTTTCTGACACAAGAAATTTTCTCGTTTGCCGACGTACCCTACGGTATTGTCGCCTTCGATACGATGCTGGACGACCCCTTCAACACCATCACGTTCGACCACGAGAGAGACAAAGCGGCCATACACCGATGTGATCAGATCGGCGGCGATGGTAAGCTTGTCCACACTCCCGACGGCGCGGTCCTACACACCAACATGCTCGAGAAGCTTCTGATCCTTGCTCTTGCCAAGGCGTCCAACCTGGTCCCCGAAGGCGGGATCTGGATGAACACGCAGCGCCCGGAGTGGAACGATGCCAACAACGCGCTTGTGGGGAAGGGTGTTTCCGTTGTGACAACCGCCTACTTGCAACGCTACGCGGAGTTTGTCCTTCGCCTGCTTTCACAGGCTACGGTGTCGGTGCTGCCCGTCCTCGTGGAAACAGCGGGGTGGGCAACGGAGCTTCGAGAGATCCTCCGGTCCGTCAAAGAAGCAGGCGCCGAGGGATGGACTCCCGGTGCGCGTTTTGCGTTTATGCGTCGGTCCGCGGCGACCGCGGATCGCTTCCGCACTCGTGTATCAGGCAACGGGCCATCGCCGAACAAAGAGAACATCGACATCGCTCTTATCAAGGATCTTTTTGTTTGCATCGAGCGACTATCCGCCGAAACCCTGATGAGCAATCGGCGAGCGGACGGCCTGTTCCACTCCTACAACACCCTGGCTGTGGAGCGGGATGAGCATGGCACTCCGATGGGCATCCTTCTCCATCCCCTGTACGAAATGCTCGAGGGTCAAGTGGCGGCGTTGTCCTCTCAGACCGTGGATTCCAGAAAAGCCGAAGAAACGCTCAAGGCGCTTCGGTCCAGCGCGCTCTACCGACCGGACCAACACTCCTACATGCTCTACCCAAATCGAGAGTTGCCCGGTTTTCCGACGCGAAACCTGATTGATAACGCCGCGGCGGCCGACAACCACGCGCTCCGGAAGCTGCTTACAAAGCCGGATCAGCGACTTGTGATAAGGGACCACGACGGAGGTCTCCATTTCCACAGCTCCATACGAAACGCGCGGATGCTTAGGAGTGCCGCCGACGACCTCCGGCACGGAGACGACAACGGGGTACTTCTGGATCGCGACGTGGAGAGTCTGGCGGCACTATATGAAGACACCTTTGCACACCAGTACTTCACCGGTCGGTCGGGGACCTTCTATGGATACGAGGGACTGGGGAGTGTCTACTGGCACATGGTCTCTAAGCTGCTTTTGGCAATCCAGGAACATGTCCTCCGTGCGCACCTCCACGGTGACCATTCGCTTGTAGACGCACTTCGCCGCCGATATTACGACGTCCGCAGCGGTATCGGGTTCAACAAAACGCCCGACGAGTACGGTGCCTTTCCAGTTGACGCCTATTCTCATACACCCTACGGCGGTGGGGCGAGGCAACCCGGCATGACCGGCCAGGTAAAGGAAGAGATCATCGCTCGCTTCGCGGAGCTCGGCCTCTACGTCATCGACGGACGAATCCTCTTTGATCGCCTCTTGGTGGAAGAGGATGAGTACTGCCACGAGCCCGGGGCACTGCAATACGTGGATGTCCACGGCACGGCCCGTGACCTGCAGGTTCCCGCCGGCTCCTACGCCTTTACTTTTTGCCAAACGCCGATCCTGGTTTCCGCGGCAGGCGCCGCCGATCGCATCGTATTGCACCGCGGTGAGGAACAGACCACGGAGGTCGACTTCCCCTGGTGCCCGTCCGATGCAAGCCGCGCGGTCTTTGAGAAAAGTGGCGAAATCACGCGAATCGAGGTGACATTCCGAAGCCGGTAACCCGTGATACCGCAGTTCTGGCGCACCGTATCCAACGCCAAAGAGAAACGCGGCTCCCGCGCGTAGTTGATTCGCCGCAACACGTATCGGCCGTCCAGGTCTTCCCGGGCCCAAAGGGCACCCTCGCCCCAGAGGCCTATCGCTCGATCTCGAGGATACGTTGCTCGACCGATACCTGATGCTCGGCGGCGAGTTGCGCGACGAGGTCGAGGGGGATAACCGTCCCGATGGCAGCGAGGCCGGCGCCCTCGAGCGCCTCGAATCCCTCGAGAGTGCTGAGGCGGATTTCCTGGGATTTTGGGTAGTCGCTCTCAGTGAGCGTCTCGCACTCGGCGTAGACGGCGTCGGAGACCACGTCCCAGATCTCTCGAATCTGGCCGCCGATAATGACCACGGGGAAGCGGAGCGCGACGATGATGTTGCTGATGCCGACCGCGAGCCAGTGGGCCACGTCGGCGAGGAGGGCCCGCTCTTCCGGATGGCCGGCGAGGGCACCGGCCTTCAGGGCGCGAAGCTCGGCGGCATAGTCGGAGCCGACGCCGGCGGCGACCGTTGTGATACCCGGTCGATACCGTTCGAGAATGGCCGGGACGGAGACGAGCTTCTCCCAGGGCATCATCGGCCCCGGCGATCCGTCGGCGCCGCCGGCGCAGACAAAGGTTCGACCGAAGGACCCCATGCCGAACTCCAGTGCGGAGAGGACCTTTCCGGAAAGGATGATGCCGGTCTCGACCCTTTCGTTGATGTCGATGTAGACGCCGGTAACCCGCTCATGGCGGCTAGGCCCCCGCAGGACTTCGGCGCGGAGTGCGAGGTTAGCGCTGTTGTCGACGATGACCTCCGCATCGGGAAACTCTCGACGCAACAACGCCTTGAGTTCGACCAGCTCCCAGCCGAGATGGGGCGAGTGGAAGACCACACCCTCGTTCCGGTCGACCTCCCCGACAACCGCCACCCCAATCGCGTGTACCGTAGCGAAATCGACGGAAACATCGGCGCAGAGACCGGCTCCCTCGCGTGCGACGCAAGTGATTAGCTCTTGCGGATCGAGGGTGGAGGGGCGAATCGCGGACTCTCGCGTCGCGATCTTGTTCCCCGAAAGGTCGTAGAGACCGATCGCCACTCCCGACACCCGCACATCGATTGCGAGAAAGGCGTGCTTCGATTCGTTGACGACCAACGCGATCGGCGTCCTGCCGATCTTGGTTGTCTCGAACTCATTTTCGAGTACGAGTCCCTCTTCGAGTAGCCCCGCGACGATGACGGATATGGACGATTTGTTGATGCGAGTCAGCCGCGCGAGGTCTGCTCGCGAGATCGGCTGAAACCGCCAGATCGTCCGGAGCGCAATGCGACGGTTTGTCTCGCGAATGTCGGCTGTTCCGATGCTGCTCGGCTTCATGACGATCACCTATACTACCGATCCTTGCCCGCTTTGCTTAGCCCTCCTTACCGGGTCGAGCTCGAGACTCACGATCGGACCGGGCGTCAGCACCTCGAGGCCGTGATGCTCGGTCTCTACCGTCACGGTCAGCACGTTCTCCTGCGTGAGGTTATCTCGGTCGAGCGGCGTCTCCACGTACTCAAAATCGTGTGGAGAGTCGCCGTTTACGAGCGTGACGGGACTGTCGGCGAACGTTACGGACGTGCGCTCTTCGCCGTCGGCCCCATCCCAGAGGCGCACGTGAAGCCTCGCTGCGGTTACCCGCTCGAGCACGTCGTCCGGGAGCGTCAACGAGGCCGACAACGAGGCTCCGTCGCGCGACCAGAACGGACGAGGCACGGAATCGAACCCGCGGAACACCACTATAGGAACGGAGGTCAGCGATGCCACGTCGGCGCCGGGACCATCGAGGAGCACGATCATCCCGTTCGCGAACGACACGCGTGCGGCCGTCTCGAGGAGCGCCGGCTGAGACGCCAACCGCCTCGGTCGCCACTCGGCGGCGTAATCGGCACCGTTCCCGCTGTGCCAAGTTGCGATCGCGCCTGCCGGGACTCGTCGCCGCGTGTAGGCGTGGGGCGTGAACCCGAGGGGCTCCGTCCCTCCCTCTTCGTTGAACGCGAGGTGCCGAACGAGGTAGTCGACCCGGATGATCTCCGCGGCACTCGGGACGCCTGTCAAGGCGAGGTGCAGACCGAACTCGCCCGGCTCGGCTTCGACTCGCGCCTCCTCGAGCGCAAATCGATGCCGCGCCGCTTGTGGTGAATCGGCCTGGTAGGCGAGGCGCAGCGCGAGGTCGTCGACGATAAAGTGGCCCCAGAATCCCAGGCCGCGCGAACAGGAGAACTGAATCGCGTTTTCGCCGTGCACAAGGTTGGCGAGTGCCACCGGGACGACCGGAAACGTGTACGCGCAGTGCCCGATCTCCACGCCGTCGGACGGGAGGTCGTAGGAGTCCCGGCCGTTTATGGTAAACCGCTTCCGGGAGGTGTGGGGGTGACCGCCCCATAGCTCGGCCACCAGCCGGGCCGACTCGAATCGGTTCAACGGCTCGGGGATGGTGACGGTGCACAGCCCGTTCGATCGGCACTCGTCGCGCATCCCGTAGACGCGGTCGGTGGCGATCTCCGGATCATTCACCCGCAGTCTGAGCCGTGAATCGGTAGGTCCCGCCCAGAGCTCGCGGCACACGTATCGAATCTTCCCGTTCATCTCGTACTCACTTTGGATTCGTGTTGCATGGGTTTCACAATGCGGAGCGGCGGACGTGGCCGCCGCTCCCGGAATCCCGCGGCTACTGCCGCGAGTCGTGGTAGTCCTGGTACGCCGCGATCCACTCGTCGGCGATTCGGTTGTACTCCCGGACGAACGCGTTCCACTCGTCGTCGAACTCGCCCTCGGCTGCGCTGATCGAGCTCGTCCAACCGACGGTGATCACATCGTTGATTTCGGCCTGCAGATCGGTCAACTCCGGGAAGTGAACGAACTGGAAGGGGCTTGCGCCGCCGGTCCACTGTCCGGCAACCGGTATCAGCGGCTTGTATCCCTGTCGGGTGTCGCGGTACTCGATTGAGTCGAAGAGTATGACGTTAGCCAGCGCCTCCTCGAAGGTGCCGTACTGCTCGACCGGGACGTAACCGTGCATGAGCCCCTGACCGAAGTAGAACCAGAGATGCGGATCGGGCCACTCGTAGTCGGCCGACCAGGCCTCCTGGTCCCGGGTGAAGTATCCGTCGCTCGTAATGTCGGTGAAGTGGGTGCCCTCGACGCCGAGGATCATCAGCTCGCGACCCTCTCTTGTGTTGACGTACTCGAGAAGCTCGATCGCCTTCTGTGGCGCCTCCGTGCCGTTCATAACCGAAATCCACCCGTTGACCGTAAGCCCGACGGCTTTAGTGAACTCGTGGCCGGATGCCGAGAACGGCGGAAGCATCGACAGTTGCGCGCCGGGATGCGCCTCGGCGAGCTGGCTCTCCGTGTTGATCGGGTTCTGGAACCAGCCCGCACCGGCCTGGCCGGCGAGCAGGTATTTCTCCTGCATCATCGGGAAGCTTGACATCTGCGGGAAATCACGGTTGATCAACTGGTCGTTGTAAAGCTCATTCAGGTACTCGAGCGCTTCCCTCGTCTCGTCTGCCGTCGCGACCGGACGGAGCCGGCCGTTCTCGATGAAGAAGTTCCGGTCAACGTCGTAGAACGATGTGGGCACGCCGAACGCACAGAGAATTGGCAGGATCGATCGCTTGATCTGACCCGAGCCCTCCACCTGATACCCGACGGCAGTGCCGTTGGGATCCCGATCCCGAAATGCCGCGAGCATGTCGGCGAAATCCTCCTCGTCCGTCGGCGTGTCGAGAGCGAGCTCATCCATCCAATCCTGCCGCACCCCGAGCGCCCAGTCGGAGCCGTGCGAGACCATCGGGATGTAGTAGGAGTCCCCGTTCCGACGCATCGGGGCGAACGTCTCCGCGTGGGTGATGCTGTAGAGATACGGATGCTCGGTCTCGTCGATCAGCTCGTTGAGCGGGATGATCGCCTCATCCTCGACCCACTGTCGACCTGTGTCCATGTGGTGTACAATGTCCACGACTTCGCCGGACGCCAGGAACAGGTTGCGGACCTGCCCGATCTCGCCCCAACCGCTGGTGACGAATTCGATATCGACGTTCAGCCGGCGGTTGAGCTCGAGCACGATCGGGTCCTCGTCCCAATCAAAGGTGACCCCACCACGGAACACTTTGAGCGGAACGACCTGTCCCTCGGTCTCGGCGCTTCCGCCGGCCATTACGAATCCCACTACTCCCGCGACCATCGCCAGAAGCAGTGCCACGAAACGATAACGTTTCATCTCAAACCTCCTCGTATGCTTTTTTGGGTCGCCAACGGCGACCTACTCTTTCACGGCACCAAGCAGAACACCCTTCACGAAGTGCTTCTGCAGAAACGGATAGACGAGAATAATCGGCGTTATGGTGATCATGATGACCGAGGCCCTTACCGTTGCCGGTGTCGAGACGGTGATGACACCTTGGTCGATCGCGCTCGTTGCCTCGCCGAGCAAGTTCTTGAGGTAGAGCGAAAGCGGATAGAGATCGATCCGGCTCAAGAAGATCATCGGGGTGAACCAGTCGTTCCAGAACTGCGCAGCGTAGAAGAGCGAGATTGTTGCAACGATCGGTTTCGCGATCGGCAGAATGATCCTAAAAAGGATGACAAAGTCGTTCGCCCCGTCCAGTTTCGCCGATTCCTCGAGGCTTACGGGCATCGTCACGAAGTAGTTCTTCGTGAGAATCAGAAAAAACATGTTGATCGTCTGTGGAATGAACAGCACGAACAGCGTATTCCGCATGCCCAGCTTGGAAATAAGCACGTAGAACGGGATAAGTCCGCCGTTGATGAACATCGTGAGCACAAAGAGAAAGAAGAGCACGTTGCGTCCGGCGAGCCTCCGTTTGGAGAGCACCCAGGCGGTCATCGACGTGATCAGCAGACTAAGCGTCGTTCCGAGAACGGTCACGGTGATGCTTGTAAGGAACGAAAGGAACACCTGCGGATTCGAGAAGTTGTAGATGTACGCGTCGAGCGTGAAGCTACGGGGAATGATGTTGTATCGCCCCGCGTAGTAGGCGGCCGGAGTGGCAAACGACACGATCATGATGTTCCAAAACGGGTAGAGCGTCACAAATGCGACGATCGTGAGGCAGGCGTAGTTCACGATGTCGAACAGCCCGGTGCGTGCCAGCGGTGATCGTGCCATTAGTAGATTCCCTCTCGGCCGGATGCGCGAACGATGCGGTTGCTCCCGAACAGGAGCACCATGCCGATTACCGACTGGATCAGACCGGCCGCCGCCAATCTCGAAAAGTTTGGGTTGGTCGAAAGGTTCCGCACGATAAAGGTCTGGATGATGTCGCCGGTCTCGTACACGAGCGGGTTGTAGAGGTTATAGACCTGGTCGAACCCGAGAATCAGCACCCGCCCGAGCCCGAGGATAAACAGGACGATCATCGTCGGTGCGATGCCGGGCAGCGTGATGTAGCGAATCCGCTGGAACCGAGTCGCCCCGTCTACGTGGGCCGACTCGTAGAGTTCCGGGTTGATGGCTGCGATAGCGGCGAGATAGATGATCGTGCCCCAGCCAACCTCCTTCCAAATGTCGGTGAGGACCAGGGTGGGACGGAAAAACGTGTTGTTCTGCAGGAAGTCGACGCGCGGCAGCCCGATCGCGTCGAGAAGGTTATTAACGACGCCGGTGTCGAAGCTCAGGAGCGCGTTGAACAGCCCGGCCAGCACGACCCAGGAGATGAAGTGCGGCAGGTAGGAGACCGTCTGAACGGTCCGCTTGAAGCCGCTATGCCGAACCTCGTTGAGCAGGAGCGCGAGGATGATTGGCGCGGGAAACCCGAACGCCGTGCGCATCAGGTTGATGATCCACGTGTTGGCGAATGCGCGCATGAAGCCCGGATTCTCGAACAGCCAGACGAAGTGCTTCAGGCCGACCCACTCGCTGCCGAAGTATCCTCGTCGGAACGAGAAATCCTGAAACGCCATCGTGATGCCGTAGATCGGCACGTACTGAAAAAGGATTAGCCAGCCGAGTCCGGGGAGGATCATCAGGTACAGGAACTTGTTCCTGTTTAAGTACGCCGATACCGGTGTTCTGTTCTTCGCGCGCGTCACGCCGCGCCTCCTTCGGTCGGGTCCCGACGCCCGTCAATTTCACGTGTGTCGCGCTTGACAGGCACTCTCAGCCCCGATAGCTTGTTTGTATCACGGACAAACAAGCCTGTCAAGTGTTTTGTTTGCCCCGTGTACAAACAAATTAGGTTGCGGCGCCTTCGCCTGCGCGAGCGGGTCGGCCGGCATGGGGCAGGTACGCCGCCACGAACGGAGGGATGAATGAGTCGATCGATCGATAACGAGATACGAGTCGGTGTAGTGGGCTGCGGCGTGGTCGCCTCCGCCTACTATCTGCCGCATCTGATGACCAAGAGCGACGTCCGCGTCGCCGGCCTCTGCGATCGCAACGAGCTTCGTGCGCTCGAGTGTAAGCGCCTGTTCGGCGCCGAGGCGGTGTTTGCGGACTACTACGAGATGCTGGAGCGGGCCGACCTCGACTTGGTCTACATCCTGACCGGGCCGGGGACGCACCACGCCTTCACCCTCGCAGCGGTCGAACGGGGGCTGCACGTGGTCATCCAGAAACCGATGGCGCTGACCCTCGACCAGGCGACCGAGATCGCCGACGAGGTGCGCGCGCGGGGGGTGAAGGCGATTGTCGAACCGAGCTCCAACACCGTGCTCGAGCAACCGCTTGCGACGCTGCGCGACCTGATCGCTCGCGGCGCCTTGGGCGATCCGTACTGGTTTTCGTTCGTGCCGATCGGTCCGGATCATCCGCACCCCTCGCTGTCCGGTAACCCGTACGGGGCCCGCGCGTTCTACACCAAGGATTCCGGCGGCATGCTCTTCGACTATCCCTACGGACCGTCGCAGATCGTCACGTTGCTCGGAGACTGTCGTAGTGTCTCCGGCTCCGCGAAGATTTGCGTTCCCGACCGCGCGATCGTGCCCGATTCGCGCTACGACGAGTACTTGCAGGCTGCCCACGATCCGCAGAACAGCAACTACTGGACGGTGGTGGTTGACGAGCCGCGTACGCAGCGGATTCGGATGGCGGCGCCGGACAACGTCTTTTGTCTTCTGGAGATGGATGCCGGTTGGACCGGGGTTTTTCACGTCGGACGGCTCTTCCAGCCGATGATAAAGGGCGCTGCCGGGGGTGGCCTCGAGATCTTCGGGACGGAGGGCAACGTCATCTTCGGCAGAACGCCGCCCGGCGCCCCGCCGCCGGCCGGCTCCATCTACTCGACCCGACGGGATCTGCTGCCGAGCTGCGACGAGGACGGCTGGTACCACATTCCCGCGAAGGGCGACTTCTCGAAGGCGCGTTGGCCGATTCCGATTCCCGGCGGATTCAACTACTACCATGAATCGACGAACCACATGCTCGAGTGTATCAGGGAGGACAAGGATCCCGTACCCAACGTCGAGTGGGGCCGGCACATCACCGAGATCATGTACGGAACACTCGAGTC
>CAZFLD010000082.1:0-17000 GCA_964519835.1 uncultured Spirochaetales bacterium
GCAAGGCGTATGCGCAGAGTGAGACGCCAAGCACCAGCCAGACCATGCTTGCCCCGTAAACCACGGACCAAGTCGTCTCCAGACCTTCGACCAGAAACGCCGGACCAAGGAGCATCACTGTCGTGGCAGCGGACTGCACAAAAAGCTGATAAGCCATGGGAAGGCCGCCTAGGTCGGCACCACGAAGCCCGGCACGCCGCTGGATAAGGCTCGCCGCCGTGATTGCCGCGGCGGATAGGAGCGGCAGAAGATAGTAGACCGGCACACCTCGATCGATCGCAACAAGCACGCACGATAGCCATATGCCGTGCGACAGAATCCCAACAAGGGCTACACGGCCGATCTGCCGCAACGGGACACGACGAACCTCCCTCCGCAAAAGAGCCATACCACCCGTGATAAGAGTTAGCGCGAGATACCGCCACAAAAGCAATGTAAAAGGACCCGAGTAGGGCAGGCCGAACTCGGCACCGATAAAGCCGGAGTTCCAAAGCAGAACAAACAGCCCAGACCAAAAAACGACGGCTCGCACGGGTCTCCGAGCTACTCCTCGTCCGCGACGACCACCTGGTTGCGGCCTTTGTGCTTGGCTTGATAGAGGGCTTTGTCCGCGCGCCCGATGAGGTGATCCATCGTTTCCTCGCGTGTCGCCTGCGCAACTCCGCCGGAAATCGTAACCGTGCCGACCTTGGGGAACGTTGTCTCGCCGGTGACGTGTCTAACTCGTTCCATGACCGCATGCGCCTCGCTTCCGTCGATCTCCGGCATGATCGCCAGAAATTCCTCGCCGCCCCAGCGAATCGCGTGGTCGTACTCGCGAAGCTGCTTATCGAGTATCTGTGCGACCTTCTTCAACACACGGTCGCCGAGGTTGTGGCCAAACGTGTCGTTTACCGACTTGAAGTGATCGATATCGATTAGGCCGATCGAAAAGGCGTGCCCCCCGCGCTTGAGCCGCGCCCTCTCGCGGCGGAGGGCTTTTTCCGCGGCCAGTCGGTTCGCCAAGCCGGTGAGCTGGTCGGTGTGTGCGAGCTTTTCGAGGCGTTGTTGGGCTACCTGGTCGGCCTTGAGGGCCGCTTCACGTGCCATCATCTCGTCATGGATGTCGCGGGTGATGGCGGCAATCTGCGGCTTGCCCGCCCGGTCGTCACGAGTGTAGGAACGAGTTTCGACCCACCGGTAGCTTCCGTCTTTGTGGCGGATGCGATATTTCACGCGCGTAAGGGCACCCTCGATGCTGTCGGCGTGGTCACGAGCAATCCGATCGAGATCGTCGGGATGAAAAAACTCGTAGGCGCTCTTTCCAATCAGATCATGCGGCGAAAAGCCGAGGATGTCTTTGGCGTTCCTGCCGACCCACACGTAGTCGCCGTTGGGATTGTGCACCGAGATCATGTCGTGGGAATGCTCGAGGACAAGCGAACAAATTCCGCCGTCGACGGCCTCTACGCCGCGAACGCGTTCATCGGCGGCGGCAGGCTCGATCCCAAGCTCCGCCTCGATTTGGGTCACTTGCTTTTTGAGTCTTCCCAGCCTGGCAAGCTTTTTTGCGCGACCGGTCCTCTCAAAATCATCCATGGCCGACCAAAGTATACTGCGGTGACTCCGCAGCCGGATACCGGCTTCAAAGCGATTGGTGTGTTAGCCCTTGGCCGCGAACAGGGCGACGATCCACACGATGCAGGCGCCGGTCCAGATCACACTGCCGGCAAAGGCGATATGGTCTCGGTTGATTGCGGCGGACACGCTGAAGAGAACCCCGGAAACGACAAAGCCCACCAGACCGACAAACTCGGCGCGCTCTTTGCGCGTGAACCGTCGTTTCGCCTTGGTGCCTTCTCTATTGGTCATCTGAGGCACGATAATTGTTGAAGACCGGGATGTCGAGGGCGAAGGCGCCTTTTTGCGCGGCGCGCGCCGGCGGGGCGAGGTGGCAAATCGTGCGATTCTCGATATACTCGCACAATTCTCACACTACACTTTTATCCTTGCCCCGGACGGTGCGCCGGCATGTTGGGAGGAGGACCCGTGCAGCTCTACATCATTCGTCACGCGCAGTCGTTCAACAACGCGTTGCGTGATCAGGCCGATCGCGTCTGCGATCCGCACCTTACCGAACTCGGCCGACAACAGGCGAAGCGGCTCGCGCACCACCTCGCGAATGAGCCACATCCCGAGCAGCGCCACGGGCGGGATCCCGAGGAGACGAGCGTCGAGACGGTAGAGGGGTACGGGATCGTGCGCCTCTTTTGCAGCGCGATGCACCGCTCGCTCGAGACCGCGACGACGATCGGTGAAGCGGTCGGCGTACGGCCCGAAGTTTGGATCGATCTGCACGAGAACGGTGGGGTCTTCCTGGACCATCGCGACGAGCGCGGCGTGGTCGGTTATCCCGGCATGACCCGACGAGAGATCGAGGCGGCGTTCCCGACCGCGGTGGTCGGTGACGGTGTGGGCGACGCAGGCTGGTGGGCCCCGGTAGCCGGGGAGGAGGATTGGCCGACCTGCCAGGGGCGAGCGATTCGGGTGGCCAAACAGTTGTGGCGATGGGCCGACGACGGCGTCGAAGGACCGGTCACGCTCGTAAGCCACGCCGGCTTTATGGAGGCGCTGTTGAAGGCGATGCTCGACCGGCTCCCCGGGGCAAGCATAACAATCTATCATCTCAACACCGCGATCTCGCGGATCGATCTAGGACCCGGACACGAGTTGCGCCTGCGCTATCTCAATCGCGTGCCGCATCTTTTGCAGGAGCTTGTTTCGTAACCGCCTCCGAGGCAGGAAACGATCTCGGCGTGGTGGTGATGCCCGCGCACTCCGGCATTGGGGTCGCCGTTCTGGAGCGTGGATGCCCGTGGTTCCTTCCACGGTCCGACCCGTAGGTAATGTCACTAACCCTGGTGCTGGCCCCACGTACAACCGACTGTCGCTCAAGGAGTTAGCGACAGCTGCCGGTAGCCTGCGCGAATCGGCCTGAGTCGTCGCTGCAAACGTTTGCGGGGCTGGGAAATACTGGTCCTTCAGCACCAGGGTTCGTGGCATTTCAAGACACTTGCGCCGGTTCGCCGCGTGTACTCCTGGACGACTTTGATGCCGGCGGCATAGCCGCCGTAGGTCGGCATGCCGAAGCGGGGCAGATCGAGTTTGTTGGCCCAGTGGTCGCTGAACATATCGAGCATCGGTCGCCAGGGCTCTACAAAACGACGAGCAAATGCCTCGCCCGGATCTGCTGCCTGGGTCACCTCGTGATAAAACTGGTCCGTAGGAACAAAACAGGTTGTCATCTCTCTCCTCCTGCGGGGAGGAAGAATAGAGCCTCACGTAACGTTAGGGTCAATCGGCGACATCGCACGGTGCGCGGGGTTCTGGAACACCGGCCAACGCGGTATATTGGTTCCGTGAAAGTGCTTCCGGGCCTCAATGAGATTCGTTGGTCCACGCCCCTGGTGGAGCCCATGGATACCGCTGAGCTCGAACGTGAGCTCAAAAGGTACCTCTACGCCGGCGTGTTCCCCGACGTTCTGCGCCGAGTAGCCTATCAGCCATGGCTTGCTCGGGCGGAGGTACGGTGCTTCCGGCCGACGGTGTCGAAAATCTCACCCGATCTTGCGGCACTTACCATGTTTATCTCGTGTCAGCAGAATTCCTGCCGCTATTGCTACGGCGCCGCACGATCGATCCTCAGAATACTTGGCCTGCACGAAGGGGAAATCCGCTCTATAGAGCGGAAGGCGGGAACTGCCGAAGAAAATAACCAACCCGTAACGCGATTTGTGCGCAAACTCGCCGAGGCGGATCCCCGACCCGGGAAGACCGAGCTGGACGAGCTGCGACAGTCCGGGCTCGATCAAACGGCAATAGCGGAGATCATCGGCGTCGTCACAGCGGCCAACTTCAGCAACCGCAACTGCACGTTTCTGGCAGCCCCGCCGGAGAATCATCTCGAGCACATGGCCGAGACTTTTGTGGGCAAGGTTATGCGCCTACTCTGGGGGAAGAAAAACGGCGCGGTGAAACCTCGCTCTGATGACCTCGATGTCCAGGATCCGGGCGACGCCTTTTCTCCGTTTGTCGGCTTGGTGGCGGGGACGGCGTACGCAAAGTGGTTGCGAAACGCTGTGGATGGATGTTTAGCATCACCGTCAATAGCCGCCGAGACCAAGCTTATGATGTTTGCTGTGATTGGGCGCACGCTTCAATGTCCGGCGTTTGAAACGGCATGTGAGCACGCTCTTATCGACTCTGGGTGGACCAATGCGGAGATTGGTGCCTGTCTATCCTCGCTGAAATCCCCGCGGCTCCCTGAAGGCCACGAGCATCTGTTGACGTGGACCCGAGAGACGGTCTGGTATGACACGTTTGACGTTCAAGAAAAAACGCGTGAGTTAGCGGAACGGATGGACGATACCTACAGGCTCGTAGATGCCGTAGGCACAGCCGCACTGGGGAACGCTCTTGTTCGCCTGGGACTCCTGCTATAGACGACCATGAGCCCGTGGGTTGTCGCCTTTTTTGGAGCAATACTCGCCGCGCTTGCTTTCGGCCTTGCCGTTCTGCGGCTTGCTGCTCGCAGTCGGCAGTACCTGCGGCGAGTGGAAACCCTCGAGAAGTCACTCGAAGAGCTCGAGACTACCTTCGGGAAATTCGTGCCGCCGGAGTTGGTGGGACGCATGGCCGGCGAGGGAACCGAGCTCCCGGCGCAAAACAAAAAGGTCACGGTCCTCTTTGCCGACATACGGGGATTTACCGCCCTGACCGAGAGACTCCCCCCCGAAATCCTCGTTGACATACTAAACGGCTATATCAGGAGGATGAGCGGTGCGATTACGAGAAACCACGGCGTTGTAAACAAGTTAATCGGTGACGGCATTATGGCAAGCTTCGGCACGGTTAGGCCAAACGCCTGGCAGAGTACGGACGCAGTCGCAGCCTCCGTCGATATGATCAGAGAACTGACGATCTATAATCGCGAGCTCGCCTCCAACAGCAGGCCGGAGCTCGCAATCGGCATCGGCATTCACACCGGCGAGGCGATAGTGGGGATTGTGGGCTCCGAGCACCTCCTCGAATACACCGCACTTGGAGACGTGGTAAACGTCGCGTCTCGCGTGGAGACGCTAACCCGCGCGCTTTGCGCCGACATCCTTATCACCGACGCTGTGGAGAGAGAACTGGATGATCGGTTTGAGCTCGACAAGATGGAGCCTGCGCCGGTCAAGGGCAAGAGCGGCGTGATCCAGACGTACTCCGTCCGCGCAGAGTGACTAAGGCGCTGGACCGGCCTGGATCTTTTTCCTCAGCACCGTCCTGAGTCTCTCCGGAGCCGTCTTCGTGAAATCCGACAAGTAGATTTCGCGGTGGCCATGAGCCGCGTACTCGTAGCCGGCCCGTTCCACAAACGCATCCATAATGGCAAAGGTGGCCTGTTCCGTATCGAAGGGCCCAACATGGAGGATCTGGGCACACAAGCCGTCACTCACCTTCTCAAAGCAAAGCTCGCCCAAAAGCGCCGCCGGCTTTTTTCCCTTGGTGGCGGCGAGCGCCGCCTCGATGTCCGCCTCTGTTACAAAGTCCGGTTGCTGGATGCCGAGAACCCACGCCCAGTTGTCGCGGTCCATCGAATCGCCGGACGGGTCAGCGAGGGTCCAAAAGCCGGTGAGCGGCATGACCTTGTAGTCTATTTCGCGCTGCCTTTTGATAACAAACTTGAGTTTGTAGGAAACGGGATAGAGCGTCCCGACAGCCTCTTGAAAGCGTGTTGAGGTGCTTGGGTCTCCCGTACCGTCGATCAGCAAAAAAGGAAACGCGGGCACGTCGACTATGACGGGCTTGATCTTCGAGGCGCCATAGAACTCTTTGAGCTGTTTTTTGTAATCGAAGGTCTGCATTCTGCTATGATACCAGACGATGCTGCCGCGTGCTTTGCCGGAATCATACATGCGTGTGGTTTTTGTCGCGCACGCCTGTTTTCTCGCTCTTGTCGGCCTTATCGGCCTCGGCGCTTGTGCCGGCACATTGCCTGCCGAACGGCCTGAGGATTTCGCAGTCCGTCTACGTCTCGACGGCGGCATGGTTCATCGTGGCCAAGTCTTCCGCCTCTCGTCACAGGTCTCCTACATCCACGAGTGGGAGGGTGAGCACCGGCGCCTTTTGGTCTTTGTCGCAACGGATGATCTCCTGGACGAGGTCTACGAGCTGGTTCGTCGTGAACGGGCCGACAGGATCGGCGTTTGGGTCGAGGAGGAGGTCTACGACCGCGGCGGCTACGACATACACGTCGAGGCCGGCGGCGGGTCGTGGGAGATCCGGAACTCGGGGATGAGTTTTGTGCGGGATCAGTGGCAGGACGAGTTCGCAAGAATACGAGCCGAGCTGTCGGGGCTCGCCGGCTGGAGGGCGTCGGCGGCGGGCCCGGTGCTCCGGGCGCAGATGAAGGAGGGGCAAGCGGCGGCAACACGCTCCGCTCGGTGCGCGAAGAAGCGACCATCGCCGTGCCGGCAGAGGCGCATCGAGTGGAGATCGAGCTTGGCCTCGAATCGGCACGAGTCCGGGTTTTGGAGTAAGGGGTTGCGGGCACCGTGGCAGGCCCTGTCGCAAATCGCTATACTTATGACATGGCCATCGTCGTTGACCGGCAGACAAGGCTCACCTACGAAGACTACATCCACTTCCCCGACGACGGACGAATCCATGAGCTTATCGATGGAGATCACTACCTGTCCCCAGCTCCTGGAACCCGTCACCAACGGATTTCGCGTCACATTCAGTTTCAACTGTACGAGCAGCTCGAAAAGCCGGGACTTGCGGAAGTCTTCAACGCGCCGACCGACTACCATTTGAGTCAAATCGATGTCGTTCAGCCGGACATCGCGGTAATCGATGCCGAGCGGCGTCACATCATCTCGCCCAAAAAGGTCAACGCGGCGCCGGAGCTTGTCATCGAGATTCTCTCTGAGTCAACGAGCTCCCGCGACAAATCACTCAAGAGAGATCTCTACCAGCGCTCGGGCGTACCCGAGTACTGGATCGTCGATCCCGAGGCCAACACGGTCGAGGCCTTTTATTTAGATGCCGCCGGAACGTACACGTCACTCGGATCGTACACGGACAGTATCGAGTTCAAAACCGAGCGGCTCCATGCGACGGTCGATTTGAAGAAGGTGTGGGTGAAGGCCGGGTGTTGACACACGCCGCTGCTGCCGTGTAGGCTCCGTTCACTTTCGCATTCAGGAGGTCGGATGAAACCCTTTGTAATTGGGATGCTCCTGTTCGCGAGTGTCGGTCGCTAGGTTCCGCCTGATTCGTTGACTCGAGGCGTGGCCGTTTTACGGCACTCGCTCTGAGCAATCCACTTGTCACGCCGCGGCACAGCTTCGCGGTATAGCTCCTCTGAACAGGACATCCATACCACCACAACTACTCGTGACAGCACCGAGGGTATCGCCATGTCATCCAAGCATCGGCGAGACGATCGCTCCCGTGGATTCTCTTGCCGGCATTGCGGCCGGCACGTCGAGATGCCGCGCTACGGGACGGCGCACCGCAACCACTGTCCGTACTGCCTCCACTCTCTCTACGTCGATGACGAAACAGGCGACCGCCGCTCGGACTGTCTCGGGACAATGGCACCGATCGGCGTGTGGGTCCGGGAGGACGGCGAGTGGAGTCTGATCCACCGCTGCCTCCGCTGTGGCTTTATGCGGACCAACAGGATCGCCGGCGACGACAGCGAGGCGGCCCTCCTCTCTTTGGCGGCCCGCCCAATCGCACTCCTGCCGTTCCCGATTGGGGCGGTCGCCGGCCCACCGGGGGCGGGGTGGCGGTGAGGCGACCGTATTGCGCCGTCGGCGCCCCCGCCGGGGCGGCCTCGTTGCGGGGGCGTTGGGGGCCGGCTGTGAGGGCGGCTCCTGGCCGACCGGCGACGGTGTCCGGCGGCGCTTCGCGGCCCGCCGTCAAGTCGCTGATCCGCGGCCGCCGGCGTCCCGAGTTCCGCGGCGGTTTCCGCCCGGACTCGGCTGTCCCTGCCTACCAGACGATTTCTATTTCGTACGCGGCAATTTGAGGATCCCTCGTGATCAGCTTGACTCCTACCGTTTGTGCTTGTGCGACGAGCGCTCGGTCGAAGGGATCGGCATGGTGGTGGGGCAGATTGTGGACCTGAATCGCGTGATTTACTGTGAACGAGAGTGAGACAAACCGTTGTTGTAGTACGGCATCGGCGAGACCGGACAACGGCACGCCGGACAGCTTTCCGAGAGAGGTCTTTATTGCGATTTCCCACGCGGAAATAGAACTAAACAGAACCGAGTCAGGCATCTCCTTTATGATCGTGAACACCTTCTTGCTAAGCTGGTCGGGCTCTACCATCCACCAGAGGAATACGTCAGTGTCCAGCAAGTACATCAATCGCTTTGACCTGCGAAGAGCTTCTCGATCTCCGGCATCGGAGCGTCGAAGTCTGGTGCTATTGTGACCTGTTCACGCCATGTGCCGGGACCCGGGCTCTTGTCGCCGGGGGCGAGTGGAACAATCTTCGCCACCGGACAGCCGGCGCGGGACCAGGCATGTGTTCTTCGCCGGCCGGCGGACCGATGTGAGTAGCAGCGGCCGAACGCCACGGAGCGAAGATCTGCGGGATGAGCGCACAACCGAGTCCGTGATGATTCTGAGTCCGTGTGGGTAGTCGCGTTCGGCCGGGCCGGGGGAGGCCGAAAAGCTGATAGATGACGATAGAAACATCATCACCCTAAGTGACATATCGGTGCTCGAGATTGCACTCAAGTACGGGAGGGGTGAACTTCGGCTACCCGATCTGCCGAAGTTCTGTGTTGACGAGCAGGCGCGCCGGTGATCGGTCGCGTGGCTCTCGCTGACGCGGAGGGACATCTACCGGGAAACTGAGCTGTCGCGGTTTCACGCGGACCTGTTTGATCGACTCCTGGTGGCCGGCGCGTGGCGTTGTCACGAGCGGGGCTCCTTGGGCCGCCCACGTACTTTTGCCCACCACAGTTTAGGCAAGCTCGACCTTGTTCGATGAGCATGTATGCCCACGATTCCGGGTGGTTGAAATCCGCATCGTCGGCGTACGGATTTTGGTCAACTGGTGATCCGATCGCCCTCACAGCTCCTGCATCGCGTCCATCGCGTGGGCCGGTGTAAGCACCGACACACGGCACAGCCCATCATAGTCGACCGTGTTGGCGGTGATGATGGCACCGACATGATGATGGTGCGCCGCGGCGACGATGTTGGCGTCGTGAATCCTTTTGCCCTGCACGGAGTGCTCCGCCACGAGTCTCGTGAGCTCTGAAGAGACTTCGCGAGTCTCGGGGAGTAGGTGGACGCGGGTTCGAAACTCGTTGGTGTTCCGCACCGCCTGAGCCGGGCTGAGTCCAAGCCCGTTCGCCTCAATCGATCTGGTAGCTACTACAAGATACTCGCGCAGAACCTGACCGGTGACGACGAAATGCACGCCCGAGTCTGCGGCTCTCCGGAGCAACTCCAGACAGGACGCATGTTCCAATCGTGCTCGATCAGTGGCGCTCAGCAGCACGTTTGTGTCAAGCAGGAGCGTACTACCGCGCGTCATCACCGTAGATCTCGGCGCGTGACCAAGGCTTCGCGCGGCCGGTATCCACCGTGACCAGGTCCACCGGCGCCGCTCGTTCCTCCGGTGCGTAGCGCGCCGCCTCCTCGAGTATGGCGCGTACCTCTCCCTGGACGGACCGATGATGCAGCCTGGCAAGGCGCTGCAAACGCTCGAGCACGCGCTCGTCCACATCACGAATATGGAGCGATTTCATAGCGATAGCATAATGCTACCACTGGACCGCGTCAACGCGGACCGTCGTCGAACGCGATGTCGGAGCGACCGCGAGCGTGACAGCGAGCGCGGTAACAATGCCGGCGGTCGCGCCGGTCGCGGATCGCGCGCCGGTGGCAGCCGGAGCGTTCAGTTCGCAGAGAAATCGTCCAGATGCCTCAGCGTCGGCGTGTTCAGAACTGGAACGCGAACTGGTGTAGATGCCCGCAACGTCCGTTCGGATCACCACCGCGGACAGCTCGAGCTCTCCGCCCGGGGAGGGCGGGAAGTAGATGGGAGTGGAGACGGTCGCAGGAGTGCCGACTACCGAGTCCACGATCGTGATCTCCGTTGTGTCTGCCTTGAGGTCGAGCTGCCAACCGGTATTGAACAGGGGCAGGGTATCCGTCACGTCCTGGACGATTTCGTAGGAGTCCTGCACCGGGTCGTAATAGGTCCAGCGGATCTCCACCGTTTCGACGAGTCCGTTGTCCGCCACCAGGAGCCGAACCTCGGGGACGTAGTACTGCAGCCGCCCCTCTTGATTGAAGTACGAGGCGAGGGCAAAGTCGTAGGCCGCCACCGGTTCTCCCGCTATCGAGACCGGCCAAACACCCTGTGGTGGCGTACCGCTCAGCACAAAGCGAAGACTTGTGGGATCCGGAGCGCTCTGGTCTTCATCCGCGACTGTGATGGGATCACCCGGTCCGGCTGTGCCGGTCTCGAGGCCGTCGACGGTCTCCGGAGGAACGATCGCCAAATCGATCGTCCGGTTTTCGAGCTGCTGCGCGAGATCCGGAAAGCCTTCGGCGATGCTGACGATGAGCTCATACGATGGAGTGGCGAGCGTCTCGAAATCCGCACCTCCTGTCCACGCGTCCTGCACAAGGTTCCCGTCACCGTTGAGGTTGTTCGCAAACTCCAGAATTGGCGGGCCATCCCGATTCAGGTATGTGTTCTGGCTGTTCAGGAAGAAGTTGTCGCGTTGCGCCTGAAAAAGCACCGCCGCCTGATCCGCTCCAAGCGCCTCGTACAGCTCGTTTTGATCACTCGCGGCAACGATGCTTTGCTCGGCCCCGCCGTCTCCACTCATAGTCCCAAGGTCCAACGTCGCACCCTGTACGGCTCCACCCAGGGGCCAGCCGGCACTCGACTCGTCGGCCCCGGCCGGCAACTCGATAAAACCGATCAGGTGCTCCACGCCGACTCCCAGCGACTCATCGTAGGCGAGCATAACGTAGTCGCCGGAGGCGCCGTCGGGCGCAGCCGCGGTATCGACGTCGACGGTGAAACCACCCTCGGGTTGGACCTCGGTCGTGGTGACCGCTCCCGGGTCGTCCAGGTTACTCGAACTCAGGCCCGCGAGAATCGCGCAAATGCTCGCGCTCTGGGAGATGAGGGATCGTGGGTTGAGGGAACCTCCGGGTTCGCGGCTCGTAGCGGCATCGGCGGTCTGTTCCGTCGCGCGGGCCTCGACGACGGTCTCCGCCGGGACCAAGTTGTCGAAGGCGCCTTGGAGCCGGACCGCTCCTACCGGCACTTGCGGCTCAGTGGGGGTGCCGTTGGGGTCGCAGGCGGTTACGAGCAGCAGCACGGCCGAGATGATGGTCATGGGAAGTACGAGATGGACCAGTTGAGACAATCGGCAATTTGCGTGCATTCTTCTCCCCGCAATACTGCACTACAGGCTGCACTGCCGGTAGCGGAGTTTGCGCGGTCCGATGTTGAATGGCCACACCTAGGGTTCCTCCAAGTACAGGTCGGTCAGAATGACGACTCCGCCGATCGTGTATCCGACTGATGCCCCCACGAGCTCATTTGAGCCGTCGGACTGCGCAGCCGTCGGAGTGTAAAACTCCGGCACGACGGCAACGGGCTCACCTACGATCAAATCAATTTCTTCTTCCAAAACGCCAAACGACCGCAAAGTGAATGAGAATCCTTCTGCGAAGGGAAGATCCTCGGACGATTCGACGTCTACAACTCTGTATTCGCCCGATGCGTTGTCGAAGGCGTACCACCGAAGGGTGATCGTCTCGATTCGTCCGGAGGTCTCGTTCGCCTCAATGAATAGCGCAGGCACATATGCAAGCAGATCCCCGTTTTCGTCTATTGGGAGGGTGAGCCCCCAGTCGTAAGCGGCAATCTGCTGATCATCGAGGTACACGTCCCAAATTCCGGAAATATACTCTAGATCGATTACGAGGCTAAAAGCGGGGTTATCGTCGGGGAAATCTAACTCTTCAAACGTTATCGTATTGGTCGGTGTCGCACCGTCGACCCGCGGCGTCACTTCGGAGGGAGCCGTGATCTCAAATGGCCGACTGCCGTCGCGAATACCCTCGAACAGGCTTCGTTCGATGTTCTGGAACATGATCGTTACATTCGGCGCATCAAGCCGGCTGAGGGTTGACTGATCCTCCCATGCGTTCACGGGGACGTTCTCACGTGGCAGAGTATGGATGTACAGAACTCCGAATGGGACGTCCGGGTTCAAAAAGTCATTCTGCGCTTGCTTCAGGAAATTGTCCCGCTGCGCCTGAAATAACACCGCAGCTTGATCCGCCCCCAACAACTCGTACAGTTCGTTCTGATCGCTCGAGGCAACAATGCTCTGCTCGACCCCGCCGTCCCCGCCCATAATCCCCAGGTCCACCGTCGTGCCTTGTGTCGTCCCACCCAAGGGCCAGCCGGCGCTCGACTCGTCGGCACCCGCCGGCAGCTCGATAAAGCCGATAAGCTGCTCAACCCCGACTCCCAGCGACTCGTCGTAGGCAAGCATCACGTAATCGCCGGAGGCGCCGTCGGGCGCAGCCGCGGTGGGTACGTCGAGGGCAAAGCTGCCTTCCTCGCTCACCTCGGTGGTGGTTACGACACCGGGCTCGTCTAAATTGCCCGTATTCGCGCCTGCGAGGATCGCACTGATACTTGCACTTTGGGAGATGAGGGAGCGGGGATTGAGGGCACCGGGCAGAAGGGCACGGCTGCCGTTTCGCTCCGACGCACGAGCTTCGACGATGGTCTCTGCGGGCACCAGGTTATCGAAAGCGCCCTGAAGCCGAACGGTACCAAGCGGGATGCCGTTGGGGTCGCAGGCGGCCAGGAGCAGGGCGGTAATCGCGATCACCGCCGGCACTGTCAAGCAGGATCTGCCGTTTCGTCTACACTGCATCGGTCCTCCCTTGCGACTCGTCATAGCTCGTCGTAGTCGGGCTGGAAAATGAAATCAACTGACATTCCGGCAATCGAGTAGCCCATGGAAAGATCCCATATGCGATTGCCCGCGTCCGAGGTCGGCCAGTAGATCTCAAAACTCGGCGTGGCGACACCGTCGACAAAGTCTAGTAACTCACCAACCCCGTCCGGGTCGGCTTCTGTGTTTGCCCCGTAGCTCACCGAGAAATCGACTGGGACATCTTGTATGGGAAAGTCGGTGTACTCTTGTTGATCGAAGTCCCAAACAAAGAACCGCAGTTCAAAGCTCTGTATTTGGTCGGTGTCGTCGGTGTTAATTCTGAATGAGGGAAGAAAGTAGAGGAATGCATCGTCTTGGTTGAACAGGCTTGAAAACGACAAATCGTAGGCCCCATCCAACTCGCCGTTTACCTCCATGGTCCAAATGCCCTCAGGTGGAGGTCCCACAAATCCGACTCCATTGATCAGGTCATTGTCGGGTTCGCCACCGTTCGGCCAAAACAGATCAGAGCCAAGGGGTCTCTCCGGACCGAAGGTGTCGGTGCTGTTCTGAGGGACCACGTCTGCAGGAGGCGTGAGTACAAACGAGTTTGGTCCGGCCTCGAAGTCCGACCACGCGTAGACGTCTGAGTCGAAGTTGACCCCGTAGAAGTAGCCGAAGTAGCTATCGGGGGCTCCCCCGGCGGGCTCGGTGACTGTTGCGACCGGAGTCCACGCATCCTTCGCGCTGTTAAGCTTTGCCGTGATGTACAGGTTGCCGAAGTACCATAGTTCCGCATCACGATTGAGAAGTGAGTTGGCGACAACCTTTAGGTAGTTATCCCGACGGGCCTCGAACAGAATCGCCGCCTGGTCTGCGCCAAGGAGCTCGTAAAGACCCTCCTGCTCGGCGGCCGCCACAAAGGCCCGGTCGGTCCCGCCGTCCCCGCCCATCGTTCCGAGGTCCACCGTCGTGCCTTGCGCTGTCCCCCCAAGCGGCCAGCCCGCACTCGACTCATCGGCCCCGGCCGGAACTTCGATAAATCCAAGAAGCTGTTGAACACCGACCCCGAGCGTCTCGTCGTAGGCAATCATAACGTAGTCGCCGGCCCGCTCTGCTACGACGTCGGCGCTCGTATCAACATCGATCGCGAAGCCGCCTTCCTCAGTCACCTCGGTTGTGGTCACAACGCCCGGCAGGTCAAAGTCATCGACCTCCACTCCTGACAGAATCGCACTTATGCTCGCGCTCTGGGAGATGAGGGATCGTGAGTTGTACAGACTTCCGCGTCCGCGGTTCGTGGCTGCGCTGTCCAGTCCGAGACTGCCCTGCGCGGCCGCCGCACGAGCCTCAATGATCGTCTCGGCCGGGACCAGGTTGTCAAAAGCGCCCTGGAGCCGGACTGCTCCGGCGGGTACTTGCGGCTCGGTGGGAGTGCCGTTGCTGTTGCAGGCGGTAATACCAACGGCGGCGGTGAAAACCGCGATCGCGAGTCGGCTGATCGTCCCCAATGCTTTCCTATATTTCATGCTGCCTCCAGATGGTCTCGAGTGGTCAGTATCAGTCCCCGTCCGCGGCATCATTCCCGAATGCAAACGCGATCCGGGTGCCGGCAACAAATCCAACACGCAAACCCTCGAGTTGCCGCTGTTCAGGTTCCACGTTCCAGTAAACATCAGCGGGGGCTGCGGCGACTCCGGACTCAAACTCGAGGTCCACGTCGGTAAGTGAATCGTCGGGCTCGGTTATCTGGATGTAGATGTATTCGGTCTCGACGGCCGTCGTCTCCGGAACATCGATGTAGGTTCCCGTGGATCCATCCCAGTACGAGAAGTCGATCTCGAAGCCGGTGACTCGCTCGTCGTCGGCGACGTTCACCCGGACTCTCGGGACAAAGTAGTAGAAGTTGCGGTCGGGGTCGAAGAGGTTCGCGAAGCTCATGTCCACGACAACATCCAGCTCGCCGTTTAGTTCTACGGTCCACAGGCCCTCCGGCGGCGGCCCGCGAAAGCTCAGACCGTTGATGCCGGCGGGGTCCGGGTCCCCGCCGTTTGGCCAATACGTGTCCGATCGTATCGGATCCTCCGGTCCGAAAACGTTCGGAGCCGACTCCCCGCTCGTACTGGTAACCACGGCCGGTGGTGTGACGACAAACACGTTGCTGCCGTCGGCAAAGTCGGCCCACTCGAGGTCATTCCGCGCACGCTCAAATCCAAACGAGTAGGTGTAGGTTCCCAAGGCGTCATCGATGGAACTGACCGAGTTCCTGGCGTTCTGAAGCGTCCCCTCCAACACCTGTTCCTCGGTGTCCGGCAGCGCAAGCAGACTGTCACGGTTGAGGAAAAGGCTGGCCTGAAGCTTGAGTGAGTTGTCGCGCTCGGCCTGAAACAGCACGTCGGCACGATCTGCACCCAGCAGCTCGTACAGGTCATCTTGGGACGTTGCCGCCACAAAGCTTTGCTTCGTTGCCGCCGTCTCCACTCATCACTCCCAGATCAAGGGCTGTGCCCTGAGCGGTCCCGCCCAGCGGCCAGCCCGTGCTCGACTCATCCGCCCCCGCGGGAAGCTCGACAAAGCCGATCAGCTGCTCCACTCCCACGCCGAGAGCTTCGTCGTAGGCAAGCATGACATAATCGCGGTCCGCATCGACCGCGACGTCCGCGCTTGTATCAACGTCGAGGGCGAAAGCCCCCTCCTCCGATATCCCAGTCGTAGTCACCGCACCGCTCCTGCGGGTACTTGCGGCTCGGTGGGGGTGCCGTTGGGGTCGCAAGCGGAGCGGAGGCAGATAGCGATGATCCCGCTAATTGGTAGACACAGCCTCATGATCGGTTTTTCATCCTTATCGGTACATCGACAGCGAGAATCCGACGCCACCGAGCGTGTAGTTGAGGCCGATTCCGCTGACAACGTCACGGGTTGCTGTCATATCCGCGCTGTGCGGATCCAGGTAAAAGTCGCCCGAAATCTCCACCGGCTGCCCAAGTACCTTCGGAAGATCCTCGCCAATCTCGTCGCCGCTCGGGTTTGCGTAAACGAAAGAGATTACGCGCCAGGTGTAGTCGATGCCGTTTCCGATGGAAGCCGGCACCTCCACATACTGCTGGTCGTTCGGGCTCCAGGCCATGAAACGTAGCTCGATGGACTCCAGGAGACTCGTATCGCCGTCTACATTAAGCCGAACGGATGGGACGTAGAAAAGGAAGTTTCCGTTGGGATCCTCCGGGTTTGTGGTGCCAAAATCGTAGACGCCGTCCAGCTCGCCGTCAACGAGGACCTCCCACAGCCCGTCGGGCGGCGGTCCCACAAGTGGGAAGACGCGGTATTCGGGGTTGTTGAATTGCGGCCAGATTTCGCCTGCGTCGAGGGGGCGAGCCGGGCCATAGACTTCGCCGGAGAGGTGGTACTCGACGTTGGTCGGAGGTACCACAACCAGGCTGCGCTCGCCCTTGAGAATTTGGTCGACTGGGATGTTTCCGTTGGGACCGGCTGCGTCGAAGAAATTCACCTGATAGGTGAAGTCGCGGTTTGCTACGGTCAACTCCGGATCAAGCCACTGATTGATGGCATTGTCCAGCTGATTGGAGTGGTGGCTCTGAAAAGTCGTTGGCAGCATCGTCGCCGAGGCGTTAAGAAAGCTGTTCGCGAGGATTTTGAAGTGGTTGTCCCGCTCGGCCTGAAACAGCACCTCTGCTTGATCCGCGCCGAGCAAATCATACAACTCGCTCTGTTCGCTCGCAGCCACGAGAGTCTGCTCATTCCCCCCATCTCCGCCCATCGTCCCAAGATCTACCGTCGTACCCTGAGCGGTTCCGCCCAAAGGCCACCCCGCGCTCGATTCGTCGGCACCCGCAGGGAGTTCGATGAACCCGATGAGTTGCTGCACTCCTACTCCCAGAGCTTCGTCATAGGCGAGCATGACATAATCGCCGGAGGCGCCGTCGGGCGCGGCGGCGGTCGGCACGTCCACGGAGAAGCCGCCTTCCTCAGTCACTTCGGTCGTGGTCACAACGCCGGGATCCT
>CAZFLD010000083.1:0-16545 GCA_964519835.1 uncultured Spirochaetales bacterium
TAAACCTTTCCGGCTTTTTTTAACAGACCGGCGTGTGGATCACACTTGCTTGAGGTCTAGTATCTCTCTTGTCTTGGCGCGAATCTCGCGCTTCTCCGCGCGCGCGAGCAGGTCAACATCCACACCCCCGAGGAGCGTCAACCGATCACCGAATCGCCGCTTAACCTCGGTCACCGGGAGCACGTTCTCCTCAAAGCTGTGCTTCGCGTCGATCCCCACGTCATCTATATATTCGTCCATCAATGCGTACATGTCGCCGCACGAGTGGAAGAGGAACAGCTTCTCCTTACCGTGGACCAGGTCCGCGAGTCGCTTGTGCCACGGCAGGATAAACCGGCGGACGTGCTCCGGGGCAAGCATAAGCCCGCTCTTGTGACCCAGGTCGTCGGCCAAGTAGATCGCTCCCACGGACGCAAAGTCGCAGAGAGCCGCCGCCACGGAGAGGGCAAAACCGCCGACTTTCTCAAACACCGCCTCTACGAGGGATGGATCGTCGTAGATGGCATAGCAGACCGTCTCGAAGCCCATCAGGCCGCGCACTACCTCCCAGATATCCAAGACGTGGAAGGCGCGCATGTTGTCCGGCGGACGGCGGTCGAGCCCCTCGAAGTCGGAGAGGTCCGCGCGGGCGGGGTCGGGCCAATCGAAGGAATCGAACTGCTCCCAACTCGTCACAAAGCCGGCACCCTCGTGCACCCACGGCCCGTCAATGGTAGGAACCGCGAAGCGACCATTCTTTGGGAAAAGCCGGAAGAGCTCGTGGCCCAGGAATCGGTGGATCGCCACTCGTTCGTCGCGGCTAATCGGCTCATCGGTACCGGTCCGCGCGGACCACACCTCGTATCGCTCTGAGAGGCTCCTGAGAACATTATCGGCGATACCGTGCTCGAAGTAGTAGACACGATCCGGCGTTCCCTCCCGCCGGAGGTTTTTTACCATGCCGTCCCAGCCCGGCGCGATCGGCGTAAGTTTCACCTGTTCCATTTTGCTATCGAGCATAGTGACCCCGGGCTCCCAACTGCCTATTCCGCTGAAGGCACGGCGCGGAACCCATAGAGCTCCGCGTTTCGCATCTGGATATAAAGCCTCGTGGGACCGATGCCGGCGGGCAGGCTCTTGCCCTTCCACGTAACCCGGTGGTCGGTGGCGTCGCCGGTGAAGGCGTCACAGTCCTCGACTCCGTACCCCTTTTGGTCGGCGAGTCCAACAAGGATCCTGCCGCCGATCCCACAACGAGCGTTGATCAGCAAGTCCGCTCCGTCGAGCACAAGCTCCACGGTCACAACCATTCCTTCGCGGGGACCCGTTGCGAGGGCGACGTACCGGTTTCGCTTCATCGTCGCCAGCCCTAGACCAAAGGACACCAAATTGAGGTTCCACGCCTCCGGCACGTCGAGGTCTTCCTTTTTCGAGATCCCCTCCACCCACCAGTCGTGGTGGCACCGGCTCCCACCGTAGTAGAGCCACGTCTCGTCCCCGTTCTGGATCGGGGGATTCGGCATATTGACCATGCCCTGATCCCACGTTCCCGCGCCGCCGAGAGCGACAAACGGAACGCGCGGGATAACGTGGTGCCAATCGGTCAGGTTACGACTGTGAACCAGGAAGACTTCCATCGTGTTCGCCACATGGCGCAGGCGATGGAGAAAACCGACGTACTGTGAGCCGACCTGGGTAATCTGCATGCCGTAGTAACAGTCGTCCAAGTTGTCTATGGCATCGTCGGGAATAACAATCTCCTGCGGCTCGCTCCAGTGAAGAAGGTCCTTGCTAAAGGAAATGGAGACCCGGCGTTTGTTCATACGCGCGCTGTCGAAGGGATAGTACGGTCCGAAAAAGCCGCCGATTCGCGGAGTATGGGGTTTTCGTTCGCCGTTGCGATGCCGGTGCATGTGAATGTGACGCGTGGGGAGGACGTAGCGATCCTGCACGGTGTCGTAGAACATGGTCCAAACATCCCCTAGGCGTGGGCCGCTGTCCCCAAAAACCGGGTTTTCCGGACTGGGGTGCCAGTCTATGCCGTCCGCGGAGTAAGCCAGGGTAATTGTTCCGTGGCTTGTGGTCTCTTCGCGATCGTAGCGCGTGAAGATCATCTTGTAGCGCTTGCGCGGATCCTCCTCCTTTGGATCGAGAAAGATACAGGGCGCGTGGACGTTGCCGTACTCCTTGTTCCCCGCAACGATATTCGTGTTGGGTACGCCAAGCGAAGAGTCACGAACTCCCTTGTGCCAACTCAGGCCGTCGGAAGACTCGGCATAGAGTGTCCTGATGCCTGAAATGTCGGGATGGAGCCAGCTTTTGATGCGTTTTTTTTCGCCCAAGAACGAGGTTTCGGCGGTGGCAATCCTGCGCCGCATCTCGAAGTTGATGTTCCAGTCCTCGTACCATGCCTGTAGCTTGCCGTCCCTTTTGTGGACGTTCCACGTATTGCAGGTGAGGTAGAGGATTGTCTCCCAGGGTTGATCTTTGAGAATAAGTGGGTTTGCCTCCGACTTGGTCGGGGGCACCACCTGTCGCGTCACGCACTGCACCGAGTCGATAAGGAGGTTGTCTACAAATAGCTGCTCGTCGCCGTCCGCGCGATGCATCAGAAACTCCTAGTACTCGAATGGGTCGGCCGCGTCCCGTAAACCGTCGCCGATAAAGTTGAAAGAGAGAACCGTTATGACAATAAAAACCGCCGGAACGAGGAGCCAAGGATAGAGCAGAATCGCCTGCAGGTTTTGTGCGTCTTGCAAGAGTGCGCCCCAACTCGTCATCGGCGGCCGTATTCCAAGGCCGAGGAAGCTCATCGTACTCTCGGTGAGTATCGCGGTAGGCAAACCCAACGTTCCGACCACGATGATGTGGGACATGACGTTGGGGATAAGGTGCTTTCGCATGATCCAGCCGAACTTGCCGCCCCCCGCCTTTGATGCCAGGCAGAACTCTCGACTCCGGATGGACAGCACCATGGCCCTTATCTGCCGCGCGAGGCTGGTCCACCCGATAACGGCAAGGACCATCACGATCCCGAAGTAGATCGCAACAGACGACCACTGCGGCGGAAGGGCGGCGGCCAAAGTGAGCCAGAGAGGAAGCCGCGGAAACGACATGATAAACTCCGCGATTCGCTGCACCACCATGTCGACGCCGCCACCGAAGTAGCCCGACATCGTGCCCAGTATGGCGCCGAGGATCAGACTGGTTATGACGGCCACCATGCCGATCGTTAGTGATACACGACCGCCGTACAGGATACGCGACAGGAGATCCCGCCCACGAAAGTCGGTACCCAGCAAAAAGATGTGTCCCCCGTCTTCCACACCAAAAAAGTGGAGGTCCGTGGGAATAAAGCCCAGGAGCTTATACTCACTGCCGCGGACAAAAAAGCGAAGATGGTACCTCCTGCTGGTGTCTTCAACGTACTCTTCGATAAACGTGTCCGGGTCCATTTCACTCTCTATTCCGTACACAAACGGCCTGAGGTGAAAGACACCCTCCGAGTCCACAAAACGGATTCGCTGTGGAGGATGATATTTATACGCCGTGGGTTCGTTGATTGTGTACGGCGCGAAAAAGCCGCAGAAGATACAAAAGACGTACATAAGCGCCAACGCAACCAGACCGATCATGGCAATCTTGCGGCTCTTGAACTTCTTCCAGCCCAAGGAGAACGGCGTGGTGATGTTTGTTTCCGCGTCTGAGTCGATGATTGCTTGTTGCCGTACCTCAGTGTTCAAAGCTATTACCTCAGTCGAACTTGATGCGCGGGTCCACCATAGCCAAGATGATGTCCGCCAAAAGATTGCCTACGACCAACAGTCCCGCGAGCAGCATAAGAAACGTCGAGGCGAGATACATGTCCTGGTTGCGAAGCGATTCGTAGAACAGATGGCCCGCGGTCGGGAGGCTCAGGACGATGCTCACCACGGTGGCGCCGCTGATGATGTTGGGGAGCATCATCCCGAGACTCATGATCAACGGATGCATGCAGTTCTTGAGCGCGTGCCGCCAGACAACACGGCTTCGCCTGAGCCCCTTCGCCCGAGCAGCGCGAATGTACTCCTGATCCAACACGTCAAGCATGTTCCCCCTGGTTACCCGGATCAGACCCGCGGTTCCCGCCGTACCGATGACAATGACGGGTACCCAAAGGTGCTTGAGGAGGTCCCAGAGCTTGGCCGGACTCCATGGAGCGGCGGCGTACTCCACGGAGAAGAGACCGCTCGCGATCCCCGAGTCCAGATGGACAACCGCGAGACTGATAAGCACCAGCGCTAAGACGAAGTTGGGAATAGACAGGCCGACAAACCCGAAAAACGTTACGATGTAATCCCCAAGGGTGTTTTTGTGAGTAGCCGAGTACACGCCGACCAGCAGCCCAACGATCCAAACAAATGCCGTGGTGGTAAGAGTAAGCATCAGCGTCATTCCCATGCGGGACCATATAAGCTCGCTCACCGGCACCTGCCGGAGGAATGAGTAGCCGAAGTCACCTCGGGTAACGATGCCGCCCACCCACCGTAGATACTGGAGCGGCAGAGGATCGCCGAGCCCATACGTCTCCCGGAGGTTTTCTATGAACTGCGCTTCGATATCGGCGCCACCCTCGGCAAGGCGCGACGCGTAGATATCGAGCCAATCGCCCGGGGGCAATTGCACCAGAAAGAAACAGACAACGCTAATGGCAACCAAGGTCACAACGGCATACAACAGCCGCCGGAGTATGTATCTACCCACGGCGCGCTCCTTTGTCATCGGGGACGGCGGGAGTCGTCCCTTCGCTTGGGCGCTCTTCCTGACCCTTCCCCTGAAGTAATAGCTCGCGGGCGAAATGACACGCGGCGAAGTGGCCGGGCTCGATCTCCTCGAATGCCGGCTCCTCGCTCTTGCAGATCGGCTGTGCATATCTGCAGCGGGTGTGGAACCGGCATCCGGGCGGTGGCGAAGATGGGTCGGGTATACCGCCTTCGAGGACAATTCGCTTCGCGTGCTTCCGTGGATCCATCGCCGGAATGGCCGAGATGAGGGCCTCCGTGTAGGGATGCTTGGGATTCCCGAATATCTCACGCTTTGAGGCGAACTCGACGATCTTGCCGAGATACATAACGGCGATACGATCGCTTATGTGGGCAACAACGTTTAAATCGTGGGCGACAAAGATGTAGGTGAGTCCCAGACGCCTCTGCAAATCACGAAGCAGGTTTATCACCTGCGCCTGAACCGATACATCGAGGGCCGACACGGGTTCATCGCAGACCACAACATCAGGATCCAAGGCCAGGGCGCGGGCCACACCAATTCTCTGACGTTGTCCGCCGGAGAACTCGTGTGGAAAGCGACCGGCCTGATAGGGCGCTATGCCGACGAGCCCCAAGAGCTCGATTGCCCGATCCTTGCGTTCCGCGGGCGTACCAATCTTCTGAATGTCCAGAAACTCTTTCACCGTGTTGGCGACGTTCATTCGGGGATTGAGGGATGAGTACGGATCTTGAAACACCATTTGGACCTTTCGCGTTAGGCGAAGGGCATCCGCACCGGTCATGGTTTTTGATGAATAGACCTTGTCGGCGAAACGGTACTCGATTGTTCCCGCGGTAGGCTCGTAGAGGTTCACGATGCACCGGCCGGCCGTGGTCTTGCCACAACCGCTTTCGCCCACCAACCCGAGGGTTTCGCCGCGACGGATAGACAAGCTTATTCCATCCACGGCTCGAATGAACTTCGTCGGCTTTCTGAGGACGTAGTGACCGACGGGAAAGTGCTTCTTGAGGTTTTTTAATTCCAATACCACGGGAGATGCGTGTGGATCCACTTTCGATGCCTCAATCATCAACGTAGAGCCAGCAGCGTACGTGATGGGTGTCGGAATAGGGTAACAGCTCGGGCGTTTCCTCCTCGCAGCGTCCAAAGCGCTCTTTGCACCGAGTCACAAAGGGGCAGCCCTTCGGCAGGTCCGTCAACCGCGGTACGGTGCCCGGAATGGCCTCGAGGGTATCGTCTCGGTCGATAGTCGGCACCGATCGTAAGAGCGCCTGGGTGTACGGATGAAGGGGGTGCTCGATGAGTTCTTCGGTAGACGCGGTCTCGACAATGCACCCGGCGTACATCACGATGACTCGTTTGGTCACTTCGCAGATGACGCCGAGATCGTGGGTGATCAGCATAACCGCCATCCCCCGCTCCTGTTGGAGTCCGGCGAGCAACTCCAGGATCTGCGCCTGAATCGTAACGTCGAGCGCCGTTGTGGGCTCATCGGCGATGAGCAGTTTTGGGTTGCATGAAATCGCCATGGCGATCATGGCACGCTGACGCATGCCACCGCTCAGCTCGTGTGGATATGCGTCTACCGTGCGCTTTGGTGAGGGAATTCCCACCTGATCGAGGAGCTCGATGGCCCGCTCGTGGGCGGACTTTTTGGTCATGCCGAGATGAAGCTGCAGGGCCTCTCTTATCTGCCAACCCACGGTGTGGAGCGGGTTGAGCGAGGTCATCGGCTCCTGAAAGATCATGCCGATCTCCCTGCCCCGGACGGAGCGCATGGCTCTGCCGTCCGCGTCGAGTGCACTAAGCTCCATCATCGATCCGTTCGTCGCGAAGTGCACGCTCCCCTCGACGATGCGCCCCTGGGGCTCGGGGAGCAGCCGCATGATGGAGAGCGCCGTAACGCTCTTACCGCAACCACTCTCCCCGACTACGCCCAGGGTCTCACCGGCGCCTACGGAGAATGTCACGTTGTTAACAGCTCGCACAGTCCCCTGGTGGGTCCAAAACTGTGTTGAAAGGCTTGTGACATCCAGCAATGGTGCCTGCTCCGTAGACGACCGGTTGTTCATACGCTTCTTACTCAGTCCGGTTCCGGCGTCTAGTAGAACATACGCCAGGGTCGCACGTGACGAGGTACGCCCTCCGCCCAGACACGACCGAAGCCCTCTCGCTCGATAACCTCACCAAAATCCTCAAAGGGATTGTTTTTAATCTTGTTGGCCACCACAAAGTAGTAGGTGTTTGTGAGGACGGAGATCTGGGGAACCCGCTCGGCTATGATGGGGTACGCTTCCTTCATGTTTTCCAGGATCTCAGTGTACTCCACCGAACTGACCAGGGCCTCCTCGATGATCTCCCGCACATCGTTCTGCCAGGGTCGCCACTCCTCAGGGGTTGTGCTAAGCGGCGTGAAATCCGCGTTCTGTCCCTCGGACAGCGGCGCCCAACGTCCCGGTTGAAACACCGGTCGTAGGGGGTTCACACCCCAGTAGATGGCCGCTTCGTAATCCGCATCTTGGAGGTTGTTGAGTCTGCGGTAGAAGATCGATCCGTCGAGGGTGGACAAAAACACGGTCAATCCGATTTCTTGAAGGTTCTCCACCGCCACCTCAGCGGTTCGAAGCCGGTCGCTGTGCGCGGTGTTCACCATAACCGTGAACTCTATGGGCTCACCCGCCCGCGGATTATCGGACGGAAACTCCAGCACACCGTCGCCGTCGCTGTCTACTACGCCCATTTCCGACAAGATAGAGACTGCCTGGTCGGGGTCGTACGAGGCGGCATATTCAGAGTAGATCTCTTCGTCGTAACCGGACGTTCCCGGCGACGGAAGATTGGCCCAAAGCGTGGTGATAAGGGGTCGAGTAAAGAGGTTTGCCGCCTCTTCACGGTCTACCGCATGATTGACCGCTCGAATAAAGCGGGGATCACTAAACAACGCTGCGAGGCCCTCGTCAGGCGTATCAAGGTTAAAGACGATATTGTGCTCGCCGCCCGTTACCGGAGTGATGTAGACGGTATAGTCGCCGGTTCCCTCTTGCTGCTTGAGGACCGAGTACTGGCCAACTTGCTGCTCCCAAAGATAGAAGTCGATCTCTCCCGCAATCATACCCAGGGCAATACTCTCGCGGTCCAGGTAGCGGCGCGCAATCATTCTGTCGGCGTAGGGCAGTTGGTTTCCCTCTTGGTCGACCCGCCAGTAGTAGGGGTTTCGCTCCATAATCAGAATGTTGCCACCGGCGACCTCCGTTGGAACCCAGGGAGACAAAACGGCGCTGGGTTCATCGGTCGATCCGGGCCGGCGGGCATTGTTCCAGTCCTCGACCGTGGCGTCGTCGTTGTAGTCGGGGTGATACTCCGTCATCTGGTGTTTGGGCAGCCACATGTAATTCCACCACAGTCCGGGAGTAAGCAACTGATTCAGCAGGTTGACTCGGGGCTCTCTCGTAATCACGGTGAAGGTGTATCGGTCAATCTGTTCAAAGCGCACGTAGTTGTCGGGGTCGATGTCCACAAAGCCGTTGTCATCCACGGGCTCGGATGCGCTTATCTCGCGGAAGGGGTTCCGTTGGCCGATGTTGATCTTGCCGTTTAGGACAACGTCGTTGTACGTAAACATGATGTCCTCGGTGGTGAACTCAACGCCGTCGGACCACTTTACACCTTCGCGGAGCCGAAATGTGATCTCGAGGCCGTCGTCAGATACTTCGTATGACTCGACCAGGTTGGGCTCATTCTCGCCTTGGTTTGGGAAGCCCAAATTGAGCAGCGTTTCCTCAAAGGCCTGTGCATAGATGTTGGTTCCCGTCTGCACGTAGGAGTTCCACGGGTTCTCAATGGGCTGGGTACCGCCGATTTTTAGCTCGCGGACGTAGTTTCCAACTGAAGGAGCCATTTCTACATACGGGTTGTCGGGCAATCGCTCTTCCACCGGCGGCAGGTCGCCGGCGGACACCATTTCAGCAAGCATCGGCGCCTCTGAGAACTCGGACATACCGGACGGTTGGTCCGATGGGCCATCCGTCGCCTCTTGACTGCCGCCCGACCATCCAATGGCCGGTACAAGCGCCATAAAAAGGACGACAAGGCCAAATCTGGTGACGTTTCGCATCTACTACCTCCTTGGGTATTCCCGGCGTCCGATCAACGCCTCGGGTCTAATAAAGGGATTTTGAGCCTTTTACGGCTCGCTTTACGTATCGTGTACCATATTTGGTCTAATTTGTCAACGAAAAACTTCAGGCGAGATGTGGAGCAGGGCCGGAGGACTCCCCGACGTAGAGCTTGAACGCCGCCGGCTCCATAAGCAAACTCGAGCTCCACTCTTCGATGTTCCCCCCAGACATAAACCAGTCGAAACAGGCTCGTAAAAACGGGTCGAGCGAGGTACTCCGCAGTGAAGTCAGCGTCGGCACAACGTACTTGGCCAGGGGAGAATGCACGGTGCACACCGACACATCACGCCCCACGGCAATGCCACGGGACCACAGGGCTCGAACGACTCCGATTGCAGCGTTGTTGGTGGTGGTACAGACCGCGGTCTCCGTCATCCGACCCGATTCGACTCGCTCCGTCATGAGGTCAAACGAGTCGCCGATGATTTGGCCGAACTCCTGTACCGGTTCGTTGACAAGAGTCCCGTCCACACGGTGCATTCGGCACCAGAGGTTCCATTCGTCGAGGTACGAGCGGATCTGCGCACTTTCCGGCTGGGTGTTGAACAGCAGGATTCGGCGGTGACCGAGGTCGTAAAGATGGTCCCACAGTCCCCGCAGAAAACGCGCGGGAAAGCGCACGATCGAAGGAATTCCCAAGGAGGACCAATCTTGGTCGAGGACAACCAGGCGTTCGCTCTCGGCGATGATGGACTGGGTGTCGGTATCCACTGTCTGGTCACCCGGCAGTAAAAATACGCCGTCCATGCGGGCCAGCAACGAGTGGAGCACCGGTTCGTTGAAGTGGCGGACGAGCTCGGTCCGAACCACCGCATGCTCGCCTTCCAACTTGGCCTGGATTGCCTGATTCCACTCGAAAAAGAGCTGATTGTCGTTTCCCGGCTCCATTGTGTGGGCAATCAGGGCGATCTGGCCTCGTTTTTTCCCCGCGGAGTCTCGTCGACCGACCTCGATACGGCCGTTTGAAAGACGGGACAACATGCCGTCGTCAATTAGAAGGTCGATGGCTTTGCGGAGTGTCATGCGGCTGGTGTACAGCTCCTGCGACAGCTGCCGTTCCGCCGGAAAGCCGTCGAGATCGTAGTCGCCCCGTTCAATACGATCGTTGAGAATGCGTACTATCTGTTTTGTCGTCATTTGGTCTATCCATTTTTGATTATGGACCAAATTGGGTAAACAGGCCACTCACTTGGGAGGTGTGGGGACCTCTTCGAAGCAACCTGGGCTGATCGCCCCTGTTGACTGAAGCGGAAATCAAAGTAGGCCCGTAGTGTCTAGCGGGAAGGCTGATAGGAGACCAAAACCACGTAGCTCGCTTAATAAGGTCGTTTGAGGAGGTAACGCAAATGCACATTGACTCGGATACTGCGCTCAAGTACGCTTTCGGGATGTTTGGGCCAGAGACAACAATCGGCACAAAGCTCGGCCCTTCCGAGCGGGTTGTCCTGCACGAGGGGAACACGTTGGACTTTCTGAAGTCTTGTCCCGACGGATATTTCAAGCTGATCGTCACGTCGCCTCCGTACAACATTGGCAAAGAATACGAGAAACGTCTCGAAATCGACACATACCTGACCCAACAAGCAGATGTGATCAGCGAATGTGTTCGGTGTCTCTCCCCAAGCGGCAGCATCTGCTGGCAAGTCGGCAACTACGTGGATAAAGGCGCCATTGTGCCACTTGACGCTCTACTATTCCCTGTGTTTCAACAGCACGGCTTGAAGATGCGTAATCGTATTGTTTGGCACTTCGAGCACGGCCTCCACTGTACCCGTCGATTCTCCGGGCGATATGAGACAATTAACTGGTTTACCAAATCGGATGAGTATACGTTCAATCTAGACCCCGTCCGGGTCCCGCAGAAATACCCCGCAAAAAAACACTTCAAAGGCCCCAAGGCGGGGCAGTACTCCGGCAACCCACTTGGAAAAAACCCTGGCGACCTGTGGATTATCCCAAATGTAAAGAGCAACCACGTCGAAAAGACATCGCACCCCTGCCAGTTTCCAGTCGAACTGATCGAGAGGCTAGTGCTATCACTGACCGATCCGGACGATTGGGTCTACGACCCGTTTCTCGGCACCGGGTCGTCAATAATCGCTGCGATTCTTCATGATCGCCGGGGAGCCGGCTCGGAAGTCTCCTCTCGGTACGTCGAGCTAAGCCGCGAGCGCATTAGCGCCGCAATCCGTGGTGAGCTGAAGACCCGCCCCATGCATCGACCAGTGTACGATCCCCAAAAAAGCGGTAACAAACTGACCGTCGCTCCGTGGAACGATAACGATAAAACAACGATACCACTATTCGAGACGCCTTCCGTTTCTCCACACCGAGGCGTAGATTGAAGATTGCGGAAACTTACTCTCATCTTAATGGACTCGAATTTCTACTCGTTCACCGAGGCGAGCTTTGGTCTGAGATACAAGCGGTCATTAGGCAAGTCGATGCTAAACAGTGCCAAACCAAAGTGTCGAAGGAAAAAACGATGAAGGGCAAGCTTCTGTATAGTCCAATCGACCTAAACGCGAACTTCAAGACACTGCTCGCGGCAGCGGGTTGGGGGGAAAGTCGCGTCAGCTACTGGGTAACTAGGAGCGAAAAACTGATTCGCAGGACTCTTGCGCTCGATCCTTCAGTTCAGAAGCAACAAATCGAGGAGGCTGGAGAGGAGGCTATCTTCAGCTACAACCAGACTGATTTTGTAAAGGACCGCGTCGCTATCGAAGTCCAATTCGGAAAGTATGCATTCGTGGCCTATGACCTTTTTGTCAAACACTTGGCATTTTACGTGGGCGACCAGATAGATGTCGGGATCGAAATACTGCCCATGAAGGCACTTCAGCGCGAGATGAGCTCAGGGGTACCCTACTACGAGGGAGAGTTTTACAATGTTGTCCGTCAGGGAAGAGGCGTTCCCGCCGTTCCACTCGTCCTTCTCGGCGTATCGGCATAGCCCTCGGTCCCGGGATACCGCACGGCAGCTCAAGATAAAACGGACAGCTGTCTGAAGGAGGCGAATCCTCGGCGACAGGATGAACGGGTGTCCGTTTTCGCGTCGATCTACGGCATGGAATTTCGTCCTCAAGCTGTCTCCGGTGGTCTCAATTAGGTAGGCATAAAAGGCAAGGCTATCTACGAACGCGTAGGCGATGCTGGGGCCGCCAATGATACAGCGCTCCTCGATGATCGGTGCAAGCAACTTCTTCGAGCTTGCCGTGGCCATGAGCCTCTTTTGATTCACTGCCGCGGGGGGATATTGAAATCAGAAGTGGGCGTGCTTTCGCAGGTGCCCGTTATGCTGAGCCTGGGACGGTCTACGAATCATATTCGCGCGAAGTTCATCGCGCGATCGGCGGCCACGCGCCGAGTGGCAACGCTTAAAGTTATCAAGGCGCTTCCCGACGAACCCCCTGCGGGACGATTGTTGGCTGCATCTTTAACGCAGCTTCGGAGGATTCGCGCTCGGCGGGAACTCGGGGATATATCGGTACTCGGGATCCCGGCGATAGCGCCGTTTGACTGTGATGAGGTGTGCGAGCCCCCGCCAGTATTCGTGAATCGGAACGGGCAAGTCGGGCTCGAGGGCCTTCCGAAGCCTCTTGAGATTGTAGAACGGAACGGCGGCGTACATATCGTGCTCCGCGTGGTAGTTCATGTGCCAGTACAAAAAACTCATAACCGGACCAAAATCCGCAGTGTAGGCGTTGACGCGCCAGTCCGGCACGTTGTGAGCCAGACCGGTGTGCTGCTGCTCTTGGCAGCCACGGCTCAACCACCTGCCGACAAATGGACTGAAGGATACCGTAAAGATCAAGATCCAGAGGCCGGTGGCGGCAAACACCACGGCCAAAAGGACATGGCCGAGTATCAGGATTCGAGCCCAGCGCACCAGCTCGCGTGTGCGAATGTCTTCTTTTGGAATAAGGGGGCACCAAAAGAAAAAGTCGACGTTTGTGTTGCCGAGGGCGTGTTGCAAGTTGGTCCAGAGAAGCTTTTTGATGTAGGTGGGATCGACGGTGATCCACCCGACAACGGTAAGCCACGTAAACGGCACCGGATTTTTCGGCCGCTCGAGGTCGTGTGTGTCGTATGAAGTAAACTGATGGTGGCGCCGGTGGCTTTCCTTGAAGTGGAAGTAGCTATTCCAACTCAGAAAGGCAAAAAGACGAAAAAAGAAGTTGTTCAGTCGCTTACTCTTGAACGCGGTCCCGTGGGAAAGCTCGTGCACGGCCGCGCCCATCCCGACAAATCCCACAAACATTGAGTGCACGTAGGCGGCGACGATCATCCAGCCCCACAGACCACGCAGAAAAAACAGGAGCGATAGGGCCGTGGTGGCGTAGTAGATGAGCACAAACGCCGTGGCGTGGAAGAACGCTTTGCGGTCGTTCGGCTTGGTCAGCTCCCGCAACACCTCCCGGTCTATCGGCGACCGATACCAGTCGATCCGCTTACTCACCATCTATCCGGTCCCCGCCGGTCGATGCCCGCACGCCCAAGAAGTCCCGGCTCCCGATGGTCACGACCTCCGGTTTGCCAAGCTCCTCGGACCACGGAAGCCTGTAGGGAATGCCCGGAAGCACGTCGATACAGTTGTCCGAGAGCGATCGCTCGCCGTCGAGATCCAAGCACACTCCCCAGGCAAAGCGGTCTGAGGTAAGGGTCAGCTCGTTGCCGGACACGGTGAGGTCGACGGTGGGGTTCTCAAAGCGGATTTCTTTGAGGAGCGGGAGCATAAGCGTTGCCTGGGCAACTGTTCGATACTCCGACTCAGCGGCGGACCGTCTTTGCTCGGCAGCGGCAAGGGTGGCAAAACCGATATGGCTCGCCACCCCCGCGGCAGTCCATTGGTGACGGGAAAAGGATGCAAGAAGCGCCGAGGCGTTGGGCGGAATCTCGACTTCCAGAGATTGATCGATGACGTGGGTGCTCGCGCATGACACAAGCCCGTAGCGTAGCCGCCCACGCCAAGCATCAAGGAGGTCGTTTACCCCCCATACGCCGATGGTGTCGCGCTCCTCCGCCACAATCACGGTCACGGGAGCAAAGGCACGGCGTACGGGGTGGAAGGCAAGCTTCTTTCGCAGGTCGCTTGCAAAGGTGGGCCAGCCGTGAGTCGAGAGCCACGAGTCGTTGAACATCCAGTAGATCGCCGCGCCGCTCAAAAACTTTCGCCGACGGTAGTTGCGGATGTACTCCTCGAGCCCCCGTGCGTGGAGCAGCATGCTCGCCGTGGCATGCTCCTCGACCGTCATGGAGATCGGATCCCGGCCCAGCCAGTACTCGATTATCTCAAACGAGTGACCGGGACCGTGTCCGGCGGGCGTTGTCTTGATCGATACAAAGTTGTCGTGGTGGTCCATGACCGGCGACCGCAGTCGCCACGCGTCTTTGTCCACAAACGACCGAAGTGTGGGTACCGGCGAGGATCCGAGCACGCCGCCCTCGTTTGGAAAGCGATCGTCATGCAGGCGGTAGAGGCGGTAGTCCATGGGATCGCCGTCCAAATCGACGGAGTTGAAGCTCCCCAGCGTAACAAACCAGGGATGCTGGTCGCCCTGATGGGGGTTGTTGGGGTGGACGCCCCGTTCGGAGTGGGGGCTTGCGGGCCAATACGGTGTGTGGGGCGCTTCTCCTGAGACGATTCTCGGAAGCGTATCTAAGAATAGCGAGTAAAAGGCGCTCCCCGGCGTCCCACGATCTTTTTGGGTTTGCTCCACCTCGTTATTCCCGCACCACACCACAAGCGAGGGATGGGGAGACATAGCTCGAACGCCCCACCTTACCTCGTGCCTGAGGTCCTCCATAAACCCGTCGTCGTTCCCCGGGTAGTCGGCGCAGGCAAACAGAAAATCGTGCCAGACCATAATACCAAGCTCATCACAGGCCGCGAGGGCGGCTTCCGGCATCCAGGTACCGCCTCCCCAAACGCGGAGCATGTTCATGTTGCTTTGCCGCGCCAGGTTCACCAGCTCTCGATAGCGGTCATCGGCGACCGCCGAGGGAAAGAGACTTGGCGGCACCCAGTTGGCGCCCTTACAGAACACCGGAGTGTCGTTGACCACAACGTTAAACGTGGACCCTCCGACACCGTCGTCCTCCCGTCGCAACTCGACACGACGCATGCCGAACCGGCGCGTGAAATGGTCCGTGGCTCCGGCAGCTTTAAGGGTCACGTCAAGCTCGTAGAGATGCTGTTCCCCGAGCTCCCACGGCCACCAGAGCTTGGGCCGTTCGACGGTGAACGAGAGCTCGAGCTCGCCACCGTCAATGCCGACGGTGCCGGTTGTCTCGGCAACCGGCTTCGCCTCGCCGGTGGAGGCTGGAGAGACGGAGCCTGCTTCCCCCGTGGAGGCCGACCGGGATGCCTCGCGCAGGAATGCACCAACGGTCGCCTCCTGCTCTGCCGGGCAGCCCAGAAGGCGAAGACGCACGCGAACACGAGCCGCGGCAAGATCCTCCGATACCTCGGCAACCACCCCAACCTCGTCGACGATGGGCATACCGGAGCTTACCAGCTCGACGGAACCGAGGATCCCGAGCGAGAAGAGATGGGGGTTCCAGTCCCACCCCGCCTGGTACTGCGGCCGCCGCAACCAGGCGGACTTGGTCACTTCGACCAGGCGGTTCCGGGTGGTGTCCCGGGGGAGGTTCGCAACCCGATCGCGGCCGCTGTCCACCACAACCACGATCACGTTGGAACCGGTACGCAGGGACTCGGTCACGTCGAAGCAGGCCGGACGGTGGGCGTTTTGATGGGAGCCGACGCGGTCGCCGTTTAGGTAGACCGTTGTATCCATATCCAGGCAGCTGAAACGGAGGTAGCTCCGTCTGCCGCCTCCGGGGTTGGTAAACTCAAAGCGTCGGCGGTAGACCCACGCGCACTCTTCCACCCAGCGGCATGAGAGTGAGTTCATGGCGAGCTCCGGCGCCTCGATCATGCCGGCGCGCTCGAGGGCGGCGTGAACGGGCTCCGGGACATTGCTTGTCATTAACTCGCGGCCCGGCACCTCTTCGGCCAGGAACTGCTCCACGAGCGTCCGCGGTCTTCCCTCCGCGTAGGTGAGTTGCCAGGTACCGTTTAGACTCAGGGTCACGCGTGTATCCATGCTTTGGGCCATATTTTGAACCGCCTTTTGGGATCGTCTTCCGGGGGTCGTCTTCCGGGGTCCGACTTCCCCCGCCGTCTTCCGTTGTCGTCTTCCGTTGTCGCCTGTTTGGAATCGGACGCAGGCCTAGGGTGCCTCGATATGTACCAAAGTTGGTCTACTTCTACAAGAGCGCGGGGACGGCGGCCGAAAAACCGACCACGTCATAGTCGCCGCGCGGCGCTTGGTGGGCATGCCGGTCCACTGCTTGAAGGTCTTGCTGAAGTAGAACGCATCGGTGAAGTGCAGTTGTGCGGCGATCTCGCTGATCGACAGGTCGGTTTCTCGCAGAAGCATATGAGCGGTGTCAACCTTGAGCCTGAGGTAGTAATGTTTGGGGGGCAGTCTGGTCACCGCCCTGAACCGCCTGCTGAAGTATGAGTCAGAGTAGCCGGATTCAGCCGACTGTGGAACTAGACCTAAAATAAGCGTGTTTCTGTCTTTGCCCAAGTTCTTCACTGATTTCCGGAGTT
>CAZFLD010000084.1:0-16461 GCA_964519835.1 uncultured Spirochaetales bacterium
GTGTGCTGTCCGATACTTAACGCGAAAATACTAGGCATCCGCGCGCTGGGCAGCCAGAGCCTGGCGAGCTGATTCAGTTTTCCGAAGGATCTTCTCACCGGTCGCCCGCCACACATACGGCTTCGGGTTCAAATTCCGCTCGATAATGTAGCCCTCGATATCTGCTATCAACTCCTTGATTCCGGTGAAACTGCCATGACGGATGACCACCTGAGTCAATTCCCCGAAGAAGCGTTCTACCAGGTTGAGCCATGAGCTACTTGTAGGAGTGAAGTGAAGGTGAAACCGCGGATGATTCTCGAGCCACTGCTTCACCATTTATCAAACTCATTTGTCGTACACTACACTAGCCATCGTTCTTATCGATTGGAGTCGTGACCCCGACGATCGAGATAACGGCGCCGCCGACCGCGCGCGGAGTGACCGCAGCCCACAGTTGGGCCGCGCCGCGCACGGTCAGGACGGCGTCGCCGGAGTGCCGCCCCTAGAGGTGGCGGCGCCGGAGCCAGACGACGAGTCCGGCAACAAGGAGAATTAATGGAATGAGAACAACAAACACACCGGAAAACACAAGCGTCTCCGTGGCGCTCAACTGCATCGGAAACTGGATCAAGCTCTTGGGCCGGACGGAAATTGCGTCGGTGCGATTCTGAATCCAGGCAAGGCTGTTCATAAAAAAATCTATGTTGCCGGGGAGCACGCCGTACTGACCAAATTGACCTACGGGAAGAACGATGGACGGCGCCCCGGTAACCACAAGCCTCGTGTCGCCCTCCATTTCTCCAAACGGCACAAGCTCGATGCTGACCGCAAGCGGAAAGGGACCTCCGAGGTCCTGAGGGGCGCGGTTGGGGGTCTGGATCGTTGGGTCCTGCCGGAAGTAGGCCGCGGCGGAGGTTGTAAGCAGCTCGGTGATGTTCAACTCACGGTCACGCGTTTCCACAAGGCTTAGTACCTGCGCGCTCGAGGCAACAACGATTGTATTGTCTTCTATAATCGGCTCGAGGATCTGTTGCTCCTCGTTCATCGTTGGAATTATCTGTGTGGGATTGTCGACGTAATAGTCACCGTCGCCTTCGAGAGCTATCCCGGAGAGTATTTCCACACCAAAATCCTCGAGTAGATCGTTCAACCCCGGCAAGTCGAGAAATCCTCCGCCGGCGGCGATGTACGCTTTGCCGCCGCCGAGCAAGTAGTCGCGGAGTTTGCGGGCGACCTCTTCCGAGATGTCCGACCGTGGCCGAATCATCAAGACCATGGCTGCGTCCGCCGGAACCGCGTCGGCCTGCACCAGGTTTAGCGTTTCGAGCTGATAGTTTTCTCTTTCGATTTCAGCGGGGAACACCGGCACAGTTGTCAAGTCGACCTCTCCGTGCCCGGATGTTTGGTAGATCTTTGGTGTGCTGCCGGTGCTCACGTAGATCAACGCGTTGGAAACCCGGCGCTCAACAGTAAGGCCGGTGACCCCGCGCTGTGGGTCGATACTAAAGAGGTCACGTTGCGGAATAACACGGAAGTTTTCCTCTCCGGCAACAATGACCGAGCCGTTGGCTATTCCCTCGTTCTCCGGGTCGTAGGTGCTGATCAGGCCGGGATTCGCCTCCGCGTCTATCACCTCTAAAGAGATGCGTGGTGATCGCTGCGAGTACTGCCGCAGGATTGCCAGAATCTCGGTCGGTTCCTGGCCGCGTCCGGCAAGCACATAGATTACGACGTCCTGTTCGACCGTCTCGATAACGTTGATGGACTGGTCCGACAGCGTGAACAGTGATCTTCTGGTAAGGTCGACTTCGGCATTGACCTGGCCAACGATCAGGTTGACTACAACGACGCCCACAATGACAACAAAGGTGATGATGGCGGCGTAGCCGCCGTATTTGACGCCTTGGGAGCTACCGGTTCGTGAAAGCTTGGAAAGAAGATTCATGTCCTACCCCCTATGCCCAGCGCTTCTTTTCGATAATACGCATTGCCAGAAACAAAAACACGGCCATAAAGCTCACGTAGTACACGACTGAGTCTAAGCGTAAGATTCCAAGCGAAAAGTTTTCGAAGCGGTTTATTAGACTAAACCAGTTTAAAACGTTTTCGATGAGTCCTGCGTATAGCGCGGAGTTGACAACATAGACTACAAGAACAGCCGCTACGCCTACCGCCGCTGCAATGATTCCGACAAGAAGCGTGCGCGTGGAAAAGTAGAAGTAGAGTCCCACACCGATGGCCGCCACAACAGCAAAGATAATTCCCGAGACAGGGTCTACGGGGACGATCTGTTTTACAAGCTCGATGAGCCAAACAAACAGCAAGCCAAAAAAGGTAAAAAACGCCGCCGTCACTTGGCTTTCGGTTACCGACGAGATGAGGACTCCAATCGAAATAAATGAGCCTCCGATAAGGATAAATCCCAGATACCCACCGATGGTCTCGGCAATTGCCAAGTTGCCGTAAATACCGACAACAGTCGCGTAAAGCACGGTCACGAGTACCGTGAACAGAAAGACAATAAACGCGGCAAGAAACTTGCCAAGCACGATTGCAGGAACGGTAATAGGGCTTGTCAGCAACAACTGATCGGTTCGCTGCCGGCGTTCCTCAGATATAAGCCTCATGGTCAAGAGCGGGACCGCGAAGATGTAGATAAAGATGATGTTCGACAGAAAGCTTACGAAGTTCGGGTTCCGTGTTACCAGGTTTCCGTAGGAGAAAAAGAAACCCGACACGATCAAAAAGAGGCCCATAAAGATGTATCCGAGGGGTGTCTGAAAGTAGTTCTTGAGCTCGCGCTGAATGATGGCGCCCATTAGCCCACCTCCTTTTCCACGGTGAGTTGCAGAAAGATTTCTTCGAGGCTGAGGTTCTCGTTGGACATCTGGATAATCGGCATGTCCTTGGCCGCAAGCGCACGAAATACGTCGCGGCGAATGTCCTTTGCCTCGCGCGTCTTGAGCAGCACATCAACGGACTCCGGCTCAGGCGCGTGTGTGACGTTGATGGACTCCAGATCCGGCATTGCGGAAAGCACCGACTCTACCGTCTCAACATCGCCCACCACACGAAGCCGCAGCTCGCCCCGGTCGTACAGCTCTTGCGCGAGCGTGTCAAGGTTGCCGTCCGCAACGATCCGGCCGTTGTTGATAATAATCACCCGCCGGCAAACGGCACTGACTTCCGGCAGGATGTGGGAGCTCAGCACAACGGTGTGGCTCTCACCAAGAGAATTGATCAGGTCGCGAATCTCGATGATCTGTTTGGGATCGAGGCCCGCAGTAGGCTCATCGAGAATCAAGATTTCCGGGTCGCCCATAAGGGCCTGTGCCAGTCCGACCCGCTGCTTGTAGCCCTTGGACAGGTTTCGCAATAGGCGCTTGCGCACATCGAGGATCTTGACGGTCTCGAGGCCCGAGTCGATGCGGTCTTGAATCTCGTTCTTTGGGACCTTTTTTATCTTGCAACAGAATTTGAGGTAGTCGTCTACCGTCATCTCCGGGTAGAGGGGAGGGGCCTCGGGAAGGTAGCCGACCTTTTCCTTGGTTTTCAACGGTTCGTCGAGGATGTCCTGGTTCTCGATGAGGACCTTCCCCTGAGTAGCCGAAAGGTAGCCCGTTACGATGTTCATTGTGGTCGACTTGCCGGCACCGTTTGGTCCGAGGAAGCCGACGATCTCTCCCTTGCCGACCTCAAAGCTCACGTTGTCGACGGCAGTGTGCGGTCCATATTGTTTGGTAAGACCTTCAACTCGAATCACAAATCGCCTCCCGATATAGATATGGCGTTGTTGGAACGTGCACAGAGATTACCGGAGGTTTGTGCCCTCGTCAAACAGGCGGCGCTTGGAAGCAGTCACCGGGCGGCGAGCGCCCACGTCCTAACCTAATTCGACGGACGCGAGCTCCCCATAAACCGATCCATTTGGTGTTAGGGTGCTTTGGTAGAGAACAAGTCGGCCGAGGGACACCGGTCCCACCGGCTCGAGCGTGGCCGCCAGTTCCGCTATGTCCGCCGGAAGGAGGCGGAGGTCGTTCTTTTCCGCCCGCTTTTTTACGTAGGCGATGGTGACGTGGGCAATAAAGGCGCCGCCTCGTATGGAAAAACCGCGCCCGTTGTTTATGTCGTTCAGCACGGTCTCGAGCGATTGCCCCAGCCTTCGGTGCAGGCGGTCAAGCGGGGCGGGGCAGTCCGGCGCGGCGAAGTGGACTACACGGGGCGGGCGCCGGGTGGAGCGCGGGAAGGAGCCGATTGTGAGCGAAGGAAGAACGATGGCGCCCGACACGATGCCGGCGGCGTCAGCCATTTGACTGCGGCACGCATCAACGGCGGAATCCGGGACCTCCCCGAGAAAGTGAAGCGTTACATGGTAGTTCTCGGGACGGACGAGGCGAACGGCGGGGGACTGCTTGCCCAAAGAAGCCGCGGCTTCGCGAATCTGCTTCCTCGCTTTGTCGTCAATTGGAAGGCCGAAGAAAAGGCGCACCGGGCGTAATCCTGTACAATTGGCGGTGATGACCCTCCTAACCATAAAGGATCTGCGAAAAAAATACAGGCGACGTGGTCGGAAGGAGAAAGCTGTTCTTCCAAGTGCTTCACAAGTAGGTGCTGCACAGGCGGATCACCCACACCGGCGCGGTCAAGTGTTCGACATATTCCTTTCCCACGCGGGCCTATCGGCAAATGAGGCTTTGTGGCTCGTATCCGAATTACAAGCGACCGGTCAGGTGGTCTGTCCCGATCCTCTGGCTGCCGGTCGAGGTGCCCACGCCTATGCAACATGGAAGGAAGTGGTGCCGTTGATGCAAAGATCACGGTGCCTTCTATTCGCGGCTCGCTCTGAGAGCGACATTAATGAACGCTTTGTTTGGCTCTCGGGCTATTTCGAAGCAAAAACCGGTCGAGTGGCAATCCTACCGGTCTTTGCCAAAGACACCGCGACGTTGAAGTTCACGGGTAAGGCGCTTCTAGGCCGCTACCCCTATGCCGGCTTTGCCGAAGACGTGGTAGACCACGAGCCCACTGTGTGGATACTCAAGAATTCAAAAGAGTATGTAAACATCCAACACTGGCTGAGCAGGTATTTCTCCGGCTTCGAAGCCGGGCAATAGCTCGCCATTTGCACCCAGACATCCGTCTTCCGCGACCTCTGCTCCCGCACGAGAGGCCCGCTCCCACACCGCAGGCAAAGCTGCCGAAGGACGCTGCGCATAGCAACGGTGGATCCGATGCTTTTGCGCGTCCGTGGGGCCTACGACGGTCGGGCACGGGTTTTTTGGTGCGAAATTCGCTTCCCGGCCTAATTTAACATGTTTGACAGATTGTCCTGGTCGCCTAGGATATCCTTGAGCGAGCCCGCCGCCTTAAGCCGTCTGATTGTTTCTCGAAGATTCGAGATACAGCTATCGAGTCGTTCTTTGGTAGACGTGGTTTCGAGAAACCGCTGTTTTTCCTTTAATGAGAACGTATCGATGTTTGCCAGCAAAAAGGACAGGTCGTTGGCCGAAAGTGAGTTAATGACCGTTCGGTCCATATCTTGGCCGGCTACCGCCGCCAGTTCCTCAAGCGTCTGGACGCCCGAGTCAGCCAACCCGCCGATCTCGCCGACCGCAGCCGTGTCGTCCTCGAAGTAGGCGACTTCAGCCTCTAGATATGTTTTTTCGCTGTAGAGCTTGAGGATTCGAAAGCGCCTCTCGCCCACGGTAAGGATGTCCAGCTCGCCGTCGTCGTACTCTCGAAGTACCTGGTGTATGCGCGTACTGCAGCCGGCCCCTTCGATCTTGTTTCCGTCGTGGCATACCACCCCAAAGTCGGCGGGGGTCTCCATGCAATGGCGAATCATCGTTCGATATCGTTCCTCGAAGATGTGCAGCGGCAACGGGATTCGCGGAAATAACACGAGTTGGAGAGGGAAAATGGGTATTCGAGCTGTCTCCATCCGGTAGAACTCCTACCGTTAATGCTCGAAAATCGACGTGCGAACGTCAACCTAATAATCGTGTAAAATGGCTTTATGTCTGAATCCGTCGAAGCTCGGGAGCGCGAGCTGGCCGAGAAGGCCTCGCGGGCGCTTCCGTTTATCCTGGAACAACTCGAATCAAAAAAAGAGCCCGTGGAGATCTCGGGCTTTGTCGCCACGAAGTACGAGGTAGACGACAAGACCGCCTACCGCTGGGTACAAATCACCGAAGAGCGATTTTTGACGCGGTCAAAGCGGCTGTCGGTAATCGGGCTTTTGTTGCTCTGGCCGGGCATGCTGGCGGTGTTGGCCGCCGTCGTGTTGGTAGTGGCTGATTGGAACTCCCCACTCGGGGGAGGCTCGTTTACCCTCTCCGCGCTTTTAGGAATCGCCGGAGGTACGTTTGCGCTTCCGGGCATCTATTTTACCTTTTTCGCGCGGCGGTTTTTGGCAAAGCGCGCCGACTCGCTGTTCTAAAGGAGCGCTCGCGGCTACACGGGCGACTCGTCGGCTACCGCAACCACCAGTTTGCCCCGCGTGCGGCCGGCTATGCTTTGCGTGAGCGCCGATCGGAGCTCGGCGAGTGGTGTCAGGGAGTCGATAACCGCCGTTATCATTTCGTTTTCCGCCCAGTTTGCAAGAAGCGCCAGGTCGCGGCGGCTGGGTGTTGCCAGGAAGATCCGTATCCGCACCCCCGGCAGAAGCCCCCGCAACACCGTGGGTATGATCTTTTTGTTTGGCACATTGACAACAACAAGAGTGCCACCCTTGTGCAGATGTCGCCGGGCACGTTTTTTGTCGAGCGTTCCGGCCACGTCGACGATCACGTGAAATCGACGGCCTTTTTCCAAGCTGCCGAGCACGTCTCTCTTGGTGTAGTCGATGGCTTCGTGGCATCCCACCGCCTTTGCCAGGTCCAGGTTACGCGTGGAACACACTCCGGTTACCTTTGCACCGTTTGTTCGAGCGATTTGCACGGCGAAGCTCCCGACACCGCCGGTGCAACCGTTGACAAGCACCGTGCTACCCACCTTCAGCTTCGCACTGCCACGAAAGCAGCGGATGGCGGAGATGCCGGCGGCAGGCATTGCCGCGGCGGCGGCAAACGACACCGAGTCCGGAAGGACCGCGCATGACGACTCCGGAACTCGCACGTACTCGGCAAATGCACCGCCGATGAGAGGATTTGCCAGGCCAAAGACCCGCGTTCCCGGTTTGATACCTTTAGCGCCTGATCCCACCGCGCTCACGATGCCTGAAAAGTCGGAGCCCAATAGGCGCGGGAAACGCCTCCCGGTAAACCACCGCTGTTCACCCTTGAGCACCTTCCAGTCAACAGGATTGACCGAGGCGCAGATCACACGTACGAGTAACTCCCGGCGACCGGGGCGAGGCATGGGGATTTCTGTTATTTCGACCGCATCGGCGCCGCCGTATCGTTCGAAGACTGCTGCCCTCACAGGAGCCTGAGTATAGCAGAGAGGTGCCTTTGATTCTCCACCACGCCGGTGGTATTCTGTAGGCACAACAATATGTCGGAACGAGAGAACTTTATTTACCCCCACTACTCCTTCCATGGCGACGTAAGTCCCGAATCGGTGGTGTTCGACGCAAATCTTCAAGAGTTTGCGCACAAAGTAAGCTACGTATGTAACCTCCAAAACGGCGGAAAGATTTCACAAGAGGCCGCCTACCAAGAGATCAAGCACCTCTGGAAAGAGCTTCGGCAGTCTCGCAAAGAAATGGGAATCGGGGACGACAAAAACAACGGCGGCACCTAGCGGCAGGTAGGGAAAAGGGTGGTTGTATCCGGCGTGGGATCAATCCCCGCCTGGGCCACGGGTGCGCAAAAGCTTGGACGCAAAAAAAGCAGGCGCCGGATGACGCCTGCTTGTAGCTTAGCCGTTGGTCGACTACATGCCGCCCCGTACGCGGCGCGGCACCAGGTAGCCGTCGATAACGTGCATAACGCCGTTTCGACCCTGGATGTCAACTTCGACGATGGGCACTCCGTTGATGGTTGCCTGACCGTCTTCGGAGCCTACCCTCAGAAGGCTTCCTTCGTAGGTTTCAATGGTATCGAAATCGCCGAGATCGGCCGCCGTGATCGTGCCCGGCACTACGTGATAGAGGCCGATAAGCGCCGCCAAGACCGGCTCAGCCAGAACAGCGTCGATCTCTTCCTGAGTGACGTCCGCAAAAGCCGAATCCTGCGGAATAAAGACCGTGTAGGGGCCTTCCTCCGCAGTAATGACGGGGCGAGCCTCGAGCGCGTCAATCGCAGAGATGATGGTCGTGAACCGGCCGTCGTTCTCGGCAACCGAGAGGAGGGGCGGTCGGAGCGAAGGAGGTGTAATAACACCGTCGATCACGTGAATAACACCGTTGCCAACCTGAATATTGGTGTCGATGATCTGAGCGTTCTCGATGTAGGCATTACCTTCTCGAGTCGAGATGGCGGCGGGCTCACCGGCTAAGGTATCCAGGCTGTCCCGGCGCAGCACGCGGGAAGCGGTTAGTTCGTCGGCAACCACGTGATACAGCAATACATTTCGCAATGCGGCACGATCGGCGAGTAGCTCGTCCAATCGACCGTCGGGGAGCGCGCTGAACGCATCATTGGTGGGTGCAAACACCGTAAAAGGACCGCGACCACGTAGCACACGGGCAAGCCCCGCGGCGTCAATTGCGGTCAGAAGTGTGCTGAAATCGTCGTTGTCGGTTACCACGTCCATTACGTCGGGCTCGATTTCTACCGTACCCAACGAGAACGAGAGCGGTGCAACGATGCACACAAGTAGAAGTGCCACTCCAAACTTTCTCATGAAATCCTCCTCGCGTCTGTGTTCATTAACATAAGCTACGCCATGTAATTCGTCAACGCGACAAACAGCCGACGTCTAGGAAATCGCGCGCTGTCCCCAACGATACCATTTACTACTCGACGGGGTAAATACTTTTTAGTGAATATCAGGATGATCCCAAGCAGACGCTTGTGTATAGTGCACCTGTATGGACGGGCTTCGACTTGCAGTTGCAGCGGATGAGGACCTCGATACGGTCGCCGGTATGACGAAGGATCTGCGCACGGAGTCCGGCATGGGCGAGGCGCGTACCGAGGTGGAGCTTCGTTCTCGGCTTTCGGAGCTACGGGACGCGGGATATGTCGTCGAGCTTGTCTATCTGCAAGATGAGCATGGATTCGAGGATCTTATCGGATTCACGGTCTACCGAATCAATCCTCGCTACGTTCACCTCCGCAACCTGTTTGTGACGGCTCCGCCGACCCCCACGGCTCACGAAGACCTCTACCGCGGTGTGTTTGACCATCTTGTCCTGACACGGTGGAGCAATATCGCGCACATTCGGGTCGACGTACCGGAGCGGCCCCGGGACCCGATACCGGCAAACGAATCGTTCTGGGAGAGTTTGGGCTTTCGCCGGTACTCGATTCGCATGCAACTCGATACGTCCACAAAATCCAAGGTTCGAAAATCCTGCGGAGCCATTATCGTTCGCCGGGGACTGTTTCGTCGTTACTACCTTGTGATCCGGCACGTAAACGGGGGACATTGGGGCTTTCCCAAGGGGCATGTCGACGGCGATGAGTCGGAGATGGAAACCGCGCGGAGGGAAGTTCTTGAAGAGACGGGCATCGAGATCGATTTAGTGGACGGGTTTTATGAGCGCACGTACTACGTGACTCCGCGGGGCCGGAAGAAGGAAGTCGTGTATTTCCTTTCGAAGCATACCGGCCGACAGGTCATAACACAGGAATCGGAGATTAGCGCCTATCGATGGGTGACCTACCACGAAGCAATGGGCTTACTGACGTATCGCAACAGCAAGGTCGTCCTTCGGCGCGCGCTTGCCTTTCTCAAGACGAACAACTCCCGAAAAAGTCGATTCGGTGGTACTGAACCTCAAAGCCCGTCTGTTCTTTGACGGCCGCTTCCAAACCGGGCGACCTTTTGAGATCTAGGTCGATGACCTCACCGGTGTCCAGACAGATAAAGTGATAATGGGGATCGGTCCGTGCCTCGAAACGGTCGGTCCCACCGCCCAAGTCGAGACGCCGAATAAGCTGCTGATCGACAAGAATGTTGAGGTTCCGATATACCGTGCCAAGGCTCAACGTCGGAAACTCTTCAACAAGCGATCGATGAACATCCTGAGCCGTTGGATGGTCGGTGCGACCCTGCAGGTTTTCAAAGATTGCGTCGCGCTGCTTGCTGCGCTTGTACTGCCTCAACATGTAGACCCTTAACATAAGGCAAACAGACGTATCCGTACAGGGCGAGTGGTGGCGGGTGCACAAGGGAGACGCGCCGTCACCGGCGAGTTCGCGCTTACTCCCTGTCTTCCCAGAGTTCACGTGTTTAGCTCGTCGGCGAAATTCCAGCCGAGCCTGATCCAGGCGGCTCAATGTTTCCAGAAACGGTACGCAGCCGCGTTCCACGACCTCCTGCACCTCCTGCACGACGCCGCTGGAATTTTGGTACGTGACCTTCCGAGATTCACTGATGACGCCGTTCTCCGACCTACCAACACATGCACAATCGATTATTGCGTATGGCATGGTGTCAACCGTGGTTCAATAGACTCCGGGCGAGCATGTGCTTGAATGCCGGTACCCATCTTGTGCTTCCACGCACCCGCGCCCGGCGCGCCTTGACTGCCCGGGGCCCACTCGCCATCCTGCCTGCATGGCGCAATCAAAGACTCTTCTTATCATGGCGGCCGGGATGGGAAGCCGTTACGGTGGCTTAAAACAGGTCGATCCCTTTGGTCCGGCCGGAGAGACCCTCCTTGAGTACTCGATCTACGACGCCTTGTACAACGGCTTTAAAAAAGTCGTCTTTTTGATTCGACGTGACATCGAGAAGGAGTTTCGGGAGGTGATCGGCTCCCGCGTCGAGGGAGTCTGCGATGTGGACTACGCGTTCCAGGAGCTCGCCGACATTCCGGCGCCGTATTCGGTCCCGGAGGGCCGAGAAAAGCCCTGGGGCACCGGCCACGCCATTTTGTGCGCGCGCAAACAGATAGGCGGTATGTTCGCCGCCATCAATGCCGATGATTTCTACGGTCGTGACGCCTATCGCTTGCTTGCGGACTACGGAAACGCCGTTGACCCTGCGGCGGCCGATTACCTGATCGTCGGCTACGTTCTTACGGAGACGCTATCGCCCAACGGGAAGGTTGCACGGGCCATCTTGGAAACGGACCCCGATGGGCGACTTCGGGCGATGACCGAGTGCACCGGTATCAAAGAAGGCGCTTTGGGAATAGAAAACGAGGGGCAGGGGGGGGCGTTCGATCTTGTCGGCAACGAACTGGTGTCCATGAACATGTTTGGTTTTACGCCGACTATCTTCGACGCTCTCGACGACCGATTTCGTCAATTCTTGGCGGAGCGAAGTTCTGAGATGAAGTCCGAGTTCTATATTCCGGTGGTTGTAGACGCCATGGCCAAGGAGGGCGGTGCGCGCGTAACGGTTCGCCCAACCAACGCCGTTTGGTACGGTGTGACGTATAAAGAGGACGGCCCGCAGGTCAAGGAGGCGATTCGTCGACTCGGTGCTGCCGGCGAGTACCCCTCTCCACTGTGGATCGACGGTGCTCCCACCGTCGGTTGACCGCGACCCGCCCGAATGTCGGCTCGGTTGTGTCGCGATGGGGCACACATCGCGGGTCGCCGCGCTTAGTTTATTGAGTAGCCGTCCTCGAAGCCGGCCGCCATCTCCGCAAAGGCGTTGCGGCGCGCGTCTTCGACGGGATTTAACGGGTCCTCGGCGTTGCCGCCGCGGCGACCGGGGAGCATGGCGGCCACGAACAGAGCGCACAGGGGGATAAAACCAATAAGACATACAATTGCGCCGAAAAGCGAGAGTCCCATGAACCAAACATACATCGCAGACGCCCTGCAGGCTACCCTCCACCACATCGACGAAGTACGCGTGCGAGTGCTGCGCGACACGGCACCCGGGCAGGGGCCCGTTGTCTATTGGATGCAGCGGGCACAGCGAGCCGAGGACAATCACGCCCTCGAGTACGCGATCCTTGCCGCCAACGAGCTCGATCGTCCGCTCTTGGCCCTTTTTTGTTTGACCGACGGCTACCCCGACGCCAACCTTCGGCACTACTGCTTTATGCTCGAGGGGCTGGCCGTCACAAAAAGCCGTCTCGAACAGCGGGGAATTCCGATGATCGTGTTTCACGGGAGTCCCCCGGAGGTTGTCGAGCGGGTGGCGGCGACCGCCGATGTGGCGCTGCTCGTAACGGACAAGGCATACTTGCGTGTACCCCGTCTGTGGCGGCGGGACGTGGTCGGGTCGGTGCAGTGTCCGTTTGTCGAGGTGGAGACGGATCTTGTTGTGCCCATCGAGCTTGCGTCGCAAAAGCGAGAGTTCGCCGCGCGCACGATTCGGCCCAAGATTCACAAACTGCTCGACCAGTTCTTGAGACCCGTGCCGACCATCGACCTTGGAGGCAACAAACCGCAGAGCCGCAAGGCGGCCGGCCGCGGCCCGACGGCCGTGGCCGTGGCCATAGTCGTGGATGCTGCCGGTGTTCCCACGGTCGACCTCGACGACCCGGCGGGTCTGGCACGCTCCCTCGACGTCGACACGTCCGTGGAGCCGTGTGATTCTTTTGCCCGCGGTGGAGCGGATCAAGCCGAGGCGCGGCTCGATACCTTTCTGGCCGAGAAGCTTCTCCTTTATTCAGAGAACCGGAACAAGCCTGTTACCGACGACACGACCGGGCTTTCGGCCTACCTGCATTTCGGCCAGATCTCGCCGATCGCGATCGCCCTGGCCGCGCGGGAGGCCGCCGCCGACGGGGCCGCGGCGGACGCCGTAGAGAACCTCATCGAAGAGCTTGTCGTCCGCCGCGAGCTTGCCTTCAACTACTGTTACTACGAGGCAAACTACGACTCCTATCGCGCACTCCCCGATTGGGCAAAGAAGACACTCGCCGAGCACACGACCGACGTGCGCACAAAGGTCTACTCGATAAAGCAGCTCGAGGCGGCGGAGACCGACGATCCCTACTGGAACGCCGCCATGAAAGAGATGCGCGTCACCGGCTCCATGCATAATTACATGAGAATGTACTGGGGCAAGAAGATTCTCGAGTGGACGCGAACTCCCGAGGAGGCCTTTGAGCGGACCCTCTATTTAAACAACAGGTATTTCCTCGACGGACGCGATCCCAACTCGTTTACCGGCGTGGCCTGGGTGTTCGGCCTACACGACAGACCGTGGACCGACCGCGAGGTCTTTGGGAAGGTTCGCTACATGAATGCAAAAGGGCTCGAGCGCAAGTCGGACATCAAGGCTTATGTCGAGAAGATCGATCGGATCATCGGGCCGTCACAACTCTTTACCGCAGAAACACCACCATGACTTCAAATAACAGGCTTGGGATCAGTTCAGCTATCTACCAAGGAGGCCGAGAAGCAAGTCTGGCCGGTCCGTGATAATCCCGTCGACGCCGAGGCTCAAAAGCCTCCGCATGTCGTCCCAAGCGTTTACAGTCCATACGTGTGTTTCGACGTTTACCATGCGTGCCGGGTACAAAAAGCGCGGGCGGACAACGTGGATACCGCCGGAGCGTTCCGGCACCTGGAAGACGGAGAACGGCGGTCGGTACACTCGAGCCATCAACAGAAGCGACAAGACGTAGAAGGTGCGCACCTCCGGTTCTACCGCCGCAGTCGCAAACTCCGGGAATGCTTCCCGAAACTCGTACATGGTCTGTGGATGGAAGGACGCGACGATCACTCGTCCCTCTCGATCGAACTCTCGCAGCATCTCGCCGAACGGATAAACGATTGACGGCTCGCGCTGTTTGATTTCGATGACCATCGGCATGTCGGGAAATGCCTGGAGCACTTCGCGCAGTGTGGGAATGGTGACTCCCTGTCCGCGGTACGGATACTCGTCGGTCTCGCGGTGGTGGGGCCAGTTGTAGGCGGCATCGAGTGCCTGGAGCTCAGCGAGCGTAATCTCTTTAACGGCGCCGGTGCCGTTTGTGGTGCGGTCGACGGTGTCGTCGTGGATTACAACAAGCTCACCATCCGCTGTCCCGTGAACATCCATCTCCAGCACATCAACCCCAAGCGCGGTCGCGTACTCAAAGGCCGGCATTGTGTTGTCCGGTCGCAGGTGGTTGCCGCCCTGGTGCGCAATGACGAGTACATCGTCCGTGGAGTGAAAGATCTTGTGATCGTGGTGAGGAGCCCCGGGGTTTGTTGCCATCAGCAACAGGATGACTCCGGCTGCCAAAATGGCCGCGGCGGCCAAAACAAAGAGAAAGCGTGTGAAACGGCGCTGGGGGAGTCTCACCGGGTGCCTCCGGGATTGTTGGGCTCGGCGTCCGCGATGTCGCCGTTGGAAGATGTGTTGGTATCTGGTGTGGCTTCGCGGCGGGAGCGTGCCTTTTCTTTACGATCGCTCCCCAAGACAAAAGCGGCCGTAAATCCCACAACAAACACAACAACGCTTACGATGCTCATTGCCCCACCGGCGAGTCCCGGCCAGATCGCAGCGAGGGAGCCGAGCACGAGGCCGATAATGGCAAAGTACGTCGGCTCATGGAAGTGTTTGAGCAAGAGGTTGATCACCTTTGCCACAAGCACGATTCCAACGCCGGAGCCCACCACAAAGATGCCAAGTACGGCAAGGTTCCTCTCACTTGCGGCGCTGATAAACGTCGAATACATGCCAATCAGCAATAGGATAAACGAGCCGGAGATTCCCGGAATGATCATGGCGGCAGCGCTAATGATTCCCGAGAGTAACACCATGACGACGGCGTAGGCGCTGAGAATCGTGATCGGTTCGGAGGCCGGCGGTTCGCCCGCAAACCGCATGATCAGGACGGCGGCAAGACAAATCACAAACGGGATGAGATACCACCAGCGGAATCGATCCTTGACCGACTGCTTCACAAGGAATGGTACGCTCCCCGCGATGAGTCCCATAAAAAAGAGGGCCGTTTGTTCCGGGTAGTTCTGAAGGAAGTAATCGACGATTCGCGCGAAGCCGAGAATGCCGAGCGCCACGCCGATGACCACCGGGCCTAAGAAAAGCAGGTTTGCCTTCCAGCCGCCGTGCTCTCTGAAGAACCCGCCGACCGCCCCGATCATACGGTCGTAAATACCGGTAACAACGGCGATTGTGCCGCCACTAACACCGGGGATTGTGTTCGCGATGCCGATCAGGACGCCTTTGAGGGCGTTGATGATGGATTTGATAATCACGTTTCGCCGGCGTTCCGAGCCGCACTGCGCTCGCCCGCGCGTGCGCCGAGGAGGGCAAAAAAGAAGGCGATAATCCCTGAGAGAATGGTACCGACGAGTCCGCCCGGGCGTGCCTGTATTGCGTCGAAGACCGTTCCCGCCACAACGATTACAACCGCCCCGATCGCCGGCTCCAGGACGGTTACTCCGGGCGATACTCGTCCGGTGATGTAGCCGCCGACAAAGTAGATGATCGGTTTGGCTACCAAAAAGATCAAAAAGCCAAAGCCGAGCGTGAGAACTCCAAATACGGTAAACACAAAGTTCAGCACAATCTGCGCGATTAAAAAGATGACGATGCTAATCGCGACCCACTTCCAGTCGATATGCTCCATAGGCTCCCTCGCTATGTCTTTGGCTCTCTGTGGCGATGCTCGCCTTAAATTAGGTGGCGGTGGGAACCTCGTCAAGCCGGCAGCCGGCAGCCGGCAGGCGGGGACTGCGGCAGGCGGCAAGCGGGGACTGCGGCATGACCTGCACGCGACCCTTCGATTTCACACGGCGAAGCTCGGGCCGGCGCCGATCAGCCCTCCAGGGTCTTGAACAGGATTGCGACAAGAAAGCCAAAGAGCGTCGAGAGGCCCGTGACCGTGCCGCCCTTGTGGTAGGCCTCAGGGAGCATTGTCTCGGCGATCATCGTAAGCATGGCGCCGGCCGCAATCCCCTCGACCAGTGCAAACGCCGAGTGTGACGCGCCGGCGAAAAAGACGTTCCCGAGCATGGCGCCGAGGCCGGTGAGCAGCGTGAGCGACGTCCACATTACAAAAATGCGCGCATAGCTGTATGAGGCTTGTCGCATCGAGACCGAGCTCGAGAGCGCCTCTGGAAAGTTCGATAAAAAGAGGCCCGCAAGCAGTGACAGGCTTACCGATGTGTGCACCACGCTTGCGCCTATCACCAACGACTCGGGGATTCCGTCGAGCAAGATGCCGAGCCATATCGCCACCGGAGCACCGGCGTGCTTTCCGGCGGCCTCGCGGATCTCCTCCGGCGTTGGACCGCCCGTGGCAACTTCGACCTTCTTGGCGGCCTGGCCGTACCAGCGTTGCGCCTGTTTTTCCGGGATGACCGAGATGTCCTTGAGTCTGGATATCCGCTCGTTTACCAGGCTTGAGACCGCGTGGGCAAGCCTCGGTGATCTTTCGATAAACTCGTCAAACCCACTTTCAAGGGTCACAATCGAAGAAAGTACATTTTCTCGTAGATCGGTCCG
>CAZFLD010000085.1:0-16426 GCA_964519835.1 uncultured Spirochaetales bacterium
TCGTAGCAGAGGTCCGACGAGTTGTCCAGCGTTCAGGGAAGATCCGAACGCTTACTCCTAAGCAGTAGGTCACGCGTTCGAATCGCGTCCGGGGTAAAATTCAAGAGCTTGGAAACTTCGCGGGGACAACGGTCAACCGGGGTACTCGTTCTGGTTGAGCCTCACCGCTGCAAGGCGTAAACGGCAACTTCAGGTGCTTTGTCGATGATACGCAGCAGGGCCCGCGCTGTTCCGGTCGGATACCGGCGGCCCTGTTCCCAGTTTCGCAACGTATCGACAAGAGATGGCTGTTTGACGCCGGACACTACAATCCAACCGATCCTGGTCCGTTCCCGAGCATACGACAGGTGAGTCTCCCGGACTCCTGCGGCACGGCTACGGGCGTTGGGAGCCGGCAAGCTCGCTATAACGAAATAGCCGGACTCCGGCGGCCTCGCAGTAGTCCACGATCTCGATGTCCATAAACATTCGCCGCTCCCGGTTCCTGCGGAGTGTTACGTCGCCGCGAGCGCCGTCGGCCGTATAAAACTCATCGATGGCCTCGGATTTGGTAGCGGGATGGCCGACAAGCAGGTAGGACCCGGGTTCGATGGACGCGAGGTGGTCGGCCAGTTCCGTGCCGGGGTGCTCAGCGGGGCCCGGCCAATCGGGAAGGCGCTGAAGGGTGCCGTCTGCAAGGAGCGCTCTATTGTTGACGAGATTGTGACGCCGCGCGAAGTCGGCTAAGGCATCGGCGAGATCCGGGACGGAATCTACTCCCATGTGCGTATCGATGTATGAAATCTCGAAGCCCAGGCTCGTGAGTTTGTTGTACTGTGCTTCGACCTCGGCCATGAGTAACGACGGAATGGGAGCGGTGGCGACAAGCTCGTCGACACTACAGTGCATTGTGCCGTCCGGCCTGGTGAAGGTCCGCGCCATGTCCCCATGGGCCGCCGGCGCCGTGAGCGGTCGCCACCGTAGATTCCGCCACTCCGCCGTGAGAGTCACGTGCAACCCAAAGTCGACGCGGTCTTCGAGGTCCCCAAGTACCTCGAAGGTGTTTGCCACGGCCGGGGCCGGCGCCATAAGACTGATGTTTCGTACGATGCCCTTGACGGCAGTGTCCCGAATTGCCCTATCTGAGACCGGGTGAAGTCCGGCGTCGTCGGCGCGAGTAACAAGTCCAATGCCCATCATGTCGGCCTCCTTGTGGAAGCAAGCTATCGCTGTACGCGGCCGGAACCAGAAGAGGCGATCATCCGCTCGACGTCATCCCGGCTGCTGTAGTTTATGTCGCCTTCGATACTGTGTGCCAGACATGAAAACGCGGTTCCAAACTCCAACGCATTAAGGTCCGTCATGCCGCTGTGTAGTGAGTAGATCAGGCCCCCGGCAAAACTGTCGCCCGCCCCGACGCGATCCACGATCGATGTGATCTCGTAAGGGCGGTAGATTCCGTCGGCGGTCGGAGCAAACGAGGCCGACCCTGAGTCGACCGAGTACAACATGGCCCCCCATCGGTTGTGCGTCGCCGAAACGCTTTCCCGAAGTGTAAATGCTATACGGCGGAGATTTGTGTAGGACTGCGCAATGCGTCGGGCCACGTCGGTGTAGGCGGCGTGACTCAGCCGGCCCCGCTCCACGTCGGAATCCGGCGGAGCGATATCGAGGACATCGAAGGCGTCGGCTTCATTTCCGATCAGGAGATCACAATGGCGCACTATCTCCGGCATAACTTTGCGAGCAAGCTCCCTAGGCGATACGCCCTCTTTCCACCGCCATAGGCTACTTCGAAAGTTCAAATCGACCGATACAGTGAGTCCGGCCGCGCGGGCGGCGGTGACGGCGGCGACGGCGGCTTCCGCGGCGTTCTCGGAAACGGCGGGAGTAATGCCCGTGGTGTGAAACCAACCCGCACCGGAGAAGGCGGCATCCCAGTCGTAGGCATTGCCCGGTGTGGTGGCAAGTGCGGAATGAGCCCTATCGTACGTGACCGTGCTCGGCCGCTGGTTTGCCCCACGCTCGGTAAAAAAGAGCCCGAGCCTGCTTCCTTCGATCTGCTTGATCCGATCGGTTAGGATGCCGAGCCCGTGCAGCTCTCGCAGCAAGGCCTCGCTCAGTTTGTTCCGGGAGACCGCTGTCACAACCTCGGCGCTGCCGCCGAGGTTGCACACGGCGGCTGCCACGTTGGCCTCCGCCCCGGCAAAAGTGGCCCGGAGGTTCCCCGGAACGGCCTGCAGGAGGCGACCGAATCCGGCCGGCTCGAGGCGCAGCATGACCTCCCCGAAGGTGACAACGCGCTTCATGTCTTGTTTTTTCCCGCGCCGGACGAGGCGTTCCCGGCGCCGACCGCCTCGATTGCCTCTCGGGCACGCCGCGCAATCTCCCCAAAGTCGCCTGTGTCGACTAGGTCCGACGGGCAAATCCACGTGCCTCCGACGGTTGCCACGTAATTGCTCTCCAAATATGCCGCGACGTGATGCTGACGAAGCCCGCCCAAGGGCAAAAACTGCACCCCGAGGTGCGCGTAGGGGGCGGCCATAGACTTCAAGTAGCCGAGGCCCCCGCAGGCTTCCGCGGGAAAGAACTTCAGAAAGGTGCAGCCCAACTCCAACGCCACCTCCACGTCGGATGGAGTGCACACGCCGGGCGCAAAGCTCATCCCCGCATCAAGCGCGTGCTTTACGACCGTGGGGTTGCACCCGGGTGCCACGGCGGCCTCACCCCCCGCCGCCTTGACGGCGTCGACTTGCTCCGTGGTCAGCACCGTACCGGCGATCACAAGCATATCGGACACCGAGTCTCGGACGGCTGACAAACAGGCAAGGGCGTTGGGCGTTCTCAGGGCAAGCTCTACGGCCGGCACCCCACCATCCACCAACGCCTTACACGTACCGACCGCCTTGTCTGGATCGTTGGCCACCAACACCGCTACAACCGGCCGCTTTACCATCCTATCCCAGTGCTCTTGACGAAAGTTCTTGTGTGGTTGCATGAGTCGATCATAGTCGGAAACGGAAAATCCGTCTTGTCTATTGGAGGGGTGATTCGTCGATCGTGTACTCGAGGCGCTCAAAATCGGCATGGAGGCGAGCGCTGTGGCCCCCGGCGGTGCGAGTTATCACGAGCTCATGCGGCGTTGGTGTCTCTACGCGCACGCCTGGCCGCTCGACCGTACCTGGTGACGCCGGTGCGTGACCCAAAACGCCGGACCCAAACGCGGGAGACTCTGCGCGAAACCGCAGAAGCTCGAGCTGCCTTTGCACTCCGGGAAGCTGCAGGCGGCGGTCGATCTCTGTGAGGCTGAGATTGGTCCTGTTGATTTCCTTGTGCCCTCCCGCATCCGCCGCGTTGTAGTCGTTGATTCCGGCAAAGAGATCGAGGTACCAAATCTGCGGAATGCCGGGCATAAACAATTGCACCGCCCGCGCAAGCAATAACTTTTGCTCGTCCTCGCCAAGGGCACTAAAAAACGTCGCGTTTACCTGGTAGTAGGAGATCTTTTTGCCGTCGGGGCCGTAGAGGTCCTTGATCCGCCCACCCCTCGTTGTAATCACCTCGATGAGCTTGTCGATCTCTTTGTCGTCGAGGAGTCCTTGTACGTCCAAGACCGGAATGCCGTCGTGGCAGCCAAGCATGGTAATAAGCTCGTAGCCTTGGGATGCCACCTCATGTATCCACGTGACCAGGGCGGCGACGTTGCCCGATTCGATTGTGTGGATGATCAGTCCCGGGAAAAAAAAGTCATAGATTGGGTAGCCTTGCCGTGCCAGCTTGGCGTGAACGCCGTCGGAGTGTTTTGCATGAATCTCGGGAAGGAGCACGAGATTGCGCGTATCGGCCATGGCACGGATGCGATCGAGGTAGTGCCAGGTTCCCGGCTCGTTGAGAAAGTTGGCCGTGCCCACCTCTTTGTGGAGGTATGCAAACGCGTCGAGCCGGACGATCTTTGCGCCGTAGCCGGCGAGTCTGTCGATGGTTTCCTCGTAGAAACGCCAGACCTTTTGCGACGTTGCGTTGAGGTCCATTTGACCAAGGAGGCGGTCGCCGTCCCAAGCCTGGTAGAACGTGTTCCAGTAAAAACGCTTGCCGCCGCCGGGAAACGGCACTTCCGCAACGGGTAGGCCTGGTTTTCGCATAAAAAGCTTATCGAGATGCTGCTGCTTCGGCACTACAAATCCATCGGGACCGACCTCTCCTTCGCCCTCCCAGAATCTATTCCAATCGATAAAAAACTCGACATAGTCCGAGCCCGCGCCCGTTTCCAGCAGGTCCAAAAACTGAGGTGACTGCGCTGAGAGGTGATTAAGAACAACATCGAGCTTGAGCTCGATTGCGGCCGCGGCCAGCGCGTCCAGATCGCTCTGTTTCGCCAGCGTGGGCTCCAGGTCGTAGGAAATGACCGAAAAGCCACGGTCGAGGTCCGAGCGAAACAGCGACGGCAGCACGTAGAAGTAGCGGAAGAGGTTCGAAAACTCAGTGCGCCCGAGGAGCTCAACGACGTCGCTGATGTTGCCGCCGCAGCTATCGGGATACGCGTTGAACATAATGCCGTCTTGGATCAAATACCCCTCCTATCCACGTCCGACGGCTGAAGAATCTCTCCATCGAGCGAGAGAATCAGGTCCGCCCGATCTGCGCCGGCGTTTACGATCCGTTGCTCGATATCGAGCACCAACCGGGTAAAATGGCTGTCGGTTCCCTTATCCCGCGCCCGCCGCCGGCGGTGCGCAAGGGTCTGCTCCGGAGAGCTGTAGAGAAACAATGCAAAGTCAATGCCGTCTACCCGGGGATTGTTCCCGTGCGTCCACTCGAGGAACAGGAGGGGCGTGTTGGCAAAATCGACACTCCGGAAGTGAATGTCCTCCGGCTTGCGCCCCATACGCTTGAGCGAGAGTTTTGGCGCCCCCTCCTTGAATCGTCTTATGATCGAATTGACGAGCGAAAAATCGATCTCATCGTCGGTACCGAGATAGGCCTCGAGCGCGCCGCGCCCGGCGTCTTGATACTCTGCAAGGACGGGCACGGCCTCCGCCCGGCGTGCGTCGGCGTCGAAGAACTCCGGCCAGAGATGGTGCAACGCCTCGTCCCACGCATCGGCGAAGTCGGGGTGCTGCGCCATCGCGGCGAGACCGGCCGAGCGAAAACGATTGAGGCGTTCCGCGTCATTCTGCTTGGGGTAGCGCCGAGGATAGTTATCGCCGGACATGACGTAGGCGGGAAAGCCCGCCGCGCGCGCATAGGCGGCAAGTAGCGACGCCACCTCCGACTTGCCGACGCCGGAGCCGCCGTAGACTGCAACGACGGACCGTGCCGGGGACCTGCTCTCGAGCCGCGCAAGGACATGGGGCCACGCTACTCCGGCACGCAGGCGATGCGACTGATCGATCCGAATCACATCTCCCGGCATATCGCCTCCGGGAATCGATTCAGGTAGAGCCATGGCTTGCGGCCGCCTATCCGTCGAGTTTGGCGCGGAGCTTGTGAAGCCTGACCGGGAAACCGTCGACCTCTTTGGAAAACGCGGAGTACGCTGCGAACAGCAGCAGAATCATAAAAAACGAGGCCGGATCTCGTAACGTGCTCATATGCCCTTATAGCACGGCTGGAAAAATCTTGGGAGATTGTCCGATCGAGTTTTCGACATTCGTCGTCCGTAAGAGACGCTTATCAAATAGAGGCGGAGTCTACAAGGCGCCCACCACAATCGCCGCTCCATACGCAACCGTGTAGAGCAAAAACGCTCGAAGAATCGAGCGCATGGAGAGCCCCTTGGTTTCGTGGGAGAACCCACGGCGCAACATGCGGACGTAGATCGGGGCGGATACGGCGGCGCTGAGGCCGGCGGCCGGCAACACGGTTACCGGAAGCACGCCGACCGCGCCGAGGAGCGCCGCAACGCCGTAGGCGGCCACGCCGAGGGCCACGATAATACCGGCGCCGGCGCGGCGGCCAAGCAGTACGGAGAGTGTTTTGCGGCCGGCGGCACGGTCGCCTTGGATGTCGCAGGTATTGTTGGTTGTGAGGATCGACGCCACAAACAACCACGACGGACAGGACACCAAAAACGCGGAGGCATCGGGTGTGTGGCCGTGAACCGAGTAAGCGATCAACACCAAGACGGTGCCGAGGAACCCTCCGGCGAACAGCTCACCGACCGGCGTGTGACTGATCGGCAGCGGACCGGCGTTGTACAAAAGCCCCACCGCCATGGATGCTATGCCGACAAGAATAAGCACGGGATGCACCAGAACCGCGAGCGCGATTCCCAGGCCGGCGGCTACAGCAAAAAGTGCAACGGAAATCAGAAAGGCGTGGGCCGGGGCGACGCCCTGATGCACGAGGACTTTGTCTTTCTCGCGGTTGAAGAGCCAGGAGTCGACCCCGCGGGCATAGTCGAAAAAGCTGTTGAAGGCGGTGGTACCCATGTCCACGGATAACGCCGCGATCACAACGAGTACAAGCGGGATGGGACGCACCCTGCCGGTATCGTACCACGCGTAGACCGTGCCTATTGCCAAAGCAGAAACACTTACGAGCTTTGTACGGATCTCAACAACGGCGAGAAAATCGCGAAGGGTCAACGCCGTATCCGGTTTTTTCTGGTGGACCGCATCGTCACGTGTTGACAGGGGTCGCTTCGACAACGGTATCGAGCTTACTCGTCGACGCAGCCCTCCGCCTTCTCCTCCTCCTCGCAGAGGATCTTAAAGAAAGCGATCTGCTCCATCAGGTTGTCCATCAGCTTGGTGTTTCGGTCGGCCAGGCTCCGGAGCTCGGACTGGATCTGCTCGACGGACTCGAAGGCTCCCTCTAGTCCGCGGTAGTCCGAAACGGCGTGATCGATTGTTTTGGAGACATCCTCGATTGTTCCGCGCACGGCGTCCGAATTGGCCTGAATTGCACCTGAGGTTGATTTGATATGCTGTGAGCTATCGCGGAGCTCGGATACACCCTCCAAGGTCTGGGTCGCGCCGTTTGAGACCTCGACGGTGGCCTCAGCAATCTCGTTGAAGGCCTGCACAAAACGCTGCGTGCGCTCCCGAATCTCGCCAAACGCCTCGCCACTTGCCTTTCCGGACTCAATGGCGGCTTTTATGCGGTTGACCATTTCCGTGATAGTGCCGGAGATGTTACGAGCGTTCTCCGCCGTCGACTCGGCGAGCTTCCGGATCTCGTCCGCAACGACTGCAAAGCCGCGGCCGGCCTCCCCGGCGTGGGCCGCTTCGATTGCAGCGTTCATGGCGAGGAGGTTGGTACTTCCGGCAATCGAATCAATCACCGAGAGCATTTCCTGCACCGTGTCGAACTCCCGTCTGATGTTTTCGATGCTCTCGTTTGTCGATGTGAGGCGCTCGTCTCCCTGCGCCGTGATGGCGGTAAGCTCCACCGAGGCGCCGCTCTCCCGTTCGGCAATCTGCGCCACACTTTGCATGGAGGCGGTCATCTCTTCGATCGATGCCGAGCTTTCGGTCACGGCCACCGTTTGATCTTCGATCTTGCTGTCGAGGTCGCGGATGCCCTCGTTGATCTCCGCGATGGCCCGTTCGGCATCTTTGATCTTTGAGGCCAACCCCGTTAGTTCTCGCTGGACGCCCGAGACCGACTCGTTAATCGTGCCGCCGTACTCCACGGCCCTCTCGGTGTCGGATTCCAAGGTGATTGAAAGCTGTTTCCCGTCCTCCGAGGTCTTTTGGACGGACTGCAGCGTATGACGCAGATTCACAAGAAGCACGTTCTCCAGCGTGTCCTTTATTAGATTGAGCTCTCGGATCGAGCTTTTCTGCTCCGAGATGCTGGTCAGGTTTCCTTCTGAGATGGTTCCGAGGCCCGCGGTGAATGTCGCAAGCGGCCGCGACACGGAGCGCGAAATGAGCATCGCTATCACAATCCCTGCAACCGCAAAGCCGAGCGCGACAAACAGAATCGCTTGGGTGGTCTCACGCACACCGCTCAATACATCGTCGCGATAGGCGCTTATGCCTATGGTCCACTCCCAGGGCGCAAAATACGCCAGGGCGGCCAGCTTATCGCGAGGCGCGGTTTCATCGAGATTCTGCCAAGTGTAGTAGGTAATCGCGGTTTGCATGGGTTCGAGGTCTTCGGCGACGTCGATCATCTCTCGAATAAAGTAGTTTCCGGCGGCATCCTGAGCGTCGTAGATAGTCTCGCCGTCTCTGAGCCGATCCAAGGAAAGGACATACTCACCCCCAGGATTGAGGACAAAGATGTATCCCGACTCGCCGACTCGCACTCGACTCATGTCTCGGAGAAGCTGCTCCTGATACGAGGTTTCCTGCACGCCAACGTAGAGGCAGCCGATGATGTTTCCGTCGGGGTCGAAGATCGGCTCGTAAGCGGTGATGTACCACTGATCCACAACGTAGGCTCGCCCGTAGAAAACGTCTCCCCGAGCCACCGTTTGGTAGACCGGAGAACTCGTCGGGATAAACGTCCCCACGGCCCTGCTCCCGTCGGTACGGCGCACGTTGGTGGAGATTCGAAGCATGCCGTCGTCGAACATCTGGAAGATCGTGGCCGTGCCTCCGACGTTGGACTGAATCTCGTCCACGATGTCGTGGTTAAAGGCAACCTGTGTGTCTGCAACGCGCATGGTAGGAAGCGTTACCGATTGCGTTTGATTTGAGACTTGGTTGGTGGCATCAAGAGTGACGGTGTCGGAAGTATCGAGGACCGCGCCGCCCCGCTCTTCTAAAAGGAAGCGGGCAAACAACAGGTCCGATCGCGTCTGGGCGACCACTCGATCGTAGACGCTTTGTATCTGCAAGAACTGCGACTGGGCTTGGTTGCGGAGCTGCGACTCCTGGCGTTCAAACGCATCGGTGGTGATGATACTTCCGGTAAGGAAAAGCAGCACGACGAGGGGAGTCAGCACCAAGAGCGAAATGCTTATGATCAGTTGTGCCGCTACAGGCACACCCCGAATGTTCCTATTAGATGCCATAATCGCCTATGTTACAGTTTCTTAGGCGCAGTGTCGCGGCCTTGTGTGGAGCCCGTGTCGCGGCCCGGCTCGGACGGCGCCGTCAACGCCGACGCCGTCCGTTCCGCCGGGCGTGGCCGTTACAGCCGGTCGCTCGGCGGGTCTTCGCCGCTGGCCTCGTCGCCCCAGATGCTCTCGAGACGGCTGTCACGACCGCACAGGGCGCGATAGGTCTCGTATCGAACCGAGTTCGTTTTGTAGAAATTCTGGTGGTAGTCCTCGGCGGGGTAGAACGCTTCGAGCTCGGTCACCTCGGTGCTGATGCCCCCCCCAAGCTCATCGGCAACCTGCTCTCGGCTCTCCTCGGCCAGGCGGCGTTGCTCTTCGCCTGAGTAGAAGATTCCCGGCCGGTATGAGCTACCGCGATCGCAGAACTGGCCGGAGCCGTCGAAGGGATCGATATTTCGCCAAAACACCCACAGAAGCGTCTCGTAACTCACAAGATCCGGATCGTACGTAACCTGCACCACTTCCGTGTGACCGGTCCTGCCTGAGGTTACCTGCTGATACGTTGGATTCGGCACGTCGCCGCCCGCGTACCCGGAGGTGGTAGCAATAACCCCGTCCAGGACGTCGTACGGCTTTTCCATGCACCAGAAACAGCCGCCTGCAAATACCGCAGCGGCGTAATCGCCGTCGGCCGCGGCGCCGGGAGCATCGGCGGCTCCCTGCTGTTCCGTTCCGGTGCCGCCGCCGTCGGAGCCGGTCCCGGCGGCATCGTCTTCGCCGCCGCCAAGAGCCCACAAAAAGCCTGCGAACGTCAGGAACACGATAGACACTATCAATAAGCGCTTAGCCATTGTTTTCTCCTCGCTGATCGATCTTGAACACCATGTAATGTAGTGATATATCCGCCTGACGTGGATGGAAGTCGACCGAATGACTCGGCAAAGGGGATGGGCGGTCCATAGGCGAACGGCAACGCGCCCGCTCGCGCCGGTCTCAGCACTTGCGGCGGCCTTGCTCCTATCAACCGGCAAGTCCTCCTTGAGTCTGGGCGGCCAGATACTCCATCGCGTCGCAATTGACGACCGTCGCGTTCGGAAAAAGCCGTGTGAAGCGACGCTGCTTTTTTGAAAACTCCGCCTCAGTCTCATGGATAACCACGGTCTTTACCTTGTCTTTCTGCCGAGCAAACTCGAGCAGTAGATTAAGGTCCGTTGGCGGAAACCCGTAACCGATAAAGTGGATCGCCTCGGCTTGATCGAGGCTGAAGCACATAACACGCCACAGAGTTGGGAACAGTGTGCCGGCCAAAAAGGCACGTCGAGCGTGGGCCATGGGAACAAACACGGGCGGGTCGTGGCGATGCATGCTTTCCAGCATACTCCCCGTCGGCACCTCCACAACGGCGGCAACGTCGTTCCTATCGGCACCCGCGGCACGGAACCAGTTCAGACTCCCGTGGAGTTTGAGATACGGAAGCACAAGCGCCTCCGGCGCGTCCGTCCACCCGCGGTATCGCAAAAGCCGAACATGGTAGTCACAACACCACGACCATCGTTCCTCGAGGCCCAAGACCGACTCCACCAGGAGGTCGTAGTTGAGGGTGATAATCCGCGCGGGCAGACTGCGGCCGGGATCGGCGGACTCGACACTCGATCGTCGGAGTAACCGGGCGGCCACGGTGGCGCGCTCGGGGTCGATACACGACCCGGCGAGAATTTGGTCTGCGGGGGCTGTCCTGCCGTAGCGTATGTTGTGGGAAAGCCAGCGTAAAAACTCGATACGAGCACCGGCGACAAAGTGCTCGTGACCAACATCTCGATAGAGCTCGGTACCAAACAGCGCTGAGCAGATGCTCTCGATGGTGTAGTGGTCCGAGCTCTTGTCGATGGCGGCACGGTACTCCTCGACATATCGAGCCAAGTAGGTGTGAGACGAAAGATCCGCCTCGAGGAGCTCGGTTGACAGGTTTTTCATCGTAGGGGTCGTCGGAGAGAGCGATTTGGAGAAACCCGCACCAAGGATGTAGAGTTCGCGTCCAACGTGCGCCCTACCGGCCATCTTTCAAGAGTATAGCCCGCTTGTGTGAGTTTTTTGTTACGTTCCAACGGCCCCGCTTGGGTGGGCCGGCCGGCCGGGTTGTTTTGTGCCGGAGGCGGCTACGAAGCCACGTCCGCGGCTTCGCGGGGCGTTGGACGTCGTTAGGCCGCGACGCTCACGAGTGCGGGCTGACAAAGTGCTGCCGCCTGGATCGTATCGATCACGGTGGAAATCGATGGGTCGGATACAAGGTCACCGCCGACGTAGACCTCGGGCGCGCCACCGGGTTTGCGCTGCTCCGCGCAGACGGAAGAAACACAAGCGATTCCGCGAAGGAAGACCGACAGATACAGCTCGAGTTATCGATAAAGAAATATCAAAAAATGTTTATCTTTGAACTCGATATGTCGGTCTCGGTCAAGAGATCCGCCACTCGGTTTAGATTTTTTTTTCGGGGTCTCGACATCCTGCAGCGTGCACTGCCTTCCTTTTGCTTCCCACTTGTGGCGGCCCAGCTCGTGGTAGGGCAAAAGATCGATACGCTCCACGTTTTCCAGCGGCGCAAGGTGGCCGGCAAGCGGTGCCCGAACCAGACGTCTGTACCCCTCGTCGGTCCCATGCTTGAAGTCCAAGAGGACCAGGTCGCACGCATCAAGAACCCCATGAATCAAGGGAGAGAGGATCGCGTGCCCGGAGGTGTCCAAGGCGGTGTTGAGCTGGAGGTTATGCGCGACATCGAATATGGCCCTGCAAAATGCCGGCTGCACAAGCGGCTCACCACCGGTAACCGTTACGCCGCCGTCCCGGTAGAAGGGCGCGAGCGACTGCAGCTCAGATCCTATCGCTTTAATGTCGGTGAGTGTTCCGCCGGACCGCTCCCAGCTGTCTCGGTTGTGGCAATAGGCGCAGCTCAATGGGCAGCCCTGCAAGAATACAACATACCGCACGCCCGGGCCGTCCACGGTGCCGAAGGTCTCGATTGTGTGCACGCGGCCACGAAGGGGCTCCGGACGCCCTACTGCGTGGTCCGCGGCCGGTTTGCCGCCGGCGGCGCGGCCGCCGCCTGTGTTTTCGGCGTCGGACCGGAGGCCACCACGGGCAGTCGCGTGCGGCGCCTCAGATTCGAGCATGAAAGGTGCGGTTTACTACGTCCAGTTGTTGCTCCTTGGTCAGTTTTGTGAAATTGACGGCGTAGCCACTGACCCTGATCGTCAACTGAGGATACAGCTCCGGTCGCTTTATTGCGTCCAGGAGCAACTCGCGATCGAGGACATTAACGTTTATATGGTGTCCGCCCCGCTCGAAGTAGCCGTCCAAGAGAGCGGACAAGTGTGCAATGCGGTCTTCTTCACTTTTCCCGAGGCTCGTGGGCTCGATGGAGAAGGTGTAGGATATTCCGTCCTGCGCCGCCTCGTATGGGATTTTTGCCACCGAGGCCAGGGACGCGAGCGCGCCGCGCTTGTCTCGACCATGCATGGGATTTGCGCCCGGCGCGAAGGGCTCGCCACGGAGGCGACCATCGGGGGTGGAGCCGGTCTTCTTGCCGTAGACGACGTTTGAAGTGATGGTGAGAATGGATAGCGTTGGGTCCGCGTCGCGGTAGGTGCGATTCCTTTTGAGCTTGGCGACAAATCGTTCCACAAGGTCGACCGCGATCTTGTCCACGCGGTCATCGTTGTTCCCAAACGCCGGGACGTCCTCCGCCTCCTGGTGAAAAGCCACGGCCACGCCCAAGTCGTCGCGCTCAGCGCGAACGGTGCCAAACTTGATCGCCGCAAGTGAATCCGCACAAACAGAGAGCCCGGCGATGCCGCAGGCCATTGTTCGATAGACGTCTCTGTCGTGGAGCGCCATCTGAATTCGCTCGTAGGAGTACTTGTCGTGCATGGCGTGGATCACGTTGAGAGTGTTGACGTAGAGGGACGCAATCCAGTCCAGGAAGTAATCGAATTTCTCCATGACCTCGTCGTAGTCCAAGACCTCGGCGGTAATCGGCTCGAAACGCGGGCCGACTTGAAGACCGAGGATCTCGTCTTTTCCGCCGTTGATCGCGTACAGTAAGACCTTCGCAAGGTTGCACCTCGCCCCGAAAAACTGCATCTGCTTGCCGATGCGCATAGCCGAGACGCAGCAGGCAATGCCGTAGTCATCTCCCCAGTAGGTCCGCATAAGGTCGTCGCTCTCGTATTGCACCGAGCTCGTGTCCGCGGAGACCTTGCAGGCAAACGCTCGGAAGCCCTCCGGCAACGATAGGGACCACAGGACCGTCAAGTTTGGTTCAGGCGCCGGGCCAAGGTTGTAAAGTGTGTTGAGGAAGCGGACACGCGCCCAAGGCTCATGGCGGCGCCGTTTTGTTCCTTGACGGATGCCAGGTAGGCAAAGTAGACCCACTGAAAGGCCTCTTGAGCGTTGGCCGCGGGGCGAGAGATGTCGAAACCATGCGCGTTTGCCATGTTGCCAAGCTCGCCGAGGGACCGAAGCTGCTCGGAGAGCTCCTCGCGAAGACGAATCTCCGCCTCTTCCATCGAGGCAAAGTTGACGCTCGATAGTTGCCGCTTTTTGTCCTCAATCAAGCGCTCGATCCCGTAAAGAGCGGGGCGACGGTAATCGCCGATAATACGGCCGCGACCATAAGCATCCGGCAGGCCCGTGATGATCCCCGCCTTGCGAGCCGCCGGCATCTTCGGCGTATATGCATCAAACACGCCGTCGTTGTGGGTCTTGCGGTACTCGTGGAACGTCCGGGAGATCTCCGCAGCGGGCGCGGCGCCGTAGGCGTCGCAGGCCTTTTCGACCATCCGAATACCGCCGTACGGCATAAGTGCTCGCACGAGAGGTTTGTGTGTCTGAAGGCCCACGACGACCTCGAGGTCTCTCTCGATGTATCCAGGTTCGTGCGCGGTGATTGTGGAGACCCTTGGTCTTGTCCCAAAGGTGCAGTGTTCGTTCTGTCGGAGCCGCGAGAAACCGGCCGTCGCCGGTGTAGGGTGTGTAGTTCCGCTGAATTAAGTCTCGTACATCTATGTGATCGCGCCACGGTCCCGGCGCAAACCCCTCCCAGGCGGTGCGTTCGCCCTGTTCTTGTATCGCTTGGGCCATAGAGGCCTCCTTTTTTTCGGCGGGCTCTTTTTCTGTGGACGACGGCGACGCCCGCTGGTTCGGAGCCATCGGTCGGCAACGGTCTGCTTGATCCGATGCAGCCCCACCGTACATTTCCGTATAAATCACACAGTAAAACAGTCAGGCTTCGTCCGGCACAATCGTTCGGCACGCCGTTGACCGAGTGGCGGCGCCAAACTATCCTGTTCTCGGTTATCAAGAACGGCGGTTTTCGTCGGAGAAGCGCACCTGGCCGGGCAGACGGTCCGGGATTACGTGAGGACAAAGATGGAGTGGAGAGCAAGTCACATCCTGGTGAAAGAGCAGGACTTAGCCAAACGCATACGAGAGGAGTTGCGCAAAGGGGGCACGTTTGCACAACTCGCAAAAGAGTACTCGACCTGTCCCAGCAAGTCGCGCGGCGGCGACTTGGGCTGGTTTGGCCCCGGCAAGATGGTAAAGCCCTTTGAAGAGGCCGTGTCCCGGTCCGGCCACGGTTCCATCACGGGCCCGATAAAGACACAGTTTGGGTGGCATATCATCAAGGTTACCGGTAAGCGGTAGCATGGTGGACGTCGAAAATGTGAAATTCAGGCTCGATTCTCGCTACGGAGTACGGATCATCGAGCGGCTCGCGGTTATCGGCGTCATCCTCTTGATTAGTGTGGTTATTCCCGATCCACGGCGTTCCCCCGTTGTGGGTCTGGTGTGGGCCACAGGCGGCATCGTCTTGGGCTACACCCTGTTGTCGCTGCCGGACCTTATGACAACGACGTACATCTCGATTGTGTTCGAGCCGGACATCGTTATTGCGCGGCGACTGCTTTCCCGCGAGGTCTACGATCCCGCTCGGCTCGTGGGTCTTGCCCTGTACGCTTCCTACCGCCGCGAACGGAAACGGGACGGAGAGCTGCGCCTTTGTTGCAGTTTCGCCGACGGACGATACCTCGAAATGAGACCGATCGACGCCGGAGAGTCGAGCAATCGTGTAAGCGAAGCGAACTATCTCACCATGGAGGGCGTCTTGGCCCATTTGAGTGATTTGTACAACGACCGCGATATCCGCGTGGCGGACAAGTATGGCGGAGCGGAACGCGAGGAGGCCGTGTGAGAAGAATCAAACGGAAAAACCTGGTGCTTACGGCGATCGTAGTAAGCGCGCCGGCCTTGATGATGCCCTCATGCGCGGTGCTCGATTCGATTTTTACCGACGGCGATCAAACCGCCGCGAACGAAGAGGACATTGCTGCCGCATCGCGGTCCGACACGGTCGCTCGCATGGCAACAAACGATACGGAAGCCCAGGAGCTTGTAGAGCTTCCCCTGAATCAGGCACTGGCGTACAGCCAAGGACTCTCCAATCGCTTCCAGGGCGAATCGGACCTCACCGACCTCGGTTTTACCATCCAGAGGCTCCGCGGAAACGCCGTGGTCCGAAGCGTTGATCCGGCGCTGGACAAGCTTATCAAACTAGGCGACGTGGTTATCGCGGTAAACGATCATACGGTGGATGAGACGCTCGCAGGCTATTACGCGGCCCTTCTTCAGATTCGTCCCGCCGACCTTGTGCTTGTAACCCTCGAGCAGAGTGATGCGGTCCGAGACGTCCGGTACCGCGCCGGCAGCCTCTTGCTTCCCGCCGACGACGCCTACCTTTTGCGTGACTTTGTAGAACGACGCGCCCAGGGTATCGCCGAACCTCCGGTTCTGGGAATCGTGGCCGAAGACGCACGAAGCGCCGTCATCGAATCGGTGATCGGTGTGCCGGCCGAGGACTATGCGAGCTGGCGAGAGCGAGCGATGAGCTCGGCGGTGCGTTTTGCAGAGACACACTTTGGCGAATACGAGCGCAACATCCGCCTTGCCGACCGGCGCACGTTTAACGGGATCTTGGCCGACAACGCGATAAGTGCCGCGGACCTGTTTGCTACCGAACGCGTTCCGGGCTTGGGCGGGAAACTTCCCGTAGACTTTGTCTCCGTTGTTCGCCTCGAAGAGACGTTCACCGGCGACGGGAATATGGCACAACAGCACCTCTATCGCCGGTTGGTCGAGGTGGAGTCGGGAGAAGTCGTGGCCTCGGTGGAGTTCGCCACCGACGTGTATGCGGGGCAATTGCCTGAGGTCGGCGAGTCCGCGGAGGTCGAGCGTGGCCCTTCGATACAGCCGCCAAAACCTCCAACTCGACCCTTAGCTCCTAAAGCTCGTTCATCTCAATCCGACTAGACTGTCACGAACCTTGATGCGCCAAGACTGAAGCAAAAGCGGATTTTCGCGAGTAATCAGTATTGAAGCCCCACCCCCCGTTACGCCGTTACGCCGTTACGGAGGAGGAGGGTAAGGAGGATCAATACC
>CAZFLD010000086.1:0-15933 GCA_964519835.1 uncultured Spirochaetales bacterium
CCGATCCGCCGCGTTGGACCCCGAGCTTATCGGTGGCGTGCTCCAGGTCATCAAAGACCTCAAGGCCCGGGGGATGACCATGCTGATCGTGACCCACGAGATGAGCTTCGCCCGGGACGTGGCGGATCGGGTGTGCTTCCTCGACGGCGGTCGAATACTAGAAGAGGGCCCGCCGGCGCAAATCTTCAGCGAGCCGGATTGTCCCCGCACACGGGAGTTTTTGCAGAGGATTATCGAGGCGGGCCGGCTGTAGCGTTGCTTTCCGATGCGCACGTTTTCCGACATTCTTGTGTATAGCATGAGAACCAATATCGAAATTGACGACACCTTGATAACAGAAGCGTTGGCGGAAAGCAAGGCCGCAACCAAAAGACAGGTGATCGACCAGGCACTCAAGGAATACGTGCGACTGCTTCGCCGACGCAAGGCCACCGAGCTCCGAGGCACGGTTGGATGGTCCGGCAGTCTCGATCAGATGCGTAGCACTCGGTAGCGTCCCTTCATGAGCTGTAGAGCAGCGATTGTCGACACACCGGTGTACCTGACACCGACTACGCAAAGACACGCACAATCCTGCACTCCTACTCGATGCTGTCCTTCGACCCGGTGCAAGCGGCGGAAGGTGCCGCGGAACTCTACCGAGAGTCCCGGAAAAAGGGTGTCACGGTTCGCAGGAGCCTTGATTCCCTTATTGCCTGGTACGGAATTCAAGCTGAACTGCCCGTGCTTCACCGGGACGGGGACTTTAATGAGCTCGCGAGGGTCTCCGAGTTGCAGATTGTAGAGGTGACAACATAGCGTCGCTCGTGGACTCGGCACGGAATAGCCGATACCTTCAAGGACGGACGGCAGGTGTGTAGGGCGACGGCGGCCAAAGGGGTACAACGTGACCGAAACAGCGTCCCGCCTGATTCTCCTGGTAGAAGACGAGGCAATCATCGCGCTGTCACAGAAGCAGATTCTGGAACAAGCGGGATACTCGGTCGATGTAGCACACAACGCCGAGCAGGCCGTCGATGCGGCTTTGTCATCACCGGGGCCGGACCTTATCCTGATGGACATCGACCTGGGCTCGGGAATGGATGGGACCATGGCCGCTCAGCGCATCCTCGCCGACAAAGAGGTTCCCATCGTCTTCCTTACCAGCCACGCGGAGCAAGAGATGGTGAACCGCGTGAAGGACATAACCCGCTACGGCTACATTCTCAAGAGTGCCGGAAAGTCTGTCTTGCTCGAGACAATCGAGATGGCCTTCGAGCTTTACGCGTCGCACCGGGCGATGCAAAACGAGATAAAACGGCATCGGGAAACGGAGCAAGAGCTTCGCGCCCGCAATGCGTTTATCGAGACGGTTCTCGAAAACCTGCCCATCGGCTTGGCCGTAAACTACATCGATGAAGGCAGTGCCACCTACATGAATCGAAAGTTCGAGGAGGTCTACGGGTGGCCCCAGGATGTCATCACCAACATTCGGTCGTTCTTCGAGCATGTGTATCCGGACCCGGAGCATCGGGCGGCGGTACAGGCGCAGGTAGAGGCCGACATCAAGAGCGGCAACCCGGAACGTATGGAGTGGACAAACATGCACATCACCCGTTCCGACGGCAGCCGCGCCTACGTCGATGCCAAAAACATTCCCCTACCGGAGCAGAACCTGATGATCTCCACCGTGCAGGATATCTCCGATTCGGTGCGCGCGGCGGAATCCCTGCGGGAGAGCGAGGCGCGGTATAGGGCCCTCGCCGAGAATCTGCCCAACGGCCTCATTGCCACCTTCGATCATGTTCTTTGCTACACGGCCGCAAGCGGCGAGGCCTTCAAGGACGGCCCGTTGTCCGCCGACGACTTTGTGGGGCGCCGGCTTCGCGATATCTTCCCGGCGGAGATTGCGGATCGCGATGAACCGGCTCTGCGAGCGGCCCTCGACGGCGAGCGTCGGGACCAACTGATCTCCTACCAGGGCAATACCCATCGGGTTATTACCACGCCCGTCACGGACGACGCCGGCGCGATTGTCGGCGGTATGGTTCTAACCCAAGACGTCACGAAGCTATCGAGCGTACAGGCCGAGCTCGAGCGAATGGTGGCGGAGCGTGATTTCTTGATTCGAGAGACAAATCACCGGATCAAAAACAACCTGCTGACGATCGACGCGCTGCTGCAGTTTGCGGAACGTGGAAGAAATGTAGACTTTACCGATATCCGTCGGCAGGTCGAGATGATTCAGTCCGTGCAGGCACGACTGTCGGGGGGTGAGTTCACCGCCGAGATCTTTCTCAAGCCGCTCTTGCATGACGTGCTCAATAGCTTTCGCGACCTCGAAGAGGAGGGCCGTTTTACAGTTGGGGAGTCAATCAAGGACGTCTGCCTCAGTCCGAAGGCCGCGGTTCCGATCGGACTCCTGGTCAATGAGCTGGTCACCAACGCCGTCAAGCACGGCGTTTCCGGGGCCCCCGGTGCACGCATCGATGTTAGCCTGCAAGAGATCGGTAGACGAGTGCGCATAGAGGTTGCCAACACCGGCAACTCGTTTCCCGACGATGTGGATTTGGCGCACCCACCATCGGTGGGTCTTCAGCTTATCACGACGCTCACGGATCAGCTTGACGGCACCATACACCTCGAGCGATCGCCCAATACTCGATTTGTGACCGAGATTCCCGCCGGCGAGCCGCCGTCACGCCCCGATGTGTCGCACCGCAGTTGACGGTGGCAAACACCGGGAGCTACGGCAACCGCCGGAAGCCGTGGAAAACACCGCGAGCCACGGCCACCGAGAAAGCACGGCACGACCAGATAGGAGGAGAGCATGACATCGATTGTAGTTGTCGGAGGCGGCTTGGTTGGAATCACCGCGCTGCGCGAGCTCGAAAAGCGAGTGCCCGATGCGGAAATCATACTCGTGGAGACCCGCGAGTATCTGGAAGTAAGCTTTGCCATGCCCCGCGCCCTGATGGAGCCGACGGGCCTTGGAAAAACGATGCGGGCGCCGTACACCAGTCTGACGCAGGCAAAACATCTTCGGTTCTCTGCACAGCAGATCGTGGCAAACGAAGTCGTTTTGGAAGACGGGAATAGGCTTCCCTTCGACTACGCGATCGTCTCCACGGGTTCGTTCACAAAGGGCGCGCCGTTTATCAAAGGGCACGAGACGCACTCAATCGACGACCGCCTCAAGGAGCTCGCCGCGCGAAGCGGCCAACTGGCCGATTCCAAGAACCTGCTTATCATCGGCGGCGGCCCAATCGGCGTCGAGCTCGCCGGGGAAGTCGCCGACCGGTACTCGGATAAAAAGATCACCCTCGCCCACGCCTCCGACCGGCTCCTTCCCGCACTCCCGGAAAAGGCAGGTCACAAGGCGGCCAAAAAACTCCGGGAGCTCGGGGTCCATGTGCTTCTCAACACCCGCGTCGAGGCAAAGAACGGCACGTACCTCGTCCAAGGTTCCAACGAGTCCTTCGGCTCCGATGTTGTTATCATGGCCACCGGCATCCAGACAAAGGGCATCCCCGTCGACGGGGACTCATCCCTCAACGACAAGAATCAACTCCGGGTTGACCACCATCTCCGCGTCGTCGGACGGGAGAATGTCTTTGCCGTCGGCGACGTAAACGACGTGGCGGAGATCAAGCTCGCGGCGACAGGCGGAAGGCAGGCGGCACTCGCGGTCAAGAACATAGCCAAGCTTTTGCGCGGCAAAAGCGGGTCGCTGGGCTCCTACAAGCCCTCACCGCCGATGGGGTTTGTGACTCTTGGACGGAAGGCGGGGATTGCGCAACTGCCCTTCGGCAGGCTCGACTTTCTGGTGGCGATCAAGCAAAGGGACATGATGGTATCGCGGACGCTGGGAAAGGCCCGTTAAGCCGCTCTCTCAAGCGTTGGCGCCAAGCCGGTATATGCGCGCGAAAGGGTCCCCTATTCTCAACAAATGATCCATCAAGCGTTCGTGGAGCGTTAGCCGCAGACCTCTGGACGCCGGATCAGCGACAAGGTTGTGCTGCTCGTAGGAGTCGTTGGCCAGATCAAAGAGCATCCAGGGGACGTTCTGGGTGATCGAGTAGCAGTAGCGCTCGGTTCGAATCGCCCTCCACGGCGGAATCGACTTGTGACTGTAGCGATGCTCCTCAACGTACTCGAGGAACACCGCGTCACGGGTGAGCGAGGTGCCCTTCGCCGGCCCCAACAGCGGCGCCAGACTCGCACCCGGCAGATGTGAAGCCGGAACGACCCCGGCAAGGTCTAGCGTGGTCGGGAAGATGTCCTCGATTGAGACCGGCAGGGTGACAAGCCGCTCTTCTTGTTGCCTTTTTGTACCACGGTCGCCCGTCAACGCCCCGCCGGCGACGATCAACGGAATGCCGACCGTCCGTACTCCATAAGGATCGCCTTGAGCACCAGTTCGCCCGTCATGCGCTCAAGATTCTTGTGCTAGCGCGGCCCCTGATACGGGGGGTGCGGCGGTTCTACGGAGAGGGCCAGATCAAACAAGCCGTCGGTCTGGTAGCCTACAATCCGCCTAGGCTCCGGGTTGTCGTCTACGAAGTACCAGGTGTCGAAGGGATTGTTTCGAAACTCGAAGCCCTGCCAACGAGCAAAGCCCCCCTGATGTGCCCTCGGCACGGGAATGCCCCGGAATGTGTCGGCCGGGGCGTCGCCGCCGTCTTGTCGCCGCGCGTGGACGTCGTAACGGCGACCACGGACATGCAGGTTCTCGACTCGCCAATCGCTCCAATCACGGGGGGCGCGGCAACGCCCCGGGCGTGGTCTGTAGTTGTCGTCAGGATCGAGCCGAATCCCGAGGAGCTCGGTGAGGACAACGTCGATAAGCATGCGGTGTAGGAGCCCTCCATCCGGCCTCCGGTCCCCGGCGAAAGAGGCTACGGAGGATTGGAATCATGTAGCTCATCCATGTGGGGCCCATCCAGTAGCTGTGGTCGGGACGAAAGTCCGGGTCGTCGGCCGCCACGGTGGGCAACGGTGCCTCGAGCCGGAACTTCTTCTTATCAAAGAGTCTTTCCAGGAGGCGGGAAACTCGTTCCTCGGAAAGCTGTGGCAGGAGAATCGGAATAAACCCAATCGGCGACCAGACCGGTATCGGCCGTGCACCATCTTCGGCGATGTCGAAGTAGAACCCCTCTTTGTCGTCCCACAATCGCTCATGCAGCAACGCCTCTCTGCCCTCGGCTTCGCCTCGCAGTCGGTGGTCCACTGCTTGCTCCCCTACGTGGCCTTGGAGTTGGGCAAGCGCCCGTTTTTCGAGTATAGAAAAGGCGTTGAGATCGATCGTCACGATGGGCATCGACCAATCCATTGTGTCGAGCTGGGTTCCGTAGATGCCGGAGCCCTGTCGGCCCCACCGTTTTGAATTATCCATGCCCGAATCGGACCAGCGTCGGACCAACAGCAGGCCCGGGATTGACTCGCTCGCACGAGTACGCTCGAACCAATCGTGGTACGCCATAGCCGCCGGCAGGAGTCGCTCGAGGTTTTTGTTGTTTCCGGTCGTCTCCCAATCAGCCGCGAGTGCTTGGGCATACACGGGAAGGTGACTGCCGTCGCCGTGTTCTTGGGGAATCTCGTGGGGCATCCAGGCCCGTCGCTTGCTCCTGGGATCTTCGGAAATGAATCCGATAAGTCCTTAGGGATGGGCGGAGTTGTTAATACACCCCGCCGCCGAATCGGCGGCGGGATACTGGGCGTTTGCCGCGTTGAGCAGGTTGCCCCAGATAGACTGACGATCGCCGAACCAGCGCCCGGCGACGGCGCCGGGAGAGCCCCATTGCCGTCCGGTTCGGAGGGATCCTGCGCTTGCGCGGCCGACGGCATGGGAGAAGCCAACGCGCCGTGGTGCCCTTCGCGGCGCGGCGATTCGGGCGTTTGCGCCGCCGGAATCCACGCGGCGAGCAGGTGGCGCCACTCAACCAGAATCCGGCCCTCGGGTGTCTTGTGGCGAGGGGAACCGCCCCACGTAACTCGCCGGCTAATCGCCTCGTCGGCGTGGATTGTGCTCCCTACTCTTCGTTTGGCTTCCGGGCCTATGATCTCGATTGATTCGGGAGGCGGATCAAAGGCAACGACATACTGGTTCCGACGGCGACTTGGTCCGACGGATGAGGAAACGGGCGTATCTCGGCCCGTGCGCCGTGGGAGAAGACACTAAGCGACTGCGTGTAGACCGCCCCCGTGAACCGGTAGCTCGTCTCTCTCGCGTCGGGATATCAGCGGCGGGTCTCGAGCTCGAGATCCGCACTCGGAATCCGAGAGCCAAATCAGATCGTGGGGGACCGGCAGGCCCGACGCGGCTGTCTGCTTCGACGCGGGACTCCTCGCCGACGCCACTTCATGCCTCCCCAAAAACGTCTCGAACGGCCTCAAGGTAACCGTATCCGAACTCCCGGTCGGGCAAGAGGTAGCTGTCCTCGGTCCACTCGTTCCAGGCGTTTATCACAACAAGCTTTGGATCAAGGCCCCGAGAATCGATTGCCTCCCGGGCGGCCTGGAGGTTCTCACGAAAGAGGCCGGGAGTGCGCTCGAGCACCACGCCCTCCTTGAAGCCGGGGAATCGGGCGTTGTTGTCCCACCCTACGCTCACCGATGGAAAGAACGGAATGTCGTACTTCCTTGCAGCGGCATTCTCCCCGGCACGCGCCTTCTGCGACCACTCGGAGTATGTACCCTCGGGCTTCGCCATAGCGACCCACTGATAGTTGGTGAGGCTTGCGAACGGGAGCGCGGTGTGGATGTCGGGCGACCCAGCCGGGGTATCCGCGCGGGAGTCTGCCGCCGTGGAGCCAACAGGCGACGCTGCCCGTGGGGCGCCCGCACCCGAGGCTCCCGCGGACTTTGCGTTGGCCTGCAACCCCATGGTATCGCCGAGCCTACCACCCGAATAGATGGCCTGCAGATGAACCCCGGCGTGGCCGGCTTTGCGGCACTCCTCATCCAGCCACTCTAGGGCCTCCCGCGCGGCGTCGATCCCCCCGAGGCCATCTACCATCGTCTCGGTCCTAAAAACGGACAGGACCGGCTTGTCCTCGATCTTGTAGTACTGCGGATGACTAAAGTATCGATCGATCCAGCGGCGACCGATGATCTCGAACTCGCGGCGGTCCCAAGCGGCACTCCAGATTACTCCGCTTGGTTCCTGCTCGCGGCGGTCCCACAGATGCGTCACATCGTGGTTTGCCCACATCAGGTAGAATTTCATGCGGTGATTGTTGCGAGCTTTGAGGAATCCGTCGTTGAGGCACGACTCGAGAAACGGCGCCCTGTCGTACCAGTACCAGTCGTAGATAAAGACGTTGACGCCGTGGTCCGCGGCGGCGTCGATTTGCATCTCCATCACCCTTGGGTCGGCCTCGTTCTGATAGCCCCACAACGGCAGCCGGGGTTGATTGTGGCCCGGAAACTTCGGACGAGACTCGACGACGTTGATCCACTCGCCCACTCGACCCGGCCAGAACATTCGGGCCCGCGGCTCGTCGTGGTAGGAGGGCCAGATGTACGTTGCTACGTCGTAGCTCTGCTTGCTCATGATTGCTCCTTCTGCAGCGTAAGGGTTTCAGTTCGCCCTCTATCCTACCGGGCCCGCGGGCGCAGGTCGAGTTCGCGCCGGGAACGCTCCGGACAAGAAACCGGCCGGCTCCGAGGGTGTCGGAACCGGCCTCCTGTTCTGTCACCGTCCGTCGTCTCTAGTTCCCGGCGTACCGGTCGTACGCGGCCTGGTAGACCGCCGTAATCTCGTCAAGGCGATACCGGTCTAGCTCCTCTACAAAATCGTCGTACGCCGAGATCGAGCGGGTCCCGATGATAAACTTGGCGTGGTTTTCATCGATGTAGGCCTGAAGGTCGGGAAGATAGTTGTCGAGCGTTCGTTGCTCTTCAATCGTAAACTTCAGATCGCGGTCGTTAACCATGTGGAGGTAGTGCGGTTCCGCAATCTCCTGTACGGTGTAGCCCAAGTAGAGGTTTCGAGGTTGTGGCGTAATGGGCTGAAAGCCGTGCACCGCGGTCCACCACTCGGCGCCGCGGTCGAGGACCATCGGAAATCCCGCCGTTCGGTTCGTGAGGAAGACGTTCATGTACTGCCACGAGGCCATGCCTTCAACGGCGTCCCCGCGCACGTAGTAGTCACCTCCGCCGGCAGGCTGATGCAGGACATTGTCCCGTTCGAGCCCCTCCGGGACCAGCTCGGGCTTGAAGTGCTCTTCGGCAATGTAGCCGTCGTAGATAAAGACGTGCTCGGGAGTGCCCATCCAGTCGAGTATCTCCCAGACCTTCTCTGTTTCACCCGATGTGACGGGAATCAGCGCAGTGGGGATCGACAACACGGTCTGGCTGGGCCACCAAGGCTCGTCGTTGTAATCGCTCAACAGTGGCGGTGCAAACGTGTAGTCGTAGATTGCGTCGGAGTCGCCGAACAGGAGTGGGTAGGCATCGTCGGAGGCAAGGCCGAACCCGTCGCGGGTTCCCTTGGCCCGGAGCTGGCCATCCTGCTGGGTGAAGTACTCCTCGTCGATGAGCCCCTCTTCCCAAAGGCCCTGCACATAACTCAAGTAGTCCTCGAAGTTGGGATGCACCGGCGAGAAGACGACCTCCCCATCGACGATGTTGATCATGTTGCCCAACGCGGCGGGCCCCAGACCGGCAAGACCGGCTGCGTTGCCGCCGGCCTTCAAGCCGTGCGCCAGCATAAAGTAATCGGTGATTCGTTTGCTCTCCCAGCGCCCGGAGATGATAGTCTTGTCGGGCATCTTTTGCTGCATTGCCCGCAGACCCGCGGTGAGCTCGTCGAGCGTTTCCGGGATTCCGTGGCCCGCGGCCTCGAGCCAGGCCTCGTTCAAGTAGTACCGGCCGGCCGCGTTAGTCGCCAGCATGTTGTAGACGCCGGAGGGCAACGTATAGATGTTTCCGTCGGTGTGGGTGATGATCGGCTGAATCTCGTCCCACCGGGGATGATTGATCCACCCGGTGCCGTCTTCGATCATCTCGGTGAGCTCGGTAGCCTGACCGGACCGGATGGCATCTTGGTAGATCGGACCCGCGGCGTGGCCGAGTACTGCGTCACCAAGGTCTCCCGCGGCAAAAGCGATGTTCATGCGCTCCTCCAACGCCGCGCTGGGGACCATCGTAAGATCCCATTCGATGTTAAACTTGCCGGCGACGTAGGCCATGTAGTACGTATTCGCGTGGTCGGCGTTTTCGGCCACCGGAGCGTAGGACATGTGGGCTGAGATGGTAACCGGTCCCTCGTCCCCTCCGGTGTCCGATTCTTGTCCTCCCGTTGCAAACACCAGGCTCGCGCCGAGAACCAGGCCGATGACGGCCAGAGCTGTTCGATTGTGCATTGTGCACCTCCTTAACGTTTTTTCTCGCCGGTAACACCGACGTTGTTCGCGTATGGCTTTTCCTCCCTACCCCTTTAATGATCCCAGCATGACGCCCTTGGTGAAGTGACGCTGGAGAAACGGGTAGATCGCCAGCACCGGAAGCGAGCCGATGATAATCAACGAGTACTTCATTTGCTCGGCACGCAGGGCGCGCCTCGCGAGCTCCTCGAGGGCCTCGGGAGAGAGCATGTCGGTACCGCCGGAGGCCGCTACCGACTGATTGGCCAAGAGAATGTTGCGGAGCACTATCTGCAACGGCGCCCTCGCCTCGTCGGTTAGAAACACAAGGGGCGCGAAGAAACTGTTCCACTGGAAAACGCCCTTGAACAGAGCGATCACAACGATGATGGCCTTCGAGAGGGGCACGACCACTCTAAAAAAGGTTTGTGAGAACGTGGCGCCGTCGATTTCAGCCGCGTCGTAGAGATCGTTGGGAATGCCGGTGCGGAAAAAGGTCCGGGTGATGATGATGTGGAACACGGGAGCCGCTTGGGGCAGCGTGAGGGCCCACACGGTGTTTATCATCCCGAGAGCGCGAAGAACCAGGTAGAGAGGGATAAGGCCGCCGGAAAAAAGCATGGTAAAGGTGAAAAAGAAGGTAAGCGGGCGGGAGCCCCGGAGGCGGTCCGGTCGGGAGAGCGCGTACCCCGCGCTAATGATGATAACAAGGGATACAACGACATCCACGGAGACATAAAAGATCGTGTTCAGATAGCCGCGCCAGACCATCTGCTCCTTGAAGACTTCCGTATACCCCTCGAAGGTGATACCACGGGGCCACAAAAACACCTGGCCGGAGTTCGCGTAGGTCGGATCACTTATCGATGCGGAGACGGTAAAGATAAGCGGATAGAGCACAAGCGCGGAAAGCACAAAGAGGAAAGCGCTGTTTACCGTCTCGAAGATTCTGTCGTCCAAAGACTTCTTAAAAGCGTACATGCACCGCTCCTACCACAGGGAAGTGTCGCTCAGTTTCCGAGCGATGCGGTTGACGACCATAATCAACACCAAGCTGATAACCGCGCGAAACAGTCCCACGGCGGTAGCAAATGCAAACTGTGCCTGCAGAATGCCGGTCCGATAGACATAGGTGGAGATCACCTCCGACGCCGCCTGATTCAACGGTGTCTGCATCAGGTAGACCTTCTCGAACCCGACTTGGAGAAGCCGGCCGCTCTGGAGAATAAGTTGAATAACAATGATGGGTACGAGGTGAGGGAGGTTGACGTGCCAGATTTTCTGAAGGCGCGTTGCTCCGTCGATTGTGGCGGCCTCGTAGAGGCTGGGGTCGATCTGAGTGAGGACGGCCAGGTAGATTATCGAGCCCCAACCGAGGTGCTGCCAGTTTTCCGAGATGATGTAGATGGGCAAAAACCAACCCGGCTCGACCATAAAGTTTACGGCTTCGCCGCCGAAGGCTTCGATGAATGTGTTTATAACTCCCGTAGAAGGCGAGGTGAACAAGAACACCATCCCCACCACCACGACAACCGAAACAAAGTGCGGAGCGTAGCTGATCGTCTGGACAAAGCCTTTAAGACGTTTGCTTCGCACTTCGTTTAGCGAAAGCGCAAAGATGATGGGCCATGGCCAAGAGATCGCGAGGGTCCCGAAACTCACGCTGATGGTGTTGAGAATGACCCGCCCGAAGTTCGGACCAAACAGGAATCGCTCGAAGTGGTCGACTCCGATCCATGGGCTGCCCCAAATGCCGAGGGGAGCAAGAAAGTCCTTGAAGGCGATCTGCAGACCGGTGAGGGGCACGTAGTGAAAGACAAAGGTAACCGCCACTGCCGGCAAGACAAAAAGCCACGGTTGATAATCGAATCTTTTTCCGGTGACTCGGCCGGACTTGGCGGCAAACGTCTTTGCGCGCTGCTGTAACTGTTTCGCCATTGGTACCGTCAGTCTGAGGGCGGTTCCGTGATCCGTAAAGAATCAGATTGTGGGAATGACTCTTGGATAATCCTCGGCGGCAGTCGCAGCTCCGCGGCTGCGAGTAACTAATTGTCCGATTTGGTTACGAATGCTCGTTTTCGAGGAGAATTGTCTGTTCTTTGTGTCGGAAGTCACTCGGGGTAAGCCCGGTTACGGCTCGAAAGACGCGGATGAAGTTCTGCTTACTCCCAAAGCCGACTTCTACAGCGATTTGCTTGACGAGCCTATCCGAATCTCGGAGGAGCTCGCACGCGGCAGCAACTCGAACTCTATTTAAGTACTCAACAAAGGTTACACCCATGCCTTTCTTGAAGATCGAGGAAAAGTGGGATCTCGATATTTGAAATCCTTCAGCAAGGCCGTCCACCGTTAAGGGGTGGGTGTAGTGTTGATCGATCCGCCTCTTGATTCTTTCCACAAGGATCTCGGTACAGGAAAGTGCCGAGGCTTCCAGACGTTCTTGCAGCTCTTCGAAGCGGGCCGTGAACCACTCCGCCGGGTCGGCAGATTCGACGAGTCTTTGCACTTCGATCCAAGGATTGGCGTCGGCGAAAAAATCGCTCCACCCCAGTTTCAGCAGCACGTGGGAAATCAGAACGTTACCAAGCTCGGTGACTTTGAGGCGCCGGTAGGCGGGGTTCCCGCTCACAAGCCCTTCTTTGATCAGCCGAGCGACCGTCTCTTGTGCCTCGGCTATGTTCCCAACCTCGAGGCTCCGCCTTACCGTCTCCACGGCTTGCTCCGTAGCGTAGATCTCGCCCCGGTCCATCCCCCACTCGATAGGGTCTGTATCGGAGACCACCTTGGAATCGGGAGATGATTTTGTAAGCCCAAAAAGGCGCTGGGCATCCCGGGTGGAGAACACAACGTCGCTCACGGCGTAGGCAAAGCTACCAACACAAATCAGCACCGGATCAGAGAACAGGCGAGATAGGCGGCGGATTAGTCCCTCGGAAACGGAGAATGCGGCCCGTGGATCGGGCGTGCCGTGACCGATCAGCACAAGGGCATAGTCCGCTTCATTGACAACATAGACTCTCGGCAGGGTGGACGTGGACGCTCGGACCAGCTCGCGGCGGATTGTCTGCCGAAAAAGCTGGCGGCCGTGGGCGGTCGGAGCCACGGCTGTCGGATAGGAAACCAGTAGCACGGAGAATCCGGCCACCTCGATAGCCACATCGAGGTACTCCGCATCACGTCGAAGACCCATATCATCTGATATCCTACCCATAAGGATGTCGCGCACAAAGCCGTCGCGGAGCGCTTCTTTGTCGCGCTCGAATCGCTCTCTATGCTCTCTGTTGGTCCGTGCCAAAAACGAAAACTCGGCTGCGATTCGCTCGAGGTCATCGGCCCCGGTTATGCCGGCGAAGGACGAAGCCCCGGTGTCGGCCTCAACCGACGCCTTGAACTCCGTGTCTATTCGCTCGGAGAGCGCACGGATCGGTCGATACACCAGCTTCGACAGGGGAAAGGAAGCCAGGATCGCGGCAACCACAAACATTAGTGCGATGGCAACACCGGAGACAACCACCAGCTCGGACTGGCCACGAAAGAGGGATGCCGGAGCAAACACAAGATAACGCCAGCCCGTCGTCGCCGACGCCTGTACGTATGTCGCGTACGCTTCACCGCCAAGTCGATGCACGGCGGCACCATCGGAGAATCTTCGGAGGTCTTGTTCCCCTTCGCCCAGGGCAAAGTACTCTGTGAGGTTGTCGTCGAGTCTTGAAGCGAGTACCTCACCGTCGCCGCTGAGTACATAGTAGGCGGACGGCCCGAGGGGGCCTCGGTCGGAAAGCCAATGCCCCGCAAGGCTTTTATCTACTTCGATAAAAACAGCACCCGCTCGGTCGGCGCCGGAGAGGGGTACCGGCGCTACATACACAAGGCGATCGCCCGCGCCGACACTCCATCGATAGTCGTGGGCGCCGTCGCCAAGAGATTCGATGATCTCCCGTTGTCGCGCAGCGGAGATATCGATAAAACCCTGGCCGGTAATTACGGTGCCGGTTGCTTCGCTGTAAGCGTAGGCTTCGGCCTCGTACCGCCGGGGAACGTGGTTTGCGATTGCACCGATCGATTCAACCATGGCTCGGACCGTATCGAAGTCCGTTGTGATGCTGTACCCGGTCCGAAGAACCCGGGCGAGGTTCGGGGAGACGGCCACACCGTGGGCTTGTTGCTGAAGCTGGTTCACCGCCGCCGCGTTGAAGCTCGCCATCTGATCGACGGCGTGTTCCTGCATAACCTCCACACTTCGGTCGAACAGTCCCACCAGGGTGAAGTAGAGGACGGCCTCGGAAACCAGCACCAACACCGCAGCGGCGATCGCGATACGCGCACGGCTCTTGGAAATATATGTAGCCACAGACGAGTCTCCCCAATGCCTCTGCGGACGATCGTATCACCCCGCCTATCCGGCCGCAAGGATTCTCGGCACGCTCACCTTTCTTCAATGAACTCCAGAACCAGCCTCGAGAATGCTCTGAAGTCTTCCAATCGTTTTGTCACGAGGGAGTACACGATCTCCCAGTCAAGCTTGTCATACTCGTGCACGGCGATGTTGCGGAAGCCCACGGCTTTGGCAAGCCGCTCGGAAAGTGCCGGATCTGCAAGGTCGGCGGTCGCGAGGGACAAAAACGCCTCGGCGGCGGTGGCCGGCGCCGTGATTCCCTCTTGACTTAGGATGATGGAAGCCAGGTCCACGCTGAGCTGCACGGCCCGCTCCAGATTAACGGAGATGATGTCTTGCAAGTCGTAGTCGGATTTAAGGACCTGCGCCGACTCCGGGGTCTTGGCCTCGATACGCTCGACACAACGCGCGAGAGATTCGAGTTTGCGATCAAGTACATCTCGATTAATTGGCTTATCAGGCCTTCTCGGATCCATACGCGAATCTCCGGTTGTTGGCGTCTCGAATCATCCTGATGTTCGGCATCATATCAGCCTCAAAGAACCACATGTCCTTCATGATTTTCGCGAGCAAGAGAGGCTTGTCGTTTTTGATGAGGATGCCCTTTGTGAGGATCTCCTGAACAATTAGTCCCTGCACCGCGTTCAGGTCAACTACGTCGGCTTCCGCGCCCAGCAACGCAGACAGCTCAAGATGTAGCTCAACACGCTCGTCGACGGGGACTCGCGTCTCCTTGGCCACCGCGACGTCGACGTCGCTTCCTGCATGCAGAGCATCCACAGCCGCCGAGCCGTAGAGAATCACAAGTACAATATCGGCCCGACCAGCGAAGTAATTGCTGAGCTTCTGTTTAACAGTGCCGGACCTTTCAGGCGCGTTATCGACCATGATACCTGAATAGTGACGGCCGGAGGCTCCCTCGTCAATCGCAGCCCTGCTCCACACTGCGTATGTAGCCCGTGACATTACGTGCCGTACTGTGGGGATACCGGTAGGCGAGTCCGTCGGCAACCGCCGGCGCAACCTCTTCCACTATGTCCACCATGCGATACATCGCCGACCAGTTCTCCGCAACGCCCGGACCCACAAACGTGCCCAGGTACCGGACCCAGAGTTGTCGGGGAAGAAAGCGATGTAAGCGGCGGCCGTAGATGCCTGCCCCATTCCGCGTGCCCGCCCTTACGCCGATGTACCACTCGAGGAGGGGCAGCAGCTTTTCGAAGCGGATCGTGCAGTCAAGCATGTACTTCGCGAAGTGAGTCTCCCCCCTGCACAGCGCCTTCGCGACGTAGACGATGTCCCACCAAAAGGCATTTACCCGATCCGCAAACTCTGCGGCCGTCGGCAGGGCAATCTCATCGGCGGGTGGACCGTTGCGGACCAGGCGCGGAGCGAGGTCGTCTTTGTCCAGCAAGACCCGGTACCGGTCGGCGCTCGCGGCTTCATCGCCGGCGGGCCTCAGGTCGAGTGTTGCAACCGTCGTAACCTGGAAGTCGATGCGGACGCCGTCTTCAAAGAGCACCAGCTGAGTGATCCACTCCGGTCCAAGGGTCGGCCGGGGAGTGAGCGGCCACCGCACCATCGGTGCACCGAAGTACTCGACCCATCGACCGTCCGCCGCAAAAGGCCGTGTATCGTGGACAAAGACCTCGATGTCGTAATCTGAGAGGACGTCGGGAGGATGGTCTTTGTTGGCGCGGGACCCCGTCATCCCGATGGCGCGGATGTTGTCGTTGGCATCGCCCCAATCGTGAAATGCGCGGAGCACTTGGTGTTCGCTTCGCATGCGTCAATGGTACACCCGGCGGGCGGTGCCGGCGAAGGCGGGAAAAGCAACAACGACTCGACGAAAGGCGTTATGTCATGGAGCAGGTCACACTCAAGATCGTCGAGCATATCAAAGAGAAGTACCGCCCGGGGCGCATCTACCGCTAGGGCTCTCTGGTAAAGCCGGAGGACTTTCAGTCCTTCTCCAATATGGACATCGCCGTGGAGGGAATCGAAGCCGCGGAGAAGTGGCTGCGCGTGGAGCGGAACGTATGGGATCTGACCGACTATCCCGCGGACCTTGTGCAGATGGAGCATATCGAGCCGGAGTACTGGGAAATCATTCGGCGAAAGCGGAGGGTCGTCTATGAGCGAAAGGACTGAGATTCTCACACTCATGGCGGAGATTCGTGCCTCGCGCTA
>CAZFLD010000087.1:0-15655 GCA_964519835.1 uncultured Spirochaetales bacterium
CCCTCCCTGGCCAGCCGTTTCGCGGTTGCGCCCCGACATAACTTCTCCTATGATTCAACCCGGGGAAGACAAAAAGAGGGACTTCCCCATCGCCGATTCGGCTATACGGTATCCCGCCGGCGCTAACGCCGGAGTATGCAGTCAAGGCTATCTACCTCCAATAGAAAGAAACATAGCGATGAACGGCTTGACGATCGACCGTCTCGTCGGTATTTTTTCGTCGAATTTCAGGCTAAGAATTTTTTCACGCAGGCGCCTGCTCAACCCATGGTACTAACGACGCCGTGGGCGTCGTAGAAGCAAGTACCACACCCACGGGAGCGTGGGACGGAGGAGACCACAATGAAGGTCACACCACTCGGCGATCGGATTCTGATCAAGCAGACGGAGTCCGAGGAGAAGACAAAGGGCGGACTGTTTATTCCCGACACCGCCAAGGAGAAGACTACCGAAGGCATCGTCGAAGCGATCGGGGATAGCGAGGACATCAAGGTCAAGGTGAAGGACCGCGTCATCTACGACAAGTACGCCGGCACCACGATCAGCATTGATGGCGAAGATCGTCTTATTCTCAAGATGGACGACATCCTCGCGGTTGTGAAGTAGGAGACAAAAGCATGGCTAAGCAGCTTGTTTTCTCGGAAAACGCGCGGGAGAAACTCCTGCGTGGTGTTGAAAAGCTCTCGAAGTCTGTTTCGGTTACGCTCGGCCCTAAGGGTCGTAACGTCGTGCTCGACAAAAAGTTCGGCGCCCCCACCGTCACCAACGACGGTGTGACCATAGCCAAAGAGATTGAGCTCCCGGACGAGTACGAGAATATGGGCGCGCAGCTTCTCAAAGAAGTTGCCACCAAGACCAACGACGTTGCCGGGGACGGCACCACCACGGCCACGGTCCTGGCCAACTCCATTATCAAAGAGGGCCTGAAGAGTGTTGCCGCGGGCATCAATCCGATGGAAATAAAGATCGGTATTGGGAAGGCGGTGGAGCAGGCCGTCGCCGCGATGCAAAAGACCAAGAAAGACATTCGCGGCAAGGAAGAGATCGCCCAAGTTGCGGCAATCTCCGCCAACAACGACCGTGAGATCGGCGAGCTTATTGCCGACGCCATGGACAAGGTCGGAAAGGACGGTGTTGTAACCGTCGAAGAGTCCAAGTCCCTCGACACAAGTCTCGACTTTGTCGAAGGCATGCAGTTCGACCGCGGCTATCTGTCGCCGTACTTCGTGACCAACCGCGAGATGATGCGGGTCGAGATCGAAGATCCCTACGTGCTTATCCACGACAAAAAGATTTCGAGCATGAAGGATCTGCTGCCGCTCCTCGAAAAGGTAGCACAGGCGGGAAAGCCCATCTTGATCATCGCCGAAGACGTGGAAGGCGAGGCCTTGGCAACCCTTGTGGTGAACAATCTCCGGGGTACTCTCAAGGCAAGCGCCGTCAAGGCACCGGGCTTTGGTGATCGCCGGAAGGCCATGCTCGAGGACATTGCTACGCTTACCGGTGGCCAGGTCATCTCCGAGGACCTCGGTCTCAAGCTCGAGAACGTCGAGATCAACCAGCTCGGCCGAGCTAAGAGCATCAAGGTGGACAAGGAGAACACCACCATCGTGGAAGGCGCCGGCAAGTCCAAGGACATCAAGGACCGAATTGCCCAGATCAAGGCGCAGATCGAGGAGACCACATCCGACTACGATCGTGAGAAGCTCCAGGAACGCCTCGCGAAGCTCGCCGGCGGCGTTGCCGTCATCAACATCGGCGCGGCAACCGAAGTCGAGATGAAAGAGAAAAAGCACCGCGTGGAAGACGCCCTGTCCGCCACCCGTGCCGCCATCGAAGAGGGTATTATCCCCGGCGGTGGCCTCTCGCTTATTCGTGCGGTCGCCGTCATGGAGAAGCACGACATCTCAAAGCTGACCACCGATGAGAAGGTCGGCTACCAGATCGTAAAGCGCGCCCTCGAAGAGCCTATCCGCCGAATCGCGGAGAACGCCGGTGTCGACGGTGCCATTGTCGCCCAGCGGGCGAAGACCGAGAAGGACGGCATCGGCTTCAACGCCGCCACGATGGAGTGGACCGACATGGTCAAGGCGGGCATCATCGACCCGATGAAGGTTACCCGGTCGGCCCTGCAGAACGCCGCTTCCATCGCGAGCCTGCTCCTCACCACTGAGTGCGCCATCACCGATGTGCCGGAGAAGGAGAAGGCGCCGGCGATGCCGAATCCGGACATGGATTACTAGGCGCCCATCGGCGCCTGTAGCGAGAAAACGCACCGGTCGCTGGTCCTCGCCCCAAGCACTAGACGTCTGCGGATTCGCTCCGGTGCGTTTTCTTCGCACGGCGCCGACCGGCAAGCGCTTGTGTAGTAGCGGCCGCCCGAGAGGGCGGCCTTTTTGCGCGCGCGGCAAATCCCTCAGCCCATCGCTCCGGCTCGAGCAAGTCTCGAGAGTCGCGATGGACTGCGGAACCCGCCACGAGCGCGGGGACCGATGTCTTCTGAAGCGAGCCATGGATGCGTGGCCGGTGATACGTCCCTCCGTCCACTGAAACCGTGATGTTTTTCATTCTTGCACAGAGCGGCATCGATCCCGTGAATGCAATGGGCCTGTGAATGCCATGCGCCCGTGAATGGAATACCTAAGAGTGCTGTCCGGCTGCAGCCGCCTTGCCCACCCGGTTTCGGCGTGCCATAGTCTGCCCATGGCCGTATCCGCAAGCAACCCGATAACCGTCATGGCTCGCTATAACCGAGCCGCCAACGCCGCGTTTCTCGAGCTACTAAAGGCAAATCCCCATGTGGTGGACGCAGAGCGGAACGATTGGTTTGGCTCGGTCCTGAAGCTTCTAACACACGTGCTTCTTTCGGACACCGTGTGGCTTCGGCGGACCGGTGCTCGTGAAGAGCCGCAGGATCCGCTCCTCGGCCTCTCTTTCTCCAGCGTGCACGATCCGGTCTTCGCAGACTTTGCCGCCTACGGTGCGCATCGTGCCAAGCTTGACGACTACATTGTCGACCGGTGCGAGGGGCTGTCGCCCGAGGACCTCGATAAAGCCGTGGAGTATGCCAACTCCGGCGGCACGGCCTTCCGGCAGCCGCGGGGTCTTCTTCTTATGCATATGTTCAACCACCAAACACATCACCGGGGTCAGGTGGCGGAGATCCTCGATCAAGAGGGGATCGAAAACAACGCATCGAATCTGGTGTGGTATCTGCGCGAAGGGCGGCTGGGCGGAGGCTCGTAGGGACGGCGTTGAATCCGTGGCGGAGGCCGTGAGAGACTGCGCCTCGCGCGGCGAGAGGACACCCCCCATGCCGGTGACTCACCGACGCACGGCCACCGGTGAGGCGGCTCCGGCAATGTGTCGGGTTCGCAGGAAGCGATCCTGTACCTAGTCGTTGCCCCTTCCATTGGCGGCCGACTGGTGCTATAATAGCGCTAAACATGAATGATGCCGCCTTGCAGGGACCGGGACTGCCTGCTCAACCCAACCAGAGTGTTATTGCGGGGGTGACCATCTTGCAGGCCGTAATCGCGGAGGGAGCGCCGGTTGGGAGCAGGTATATCGCTCGTCTTCTCGATTGCGAGCACAGCAAGGTGAATCGTATTCTCGGAACGCTCGTGCATATGGGAATGCTTCGTCGCACCGGAGATCGTAAGTACGTTTCCGGCCCCGGAGTCCACGTTCTGTCGGCCCAGAGTCTACGGGCCTCCGGATTGGTCCAGGCCTCGCTTGCGCCGTTGGCACGGTTTCAGGCGCTTGGAGCAACCGTTGCGCTCGGCACGGTCTGGCGGGAGACGGTCTGTTATCTGCTTCACGGGGGACCGGATGTGGAGCTTGCGGCGACGGCGGGCGCGCATCGAGCTTTTCCCGCCGGCGAGTCGGTAATCGGTTTGCTCTACCGACGGCGAGCTCGAGTCTACCGTTGGAATCGAGCGGCGACGAGCGAGGTCTCCTGGGCGGCAGCAATCGGCGAACCGATGGTTGCGGCTATCGCGGCGGTATTCCCCGCCGACGCAGTCCCGGATATTCCGGAGGCGCGCTTTCGCGGTTTACTTCGTGACGCGGCCCGCGAGATCAGCGGACACATAGATGTGTGAGCAACGACCAACAATGCCGGAACAATAGTGCGGGGAGGAAACTATGGAAGCCTTTGAGACGGTACGGCAGAAGACCGATGTCTGTGTGATCGGTGGCGGTATGGCGGGGGTATGCGCAAGCATTGCCGCGGCGCGCCGCGGCTGCGACGTTACTCTTGTGCACGACAGACCGGTGCTTGGCGGTAATGCTTCGGAAGAGATCCGCATGTGGATCTGTGGCGCATTTGGGGCGAACCTCCGTGAGACGGGCATTATCGAGGAGATAGAGCTCGAGAACATCTACAAGAACCCGAACAAGAACTACTCACGGTGGAGCGCCGTTCTCTTTGATTTCCTCTACCGCGAGCCTCGCGTAACCATGGCGCTCAATGCCTCCGTGTTGGATGCTGCCTCGGTCCAACACGGTACCGAGGGACAACGGCGTATTTCGGCAGTCAAAGCATGGCAACTGACGACGCAGCGGTACATCGAGGTTGAGGCCCGGCTGTTTATCGATTGCTCCGGCGACTCGATACTGGCTCCGCTTGTCGGAGCCGAACACCGGTGGGGACGGGAGTCCGCGGATGAGTTTGGGGAATCACACGCTGAGCCGGTGGCGGACGGTCAAACGATGGGCATGTCCTGCCTTATCGAGCCGCGAGAGACCGATAGGCCGCAGGGCTACAAAGCGCCGACGTTTGCTCATCGTTACGAGCGGAAGGATATCGGGCCGAATCGGCCCCTCGAGCCCAAGACCTCGAATTTCTGGTGGTTGGAAGCCGGGGGTGACCAAAACACAATCGCCGACACCGAGAGAGTGCGTGACGATCTCCTCGGGATTGCGACGGGAGTTTGGGACTACCTAAAACGAAACCCGGAACACGGCTTTGAGAACTGGGACCTGGAGTGGCTTGGTTTTCTACCTGGAAAACGGGAGAGTAGGCGATACGTCGGGGACCACATCATCACCCAGAACGATGTGGAAGCAGGCGGTCCCTTTGAAGATGTTGTTGCCTACGCCGGCTGGACAATGGACAACCATCCGCCCCGGGGCTTCTATGAGCCGGGTAGTCCCACCGTGCACCACCCCGCCCCGTCGCCATGGGGCATTCCGTATCGGTCGCTCTATTCCCGAAACATCGAGAACCTTCTTTTTGCGGGACGAAACATTAGCGCGACTCACATTGCGCTGAGCTCGTCGCGAGTAATGCGTACCTGTGCAATCATCGGACAAGCTGCGGGTACGGCTGCCGCGATGGCGGTTGCTCACGAGACGACTCCGCGCGGCGTCTACGAGGAGCACCTTTGGGAGCTCCAGCAAGCACTGTTGTGGGACGACAGCTACCTACCCGGTGTCGCGCGAGAGTCGCCGACACCAACGGCCGGCGCCACGCTGTCGGCCACGAACAGAGGCAGCAAGTACAAGGTGCGCTTAACGCGGACCGAGTATCCGGAGAACATCAAGGTCTTCTCGAGCGGCATCAAGGCGGGCCAATGGGTAAAAATCGCCTGCTATGAGGCGGAGGCGACCGCAGACCCGGAAGTGTTGCGAAACGGCATCGATAGAACCGTTGCCGATACCGACAACGGGTACTGGTGTCGGCCGGGCGACGCGATCGAATACACGTTTCCGGCCACAACCCTGGAGACACTTCGTATTGTCTTCGACAGCAATCTGAGCCGATACTATCGAGACCACCGAATGAAGTGCTGGTACGCTCTCGACGATCGACCGACGCCGGTGGCGGAATCGTTGGTGAGGGAGTACGACGTCGAGGTGCTTTGCGGGGGCGCTTGGGCGCGGCACCACTCGGACAAGGAGAACTACCAGCGTCTGGTGTTGGTTCGGTTGCCGTCGGAGCCCATCGAAGGTGTCCGCCTCGTACCAAAAAAAACATGGGGCGAGGAGCTGATTCACATCTATGCCATGGATATCGCGTAGTGCCGTTTTTGTGGTTCACGAGTTGCCGGATCGCCGTTTCGACCTCAGGGACCTTGGTTGCCCCCATGAACGTGGCGTCGGTACGCCTGCGGCGACAATGAGTAGCTCCGCACAAAGGCCTTTCGAAAGGTGTTGAGATTCATGTAGCCGGACTTTGCTGCGATGTCCGAGATGTTGTTGGCAGTTTCAATCAGTTGTTTCGCCGCGTAGTCGAGGCGAAGCCCTTCCACGTATTGATGGTAGCTAACGCCGAACTGCTCTTTAATGCTCCGGCTGATGTGTGACTCGGAGAGATGGAACTCTCGGGCCAAGAGCTTCAGCGACAACTCCTGGTTTCTAAACGATCCGTCTATGTACTTTTTTATGGCTCGAAAGACGCGACCGGGTTGGTCTTCCCTGCCTGCGCGAAGCATTTCGGCCATATCGGTGATTATCCTTGACACTTCCTCCGTGGATTGAATCTGTTCGTCGATCGACAGCAAATCTTCCTTGAGTCTCAACCCCTGTCGATTGTCTTGGTACCGAATCTCCGGGAGCAGCTTAAGTAGTGTGCACTTCAGGTTGTGGACGAACGCGGACCACATACGCGCGGAACGGGCGTGCGCCACTCGGTTGCGCTGGAACAGTTCCTCCACGATGCAGACGGCCTTTTCGGTGGCGCCGCTACGAAGGCTGTTGAGCAATCCGGCTTCGATTTCTATGGGAAAATAGAACGACTGCAACTGCAGTTCGGGCAGATCCGCGAAGAACACAATCGGATGGTTGTCTCCCTGCTCCCCGCGCCGAGAATAGGCTTCCTTCGCCTCGATAAACGAAGACGGGAGCTGCAGCACGTTGTTGCTGCGGGTGCCGACCCCCGCGTAGCCGTCAACAAGCTCGTTAACTCGACGACGAAAGAGTCCATCCGAAGAGAAGCCTCCGCTCACGATCCAGGACCGGTGCTCACCTTCGTTTATGGCCAAGACCACCTGTGCTGCGCCGGACCGGCGGTGTTGCTTGAGCTGTCGATCTCCGTACGCCACACAGAACCACTCCCGTCGTCGCCGTGAAAGCGTGATAACCAGCGACTGGTGGTCTCGAGTGGAGATATTGCCGCCTGCAAGCCACTCACCGACCAGCGAGACAAGCGAGCGCCTCGAATACCGCACTCTGAAAAGCACATATGCAGCATATGCACCCAGAATGCGTCTTGCGGACTCCTGTCGACCCAACATACCGGCTGTAAGGCCGATCCCGATGCTCTCGACACGGCCGTACCGGTGTAAGAAATACAGAACGTCTCCCAGAAACAGTACCAACGCGAGTCCGAAGCTAGTCAAAAAGACGTGGAGAAACGGCGCCCCAAGGAGTTCGCCGGCGCCCGCGACGGCATACGACAGCGGCAACACTTGTGAACGGATGAGGTACTTCGCCCGGCCGCTTCCACCGACGCGTGTAAAGTGGATTTCGTCGTCGAAGGACTCTATGTAGTACCCTGCGGCTTCTGCCGCGGGCTGAATCTCGGAGAGGTCCACAAACGCCAGCAGACGAGTCGGGGCCCCGACAGCATACCGAGGAAGCTGGTACGAAACCAACAAGCGACCCGTGCCGTGCTTGGCCTCTCTACTGTGGAGGACTGCCGTGACGACATCTTTCGTCTCGATTTTGTCCCGAAGCTGGACGCGGTCGAAATCGCTCCCGAGCGTGACCGCCTCGTAGAAAAGGTGTGGGCGAACGTACGAGTAACCTACGCCGACCAAGTACTCGTTGACCGACAGGAAATACTCGGTGACAAGGGGATCAGGTGTGGCGGTATCGCGAAGTCGACCTTGGAGATAGATGACATCGCCGATGTCGAACTCCCGTCCAAAGGCCTCCGTTGTGGTAAGCCGACCTGTGTGGCTGCGTAGGCGCGTCATGACGGTTTCGAGCCTGTTCACGAGGCGAATCGCGGTTTGTTCTTTTTGCCGCTCCAGGATATCGCCGACAGCACTAAACAAAAAGGGCAGTACCATCAGGACGAATATCAAGACCAGACGCAGGCGTGTCACCGCTCGTACCCACCGCATTGGCGCCATTGTAGCACCAAATGCCCGCGACTGGGTCGCAATCCTCTCTATCGCACAAAAGTATCGGCTGCTCAAGTTTTTCCTCGTGGGAATCACATGTTTTTCCTCGCAGGAAAAAAGGCTGCAGTTGAGTGCGGGTAGGACAGACACCATAATCCGGACTCGTGAGCACGACACGGGAACTGCTTAGGGAAGAGAGACGGCTCGAGCGGCGGAAGTTCAGGAGCAAGTCTCTCCGGCGAAACCTAGACCTATATCTTATTCTCCTCGTTCCGCTCGCCTACGTAATTGTCTTCCAATACGTGCCTATCTATGGCTACGTATTGGCGTTTAAGCATTTTTCTCCTACACAGGGAATATGGGGCAGTCCCTGGGCAGGGCTTCAGTACATCGAGCAGTTTGTAAACTCGTATCAGTTTGTACGAGTGCTCCTCAACACTCTCACCCTTTCCGTGGGGCTGCTCATACTCGCAACCCCCTTCTCACTCGTGCTTGCCGTCGCCGTGGTCAAAAGCCGAATACGGTGGCTTCGAAAGAGTACGCAGTTTGTCACCTACATTCCGTACTTCTTCTCGATGGTCATCGTCACTTCGATGATCATGCAACTTCTGCACCCGCGGGTGGGCCTTCTAAACGTCTTTCTGAACTGGCTTGGGTTCGATTCAACAAACCTGCTGGCACAACCGGCGGCCTTTGTTCCTATCTACGTTGCCTCTAGTATTTGGCAGTACGCCGGGTACGGATCGATCCTCTTTGTAGCGGTCCTTACCGGCATCGACTACCAGCTGTACGAGTCTGCCGAAATCGACGGCGCGAACCAGTGGCGGCAGCTCATCTACATCGATCTGCCCTACCTTCTCCCTACGTTGACCGTTGTCTTTATCGTCCGAATCGGACAGGTGCTCAGCGTCGGGTTCGAGAAGGCGTACCTGTTGCAAAACAGTCTAAATCTAGCCGCGTCCGAAATACTACCAACCTACATCTTCAAGCTCGGACTCCAGCAGGGACAGTTCAGCTTGTCTACGGCCGTCAATCTTTTCAACACACTAATGAACCTTGTGATCGTTGTGTTGGCAAACTGGATCGTGAAACGCCTAAAGGGCCAGGCCATCTACTGATATGAACGGAGCGCGAACACGGCGTCGGCTAGGACCAACAGACCGGATCTTTTTTATCGTTATGAACTTGATTCTTGTTGTCGCGTTTTTGGCCGTTGTCTTCCCTATCCTCAACGTCATTTCGTCGTCACTCAGTTCTCCCTCTGCTGTTGTTACCGGGCAGGTCTCCGTTTTTCCGACCGATATCTTTTTTGGCGGCTACAGCGCCGTCTTTAACAGTCCGCAGGTCGGAACCGGGTACCTCAACTCGCTGATATACACCGGCTTCGGCACCTTTTTTGGGCTGTGCCTTACTTCGATCGCTGGATACGTATTGTCGCGGAAGGACCTATGGGGACGAGGGTTTTTTGCGTTTGTTTTTTTACTACCGCTACTCTTTCAGGGTGGAATCATCCCCACATATCTTTTGTTTCGCAATCTTGGATTGCTCGATACCCGACTTGCGCTGATCGTGAATGGTGCCGTGAACCCGTATTACGTTCTTATTGCAGTCTCTTACTTTCGAAACCAAATACCGGGTGAGCTACTCGATGCGGCCACTATCGATGGAGCTACCAACCTTCAGTTTATGTACCGAATAGTTATCCCTCTCTCAAAGCCGATACTGGCAGTCATAACTCTTTGGGTCGGCGTTCAACATTGGAACAACTACTTTGCGCCGCTAATGTTTCTCAAGTCGAACGACTTGTTTCCACTCACCATAGTACTGAGAAACATGATCGCCAATTACCAGTTGAGCGCGGAAGATATCGCCAGTATAGCGATGCTGGATACGGGTGATGCGTCGAAGTATCTCGGTCTTACGGAAGTGATGAAGTACTCACTTATCGTTGTTGGAAGTCTTCCGATGATCCTGCTCTATCCGTTCGTGCAGAAGTTTTTTGTTAGGGGAGTGACTGTCGGCTCGATCAAAGGGTGAATACCGCGTCGTTGGCGCGAACACAATTTGTAGGAGGTATTGTATGAAACGTGGAATATTCCTCGTAACGGCACTGGTTTTGGTCGCGACCGTATCCGTATTCGGACGCGGAACGACCGACGGACTCGGCGACGAGGCGGCAGGGTTGTCGGCTCCGGGAGAGTTTCCGATCGTTGAGGAAACGGCGACTCCCGATATCGCGGTGGTCCAGCTCCAGACGTTTGTGACGGACATGGAGACAAACGCCTGGTGGAACTACGTCGAGAACCTGACCAACGTAGAGGCAAATTGGCAGCCGATTCCTCGCGCTGATCTTGGTACTCGGAGGCAGCTGATCGTCGCCAGTGGTGACTATCCCGATGCGGCGTACGGGCTGGAGTTTGGGCAGGCCGACATCGTCCGATACGGGACGGACGGCGTGTTTGTGCCTCTACAGGAGTACATCGATCGTAGCGCACCCAACCTGGCCCGAAACCTTGCGGCGCGACCGGACGTGCGGCAGGCAATAACAGCACCCAACGGAAACATATACAACATGCCGAAGGTCAACGACTGCTATCACTGCATGTTCCAACACAAGATGTGGGTGCATGCGGATTGGCTCGAGGCCGTGGGCTTAGATGCACCGACCACGGTCGAGGAGTTCTATGAGATGCTTGTTGCCTTCGCCACCGAAGACCCGAACGGCAATGGAGAGGCCGACGAAATAGCCTTGAGCGGCGCCGAGCTCGGTGGGTGGAACACGCAGGTCATCGGTCCCTACCTCATGAGTCCGTTTGTCTACACGTCCAGCCACGGCGCGCGACTCTACATGGATGATGGTCAAGTTGCATCTGCTGCAACAACGGAGGGGTGGCGTGAAGGTCTCAGGTTCCTCAACCGGCTCTTCGAGGAGGGCTTGCTCGACGAAGGAGCCTTGGTCCAAGACCGTGCACAGCTTATCCAGCTCGGTGAGAATCCCGGCGTACCGATTCTCGGTGCGGTGCCGGCGGGTTATTGGTCCCAGTTCACCGAGCACGGCGGCGCGAGTGGTCGATACACCGAATACGTCGAGCTCCCGCCGCTCGAAGGCCCGGCCGGAGTGCGGCAAGCCTCCTTTACACCTCAGGCTCCGACCGGTGGCTTTCAGGTCTTTGCCGGGGCCGAGAATCCCGAGCTTCTGGTCAAGTGGGCCGATATCATCTATGACGAGGAACACCGAAGAACCGCTTGGTTCGGCGAAGAGGGTGTTGGTTGGGCCGAGGCAGGTCCTGAAGACCAAAACGCCTTTGGGGACCAGGCGGCCTACAAGCTCTTGGATGTTGATGGGCTGTCCAATTACCGCTTTGGTTGGCTGGGGCCGTTCTGGGCAACGTCGGATATCCGCAACAGCGAGGCCGTGAACCTGGAGGCGGATTCCATGTTCGACAACGTTGGGTACGCGCTGACGGTGGTGACCAAACGGAGTTATGAGCCGTACGGCGCGCAGGAGAAAGAGCTCAGTCCTGTAATCATGACGCCGGAGGACGCGACGGAAGCCGCGAACCTAACCACGACGATCCAGGAGTACATCAACGAGATGGCGGCGCGGTTTGTGGTCGGGCGGTCGGATCTCGATAGCGATTGGAGCTCGTACCTTGCGGAGTTCGACGACCTCGGTCTCGAACGCCTAATCGAGATCACAGGGAAGTACTATTAAAGCTGACCTGCGGATCTACAGTTTTTGATCGCATGCGTGCCGTCGGCATCCGCCGACGGCACTGCATTGGGCCTAGGCCGCCGGCCGCGGCCCACCGGAGTAGACTCGCTTCAGGAGGTTCCCATGGTTCCAAAGCCGTTTCGCGTTGACCTTCCGCTTCGCCTTCCGTACGCCAACCGCCTCCTCGATTCCGATTGGAACATCTGGGGCAGCACGCCGGTCCGGACCTCTGATGGAGTCTGCCACCTGATCTTTTCGCGATGGCCGCGACGGCTTGGTTTTGATGCCTGGGCGACCAACTCGGAATATGCCTACGCCACGGCGCCCGGGCCCTTCGGCCCGTATACGGTCCATGGTCGAATTCTGCCGCCGGCGGGCGACTCGAAGCGTTGGGATTCCGGTGGATGTCACAACCCAAGCCTCATAGAACACAACGGCGGCTATTACCTCTACTACTCCGGACACCACGGAAACGGTGAATGGTGGAACCACCGGAATAACCAGCGTGTTGGTGTGGCGGTTGCCGACCATCCATCCGGGCCGTGGCGCCTTTTTGATGAACCGCTTATGAAGCCTCGCCCGGGGCATATCCTCACCACGACTCCCCACGTTTTTCTTCGTTTAGACGGACAGTTCGAGATGGTCTACAAGACGGTGACTGAAGGGCCGATGCCCTTCGGGGGAGTCGTGAAGCACGTGATCGCACTGGCCGACAATCCGCTCGGTCCCTTTGAGGATGTTCGAGACTCATTTATTTCTACACCAAAATCCAAGTTTCCGATTGACGACCACGTGCAGTGGGTCCAGGAAGGTCGCTACTATGCTCTTGCAAAGGACAACTCCGGCGAGTTTGTCGGCGAACGACGGCCTCTTATTCTTTTTACGTCTGAAAACGGTCTTGATTGGACTCTTGGTGATAACCCGGTTATGATTCGGCCCGAGATAACGTGGGAGGACGATACGGTAGTCCGGTACGAGAGGCTCGAGATGCCAAAGATTCTGTTTGGAGACGGCCTCCCTGTCGCGCTCTTCCTCGCCGCACTTCCAAAGGATGCGGACCACTCCCATTCGTTGTTTGTGCCGCTCGGACGCTAGGGCGGCGATCTGGTCGCACGGCCGGCAAGGTTGAGGTAACGGAAGTTGAGTCGACGAACCTCCCCACACATTCTTCTCTTTAACCCGGATCAGTTCCGATTCGACGGACTGAGCCATCTTGGGCGGCAGGTAGGTACAACACCCGTTATCGACGAGTTGGTGGCGCAAGACGCAGTCAGTTTTTCGTCGGCTTTTTGCCAGAACCCCGTGTGTACACCGAGCCGCTGTAGTTTTATGACAGGCCACTATCCACACGTTCGTGGGCATAGAACGATGTTTCACATGCTTCATCTCGAGCGTGGAGAGCCCCATCTCCTGAACATCCTCAAAGAGAACGGCTACTTCGTCTGGTGGGGTGGGAAGAACGATCTTGTCCCGGCACAGAGTGGTTTCGAAGACCATTGCTCCTACCGGTACAGGCCGTCCCAAGCAGACTATCAAAAGTGGGGGCACGGCCCCAAGGCGGGGCTCCACGCCGATACCTCCTGGCGGGGAGATCGAACGGGCGACAACTTCTACAGTTTCTTTGCAGGCAGACTGGACACGGGCACCGATACCATCTACTGCGATTCCGATTGGGCGAATGTGTTGGGTGCCGTCGACTTCATACAAAACTACGAAGGGAGTCAACCACTGTGCTTGTTCCTTTCGCTGAACTATCCCCATCCACCCTACGGTGTAGAGGAGCCATTCTACTCCGCGGTCGACCGCGGGAAACCGGCACCGCGCATCCCCACGCCAACTCGGGACTCCGGAAAGGCTGCAATCCTCGAGGCCATCCGCAGTGGGCAAGGCCTGCAATCGTGGCCGGAGGAGCGCTTCCGTGAGCTCAGGGCCACATACTTTGGGATGTGCAAAAGAATCGACCATCAGTTTGGTCTGATCCTCGAGGCACTACGGGATGCCGGCATGTACGACGACACGGCCGTGTTTTTTTTCTCAGACCACGGGGATTACACGGGAGACTATGGACTCGTAGAGAAGAACCAAAACACGTTCGAAGATACACTCTGCCGAGTTCCTTTTGTGGTCAAGCCGCCCGGTGGTGCCGGGGATCCGGGAGTTGCCGACGGGCTCGTCGAGCTCGTGGATTTGCCCGCGACGGTCTGTGCCGTCGCTGGGGTAGAGCCTGGATACACTCAGTTCGGCAACGACTTGTCTGCGGTGACCGACGATCGCACGATCTCCACGAGATCAGAGGTTTTCTGCGAAGGCGGCCGCCTACGGGGCGAGTCCGAGGCGATGGAGCTTCCCTCCCTCGATGCCTACGAGGATCCTGCGGAGAGTCTCTACTATCCGCGGAGCAGCTTGCAGCGGTCCGACCAAGGCGACCTTCACGGAAAGGCGACGATGATCCGCACCAAGAGCCACAAGTACGTGCGGCGGCTGTACGAGAAAGACGAAGTCTACGACCTGGTCGACGATCCCCAGGAGCTTAGCAATCGTATTGACGATCCGGCGCTGGCCGATGTCGTCGCAGACCTCCAAAGCCGTATGCTGTCCTGGTACCAACGGACCTGCGATGTGGTGCCTCGACAGTTGGATACGCGATGAACTATCTCCGGTGCTCGGACCCGTGGCCGTTGGTCCCGACTACGGCGCCCAGTCCTGAATCGGAATATGGACATTGAACGAGTGGGACTCCGATGTATCCGGAGACGCCGCGCAGTACAACACGAGGGGTTTCCCGTCTTCAACCAGCAACTGGGGGCGCTCGAGTCGATGAAGCCGCATCGGGGCGCCGTCCTTGTCGACGATTTCCGTAGACGACAGCAGTGTGTTGCCCGCCGGTGCCCAGTCGAAGCCGTCGGGTGAACGGAACACCGCAAGCGACCGACCGGACCCGGTGAAGCTGCCGTCAAAGTCCTTGACTACGGCAAGGTAAGCATCCCCGTCGTGCCAGATGTACGGATCCTCGGCGGGGAAGTTGTGCCCCGGGAACGTGAATATCGGCGTGAGGTTCTTTTCGAATGGTCCGGTGGGATACTTCGCGGTGGCTGCCAAGTGTGTTACCGGTCCGCCGAACGGAAGCGGGTTTTGTGCAGCTACCGCCTTGTAAACCATCAGGTAGCCGCCGGTCGGCCGGCTCGTGACCGCCGGGTTTGCCACGCAGAGATGATCAGGAGCACCCACGTCCGAACTCGTCGGGATGACCGGTGCGTCCATTCTCCGCCACGGGCCTTCCGGACTATCCGACACCGCTACACCAATCCGCTGATTGTTTCGGTGCACCCAGTTCAAGCCATCGGTAGGAGACACATCGTCGCCGGTGTTTCCGGTGTAGTACAGGTAGAGCTTGTCCCCGAACTTGTGGACGGTGGGGTTGTGAGTACACAATCCGTCCCAATACTCGGCGCCGCGACGCGGAAGCGCGACGTCTACATGCCGAAACGGGCCGTGCGGACCGGAGGCAACTGCATGAGCGACCTCGGAGTTTGTGGTCCACGCATGCATTCCCATAGAGCGAGGCCAGCGTGAGTAGTACATGTGGCAGGTACCGTCTTGGTCACGATACACACTCCCGCCCCAGATGAAGTAGTTCGGGTCGATAAAGATTCCGCTTCGCGGAAGGGGTTGTAGCGTCGCAGCTCTTTTCATCTCTGATCCTTGGTTGCTTAGCGGAGCCTTGCTCAATTTGACGCTATAATAGCATCGTCTGCCGCTGCTTTCAAGAGAAGGTGGCCGGCCGAATCGTCGGGCCGGCCGAATCGACTTTTGTTAGTCGACGCCGGGCCGCTACCAGTACCTTTGGGAGCATGTCCAATGATCGAAG
>CAZFLD010000088.1:0-15581 GCA_964519835.1 uncultured Spirochaetales bacterium
ACAGCAATTCGATCAGTTCCTTGGAGTACGTGGTTCGCGGGAGTGTCTGTCGTGCCATCTCCGTAGTCTGCTCCATCAGGGATACGATCGCCTGAGTAAGGTCCATCGTCAGCCGAGAAGTCTCCTCAACGGCGGTGATCATGAACTCAATCCACGGCACCCAGGCGGACTCAGTCCGTACCCGCTGCAGCAGCTCGTAGTAGCGCGGCTTATGTCTGATGATGTACCGGCTCAAGTACAGAATCGGCGAGTCCAACAGCCCACAGCGGATGAGGTACAGTACGTTGAGGATGCGCCCGGTTCGGCCATTGCCATCGTAGAAGGGATGAATAGACTCGAACTGGTAGTGCATGATGGCCATCTTGATCAGGGGGTCGACGCCATCTTCCTTGTTGATGTAGCGCTCGAGATCGCGCAATAGGTCGCGTATCACCGCCTTATCGACAGGCGGCGTGTACACGGCCTCCCCGGTTCGATCGTTGCGCAGGGCCGTTCCCGGCAGGGAGCGTCTTCCGGCGGAATTCCCCTCAAGTTCCTCTTGAATGGCGACTATGGTTCGAGATGTGAGAAGGCCGGTGTCCTGGAGGAGACGGTACCCCGTCCACACAGCCGAGCGGTAATTCAGGACCTCTTTCGTTTCCGGAGTCATCTGCCTGTCATCGGCAGCGAGCGCACGGTAAAGCTCATCTTGCGTCGTGACAATGTTCTCGATCTCGGAACTGGCCCGGGCTTCTTTGAGAACGATCGCATTCAGAAGCATCGTCTCGTTTGGCAGCAGCGAGCAATACCCTTTGAGCCGCGCGAGTTCGCGGTTGGCAGAGATGGCATGCCGCAACACAGGTTTGGTTTCGATGTCAGCGTCTGGAAGCAAGAGCGGAAGATCGTTTGCGGGTACGTCTGGTCTCATCATGTTCATGGTATCACATTTCGTGCACATGAGAGACTTGTCGTGTGCATGGCTTGTACACGACGATTGGCACTTGATTCAACATAACATTGGATTGAATCGACCCTTCGGGTCGTCTCAATCCTACGTGTTATGGCGCCTACCGGATTACTCGAAATTGCGGGATGGATGTTTGGGGAGTCAATCCACCATTAGGCCTATAGATCTGTATTCCCAGATTTGAGAATCAGCGGTCAGAAAGATGAACTCCTGCTGAAGGCATTGCCAGATTAGCAGCCGATCGAACGGGTCTTTGTGTGTCCCCACATACTCAAGGCGGTAAGAGCTAGCCATTTGCTCGGTGGTCGCGGCGAGAAGCGCGAATCCTGCTTCCATCGTGCCATTGACCAGCTGCTCCGGGGTAATGCCCGAGAGCTTGAGTTTGCCGAGACCAAACTCTAGGCCTATCTCCCAAAAGCTCACGCTACTGACGTACTTCGTATGTGTCTCGTCTTCGAGAATGGCTCGATGCTGCGCTGGGATTCTGTCGGGATCAAGAAGGCTCCAGATGAGATAATGAGTGTCGACAAGATAGTTCATTCGCCGATTAGCTCTTCCGCCGTCATCTTGAAGTCATCGCCAAGCTCGGCACTTCCTTGGTCCTTCAAAAGTCCGAGGCGGATCTTGTTCTTCTTGCGATAGGTGGAGTACGGAATCAGCACCGCGACGTTCTCGTGTTTCTTTCCATACGAGACGACGACTTCCTCTCCATTTTTGACCTCTTCCACCACCTGAGAGAAACGCGCCTTGAGCTCCCCGACCGGCATAGTCTTCATAACAAGAATGGTAGTTGTGCAATACGTTTTTGTCAACTTGACAAGAACATTTGGGCGACTGGTAGCGCTATAACGTTTCGGCTCGAGCGCGCGGCAATTCGCATCCCGGCATCGCTCGATGAGATTACCTTCAGCCCCGAGCGCAACCTCGACCGCGACCTGGTCTCCCGGCTGTCCTCCATGCGCTAGGTCGCCGAGGGGGCGTCGGTGTTGGTCACCGGCCCTACCGGCGCCGGAAAGAGCTTCATCGCCTGCGCCTTCGCTACCGAAGCATGCCTGCGCGGCATCACTGCTCGTTATCTTCGCGCGACCAGGGGGGGGATGTCCGGGCGGCTCGAGGCGATGGGACCTACTTCGAGGAGATCGCCCGATTCGCCAAGACTTCGTTACTCGTTATCGACTAATGGTGAGACCGCAGTAATGTGGAGGGCCACATTAATCGACGACTTCGGGTTGGAAGCTCTCAACCACACATCCCGGATGGCGTTCCTCGAAATCCTCGAGGACCGACATCGGAGAAAATCCACCATGATGATCTCTCAGCAACCGGTGGAGAACTGGTACGGCATCATTGGCGACCCTAGGATCGCCGACGCCATCATGGACCGTCTTGCCCATACACCGTGGATAGTCGCACTGAAAGGAGCGAGTAGACGCCGTAAAAACCCTTAGATTGACCACAGACCTGCCGGCGCTCTATGCTGACTAACGCGAGGTTGCGAACCCTCCCCAGGTGGCAGGTTTACGTCAGAATGGGTGGCAGGATTCGCCGGAATACCCACTGTCCGTTTTCCCCCGGAATCACTGTCCGAAATCACCGGAGTACACACAAACGGATCAACCTCATAGAGCTTTGCGAGAAGTCGGGCCCAGGCACGCTTACGCGCATCGACGGTGATTTCTTCCTCTCCATCCGGCAATGTTTCGTAGCCAGAGTCATCTGCGGCGGCACCGCGTCGATGGGCGGCCTTCCACTCCTCGGGCGCTCGCTCCACCAGCCAAGGCATCTCGTGCCGGCGCCCTTTCGCGCAGGAAGCATAGAGGCCGTAGCTCCGGATAAGCTGCAGGCGTTTCGGGGGAACATGCTGAGTGAGGTCGACGAGGAAGTCCAAGGCATCGAACAGGTGGACGTTCTGCTTGAAATACTCCGAGTATTTGGTGTGAAACAGAACCTTCCCTTTGAACGGCTCGTAACGTATTTTCTTCTGCGACGGCGGAGGCCGAGCAGTGTGCTCGGCGCGACTCTCCCGGCTCTTGGCGTCGGCGAGGCGAACCGAGTCGTCGAAGCTGAACTCTGAGTATTTCCCGCGTCGGTCTTCCGAGTCTTCGCATCCACTCCCGAGATGATCGCGACCGGCATCCCGCTTCTGCGGGTCAATACGCTCGCCTTGCTCGTCGTGCCTACGTTCCGTTCTTGATGTGCTCGATCAGGTGCCGGCGCGAACTGTCCACGTGGGCGAACATCTCGCGTCGAGCCCTCTGGATGTCGCGCATGCGAATCGCATCGCAGAGCACCTCGTGTTCGGAGGAGCTCTTCTCGGGCTCCTTAAAGAAGCCGTAGAAGTTGGCGATGGGTATGATGCTGTAGCTGGAGATGATGCTGTAGAGCAGCTTGTTGCCGCTCATCTCCATGACTCGCATGTGGAACTCGTAGTCAACCTCCTTCACGCGCCGATCCCCTCGGGAGACGAGATCGGAGAAGTGGCGGCACAGTTTCATGAGCTCGCCAATCGCCTCGTCGGAGGCGTTGCGGGCGGCCTCTGCGGCCCCCAACGGTTCCAACCGAACGCGGATCTCGTATATGTCCACGAGCTCGTGCAGCTCGTACTTCCGGACGAAGGCACCGCGGCGTGGCACCAGCTCAACGAGCATCTCCTTCTCGAGCTTCGAGAAGGCGGACAAGAGCGGCGTCCGCGACACCCCCAACCGCTCGGCGAGCTCGTCCTGTCGGAGCCTCTCACCGGTCTTGAGCTCACCGACGAGGATCATCTGCTTGAGCATACGATAGACTTGCTGCGAGAGGTCTTCATAGTCGACTCGAAATGGTGTCTCAGACATCAGTCACCCTCCTCGTGCCGAGCATCGCCCGCGCGGGCGTCGAACGTTCCCGACGAAAAACCTGCAGCTCAGGCGCGACCGACGCCCGCCTCACTCGACGCGCCCGCCGCGGCGGTGACCATCATAGCCGGGACTCGACCATCACTAACGCGATGATTCACTCAGCACGTCCTCGCTGATTTCTGTATACCAAACACAACAAACGACGGTACTACGGCTACATCGCGGGTGTCTATGCGTAAGACCTTACGACCGCCACGCCCAATGGGATGCGCCAGCAAGGGCTTTCGCCATCTCGGCTGGACAAAAGAGGGATGGGGTGCCGTGTCGGCACCCCCATACGAGCGTCAGGGTTGCCCGTTCAGGAACTCGTCCGGGTGCGCGTCATAGTACTCAAAGAACACCTCGGCAGATGCATCGAGAACGGCATTGAGGCCGGCTGCGTCCATCGCGTCAAGATACTCATTCCAATCTGCATCGTTTCCTGCGTCCAGCTGGCCGGTCAGGAATCTCAGACGATACTCCCGATGCGGGCCCATGTAGTCGGGGTACAGCTGGTACTCAGGAATAGTGGAGGTATCGACGTAGTTCCTCCACAACTGGAAATGAGATACGCCCCACTCAGGAATCGTCTCGTCGTGCCACTGGTCGATATGCTCCATACGTTCATCGATCCACTCCTGGTTCGAGACGAATCTCGCGTAGCCGCGCCGAGTGCTCCGATTCTCGCGCATCCAAAAGAACTCCTCCCCCACGGGTCCAAAGCGGCTCAACGTTGGGAGCATTCCCTGATTGCGCTCCTCCACGGCACGCAGAACGGGTTCGCCGTCTACGATGTCATGGTCATACCCCGGCAGTCCGTACTCGACAAAGAACATCCCGTCTTCAGAACACAGATAGTCAAGGAACTGTATTGACTCCACGATCCGGTCTGATCCGGCATAGACGGCAAATATCCTGTCCGCTGGGAAATTGGAGTGATACCCAGCCTGCACTTCTGCGTGGATCGGCGGAGCGGGTACGATCTCAGGCAACACACCTGTCGTCTCGTAGATGTTTCTTTCCATGTTGTGGACGGATCTGATGTACGAGCTAATCATGCCCACCTTTCCGTTCGCGATCTTGGCGTCTCTGCCGGTTCTGTCCTGTGAGATGGAGTCCGGATCGATGTAGCCCCGTTCAAACCACTCAGCCATGGTCTGGTAATAGCCGCGTGCCGCGTCCGTGGTCGACCAGAATACGATCTCACGCTCGCTCAAATCGACATACGTGCCCTCGTCATTAAAGTGTGCAAAACCCCAACCGCCGGCAAACTTGTAGATGTCTCCCAGCCCTCTGTCTGACGAGATCCCAAACTCGTCGAGCTCGCCATTGCCGTCCATATCAGTGGCCTTCACTGCTTCGAAGAACTCTTCGTACTCGTCAAGCGTGACGGGAACGTCGAGTCCGAGCGCATCGAGCCAATCCTTGCGGATCATCATGACATGTTTCGATGTCGCATACTCAGGAACCGGCACTCCGACCAGCTCTCCGTCGACGCGCGCCGCCCTGAGCGAATACTCGGGGATCGTGGTGAGAATGTTGGGACCGTGTTCCGCCACGAGATCGTTGTACTCGCCGATAGCACCACTCCCCTGCCATTCCCACGGATAGTCGGCACGGAAGATATCGAAGTCTTCACCCGCCACAACCATCAGTTTCACCTTCTCCCAGTACTCCCGTATCGAACTCGCCTGGGTGAAGACCGGCTTGTACCGAAGCCCAATTTGATCGTAAAGGTGACGCGACCATAGATTGTCTTCCACGTCGATGTCGTACTTGATTATGTTCTGTTCGTGATGGGTGAAGCTGACGTCGATGATTTGCGGTGCATCCGCATAGCCGGTCGCGTCGTGCTCGGATTCGCCGGCACCAAAGGCGGACACAGCCACCAGCAGGGCAGCCAGGGCAATCGTTAATACTCGCATTGATTCTCTCCTTCTATTGATACTATCGATTCCAACATACGAGACGCCGGCTGCCGACCATAGGATCCGTAGCCGCTATCCCTTTAGTGATCCTATAAGCACCCCCTTGACGAAGTATTTCTGTATCCATGGATAGACAACCAGTATTGGCACGACAGTGCAGAGAACGGTCGCAGCGCGGACGGAATCAGGAACAATCTCCATTAGCTCGAGCTGCTCTTCGAGCAACTCGATGCTGCTGCCGGCGGCCACCTCATCCAGGATTAACTGGCTCAGGTAGGCCTGGAGAACCGTCTTCCTGGTGTCGGTTATGTAGATCACCGCATCAAAGAATGAGTTCCAGTATTTGACGGCGTAGAACAGAGAGATTGTAGCCAAGGCCGGTTTCGAGAGCGGAAGGATCACTCTGACCAAAATCGTAGGAAAGCTCGCCCCATCGATTTCTGCCGATTCTTCCAAGCTGTCCGGAATCGCCTGAAAGAAGTTCCGCAAGATGATCATGTTCCAGGCACTAATGGCAACGGGGATGAACAGTGCCCAGAGCGTATTGAGCATCCCGAGGTCTCGTACCAACAGGTACCTTGGAATCAGCCCGCCGCTGAAGAACATCGTGAAGACGACGAGGAGCATCAGAAATTTCCGGCCCTTTAGGCGTCGCTTTGAGAGCGGGTAGGCCCCCAAAATCGAGAGGAGCATGCTGATCGCGGTCCCTGCGGCGGTGACCAGGACCGTGTTTCTGAAGCTAATAAAGTAGACCGGGTTCGCGAAGACGACTTTGTAGGCACTTGTGTTGAAACCGCGCGGAAGGAGAAATACCCGCCCTGAGACTATCTGAGCTCCGTCGCTGAGCGAGACCGCTAGCGTGTTCAGAAACGGATACAGCGTCGTAAAAGCAAGCAGAGCGAGCAGTGTCCCGTTCACGAGCCGGAAGACTCGATCTCCTCTAGAGCCTTTCGTTACCATATGCCCTCTTCGCCAAGCCAATGGGCCAATTTGTTAGTCAGGAGTATCAGGATACCTGCGACTAGTGACTGCCATAGGCCGATAGCGGTCGTGTAGCTATACGCCCCACCCCTAATTCCGACGCGATAGATGTATGTACTGAACACGTCCGTAGAGCTGCGAATGATGTCGCTCGAGAGGATGTATATCTGGGTGAACCCAACATCAAGGATGTTGCCAACCGAGAGAATAAAGGTGATCACGACTATGTGCTTCACCGACGGGATCGTGATGCCGATCATCTGGCGAAAGCGACCGGCGCCATCCATGATGGCTGCCTCGTACAGTTGCGGATCAATGCTGGAGATTGCTGCGAGGTAAATGATCGATCCCCAGCCGAAGTTCTTCCAGATGTTGGATCCAACATAGATCGGCAAGAAGGAAGCGGCCTCGGCGAGGAAGTAGCGAGGTTCAGCGCCTACCAAACGAAGGAACCCGTTTACCGGTCCGCTCAAGGACAGAACTGATATTACGAGTCCGCCACAAACGGCCCACGAAAAGAAGTGCGGCAGATAGGTGACCGTTTGGATGAATCGCCGATATCGACTTCGCACTATCTCGTTCAAGAACAAAGCGAAGATGATCGGCGCGGGGAACCCAAAGAGCAGCGAGCTGAGACTGAACTTCAGCGTATTGAAAAGAATCCTAAAGAACCGCGGATCGCGAAACATCACTGTGAACCACTGGAATCCGACCCAGTCGCTACCGTGTATGCCCTTGGTTAGCCGAAAATCCTTGAACGCAATGACCAGCCCATACATCGGGTAGTAGTGGAAGACCAGGTAATACCCAATAACCGGCAGAAGCATCAGGTAGAGCCAGACATACTTGCGAATATAGGCTCGACCCTGCATCCAGGAACGCGGAAGCCTCTTACTGATCGTTGCCCATCCGGCGGCGGGTGCGGCGTTTTTGCTCATTTAGGCCTTATCCTCTGTAGCGCGGTTCCAATGCGGAATACCAACGGCAGCAGGAAATCTGAAAGCGGCGCACGTACACAGCCATACTATTTGCCCTCCGTTCTGGCGTCTTTCTCGATGGTTCTTCCGTCGGCGAGGCGAATCACCGCCTTCCACTCCTCGGGCTGAGCGCCGATCGTGACAGCACGCTGACGCCAGTCCGACACGTAGTGGATCGAGTACGGCTCGTCGTAGGCTGTGTAGTATGGCGACCCATTTCGATAGAACTGCACGTAGTCGATAGTCTCCGGCTGCATGCTCGCGAGACGAATCCACCTCTCGCGATTGTACGTCATCTCCGGCTCAAACCCTTGCAGGTAATACCGATTCTCGAAAGCCGGCTCGGGCTTGTCGATTCCAACGATCTTTGCCATTCGCAGGGCGAAGAACGTGTCTTCACCACGCAGGACACCCCAGCGAACCGGAGGCTCTTGTTTGGTCATGTTGTTGTAGTATCCCCAGGAGGTGTGCGTGTGGTCCGCCACGACCAGCTGACCGATCGCTTGCGAGTCTTCGTTGCAGATGATTGGTTTGTCTGGTGCCCACTCCTGGGCCCGACGGACCAGGTTGTACAGCTCCTGCCGCGTCTGGCTGTTCCCGTGGATTAGGACCACGTCGCTCGCCTCGGCGACCTCTTTGGCGATATGACCTCCGCCACCGCTCGAACCGACGGCCATGCCCCCGGACTCCTTCCTGGCGAGGTCGATGAGCATCGCCATGCCCTCCGGCTCCTGGATGATCGGATGACTATCGAAGGCGCTGATGTTGTGTTCGTTCGCAACCTCAATGAGCACGTTAGTGTAGCCGCCTTCGCGCAGGAACCGGCTCGCGGTGGTAAGAGCCGTCCTGACCGCGCGCCCGTCCTTGAGCCGCTTCGTCTGAGCACCGTAAAAAAACGAGACGATGGCGACCATTCCGAGCGAATCGGCCGCGCGGATCAATCGATCGAGGCGACCAGCGTATGCCGAATCGAGGTTCAATCCGTCCGCCGCGAATGGATTGTTATCGATTGTTTCGTTATCCACGGTAAAGCACGGACCGCCGCCTTGGATACCCACGGTGAAGGCCCGAAGCCCGTAATCGTACCATTCGGGGAGCGCCGCGATGAGCCGGTCGGTGTGGTCTTCCGGGTCCCACACATCGAAACCGAATCGTGCGAATCGACGCGGATCGGCGGCATCGTCAAAAATGCCCTGGATGAATCGGGCATTAAACAGCAGTCCGTGAGATTGAGACCGGGAACCGGGTATGTCTGAATAGGTGAGCGCGCCGTTGAGCTCGATGTTCTCGCGTTTGATTCTCACGGTGGTGCTCACGCGGTGCTCCTTCGGGACTGCGTTTATGCATGCAGAACCTGTATCTTGAATACAGTATACATTATGCACCAGACTTGCCGGGCCGTCAACCGAAAGTTTCCGGGTTTTGCCCCACCGTGATCGGAGCAGCTCGTATACCGGATCGGGGGCCTTCGGCCCGGTTCAAGCGCAAGGCAGGGCTCGAGGGCCACCGGCACGTCAAGCTCATACGTCCCAGCCTTGAGAGGACACGGTCGAATCGAGCGCAAATCGTCTTCGCCCTCCGCACGACACGCGGTAGTCCGGCAGGTCGAGTGATTAACGGGGCCGGATGCAGCCGGTCGCCCCGAATTGCAGGCACGAGTCGTGAGTGTTTGACAGCCGGCGCCATCCGTGATAGTAACCAATACTGTATACAATATGCAAAGAACGAAGCCGGTTGCCAGCGTATCGACAGCGTACTTTCTCACTGAGCGGCGAAGACTCCGGAAACGACGGCAGCCTGGACGTGGAAACCCGTTGTCGTCCTCACGAAATCGAGGCCGAGTAGCCGAATACGAGCACGCAATCCAACACATCCGTGAAGCGCTCGATCGGGCGCTGTCGCTTCGGAGGGAAACAACAGCATGAACGTTACCCTGGAAAAGCAGGACACTATCGACCAGCTGAGAGTGAAGGCTCAGCAGATCAGGCTGCTCGTGCTCGAGATGGTCTACCGGGTGCAGTCGGGACACATTGGCGGTTCGTTTAGTGAGGCCGAAATCCTCGCCGCGCTCTACTTTCGCCTGCTTCGAATCCGGCCGCACGACCCGAAGTGGTCCGATCGCGACCGGATGATCCTTTCCAAAGGCCACGCCTGCCCCGGGCTCTACGCGACGCTCGCACTACGAGGCTACTTTCCCGTGGAGACGCTGTGGACGCTGCGGCAGTTCGGCAGCCCGCTGCAGGGGCACCCCGTGATCAAGTGCCCAGGGATCGACATGACGACCGGGTCGCTCGGTATGGGCTTCGCGATCGGGACCGGCATCGCGCTTGAGGCCCAGGTCTCCGGAAAGGGATACGACGTCTTCACGATCCTCGGCGACGGCGAGATCAACGAGGGCATCATCTGGGAAGCCGCGGGCACCGCGAACAAGTACCGTCTCGGCAATCTCGTCGCGGTCGTGGACCGCAACACGGTCCAGAACGACGGCGCGTGTGACGAGATCATGCCCATGGAGCCGATCGACGCGAAGTTCCGGGCCTTCGGGTGGACCGTCGAGAAGATCGACGGGCACGACATGGCGGCGGTCGTCGCCGCGCTCGAACGCGGGCGTGCGCACCGCGACAGCCCTTACTGCATCGTCGCCTATACGGCGAAGGGGAGAGGGGTGAGCTTCATGGAGAACAACGCGTACTGGCACGGCAAAGCACCAAGCGCGGAGCAGTACACCACCGCTCGTCGGGAGCTCGAGGACACGCTGATATGAACGGCAACGATCGCCGTCCCGCCGCCACTCCGACGCGGCGCGCGTTCAGCGAGTCGCTCGTCACCTACGGTCGCCACGACCCCGACTTCTGGGTGCTTGAGGCAGACATCGGTACATCGACCTATACCTGCCTCTTTGGCGACGAACACCCGGAGCGCTACTTCAATCTGGGGATCGCCGAGCTCGGGCTATTCGCGACGGCAGCGGGCATCGCCTCGAGCGGCCGCAGCGTCGTCTGCGCCGGGTACGGCGTGTTCATCACGATGCGCGCGATCGAGGCGATCCGCTCGTTCATCTGCTATCCCCGCCTGGACGTGAAGATCCTCTCCTCGCACGGCGGGATGACCGCCGCGATCGACGGCGTGACCCACCAGGCGACCGAGGACGTCGCGGCGATGTCGCAGCTGCCCGGGATGCACGTGCTCTGCCCGGCCGACACCGTCGCCGCACGCGCCTGCGTCGAGACGAGCTTCAGCGTGCACGGGCCGGTCTTCAATCGGCTCATGCGCGACCCGCTCTTCGACATTTACGAGGAAGGCGAAAACTTCCCCTTCGGCGGTTCGAAGCTTCTGCTCGAGGGGGCCGATGTCACGATCGTGAGCTACGGCGACATTGTCTTTCAGGCGCTCGCCGCGGCGGACGAGCTCGCCAAAAGCGGCCTCTGCGCCGACGTGATCGATCTCTACAGCATCAAGCCATACGACCGCGAGGGGGTACTCGCGAGCATCCGCAAAACCGGCGCACTCGTCGTGGCGGAGAACCACCAGGCGCGCAATGGCGTAGGCTACGAGCTCGCCCACCTCTCGCTCACCGAGCACCCAGTTCCCTTTGCGGGGCTCGGCCTCGAGGACACCTTTGCCGAGAGCGGCGCCTACGCAGAGCTCATCGACAAGTACGGAATCGCTGCGCGGCACATCGCCCGGGCCGCGCGCGCGGTGATCACAAAGAAGACGGGCCCCAAGGAGTAGTCATGCCGAAGTACAGCGTCATCACCGGATTCCTCGGACAGACGAAGGATCGATTTCACACCTACAACGCCCGGCGCGACCTCGACGCAAAGCTCGCCACGGCGAAGGATATCCCCGGCTACAGCGCCGTGGAGGTCGTCTACCCCTACGAGACGAAGGACCCTGCGGAGCTGACGTCGCTGCTGTTGAAGCACGGTCTCGCGGTGAGCGCGATCAACGTCAACGTGAAGGGCGAACCGGAGTTCGTTGCCGGCGGCATCACCTCGCCGAAGAAGGAGGTGCGCCGCAAGGCGGTCGGCTTCATCAACGACGCGATGGACTTCGCCGCCGCGGTCGGCACGAACCGAGTCACGTGCTGCCCGCTCGGAGACGGATTCGAGTTTCCCTTCCAGACCGATTACCGCCAGGCATGGACCTACCTGTGCGACGCCTTCGGCGAGGGCGCCGGGCACCGGTCGGACGTCGTGCTCCACATTGAGTACAAGCCGAAGGAGACGCGCCGCCATTGTTTTATCGGACGCGCCGCCGACGCGCTGTGCCTCATCCATGACGTGGGTGCGAAGAACCTCGGCGTGACGATCGACTACGGGCACTCGACATACGCGGGCGAGCACCCCGCCACGGCGCTGTCGATGCTCCACTACTCTGGTCATCCCTACTACATCCACATTAACGACAACGACAAGACGTGGGACTGGGACTTCTTCACCGGCAGCCACACGCTGCTAGAGTACGTGGAGTTCGTCTACTACATAAAGCGCTTCGGTTACGACGACTATTTGACGTCGGACACCCACCCGACGCGGTGGGACATAGGCCGAATGTTCGAGATCAACACGCGCCTGACCGACAAGATTTGGGCGCTGCTGGACACGGTCGGCCTTCGCGAGATCACAAAGCTCATCGACAACGAGGACTACCCGACGACGTGGCAGTTCATCGAAGAGAATGTCCTGGGGTGGAAGTAGCATGGCGAAGAACTACGTCACGCGCAGAATTCCGGATGCCGGGCTCGAGCTCCTGCGCAAGCACGCCGACGTCGACGTAGACCCGCACGATCGACCGCTCAGCCGCGACGAGCTTCTTGCGGCGATCTCGGACGCCGACGGGGTACTGTCGTCTCTGACCGACCGCATCGACGGAGAGCTCATGGACGCGGCGCCGCGCGTGAAGGGTTGCGCGAATTACGCGGTCGGCTACGACAACGCGGATGTGGCCGCAGCGACCCAGCGCGGCATCCCGCTCTCCAACACGCCCGGCGTCCTCCCCGACACGGCGCTCGGCGTCGTCGGCGCAGGGCCTATAGGGACGACGATGGCGCTGAAGAGCCGCGGATTCGGGATGGAGGTCCTCTCCACCGATGGGTACCGAAGAGACGTGCTCGAGAGCGAGCTCGGCGCTCGCCGCTATGAATTTGGACCACCTACCTCATCAACACCTCGCGCGGACCGGTGATCGACGAGGCCGCGCTCGTGGAGGCGCTGCGGTCAGGGACAATTGCCGGCAACGGTCACGGTGATCGCCGTGGCGGCGCCGCAGGCTGTGAGGATGTAGCCCACTGCAAGATGGAATGGTCGGCGAGCAGCCGCTTCGCGTCGGACGTGTCCAGCACCCAAACTGTATATACAGCCGACTATCTTTGCGACCGGCGAGGTTTGTCTGGGATGACGGAAAGAACAGGTAGCCGGAAGCCCAACGACAGGAGTCTTTCAAAAGGATTGCCAATCGGACTCTGGAGCGAGACTACCTCGACATAGTCAAGCACCCGAACCGGGCGAACCAACTATACTCTGTGCCTCGGATTCGCGAGTACACGTGGCTCGTTCCGTTCCGCATTGACGAACAGCGAAGGATCTTTGAAAACGGCGTTTCCAAGACGCGCAAGCAAGGCGAAGGAGGCGCAAACACCATACCGTAGCACAGCCGAGGGTGGTGGAGAAACAGTGGTCTGAAGGCTGCGGGGCTTGGTGAACGTGATTATACAATGCGGCACCGAAAGCAAGTGATCAAGGCGCCGCTGTAGCCATACGACGCTCTTCGCTTTGCCGCAGGCAGAACAGTGTCTGTCACCGCAGCTGCGGCTGAGATCAAAGGCCATGCCGCATTCGCTCCAGTAGACCCGCCGGGTCCCGAGGGCCTGTCAAGGGCTGCGAACCCGACGCAGAATCGATGCTACCTGGATCATAAGCTGGAAGCTTTTCTGGAGTGACTTATCGGAGCCACAGTTGACTACAATGATAGTGTCTGTGTCCGGATCGTAGACCAGATGGGTCGCGAGTATCCCGAGGTGGCCCCTGAAGTGCGGCAGGCCGGTTAGCAGGAAGAAGAACTCCTCGAGATGGTACTCCATGACGCCCGCACCGTAGTGCATCCCCCGACGAAACCTGTGCGAAAAACGGAAGAGCTGTTGCCGGGTGGAGTCGCTGACAAGATCTCCGGCGAGGAAGGCCCGGCCAAAGGCAAGGAGGTCGTCCAGGGTCGAGATGATCCCGCCGCCGGCCCAGTCCAGGGTGATGCTCCGCTTCTCCACTACGTTGGTCCCTCCAATAATGGCGGGCGCCGGTCGGCTCTTCAGTTCCGGTTCAGACCTAAACGGCATGTAGCTGTGCGCCATGCCGAGGGGCTGGAAGATCCGTTTATGGAGGAGGGAGTGGAACTCGCATCCGGTGACTGCTTCAGCGACCAGTCCAAGCAATACAAAGCCGGTGTCAGAGTAATGGAAACGCTCCCCCGGCTTTCCGACCGGTTCCAGGTTGTTACGGGCATAGTCCACAATGTCTTGCGGCGACCACAGCTTCTCCGGTTCCTCTACCAGAAGATCCGCGCCCGTTCTGCCATTCACACCCTTGTCTCCGTAGTAGTCAGCAGTTCCTGACGTATGCTCCAGCAGACTCCGAATGCTCACCCCAGCGGCGTTGTCCTGGCCGTCCAACACGTAGAGCCCGGCAAGGAGCTCACGATCGAGATACTCTGTCAACACATCGTCCAGGCGGAGCTTTCGCTCGTCTAACAACATTCCGATGATTGCAGTGGTGAAGAGCTTCCCGACACTCGCGATATGAAAGGGAGTCTCTGGCTCCATACTGATGCCGTGCGGGCATGAATGCCCGACAGCGCTGATTACCCTGACGCCGAGGTCGCGCGAGTCGACCAGAAGCATTCCGATCGGCTTGCCGTTCGTACCAAGCGCTTTTCGAATCTTCTCATCTGCGTCGGTCGGCGAAATCGGTCTGTTTCCCATTGCAAAAAACAACGCGAGTACCGCGATCAACCCGGCTCCAACAAGCAGGAGTGTTACAAGCACAACGGTATCCTCCTTATACTACTACAAGATATGTTACGTTTAGTAACATATACGATAACGACAAACAGAGTCAATCTTGGGCGATGCAGAGATGGAGAGGGGGAGCTTACAGTGGAGTTTGCAGTTCTGGGACTGCTGGTAATCAGTAATCGTACGATCTATGAGATGAACGCCGCTTTCAAGCAGAGCATTTCGCTCATCTACAGTGCGAGCTACGGCGCGTTACAGTCCGCCATTAAGCGCCTCGTCTCACGGGGCCTGGCGGATTTCACTGAGACGGTGGAGAGCGGCCGCAACAAGAAGAGCTACCACATTACGCCCAAAGGCCAGGACGCCTTCTTTGAGTGGATAAAGAGCCCGGTAAACAAATCAAGACTTGAGGTGGAGGCACTCTCTCGTCTTCACTTCCTCGGCCTCATTTCCGACAAGAGCGAGCGGCTTTGTATCATCGACGGAATCAGCCTGGCGATCGAAGAAGCGCTGGCCGGTCTCAAAGCCCTGAAGAGTGATTTCGACGAGGTTGAGGTGAATGCCAAACACGCTGACATCTTTCGCTTCCAGATTGCTACGCTGGAGTACGGAATCGCCTCTCATGAGTCCGCCCGAGATTGGTTTGCACAGCTACGCGAACAGATCGAGGGCTGAGGCCTATTAAATCTTCGTTAATTCGTTGGACACGGGCTTACGCAGACGAGTCTGAGTGACGCGGGAAGGTGTAACGTTCCACGACAGCCGAGAGAGAATTCTCACGCCATTTGGCTCAGCACATCGCATGGCTCGTAAACTGCCACGAACCTTGATGCGCCAAGACTGAAGCAAAAGCGGATTTTCGCGAGT
>CAZFLD010000089.1:0-14931 GCA_964519835.1 uncultured Spirochaetales bacterium
CAGCAGCTGCTCTGTTGATCAGCGGGAAATCCCGTGGAAGATCCGAACGCTTACCTCCGGGGTTTATGATAAACCCGCTTCGGTCACGGGTAGAAGCCCATGCCCCATCCACCCGCAAATCGGACGTGTGCGGTTTCTCACTAACCAATGTTGTGTCGTTTTGGCAATCGCCTGACAGTCGTCGAACTGGTAACATTGCTCGCGTCCTTCGGACGGCGAGTTTTCGAGCTTTTTGGAGCGTCTCTTTGACAAGTCGTGAGCGAGTATACAGATCGTTGACTTTTGACCACCCGGACCGCGTGCCTCGTGACCTATGGGCCTTGCCGATCGCCTGGTTGGAACATGGGCAGGCTACGCGAGCGCGGTTTCTTGACCGCTTCCCCCTGGACTTTGCTCGGGCACCTACTCCCGGCCAACCACCATCGTCGGTGAGCCGCGGCGACCAATACGAGGTCGGCACCTACGTTGACGAGTGGGGCTGCATATTCCAGAACATCAAGCGCGGTGTCATCGGTGAAGTCAAAGAGCCGATTGTCACGAGCATGGAGGATGTCGAGTCCCTTCACTTGCCCGCTGAGCAGCTTGTACTGGATGTGGATCAACTCAATGGATACTGCCGCAGCGAAGAGCGTTTTGTACTCGGGGGCGGGTACGCCCGGCCGTTCGAGCGACTGCAGTTTCTCCGTGGTCCGGAGAACGTCTACGCGGACCTGGCGGCGGACGAAGAGATAACTCGTGCCCTACTGGCCAAAGTCGCAGACTTCTCCATTCGTCGTTTTGAAGTCTGGGCGAAGACCGATGTGGATGCCCTAGTAATCGTGGACGATTGGGGAGGACAGCACAGTCTATTGATCAACCCAGTCATGTGGCGGCGCGTCTTCAAACCGATCTATGCGGAGCTGGCCGCGGTGGCTAAGCAAGGCGGCAAGAAGGTCTTTATGCATTCGGACGGGTTTATCTTCCCGATCTACGAGGACCTGATCGAAGTTGGTGTTGATGCCGTTAACTCACAACTCTTTTGCATGGACATAGAGGAGATCGGACGGCGCTACGCCAGCCAAATCAGCTTCTGGGGAGAGATCGATCGGCAGGCGATTCTCCCTAGAGCCGGCGTCGCCGAAGTGAGCGCGGCGGTGGAGCGTGTCCGCGCGGCGCTCTGTGTCGACGGGGCCGGCGTGATTGCGCAGTTTAGTTGGGAGGAGCATGTGCCTGTCGAGAACGCCCAGGCCGTGTTCGAAGCCTGGGCGCGGTTGGACTCCTAGCCCGGCAGGTTGAGGTCCGGGTTTTTGGGCCCAAAGTGCTTGAGCATAACCAACGGATCGGTCGCGCTTCTGTTCACGATACGCACACCGTCCTTCGCGGCCTGCTCGCTGACAAAATACTCGTCGTGAGTGAGTTGCCCGAATCGAATAAGTGCCGGGGTCTCCACATCCCAGACACCCATCGTGCCATGGCCCTGCATCATGATCATTCCATACGCCGCCTGGTCGGTGATGGTGACGCTCCGGCCCGGCGCAACCGTGAGCTCCTGCGCGCTAAAGGCTTCGGCTTTGTAACATATCCAAAGAGCCCGGTACCCTTGGTCCCGAAGTGGCACCGAATCCGCCTCTGTCGCCGGGCCGATCTCCACAGGTTTCATAAAGCGGTGAGCTCCAAACTCAGGATCGACGTTTCGTTCCCAATCTATGACTTCGACCAGCCACTCAAAATCGCCGTGTTTGTCGTCCGGTGTGTCCTTCCAAAGGAGTTCCTCCGGCACCACCTGGCGATCTTCGATAACGCTCTCGTACATCGCAAAGACATCGGAGGCCCGTTGAGGCTCGTAGGTACACAGGCTTCCAGGGGCGTGGAGAACTCCGGGCGGCACGTCCCAGCCGGTGCCGGGTTCAAGTCGGTATGCCTTTGAGTACATGGTGATCTGATTGTCACCAACGGTGAAGTTTTTGAGGCACTCCAGAATCTGGTCCTTTGTTGTGCCGGGCTCCAATCCGAAGTAGGTATGGGGAAAGTCTCCTCCATGATTATTCAGCTGTGGCGGGAAGTAGTACGCCTCGGGCTTGCCGGCTTGGCCGGTGAGGGCGGCATGTTCGTCCCGGTGGTGGATGTGAAACGGCAGCGGCATCTGGTTGTCAAAAAACTTGGAGTAGATGGGCCAGCTCCCGTACTGATTCCAAAGCCGTTCGCCAACGAGTTCGGCCTTGAGTTCAGCGACCGCGTCGCGCAAAAGGAACACTTGCTCTTTGCCGCCGTCCGTGAAGACGACGTGGCTCAGACCTTCTTCAGGCGCGGTCAAGGGGCCATTGGCGGCGGGCGTTGTGGAGGAAAACCAGCGCTCGTCCAACCCGCCTCGCTCACCGCCAAGGGCATAGTAGTCTGCGGGATGGAGCTTGATCCGCCTGCCGGGAATACAAAACGATCGTGGGACCCAGGTCGGTGTTAGCCTAAGGATACCCTTCCCTTGCTCAAACGCATTCTCCGAGATTTGATTAATTGACACAGCTCCTCCCCATTGATTGTTGTGAGTACGTTCCGAAGTCCCGTACGGCATCATGTAACGCAAAAATGTTCTCGTCCGGTGTCTCCCGCGGGCATTGATCACCGGTGGACAGCACAAAACCGCCGTTCTCTCCGGCCGCGAGAATTGCATCACGCGCGGCATTGTAAACTTCCTCTGCGCTGCCGCGGAGCATAACATCGGTGGTGTGGAGGTTCCCCATAAGCGCGAGTTGCGCGCCGTGAGCCCGCTTCACCTCCCCGAGGTCGATGTCGCCCATTGGCGGCACTTCGAGCGGATTGATGCAACAAAGATCCGTCTCCTCAGCGAGCATCTTGACCAGCTCCCGTGATCGACCGCAGCTATGCAGGATCGTTGGAACGCCGGCATCCTTTGCCATCTTGGTCCAGAGCTTGATGGACGGAAGCGCATACTTCCGTGCTAGTTCCGGGGATGCAAGGGTAAGCGTCCCGGAGCCTCCGAACGTGAGGTAGTCCAGATCCTCCTGAAGCAGCATCTCCAGTACTGTCGTGCCGAACGCCATATCGAGCTCAGCCCACTCGTCGAGGATCGCGGGTTGGTCCAAAAGCGCATAGGTCAACGTTTGGACGCTGCCCTCCACACAGCGTTCCCACCGATGAAATCCGGGATACCCGACGAAGACACCAAACGCCTGGTCACGGCGGTGCGTTTCGGACCTGATCTTCGCGAGGCGATCGGTCCGGATGGCGTGGGGTGGTCGAAGAAGCCACTTCATCTTTGGCCAATCGTCGTTGATATCCTTGATCATACGCTCCCGATGCGTGGGCGGGTCAGCGCGAAAGCAGATGTCTTCCTGGCTCAGCTCTCCATCCGGTGTACGCCAGGTCGTCCGCTGGATCATTGCATCCCGTTCGGGCCAGCCGAATATCTCTTCCGATGCCGTGACTCTATCGTCCAAAACCAGGTCCGCGCCGGTGCACGAGGCGATCCACATGTCCATCTTGAAGTAGTCGGCTGCCTCAATGTAGGCCTCCCAGAGCTCGATCTTTTTGTGGAAGTAGATGTCCCAGAACGGGAGGCCGGTCCGTCGAGCGGGGATGTAATTGGATATATCGGGAGTCACCGGAACTCGGTCCGGTATATGGTTCTGAATAGCCGAAAGGAATCGCTGCCTGCTGTTCACTGCTCGCCGGTCCTATGCGTTCTCTGCGGGATTGTTGCGTAGGTTTTTCCCGCGGCAATGCCACAGCTTGTGATCTTGGTTGCCCGGATGGTCGAGGTTCAACTTCATTTTCTGGCTGAAGTAGCGCATGGTGTAACCCGTGCGCCTGCGATCGCTTGTGTTGGCCCGGGCGCCGTGTACTAAGCGGGAGTCGTGCAACGAGCATTGATTGGGTTCGAGCACAAACGAGACCGCCGTACTCTCGTCCACGTTTGTCAGCTCGCGATCAAACGTGTTTGTCGCTTTGTCGACGTGCACGTAGTCTAAGCTGACCTCGGTGTGCGTGCGCGGGATAACCCGCATGCATCCGTTTTCGTCGTCCGAGCGATCGATCGCGAGCCACACCGTCACGATGCCGTCAAACACATCAAAGCGGCCGTTCCAGTAGCCGGCGTCCGTATGCCATGGCGTCGCCCGGCCGGTCCGCGGCTCCTTGCTGATGAAGTGGCTGGACCATAACCCGATGTCGGGACCGATCAAGGATTCGACAACGTCGAGAACCCTGTCGTCCAAGAGAAAGCTCAGCAGCCGCGAGTCGGTGAAGTGCGGCCGGTCGAGCTGATCTCCCAGCTTGTCACCTTTCGACGCAAGGTGCTCCTCGAAAATGCCACACAGCTCGTCGAAGCGTGCCTGAGGAAAGAGCGGCTCCCGATGTATGTAGTAGCCCTCTTGGACATAGTGATCAACTGCCGTCTTGGGTAATGACTTCATAATGCCTCCGCGACATAGTATCGCTGATTCCACACACTCGCGGCTTGGCCTGAGCCGCGATTTAATGTATTATTACGACGTTTGGTCCCTGAGAAGATTCATAGACTGCACTTTAACGACGTACCTCATACCGGTTCGTGCCACCTCGCTCGGCGCCGCTATCGTCCGGGCGAGGCCATGGGAGCCCATGGGCACGATTTTGCCGAGGTGTTTTGGGTCGAGGCCGGCACCGGCGTTCACGAAGTCGGAAAGAAGCGTTCGCCACTCGCGCCGGGATCCGTGACGTTCTTACGCCCCTCAGACGTGCACAACATCCGAGCCGGATGGTCCGGGGAGCTAGCAATCGCCAATGTCGCCTTCGCGGCGGATCACCTATCGCAGATCACTCGATACCAAGCAGAGTGTGGGGCCGTGGCGTCAATGGCCGATGGTAGTTGTGTTGTCGCTCCGGATACGGTCGGGGCGCTGGGACTGTCGTTTGATCGGCTAGCCAGGAGCGCGCTGCGCGTGCTCGATCTCCATCGATTTCTGCTCGACGTCCTTGCGTCTATCGAATCGGACCGCCTCCGGCACGACGCGGCCGGACGTGTTCCCCACTGGCTGACATCGTGCCTGGCGAAGTCGCGGGACAGTCCCCGCATACTCGCGGCTGGGGTTACGGGTCTCGCGTTAGTGGCGGGCCGTAGCGTTGACCACTTTAATCGCTCCTGTCGGCGTTATCTTGGCGAAACCGCGAGTGAACTGCTAAATCGCTTGCGCTTGGATCTTGCCGAGCGTTTACTGAGTACAACGCACCTCGACGTCAGCGAGGTGGCGTATGCGAGCGGCTTTGCAAACCTCAGCTACTTTTTTCGGCTCTTTCGCCGCCGCAATCAGCTTTCGCCCGGCGCGTACCGCCGCAAAGTACAGCTTCCTATTCGCGTGGATGGGCCGACGCGATCGCAGTCGAGCATCGAGTAGGCGCCAATAGATTTACCGTTCGACCAATAGGGTTCGAACCTCGTATGGGCCGAGCGCGAGCTCAAAGCCGGAGGCATCCGGCGTGAGCATAGCCGGAGATTCGCGGGGCGGGGCCGCCGGTCTCTCGATCATGTCGACATCTCTCACTCCGCGAGCGGTCCACGGTAGCGTGACTCGGCAGACCGAGTCTTGCCCGGCACTCTCGTAGAGCCTGATAACAACGCCGTCGCCTGACTCGCTCTGTTTGAGGGCCGTTACCATGACGGCGGCCGGTGTGCTGGTAACAAACCCGGCGGGCGCCGCGTTCCGTCCCGGATATCGAACGAGCAGGGGATGATTCATCTGGTACGCGATGGTCGGCAACTTGCCGCTGGGACCGTTGCGCTCACCAAGCACGAGCGCATAACGCATGTGTACCTTGCCGAGTCCGATAACCTCGTCTCGTTCCGGACGCATGACCGGTGCTCTCAATAGACTGAGGCGGAGACTGCCGTCGACGACTCCGTACCCGTGTATGCAATCGTTTACCACGCCGACTCCGTAGTTGCCGTCGCCGAAGTACAGCCACTTCTGCATCGGTCTGTCCGGTTCTCTCGCAGGGGTGTCCGAGCCGGCGGCCCGCGCCACGGCGGCGTCTTCGGCAGCGGTGTCGGAGGCCGTTGAGACGGCTGATTCGTGGACAACCGAACGCGTTACGGTTCCGTACGGCGCATCACAAACAACCTGAGCACAGTCGACGGCAAAGTCGAACTCGGCTGAGAGCAGCACCCGGCGCGCATTCCAGTCACCGAACACCTCGAACCGTACAACGGGCTCGTGAGACCAGAGTACGATATAAACCGTTAGTTCCGTTGGTTCCATGTCGGGCGCCAACGCCGCGGTATAGGTTACCGCCACAACTTCGCGGAGCGGCCCGTTTTCGGTTCGGCGTACCGTCACGTCGGCGGCAAGCGCCCGGTCGACCGGTGTGAGGTACCAGGGCTCCATGGTGTGAATGTCCGCGGAGGCGTCAAGAGGCTCCTCCGGCCGAAACACAAAACGGTTCCCGGCGCCGCCGGCTCGAAGCACCTCACGCCCGGCGCGCTTGTCGAAGAAGCGACTAAGGACGCCGGATTTGCTCACCTCGACCGCCACGAAAGCGTTTTCCATGTGAAAGTCGGTCTCCGTTTTGTTTTCGTCGGCGGATTCGGCGTCGACCGAAGGGCGTCCGAGGGTCCATGCGGACGGCGTAACGCTGCGAATCGGGAGGCGTGTGTATCCGATTCCCGGGATCTCTCCGGCGAGGAAGGCGACCGCCGGCATACCCCCCGGAAGCTCAATCGCCTGGGATGTGGTGCTGGTTCCTGGAGCCGGCTCAATCGCGGTCGCGCCTTCCACAATCACCGGCTCGTCTCGTGACCAAGACAGGGAGTTGAAGACCAACACCGACTCAGGATCGTCCTCGGCATTTGAGTCCGGCGGCGTCTCCCCCGCGCCAACGGCCTCGTCGAGGACCCAGCGGCAGCGACGTTCTGCAGCCGCGAACAGTTCGAGTGCCTCCGTATGCGCCTCTTCGAAGCACGTTCCGCAGATAATGTCGTGAAACTCGTTGACGCAGATGTCCTTCCACGCCGTCCGTATCTGCGCAGCCGGATACGGTGAGCCGCCACACCACGCCAGGACGGCGGCCTTTTCTGCTGCACTCGCCAGAGCCTCGAGGCGACGGTGTTCCCGTTTAATGCCGTGATGCGTGGTGTACGTGCCGGTGAACTGAAAGCCAAGCTCGCCCGAAACGACCGGCAAGTTGGTATCGGCGTGCAGAACCTCGGCGACATCCGACGCTCGCGCCCACCGACCACCAACCGAATCTAGGTAAGGGAGGTCGATCCACTCGCGTCGCATTGTGATTCGTCGGTCGGAAAAGAGTCCGGTGGCCACGTGGGCGACGGGAACCGCGCGAGATGCCGCGTCGGCCCGCGGGGCGGCGAGTGCGTCGCCGTCAGGGGCGCCAATCCAGTGCCCACCGAGAAATAGGACCTGACTTCCGTCGTCACCACGCCAGCGAAACTCGTGCAGTACATGCCCGTTGCTATCGGTGGGGCGGCAACGGTGAGAGTAGAAACTGTCCAAGCCGCAGCCGAGGAGAAGCTTGGGGAGTGTACCTGGGTGAGCGAAGATGTCGGGGTCCCAACACACCCGGGCCGAGGTGCCGAACTTCTCGAGAAGGTAGCGCTGACCGTAGAGCATCTGCCGGACGAGGGATTCTCCGTCCGGAATCATGTGGTCCGGCTCCACCCACTCCCCGCCGCAGACCTCAATTCGACCCTCGGTCACGTAGGTTTGGACCTTTCGAAATAATGCGGGATCGTTCTTCTCGACAATCTCGAATCCCCAGATTGTTGAACGCGAGAACACAAAGCGGCCGGATGCATCGGCCTCGATCATGTCAACAGCGGCTTGAAGGCCGCGTCGCATGAGCTCTTCGCCGAGTGGCGTCCGTTGCCACAGCCAAGCAACGTCCAAGTGTTGAGTCGCAATAATGTATACGGGTAGTGAGTCGACCGGTTCTTTCATCGTCGGAATACTATCCATGGACCGGCCGATGAACAAGGCAAAGCAAACGGTTTGTCTACGCAGGCTGAGACGTTTGATTCCCCCGCTCACGGTACTCGCGTGGAGTCATTCCGTAGCGCCGTCTGAACAGCGTAAAAAAGTAGCTTCTGTTCACGATGCCCAAGGACTCGGCAATCTCAGCAACGCTTCGGTCCGGCTCCGAGTCAAAGAGGGCGGCCGCCCGAGCGAGCCGCACGTCGTTAATGTGCTGGCCTATCGAGTGGCCGACCAGCGTCTTGAAGACCCGTCCAAGGTGGTGAGCTGACAGGCCGACATCATCGGCGATCAGCGCGAGCGAAAGATTTGGATCGGGCGCCCGCTCCTCGATGATCTGAAGAACCCGCTCCACCTGTTCGCCGTTTCTCCGGCCCCGCTTGTCGTGCATCGCCCGTACAAATGGCTCTACCGCCGAGTGAATCCGTTCGAGCACCTCGCTCTTGGTTTCTAGGCGCGTAAGGTCCGCCAATTGTGCCGATACCTGTCGGTAGAGGTCTCCGGTGCAAACCCGCTTGAGACCGTGGAGCGTGGTTGAGACCGTGGATCCAATGCGAGATACGACGAGCCGCACGACGGGGTGAGGAAAGGAACGGGCCGAGTCAATCAGTTGCTCGCACAGTATGCGTACCCGATCGAGGTCGCCTAGGCGAAGTGCGTCGGCAAGCTGCCGATCCGCTTCTTCCGGAAACATGTAATCCTTTGTCGGGCGACGTGAAGCGTCTAGGGCGAAGTGAAACTGTCCGGGACCTGTGAAAAACCTGTCTTGAATTGCGTCTACGGTCTCCTCGTACTGATCGTGAACAGCGCCCGTCTGCTCATAGTTGTCGATGGGCTCGGCAACCGCCGTGGTCACGGATATGCCCCGGCTCGCCATTCCTCGGGCGATGGTACCGCATGCGGCGGAGGCTTGGTCGCGGAGGGCATCCAAGTCCTCCATCTGAGTACTCGAAACGTTTGCCAGGATTACCACGGTAGAGTCTGACACCCGGCATGCCTCGGCGGCCGCAAAATGCTCCTTGAAGGCGCCCACCGTGGCCTTTTCGATGTTCCGGAACACGAGGTTCCGGTCGGCGGCATTTGTCCGGCTGCACAAGTCATCGTAGCCGTCGGGCACGACTGCGCCGATCAGGAGGGGGAGGGACCGATCGATCCCTGATTCGTCGGGCCATGGCCAGCCATCGCGGATGAGGCGTTGAAAGGCGACTAGTCGGCTTCCCTCCCGGTACCGTGAGCGCTCGGCCTCGACCCGCGCTACCCGTTTGATCGAGGCCAGTATGAGGGCTGCGCCCGCGACGATAAGAAGCATCGCCGAAACAGCCCCTATCGCTGTCCGTTGGACGCTCGCGTCGGCGAACTGCGCTACGGCAGTTCGCACTTCACGCAGAGACCCGACGAAGTTCTCGCTGGTCACGTCGAGAATCTGGAGTGCTTCGATCAGCTCCATCACCAGGAGGATCTCTTCGGCGGCTATTGTGTCGCTCAGGCGCATTCCGTAGAAGGTTCGGAGCATCTTGTTTAGTACGAGTTTCTCCGCCAGGTGAGACCCAGCGAGCCTCTCGAGCGCCGCGTCCGCTTCTTCGAAGCGCTGCCAGGCGTGATCCTTTGTGGATCGTGCTATGCGCAGAGCCTCTTGGGCACCCGGACCAAGACGAGTCATGTAGGGACTCGCAAGTAGCTGTGTAAAAGACGCGTCAAAGGCTTGGCGCTTGTCGGCCCATTTCGTGGAAAACTCCTCAACCGACATGACCGGAGAGCCCCAGGGGCTAGCATCCTTCAACAAGAGATCGGACGAGTACACGTCCACCTCATGCCACGCGTTTACGACTTCCAGGGAGAGGATGGACACGTCCTTGAGACGCCACACTCGCATGGCGGCGATTGCGCCGACCGCAACAAACAGAGCCGTTGCCCCAAGGATCGTGGCGAGCGAGGCATACAGTGTGCGAGTGAGCGGTCGTGGAGTCATCCTCTGGATCATACCATGGCTTGGCGCCGGATTGGACTATTGGCACGTTTATGAACGCAAACGTGCGACCTATTCGAACGATCCACCAGAATTCGCACTATACCTCGGCCGAGGCCAGGTTACAGTTGGGAAGCTCGACAATTCACAGGAGGTGTATATGAGCTTGCAACGAAGTGTGTTTGTGATGGTGATCCTCGTGGCCCTTGTCCTCCCGGTCTTCGCAACGGGAGGAGGTGAACAGGGGGCCGATGAGGAAATAACCCTAACTGTTTGGGACTACAAGTACGGAGAGGTTAACAACGCGCAGCCGGTGTTTCGCCAGCTTGATGAGATGTTTATGGCGGACAATCCAAACATAAGCATCGAACACGTTGGTCAGCCCAACAACCAATACTACGACATCATTAGGGCGGCGGTTGCAGCGCAGAGCGGACCCGACGTCGTGATGTACCATGGTGGGGGCTCTCAACAGGAGTTTGTTGATTACCAGCTTGTCCTTGACGATTACATTGCCGACTGGAAGGATCAGATCAACCCAGCCTCGTTGGCCGCCACGGCACCGGGTGGTGACATTTCCGAGGGCATCCGCGGAGTCCCAATCTCGACTCAGCTGCTCGGCTTCTACTACAACAAAGTCCTGTTTGAACAGGCCGGGCTCGACCCGGACTCACCACCGGTGGATTGGGACGACTTTGTTGCGGCGTGCGAAGCTCTACTGGAAGCCGGCATCACGCCGATGATTTGGGCCAACTCTCCGGCCATTACTACTCTCTGGCAAATGCGACTTTTCACGAAGAACTATGCGGATCGTGAGCTCCAGCGTCAGATAGGCGACGCCGAGGTTCGCGTGACCGACCTTGGCTGGTTTCGCGACGTGCTTGTTTATATGAAAGAGTTCATCGATCGCGGTTGGGTCAATGAAGAAGGGGTCTCCCACCAGATCTTCAACGAAGGGGTTCCCAACTTTGTCGGCGGTCGTGGGGCGATGATCACCAGCCTTGGATCGGACATCGCAAACTGGAAAGATTTCGAAGACGCTCTTGGTCGTGGCAATGTCGGATTTTTTCCGAACGTTCACTTTCCCGGTACCGTCTATCGGAATCAGATGTACCAGAACCCTGCCGGCATGACCTGGACGGTAGCTACCTGGTCCGAGCATCCTGAGGAAGGCGTCGAGTTTATCAAGCACTACGCCACCGGGGAAGGGGCAGAGATACTCATGGTCGATCTTGCCGCCCTTGTACCAAACATCGAGTTCGACTACGGCGCGCTCGGCTACAGCTCTCTCGAAGACATTGTCTCCTACTTCCCTAATGGTGGGCGCGCCTACGACACGTGGATAAGCGCCGGGGCAAGCGCGGAGATACAATCGATCTCGGAATTGTACTTCAACTACGATGAGATAACGGTCGATGAGTTTGTCGCCGAGATCCAGCGGGTGTTGGACGAAGACAACGAGTAACTCTTTGCTGCCCCAAGGGGTCGCAGGATTGAATCAGGGGTGGCGACCGAGCCACCCCCTACTTGTCCGCAGCGAGAAACCGTGACAGGCGTTTGTTGCCGCGGACAACTCATCGACGAATAAGGACAGACATTGGCAAGCCCAGCTACAGCACCCACCTTTGGTTCGGAGAGCTCGTCGCAGCGTGGCCGAAGAAAAATCGGGCACGAACCAATCGAAGCTCTATTCTTGCTGGCTCCGCTCATGGTTCTCATGGCGGTGTTCCTCGTGTATCCGGTTGTTATGAACTTTGTGTACAGCTTTACCGAATGGAAGGGGTTTGGTGAGCCGGCCTATGCCGGTTTCGACAACTTCGCAAAGCTGTTTACGGATCAGCGGTTCTTTACTGCCCTAAAGAATATCGGTGTGTTGTTGCTTTACCTTCCGATCGGGGTCCTGTTGCCCCTAATGGTGGCTGATCTGCTTCGGGAAGGACTGCCGGGTTGGCGTCTGTTTCGAGTTCTGATCTATCTTCCGAGTGTTTTGGGTGTTGTTATAATCGGAACGCTGTTCCGTTTGCTACTCCGTCAGTACGGCCCGATCAATGACATTCTGCTATCCCTTGGAATCCAAGAAAGGATTCCGTGGACCGGTAGTCAAACGCTTACGATTCACGTCGTCGGGATGCTGTTTATCGTTTGGCAACTGATCGGATTTGGTGTCGTGTACTTTCTCGCGGCCATGGCAGGCGTGGACCAGGATCACTACGACGCCGCCAAAATCGACGGGGCAAACTGGTTCCAGACATTTGTTTACGTGACCATTCCCGGCATCCGTTTTGCGGTGGAGTTCTTCACCGTCCTCGCTTTTATACGCGTGTTCGCGCGAATGTTTGGATTCATCTACGCATTCACCTTTGGCGGACCTGGAAACTCGACTTATACACTAGAGTTCGGCATCTACGTCCTCGGTTTTCAGAAGTTTCGAGCCGGCTACGCCAGTGCCTGGTCCGTCGTTTTGTTTGCCTTTTGTGCGGTTATAAGTTTGTTTCAGGTTCGGCTGATGAGGGCCAGGTCAAGATGACGCTTGGAAAAAAGACTGTATCGTATGCGGTCCTGGTCTTGGTTACCGTGACTTCGCTATTTCCATTCTACTACGTTGTAAACGCAAGCGTGAAACCTGAACAAGAGTATTTGGAGGACAAGATATCTCCGGCCGCTAGTCCGACACTCGAGAACCTTCGGTTTGTCATCGTGGACGCGAGAATTTATCAATACGTCATTAACAACCTAATTCTGGTTCCCACGGGCCTGTTTTTTTATATCGGGGTCTGCACCGCAGCCGGATTTGCATTTGGAAAGCTCAGGTTTAGGTTGCGCCGGCTCTTGTTTATTGCCACCTTGTTTATACTCATATTCCCACAAATGGTTTTGTCCGTGCAGATATTCCGGATTATCAATGCCATGAAGCTGACAAGCACCTACCTGGGTGTGATCATGGTCTGGGTAGCCTATTTTTCTCCTTTTGGCACCTACATGATGACAACCTACTTCTCGAGTGTGCCGAATGAGATAATCGAGTCGGCACGGATGGACGGAGCAAGGATAGGTGCTATCCTTGCAAGGTTGATGCTTCCAATCGCGCTTCCGATGGTCGCCACGATTACGATAGTCGGGTTCAACGCGATGTGGAACGAGCTTGGCCTTACGATTCTGATTCTACAAAACCCTGCCATGCGAACGATGACTCAAGCAGTTGCGATGATCCAAGGCGAGTTTGGGCTGCCGGACAATGTCATCGCAGCGTTTGTGCTGTGCACTGCAGTCTTCCCGATCTTGGTTTTTCTTGTTGCCGAGCGAAAGATGTCCCTTGGTGCAGTGGCCGGGGCTGTGAAGGCATGAAGCCGACCGCTGTTCGGCCCGTGAGTGCCTTTGAGACTACGCTTGGTCGGCGGCGCCGCCTTGGTTCGGAACCGGCGTGTCGAACTGATAAGATGGGTCGCTTTTTTGACGCTCGAACGTATCGAGCATTTCGCGCCAGGCCTGCCGAACGCTTCTTGGCTTCGGCATGTCCCAAGCGATTTCTTTGCTCAGTTGGGGCAAACGATAAAACGGGACTGCGGCATACATGTGATGTTCCGTGTGGTAGTTCATGTTCCAATACAAAAAGCGTGAAATCGGGTCCAGTTTGACTGTCCTGCAACATTTACGAAAATCGGCCACGTTGTCGCGGAGACCGGCGTGCATTGTAAACGCCACAAGGTGCTTCCACCAACCCGCCACAAAGCTCCCTAAGCTGACTACGATGGGAAGGGACCACAGGCCCGTAACAACACCAAGAGCGACAATCGACCCATGAAAGAGCAGCGTGACCATTGCCAACCGTTGGGCCTTCCTCTTCTCCTCGGCGTTGCCGTCGGCGAAAATCGCTTCGGACCACTCCGGCTTGAAGTGGCCACGGAAGGTACCCGTCAGTGCCAAGGCCGCCGTACCCCAGATGACTCTCCCGGCGGCGAGCCAATCGAAGGTAATCAGACGGACGTAGCCGAGAATGCGAAGGCTAGGGTCTGTCGGCAACTCAACCTCGCGATCTCCCTCGGGGAACAGCGTATACATGTGGTGGAGCGTGTGGCTTTTTTTGTAGTGGTGGAAGTTGAACCAAGTGAGCACGGAGAAGAAGCGCAAAAGGAAACCGTTTAACCACTTGGTTTTGAAGACTGTCCCATGAGAGAGCTCGTGGGGCACGTGGCCGGGAATAAAGGAGTAAATCAATCCGTGAACCCAAAGGGACAGAAGAGCGTAGCCCCACAAGCTTTGGTCAAAGAGCCATACCGTCACGCTCCCGGTCACAAAGGCCAAGGCAAGGTGTGCTATGGCATGTAAAAGGCCATGGATGTCGTTCCTGGCGACGAGTTGCTTGAGCCGATCGCGTGGTATTGGAGAACGATACCAGTCGATCTTCAATCGTTCGCGAACGTCGCTGAGTGAAGGGTATGTATGTTTCATATCAAAAGCCTCAGGAATAAGGTATGCGTAGCGGGCGGTGCCTCAAATTGCCGTTGAGACACAAGACTGGTTATTCCGAAACATGAGAACAGGCATTACCGGCGCTGGAGAAGCTGTGTGTGTCCCGGTGCCGCAACTAGTCGACCTATCGGTTCCGCCGCGGATCCGGAGGATTGGGCGATCCCGATTGCCGGGAAACGTCACCCAGACGTACGGTAACGATGAGTTTTGGTCTCTCCACCTGTATTCAAACGAGGGGATATACAAACTGTGCGGCGAAACGGTAGACCTCCGACCCGGTTCGATCACAACCCTTCCGATTGGGGAGCGGGCCGAGTACACAACAGGCGAGCCCCTCGAGCATGTCTTTGTCCACATCGAACTCGCGTCCGGCCAATCGGCGTCCGGTCGGCTTCCGATTCACGTTCCACCCTGTAGCGAATCGGCCGAGGCGGCGTTGGCCATTGAGCGAGCCCTCGAAGTCCATCGACTCCATTCCGCGTGGGCCTGCGCCAAGATCTGGGACGCGGTTCACGGACTTTCGACCTGCGTACGGCTTGC
>CAZFLD010000090.1:0-14600 GCA_964519835.1 uncultured Spirochaetales bacterium
TTCCTTCGTTTCAAGCCAAACTCCCTCAAGTTTTCCCACATTTCGAACTGCTGGTTCGAGGACCTCGACACTGGCCACATCAATAGACTAAACCCCGACTACTTTCGCTACGTCGACACGTTGATTTCCATCTTGGTAGCCCACGAGATTGTTCCCGTATGGCAGCCGGTCTTTTTTGGATTTGGATGGAAAGGCTTGAAGGTTGTCGGTCCGGACCTTCCCGTCTCCGAGTATGCACGATACTGCCGATACCTGGTTGCACGCTACGGTGCACGGCCGGCAGTCTGGCTTGTGGGCGGCGACGGTTCCGGCTATGAGCCGCAGGTTGCCTCGGGGGGCGCGGAGATCGAAGAGTGGGATTGCTACCGCGCGCCAACCGGCATTCACTACCGGCCGCACGCCGACAATCGCGCCCACCAAGACGCCGTCTGGTTGGACTTTCAATGGTGCCAAACCGGACACGGGGGCGAGCACATGCCGGACCGCGTTGCCGATATGCGCCGAAACATCCCCGTGAAAGCATTGGCGAACGGCGAGCCAACGTACGAAAACGGGGGCAAGATCGGTCGCGCCGCCGGCTGGTGGCAGGGACACGAGGCGTGGAGTAACCTCGTGTCCGGCGGAGCGATGGGCGTGGTCTACGGCGCCGGGAGTCTGTGGCAATGGCGCCGTCACTTCGAAGAGCCCGGGCATGCCGACGGCTTCCTGGCTCCAGGCTGCGGTTGGCGCGAGGCCCTCGAGTTCGAGGGCGCCCGGTACGTCGGGCTTGTCGGTAAGATTCTAGACGGGATCCCCCTCACCGACGCGGAACCCAACTGGGAAGTCACGATCGCGCGCCGAGGGCTTTTGGTGCCGGGCCGGATCTATGTCGCCTACCTGGCTTATGGCGGGGGGATTCACGTTGTTAGTCCGGATGTACCGCGGCCGTATCGTGTGATAGACCCCACTACCGGTGGCGAACTACTCCGCGGCGAGCGCGCGGGTGACGACACAATGATCCCGGATTCCGGCGAGGGCCCACGGGTTGTTATCTGCCTGGCCGACGGCCAGGGCGATTGAGATCCCTTTCCCGCGGTTGCCTCGCCGGCCGTCTCCGAGACAAGGAGCGGAATGCTCGGCCGCGAAGTACGTCGGCGAATAAGGCGTAAGAAGATGCGACTTATCGGTCGCACGTATATCGTGCATCTGTTTTGGTAACAAACTTTCCCGGTTCTGGTAGTGTGTAGACTATGAAATTCACAAAACTCGGAAGATCGGGCGTTAAAGTGAGTCGCATTTGCCTCGGTACGATGAACTTCGGCATGAAGGCCGGCGAAGAGGATTCGCAGAAGATCATGGATCGAGCTATCGATCTCGGCATCAACTTCTTCGACACCGCAAACCGCTACGGGAAGGACGGTGAAACGGAGAGGATTGTCGGTCGATGGCTCAAAAAGAGTGGTGCGCGTGACGACATTTTTTTGGCAACCAAATTCTTTGGACCGATGGACGGTGGCGCAAATCACGAGGGCCTCAGTGCCTACCACATGCGCTCGGCGGTCGAGGGTAGCCTTGGGCGTTTGCAGACCGACCGAATCGATCTGTACCAGATGCACCACATCGATCGTGGGCTTCCGCACTTCAAGAGTCCTTTGACCTATCTGGATGGCAACCGGGAAAACCTCTCATGGCCGGAACACTTAAAAGGCGGCACACCGTGGGCGGAGATCTGGCAGGGCTACTATCAACTGATTATGGCCGGCAAGGTCATCTACGCGGGATCAAGCAATTTCGCCGCTTGGAATGTCGTTCAGGCAAATGAAAGGGCGGCGGCCCGCGGCATGCTTGGTCTGATAAGTGAGCAGAGCAAATACAACCTGATGACCCGCCAAGTGGAAATGGAGATGGTGCCGGCCTGTCGCGACTATGGCGTAGGCATCTTGCCATGGAGTCCGCTGAACGGTGGCACGCTCGCCGGCGACGCGCGAAGCGACACATCAGGCCGCCGCGCCGGAAACGAATACTCACCCGAGGTGCAAGAGAAGCGCGCTGCATTCGCCAAGCTGTGTGATGAGCTTGGCAGTGAACCGCCGATCGTCGCCCTTGCCTGGTTGCTCCACAATCCCGTGGTTACCGCGCCGATTATCGGACCACGCACGATCGAGCAGCTCGAAAGCGCTGTTAAGGCCGTTGAGCTGGAGCTTTCCGAGGACGTGCTTGCCACGCTCGACGAGATCTTTCCGGGGCCGGGGAATCAAGCGCCGGAAGCCTACGCGTGGTAGGGTGGTCCTCAACCGCGTCTTTGGAGGTAGGACATGATCACTGATTTGATGGACAATGCGGATCGCTATGCCGACCTTCTGCCGGGGTTGGCCGGTGCGTTTGAGTATGCGCGTGGTCTGGGAGCCGACGCGACGGACGGGACGTTTGATCTTCCCGACATCGGTGGATTCGCGATGATAATGGCCTACGACACCGAGCCGGCGTATCGTAGGATGCTGGAGACGCATAAGCGCTATGTCGATGTTCAGGTGCTCTTGTCCGGCCGCGAGCTCATCCAATGGACCCCCTTGCGGAGCTTAGAGCCGGCGGTCGGCTATGACACCGAGCGGGATCTTGCATTCTGGAAGGACGCCCCGGCAGCATATGTGCTGATGGAGCCCGGCCAGTTTGCGGTCTTTTTCCCGTCCGACGCACACAAGCCGAACTGCTCGGTCGACCCAGGTTCGCCGAGCACCAACAAAAAACTTGTCGTGAAGGTGCCGGCGCAGGAATAGGTCTGCGGCGCCGGTAGTCATTCCAAACACCGGTATTACCCGGTTCGGCCTCATGTAACAGCACCCAACGGCGAGCAGGGGCGACAGATTATTGAGAAAAGCAAACCCTCCAAGATGAGTGCATCCGTCCGGTGGTCTAAGGCAAGAGCCCGGGAGTATCTCACCTCGCTGCATTTCTCGGTCGGCGACATAGCCGAGTACTTCCGGCGCCTCGGCTCTGTCCAATACGACCCGCTCAAGCCCGTGGGTCGCAACGTTGACCTCGTCTTTCAGTCGCGCGTCGATGGATATCGGGTGGACGATTGGGAGGCTCGAGTCTACGGACACTCTCCTCGTCTCTACTACGATGCCTGGGACAAGCAAGCCTGCCTGGTTCCAATGGCCGACTGGCCGTACCGCAAGCTCTATCATTCCTATTTCTACGAGATCTGGTGGCCGCGCATCTTTGATCCCTACGCCACGGCCGTGCAAAGGGTGGAGGCAGCGCTTCTCGAACGAGGTCCGTCGAGCGTTTCCGACCTGGCGGATCTCAGACTTCCCGGATCCGACGACGGAAAACGAAAGGGATCCTGGTTTGGCGCGCACCTAGTAAATCACGTGTTGAAGGCTCTGTGGTACACCGGCCGCATCACTACGCACCACCGGGTGGCGGGCCGACACGTGTATGCGGCCGCCGCCTCCGTGGTTCCGCCCGAGCTCTTGGCGGTGCCGTCGCCCGACCGCCTCCAGAACCTCGAATGGCTGGTCCTCCGCCGCCACCAGGCGGCAGGCCTATTGCGACCCGGGGCGGGCAAGCACGTGTTTAGTTTGCCGGTCGAGGGCGCACCAACGCGCGAGATTATTGATCGTCTGGTTGAGCGGGGCGAATTGGTCTCTATCGACGTGGAGGGTGTACTATTCCATGCGGTCCGGGCTCAGATGGAGCGCTATGCGAACGGCGGACTTCCGGGAGCCGTCCACGAGCCGCCGAGCGGCAACGGCAAGACGCGCCGGGTAGACGGCGCCGTTCACGGGACCACGGTAAACTCTGGGACAGAGAGGTCCCTACGCTTCTTGGCGCCCCTGGACACGTTGCTTTGGGACCGAAAGGCGGTGCTTTATCTGTACGATTTTGACTATACCTGGGAGGTCTACAAGCCTGCGGAAAAGCGCCGGTACGGATACTATGTCCTCCCGGTTATGTACGGCTCCGACCGGTTTGTTCTATCACTCGCCGACGCACTGCGCGCTTTTTGTGCGTATGCCGGCGCGACCACCGGTACGTCTGGATCGTTACGCCAACTCCACCGCCGGCCGCACCATTGGTTAACCCCAGTTGGTCCAAGCTCGAGTTGCACGTGCCGGCCTCGACCCGGCCGTAGCCTCCGGCGTGGACCCCGTTGTACCCTACCGCCCGCTCGTGTATCCGCTCCGCATTATCCGTAGACGCGGACTTGTGCCAAACGTGAGCTGACTGCAGACTGCGGCGTACCACACCAGGCGGGCCGCTCGACGGTGGGTGGGCCGCCCGGCAACTGCCGCCCGCTCGACGAAGGGCGCGGCCAATCACAGGGGAGTGCCGTGAGCAAAAAACAACAGCTCTTTCGATTCTTGGCGATCCTTGGATGTGTCGCCGCCTGCGGTATCGTCATTGCGCTGCTTACCGGCACGCCCAGCGTAGACGATGGAGCCGCAGGTGCGGCCCTGCGTTTTGTTGCAAACGCCGTTGCCGAATCCGGCGTCGACGCCTTTGCCGTCGGTGTCCGGGACGCAGACGGCTGGCGATTTGCTTCCGGCGACAGGACGCGGCAGGATCGGTCGCGATCCGATGCGGCGGAGCCCCGTGCCAATGCCGCCGGCGTCGGAGAAAGCCTGTGGTTCGGCGCAACGTTTTCTGAGTGCACGCCGGTTGTCATCGGTTCTACAACAGTGTCCTTCACGGCCTTGTTGGTCCACGATCTGGGCATAAACCTCGATGCACCGGTGGTCAATTATCTTCCGGAAGTATCCTTCACTCGTCGCGATGGGCTACCGTCGGTGAGTGGTGCTGCGGTCGGCGAGCCCGCGCAGCACGAAGGGCACGAGGACTCTACGGAGGTCCCTGCGACCGATGCGGTCACCGTGAGGATGCTCATGCAACAGACAAGCGGCATCCCGACCGATGCCGGCTACGACGGATTGTTCGGCGGGTCAACGACCGACGAGCTTATCTCGGATGTACCGATTGTCGGCACCCCCGGCGAGCGGTTTCGCTACTCGGACAGGAACTACTTGATCCTTGGTGCGCTTATCGAAGCCGCTACGGGAAAGAGTTATGCCGATGTGCTCAACGATCGAATTACCGCACCGCTGGGCATGGCATCGACAACAGCCGTGTGGCGGCCGGGGCGGCCGGCAACGCCCCACACCGCCGTGTTTGGTATTCCTGTTCCGCGCGGCAAGGCGGAGCCGAACGTCTACACGACCGCCGGCGGCATTGTCTCCTGCGCTTCCGACTTGGCCCGGTACCTGGAGCCGTATCTGGCTGCGGCGCAGCTCAACGCCGATCGTGTCCCCGGAGGAAGCCGGCGCGGCACGCCGATTGTCGCCGAGACGATTCGGGCGGCCCTGGAACCGGGCCCCACCGTGCGTAATGGGACTTGTTATGCCGGTGGCTGGATGGTGGCGACAGAGGACGGCATGACGCGGTACTACCTTGCCGGCGACGACCCGTCGTTTCACACCTCCCTTGGCTTTGTCCCTGAGCAAAACGCCGCCTTTGTGTTTGTTACCAACACGAACAGCATTCTTCAGAGCGTCTATCTGCAGTCGGTAGCAACGGCGCTGTTCGACCGGTTCCGCGGGGGCGAGTACGGAACGGTCGCCTTTCCCTATCGGCCATTCGCATTGCTTGTGGGAATCGTTATCGTCTCTCTGATTGTCAACGACCTTTTTGCGTTCGCGGAAATCAACCGCAGGATCGAGAAGTTCTCGCGGGCCTCGGGGAGTGCCAAGGCAAAGCGGCGCAAGCTTTTGATGCAGACCCTGCTCTCGCTGCTTTTGATTTCCTTGGTGGCGTTGGTGCTTATGAATGCGCCTATCGTCGTGTTGGTGCAATCACAGCCGGACCTAACGATCTCCCTGTTTGTCGCAGCCGTTCTGTTTGTTGCAAGGACCACGCTTACACTCTATGGGAAATACCGCGCACTGCAGCGAAGGTAGGGGAACCCGGAGTCGTTCTGGGCTGCGGGCCACACCAGGCAGGGGACAGTGGGCGAAACGAGGAGGGTAGCTTCGGACGGCGGGCCGCATGGCGAGTGGCGACCGCCGTTTGCCTCCGTCAATTACCACGCGTACCTTTGACCTACAACCAGTACATAATTGGAGGACAACATGGAGTATCGACGACTAGGTAAGTCGGGCCTGCAAGTCAGCGCCCTTTCATTCGGCTCGTGGGTCACCTTTGGCGACAATCTCAACGTGCAGCAAGCCAAGGATTGTATGTTTGCGGCCAAGGACCACGGTGTAAACTTCTTCGACAATGCGGAAGCCTACGCCAACGGAGTGTCTGAATCGATCATGGCTCAAGCGGCAAAGTACTTCCGCCGCGAAGAGATCCTTGTGTCCACAAAAATCTTCTGGGGCGGATCGGCACCCAACCAAACCGGCCTCTCGCGGAAGCACCTCTTCGAGGGAACCAAAAACGCGCTACAGCGTTTAGATCTCGACTACGTCGATCTCTTGTTCTGCCATCGACCCGATCCGGACACACCGATTGAGGAGACTGTGCTCGCGATGAACGACCTCGTGCGCCAGGGCTATGCATTCTACTGGGGAACATCCGAGTGGAGCGCGGACGAGCTGAAAGAGGCCTACCGGATTGCGGACGAATACAAGGTCATCGGACCCACCATGGAGCAGCCCCAGTACAACATGCTTGTGAGAAAGCGCTTCGAGGAAGAGTATGATGTGCTCTACAAAAAGCACGGGCTCGGAACCACGATTTGGAGTCCCCTTGCCTCCGGTTTCCTGACCGGCAAGTACAACGACGGCATTCCCAACGACAGCCGATTTGCCATGCCGGGAATGCAGTGGCTTAAAGAGTCCTTCGAAAAGCGCGGTATGTTCGAAGAAGCCGGCATCAAAAAGCTACGTGCCCTCGGCGATATCGCGAAGGCCGTCGGCTGCACCCAGGCCCAGCTTGCCCTGGCGTGGTGTCTCAAAAATCCCAACGTCAGCACCGTGATTACGGGTGCCAGCCGCGTGGAGCAAGTCCACGAGAACATAAAGGCCCTCGACGTTGTTGAAAAGATCGACGATGAGGTGATAAAAAAAATCGACGAGCTGTTCCCGGTCGAGTAACCGCGCTACCGCTCTGCGGACCGGCACCGGCTTATGTGCCGTTTTTTCTACTGTGTCGACGGCTTCCGGCGACCTCGAGCTTTTCGCAGCAGCTGAAAAGCGGTGGGCGTCGTACGCGGATAGAGTCGATACTCACTTTTTCGCTTCGGCAGAGCGGGAATAAGCGCCATGCGCACGAGTGCCATGGCAAGAAGCGGAACAAAAACAACCGTCATAGCAAGGAAGAGGCCGGCGGGTCCGATCAACTGCATAGATCGGCTTGCCACGATCGGACCCACGGCACTTCCGAGTCCGTGAAAGATGACAATTGCGTCGGCTCCTCTTGTTGGATAACCATCCCATCGGCCACTGAAAGGCCATGCTCCGGAGCGAGACCACGAGCATGAGGATGCCGATTACAGCGGTTGTCTATCAGCCTGCCTTTACCGCCACGAGCGTCTCGATTTCCACCGGGATACCAAACGGCAGGCTGGACATGCCGACCGCCGCGCGCGCCGGTTTGCCCGCATCGCCGAACACTTCGGAGAATAGGTCGGTGGCACCGTTTACCACTTTCGGGTGGTCGCAGTAGCCGGCGACGGCGTTGACGTAGCCGGTTACCTTGAGGATGCGGTCAACGGCGTCCAGGCTGCCGAGGGCGGACTTGATGGCGGCGAGGTGATTGATTGCGGCGGCGCGCGCGTTTTGATATGCCTCTTCGGTTGTCACGCCCGCGCCGACTTGGCCGACTCGATCCGGACCTCCGCCTACGCCGGAGAGGTACAAAAGATCGCCGTGGCGGATCCAGGCGGAATAGTTGCCGGCGGGCGACACGGGCGTCTGTAGCTCGATGCCGAGTGATTGCAGTTTTTCTTCGATCGTCATGGTGTGCTCCTTGCTATCAAAAAAAGCCGGTTCCGAAGCGTCCGGCGGCACCGGCCGCGCGCCTTCTGCACCGGCCGCGCCTTTAGCGCACAAAGTCGTCGCGCGCGGGGATGTCCGCCTTTGTAATCGTGCAAAGAATCTCCTCGGTCAACGGAGACAGGCGTGCGATGCGGTCGGCCTGGCGCTCGATGGCTTTCTCAAAGATGTTCCGCATGAGGCGGCCGTTGCCAAATGCCTTGTCGCGCCCTCCGTAGAACTCGAGGATGAGTTTGCGCAGGGCGCCGCGGGCCGGTTTGGTAAGCGTAAACGAGGCGTTTGACGCAAACAAGTCGAAAATGCGCCCGAGGTCCTTGGGGTCGTAGTGCTCGAAGTAGAAGTATCGAGAAAAGCGCGACTTCAACCCGGGGTTGGAGTTGATAAACTCCTGCATTTCATCGGGGTAGCCCGCCACTATCACGGCCATACGATCGCGCAAATCCTCCATCCGCTTGATCAATGTGTCGATGGCCTCTTGGCCAAAGTCGTTACCACCTGATCTGCGGGATGCGAGTGAGTATGCCTCGTCGATAAAGAGCACGCCGTCCATGGCCGACTCCACCACTTCGTCCACCTTGGTCGCGGTTTGTCCCACAAAGCCGGCTACCATTCCCGCACGGTCCGTCTCTACCAGGTGGCCGCTCTCGAGCATGCCCAACGCCTTGTAGATGCGACCCAAGTAGCGGGCGATTGTCGTCTTGCCCGTTCCGGGCGGGCCGTAAAACACGGCGTGTTTTGTCATCGGAGTAACCGGAAGGTCACGCTTTTCTCGCTCTTGATGGATCCTCATCAAGTTCACAAAGGTGGCGATTTGTTCCTTGATCTTCGCCATGCCGATAAGCGAGTCGAGCTCCGCGAGGATGTCCTCTATCGTCTCGTCTTCCGGCGATTCGCGACGAATTGTCCGCGGCTTTTTCTTCTCGGTTTGTGTCTCGGTGGTGTCCTCAGACTCGCCGTAGATAAGGATACGAACCCGCTTGAGGAAGGCCGATGTGTCTTCCCCCGCAGTCCCGTCGGCCTTGCTCAGCACTTGGACAAAGCCAAACAGGACGCGCGCTGTCCGGTCGAAATGAGACGAGTTGTGTTCCTGATCGTAGTTTCTGAGGTACGCGAGGGCCCGCAGTCCCATGCCCTCCTGCCGACGTGCGTTTTTCTTGATCTCGTTGCGAAAACGGTCCCAGTAGCGCAGAATGGCGCGCCGTTGATGGAGGGGGAGCGAGTCGTAGCGAAATAGGTCAAAAACGAGGTCGCGATCCTCCACGATGGTCTGCCGGAGCGGCATAACCACAATCGAGACAAAAAGCTTCGCCTCGTCGGAGACCGTCGGATTGTTGCCGACCGCCAGGTACGAGAGATACAAAATGTCGTCGACAAGTGTATTCAGGAAGCCCGGCTCGCCGTTGAAGTTCCGGTACTCGTTAACCGCCGTGAACATTTTGCGAGCCTCGTCCACCAGGAACTTGAGGTTCTCGGCTCTGGCGCGCCTGTCCGCGTCGGCGTCTGTCGGGGCACCGGTTCCGACGTCCGGCGCCGTTCCCGGCTCGGGCGCTGTCGGCTCTTCGGTCTCCGGATCGATGCCGTGCGCCACGTCGGCCTTGTCCTGCAGGAGCTCGGTAAACGATTGTACCTGCGTGCCGGACCCGTTTGTGGTGAGGATGGTGCTGCCGGCGGCGGTGTTGACGTATACTTTGGTGGCGGCGATCCCGGTTCGGTAACTAACCGAGGCTACATCTGCAAAATTGATTATCTCCGGCCGCCCGGCGGAACGACCGTTTTGCATAAACAAGAGGCGGCGGTCGGTGATGCACAAAATGCCGGCGGCTCCCGTGCCCGAACCGGTTACAACGGTGCCTTTGTAAAAGCCTTCGAGCACGTCCTCGACGGTTTCGCCGTCGGAAAGAACACGATTTAGGCTTCCAAGAAGGTTTTCCTTGAATGAGACGTGGGTCCAGTTATCTATCGCAGCAAGCTGTGATTCGATGTCCTCAACGAGCGGCACCGCATCCCCTCCCGCTGCAATGATAGCGGTTTTTGTGGCGAGGTCAAAGTGCGGTGTGCGCCAATAACCCCTGCCGGTAGATTTGGAATGTGTCACAAACCCTGGTGCTGGACAGACAAACAGCCGCCTGTCTGTCAAGGAGTTACGCGTAGCCTTTTACGGCTTGCGGAACTCGGACTGTATAGGCGCTCCAAACACTTGCCAAACAGGGAAATATTCGTTCTTCAGCACCAGGGTTTGTGACACTTCAGTAGATTTGAAGCTCGGCGCAATAAATGTCTATAGGCAGCAAGACGCCGCCGGAGCCGCCGGGGTCTGCAACGTTCAAAGACACCATGCCCTTTTGCACCGGACCCTACTCGATCTTGCCCAGCAGATCGACCATCTCGATGGCTGTAAGCGCGGCGTCCCAGCCCTTGTTTCCGGCTTTGACTCCGGCCCTTTCCACCGCCTGGGCGGTTGTGTCGGTCGTAAGGATGCCAAAAACGACTGGTAGGTCGGTGTCCATGGAAGCCGCGGCGATACCCTTGGAAGCCTCCGCGGCCACGTAGTCAAAATGCGGAGTGTCGCCGCGAATCACCGCGCCCAGGCAGATTATCGCGTCGTACGAACCGGTTTTTGCCATCCGTTTCGCGACGAGCGGAATCTCCCACGATCCGGGTGCTCGTGCTACTGTGATCGCCCCGTTGTCTACACCGTGGCGTTTGAGGCAGTCGAGCGCTCCGGTCAGGAGCGGCTCGGTAACAAACGAGTTGAATCGCCCCACGACTATCCCGTATCTGCCGGACTCGGCACGTAGTGTTCCTTCTATTACTCGAATCTCGCTCATTTGCTTCTCCTTGATTGTCCTATGATCTCTTGCCTACGGGGGCGCCGGCCGACATGAGGTGCCCCATGCGCGTGATTTTTGCGGCGATGTATTTTTCGTTTGTGATGTCTCGGCCGACATCGAGCGGAACGCGTTTGACGTCGATGCCTGCACAGCGGACCGCCTCATATTTGTCCGGATTGTTGGTAAGGAGACGCACGTTTTGAAGTCCCAGTTCGCGCAGGATTGCACCTGCCGCGGCATAGTTCCGTTCGTCCGGCCGTCTACCCAAATGTACGTTGGCGTCGACCGTGTCGAGTCCCGTGTCTTGAAGGGCGTAGGCGCGAAGCTTATCCACAAGCCCGATGCCACGCCCCTCCTGCCTCAGGTACAGCACCACCCCCGGCTCTTCCGAAATCGCCCGCATTGCGGCCTCGAGCTGTGGACCGCAGTCGCAGCGCAGGGAGCCGAATGCCTCGCCGGTAAGGCACTCGGAGTGAATCCGAACGAGGGGTGATTGCTCACCGCCGCCCATGGTGCTCAGGCTCACGATCTCCCCACAGCCGGGGTCGTTTGTGGTCCATACCGTAGCGGCGAACACTCCGAATCGCGTCGGCATCCGTGTGTGCGCAATCGCGCGAACCGCGGCGTCACCCGTGAGCGAACGATAGAGCACGAGGTCGTCAACGCTCACCAGCGGCAGTCCGTGCTCGCTTGCCATGGCAAAAATACGCCCGCCGCGTGCCATCGTGCCGTCTTTGTCCATAACCTCGCAGATAACCGAGCTAGGAGTAAGCCCCGCGAGGCGCGCGAGGTCACAGCCGGCCTCCGTGTGGCCGCGGCGCGCGAAAACGCCGCTTTCTTGCGCGACAATGGGAAAGATGTGGCCCGGTCGCGCAAGCTCCTTCGGTTCTTTTGCTTCCGAGGCCACTAGACGAATAGTATGGGCCCTGTCCGCTGCGGAGATGCCGCTTGCTATGCCGTGGGCGGCGTCGACACTTACGGTAAAGGCGGTGCCGTGGAGAGCGGTGTTGTGGGCCTCCTGCGGACCCAGACCAAGCGTGTCGGCCCGTTCCTGAGTGATGGTCTGACAGATCAGGCCGCGCCCTTCGCGTGCCATAAAGTTCACCGCCTCCGCAGTGGCGAAGTCGGCGGCGATCAAAAGGTCCGCTTCATTTTCCCGCTCGAAATCATCGACAACCAAGATCATGCCACCCTCGGCCACGGCGTCTATGGCTTGAGCAACACGATCGAGGGCCTTCCTCGTGGCCGGTCGTATGTCGTTGTAGTTGTGCATTCTAACCTCCGTATCCCCAATGCTGCAGCAGGTCTCCGTTGATACGCGCCGCGTCCCGTCTGTTTGCCGCGTCCGTGCCTCCGAGGAGCCGCTCGGCATATCGCGCCAACACGTCCACCTCGATATTCACCGCGGCACCCGCTTGAAGCTCACGGAGAGCGGTCCGGCGCCACGTCTCGGGGATTATGTTTACGCGCACGCCCGAAGCGGCGAGCCGTGCGACCGTTAAGCTCACGCCATCTATGGCGATGGAACCCTCGGCCACACAGTAGCAACAAAGCTCTTTTGGCAACCGAACGGACAGGTAGACGTTTGCTCCGTCAAGCGTAACTTCGTCGACCGTACCGAGCCCGTCGATATGACCTTGCACCATGTGGCCCCCTAGTCGATCACCGACTCGCAAGGCGCGCTCGAGATTGACCTTTGACCCTACCGCCAGGCCGCCGAAGTTGGTTTTCTTGAGTGTTTCCGCAAGGGTATCCACCTCAAAGCCGTTGGTGTGGACCTCCACGGCGGTCTGGCAGGCTCCGTTTATGGAGACAGAGTCGCCTTCGCGCAAGTCGTCGAGAATGGAATCACACGCAACAGAGAGCCGCAGATACTCGGCGCGTCGACGGATGGAGCGGACCGTGCCGACTTCTTCAACAAGACCGGTGAACACTGGTACCGTCCTTTGCCGTGGCCGAGCCGGCGTGCGCCGCGTTGGTGATGTGGTCTACCCAGTCCTGTTTGTAGCCGCTGATCACGGCCTGGTCGCCAATTGTGCGGGAGCGGGTCCAAACCAGGCGGCGGGCTTGTTCCATCGTCGGCACCGGGCTCATTTCGATGGCCGTGTTTGGACCACCCAAGAGCACAGGAGCCACGTAGACCGTTACCCGATCGAAGAGTTCGCGTTGCAAAAAGGTCGTGAGCAACTGCCGGCCGCCCTCGACCAAGACGGAACAGATGCCGAGGTCCGATAGGCGCCGCAAAGCTTCCTCAACATCTGCAGCTTCCACGATTTGTGCACCGGCCGCCTCTATGTTTCTCGATTGGTGCTGATCAGCGCCCGCGCGGACCACGACGATGACCTCTTCCGGCCGCTCCGTTAGGAGCCTGCTTGTCAGCGGCAACCGTGCGCATGAATCGAATACCACCGCGTAGGGTCGTCGTGTCGGTCCGTGGCGGACAGTAAGGAGCGGATCGTCGTGGAGCACCGTACCGATGCCGACCGCTACGGCGTCACAGCGCCCCCGCTCCAGGTGGGCCTGCTCTCGTGCCCTGTCGTCCGTAATCCAGGCGGACGAACCGTCGGCTGCGGCCAAACGACCATCCAAAGACTGCGCCACCTTGATGTGGACAAACGGACGGCGGAGCACCATCTTGGTGTTAAAGCCCGCGTTGAGCTCGATTGCTTCTTGCCCGTCGACGCCCACCGATACCGCCCTTCCGGCACGCTCCAGAATCGCCTTCCCTCGACCGCTCACGGCTGGGTTCGGATCGAGTTGGCCAAGAACAACACGATCAACGCCACTTCGAACGACCAACGGCGCACACGGTGGGCGGTGTTTCTCCGGCGCGGAGTGAGAGCACGGTTCGAGATTGCAGTACAGAGTAGCCCCGCGGGCGGCCGTCCCGGCGCCGTCAATGGCAACTTCTTCGGCGTGCTTGGTACCGGGCCCGTTGTGGTGGCCGCGGCCGACAATTGTGCCGTGTTTGACGACTACGGCGCCTACCCACGGGTTTGGTGAGGGGGAACGCTCGGCCAAGCGGGCCTCACCCAACGCCTGCTGCATAAAAAAGGTGTCCAACACCGTTTCCTCCCGGAAACGGGGCATGACGGAAGATCAAAAAAATGCCCCGACCCACAGAACACTGTGAATCGGGGCAGGTCCACACCATTTGACGTGAGATGAGATACCTCACGCCGATAGATGTGATACCGATTTCCTCCCATCCGGACTGTACCGTCGGTGCCGGAATCTCACCGGCTCAGCAGCGCTCAGCTACTCGCGGACTTTAACCGCCGGTCGGGAATTGCCGCGTTGCGCGCATACGGCGCTTTTGTCGGCTCACCCTGCCCCGAAAATCGATCTACATAAAAGGGTACCGGCACATCCTCCAATCGTCAAGTGCCGCGCCCAGACGGCCTGCCGTAGCGGCTGCCGCGAATAGAACGGCCCAAGGGCCCCCCATTCAAATGCCTCATATAAAGACCTCATACAAAGACATAAGCGGCCTCCGCCGGGAGGATGATGCGCGAATCAGACACTTGTCGTATTTGCCGTTCCTTGGGCAGTTACTATGGTGCGGCGCATGTGGTTCCTTTGGTTCTCGTCGGTTTGGCGGCGGTGAACTTCGCACCGATGCTGTCCAAGCGGGTTCCGGGGATGGATACGATCTCCCACCGAGGCATGACCGTGCACGCGTTTCCATCCGACCGCCAAGATGCGGAACGGATTGCAAAGCTCATCGCTGACTCGGCCGCGGGCGTTCGGGAGGCCTTTTATGCCCAGGACACTCGTCCAATAGACCTGATCG
>CAZFLD010000091.1:0-14535 GCA_964519835.1 uncultured Spirochaetales bacterium
TCGGTGCGTACACAACGGACATATACGAGCTCGAGGCTACCAACACCGACGTAACTTTCCCCGGCATGAAGATTTGGGTGGATCAGGACGGGTTGCTGCGCAAGTTCGAAGACTACTCACTCTCCGGCCAGCACATGCGAACAACCGCGATCCCAACCTATCAACGAATCGGCCAAAAGTATGTGCCCATACGTATTGTTATCGTCGATGAGCTCGCGGGCCGAACCATCAACGGTGAGTTTCGAAACGAGCGTACCATTATTTCGGTCACTCGGCCCTCTTTTGGTCAGGTGCCGGACATCGTGTTTACTCAGGCCTATCTCGAGCGCGTAAGCAGGTAGAACGCAATGAAAAAACTCTTTGTCTCCACTCTTGCTCTGTTGCTGATTGGTGCCGTTGGAGTATTCGGCCAATCAGAGGACTCCGACTTTCCGGACCCGGAAGATCTACTCGGAACGGAAGAGCAGCCGCCCGAGGCTGCGCCCGACGACTCGGGAGACCCTATCGACGATCTCTTTGACGATCCGGAGACCGGAATCGTAGAAGGGGACCCCGAGGAAGAGGCGGTTGATCCCGGGGAGCTTACTACCAACCCGGAGCCGGTTTTCCGGGGCAGCCTAAGCCTGGACGGCACGGTTGCCTACGGCCTGAACGATTGGCCCGATCCACTGACCGGCGAAAGCCTGGTCGCCGAGCTCGACGGCGCGCCCTACTTCCGAATGTCGCCGTCCTTCACCTTGGATGTGCGACCGACCTCGTACCAGCGCTTCTACATCTCGCTTGCCACTTCGATAAGCCAGTCCGACTTGAGCTTCGAGACTCCGTCTATAGCGGAGTTGTTTGCCGATTACACTCTGGCCGAGCTCTACTTTTTCCGCGTTGGAAAACAGTCGATCGCCTGGGGTCAGGGTCAGCTTGTGGGCAATCCAGGAAATATCGTAAATCGTGTCCGCTCGGGGATCTCGATTCGCTCCTTTGTGCCGCTTGGTCCAAACGGGTTGACGTCGGTCATCTACACCACAAACGCCTTTGTTTCCGACGCCGGTGGGCTCGGCCTGAGCGCCCTTGGATTGGCGGCGCTCTTCGACGCCTCCTTGGGCGAGATCACCTTCGGTACGAGCTTTCACTACCGAGACTCTGAGCCTCTTGTCTGGGGCGCCTATGCCAAGACCGCTCTGCTGGGCATGGATATCGCCGTCGAGGCGGTCTCTCGCTGGCCAAATGTCTTTGACTTTGATCTGGTGACAAACCCGCCGACCTTCCAGGTTGTCGGTAACCTGTTCTGGGAGACCGGGTCGAACCCAAAGCTCTCCATCTTAGGCGAATACTTCTACAACGGAAGCGTCTTTTCGAGCACCGGCGAGCGGCTGGCGGACCGCCACTTGGCGGGCATCGCCCTCGGCCTCTCGGGCATTCCCCGCTTTAGCTGGGATATTGGTCTCCAGTGGTTTCACGCCTTTCACGACGGCTCCGGCCAGGTCGCCCTGGGAATGGACGGGCCGCTTGCTCCCGGCCTAACGGCAACACTTGCCTTGCCGGTGACCTACGGTGCCCCCGGCACGTACTACCGGGCCAACAATCCCGAACCGGGCAATCGCGTTTTGTCGTTGGCCTTTCAGATCAGGATGAGCTTCTCGTTCTAAGCTCTTTTGCTCAGACTGTTTCGGCGGCATCCACGACCAGACCGTCGTGGAGCCGCACCACACGGTCTGCAAACTCCATCACCATGGCGTCGTGGGTGGAAAACACAAAGGCCGTTCCGTGGGACTTACTCAGTGTCCGCATCAGCTCGAGGATCCGGCTCCCCGTGTCCGAGTCCAAGTTGGCCGTGGGCTCATCGGCCAAAACCAATACCGGCTCTTTCACCAGCGCGCGGGCCACGGCCACACGCTGCTGCTGACCGCCGGAGAGCCTACCGGGCCTTCGGTGTTCCAGCCCGCCAAGGCCTACCTCGTAAAGAGCTTCCGCGGCGCGACGACGTCGCTCGGGTCGCGAAACACCGGTTAGCGCCAGGCTAACGGCGACGTTCTCCAGAGCGGTAAAGACCGGAATCAGGTTGAAGCTCTGAAAGACAAAGCCGATGGTCCGATTGCGAAACTCGGTCCTGCGGGCGTCCCCAGCCGCACCGACCTGCTCACCGGCAACCATGATTTGGCCCTTATCCGGCCGGTCCAGACAGCCGACCAGGTTGAGGAAGGTGCTCTTGCCCGAGCCCGAAGGACCGGCAATGGCCACAAACTCACCGGGACCCACGTGAAGATCGACGCCTTTTAGCGCATGGACGGTCTCCTCACCGCTTCGATAGGACTTCACCACCCCCGTGCAATCGACGACCGCGCGGCCCTTATCCTTCACGCAAGCCCTCCACGGGGTCGATGCCCGTCGCCCGGGCGGCCGGCCGAAGGATTCCGAGGATCGATGCCCCGACTATCGTTAATGCTATCCATGCGAACCACGGCGCCGGGACGTGCCGGGGGATTCGCCCGGCGACCAGAAAGATGCTTGTCCAGCCGTCGGCGGGAAGTTGGACGAGGCTGTGGCCGAGCTGAAGTAACAGCAAACCGACGGGGAGCCCGATTGTGAGACACACAAGCGTTGTGATTGCCGCCTCTATAGCCAGCGTTAGAATCGTTCGCCCTCTGCCCATGCCGAGGGCGCGTAGCGTCGCAATCTCGCGTGTTCGCTCTTGGGTCACCATTAGGAAGGTGTTGGAAACGCCTATGACAACAACCAGCAAGAAGAGCGCAACCACGACAAGTGCCACGAGTTGCAGCCCATCGAGGAGGTCGCGGAGCTCTTCCAGGTTGGAGGTGAGCGGCATAACGGACACCAATAAGTCCGAACCTCCCAGCGTGCGGTTCCGCTCGGCCCGACTTTCGGCGATCGGTACGGTTGTGAACTCCCCGGAGAGTCGATCGTGCACCCGCTCGGTCACCGCATTCAGGTGGCCGTAGTTCGGCAGGTGAACGCCGATCTCACCAACGGCGTCGGAAAACCACCCGATGGATCGGTTTAAGGTCTCCCGGAGCATGTAGGTCGTGTAACCGAAGAAGCTCTCCTCGTCAAAAATCGCTCTGACGACAAGACGGACCGTATTCGCCTGGTGGGAACGCGTACGGAGAGAGAGGATAAGCTCATCCCCGACCCTAGCGCCGATCGAATCCGCCGTGGCCGTGGAGATAATCACGCCTTCTTTGTCGCCACTCGCGGGAACCTCGCCGGCCACTACCGCCATTTCCGCAAGGATGTCCCGCTCCGCATCCCAATCGACCCCGATGAGTCGACGTTGCGGCACGTAGGAACCGCCAAAAAAGAGCGTGGCGTCCAGTCCGTGGTAGACGTTGCGACGCACAATCGTGGCGCCTTCGGGAACCGCCGACTCCACAATGGCAACGGCCTCGTCGGGATCGGGAAAGAACCACGTGGCCGATCCTAGGTAGGCCGATACACTTATGTGACCCGCGAAGTACCGCGCCGACTTCTCTCGGACCGTCTGCGACATGCCCTCGATCACGCCGATGAGCTGGACAAGGGCGATTACGGCCACGGTGAGCGCCGCGATTATCACACGATAGCGGTCAAGACTGCGGGAGAAGTTCCGCCAGGCGAGCTCAATCAATCTGCCTGTCTCCCGCCATTGCTCTTAAAGGCGATACGGAGAGCACCCGGCGTACGGGATAGAGCGCCGAAACAAGCGCAAGCCCGGCCGCACCCACGACATGAACAATAACAAGATCCGGCGTAACCAGAGCGGCCAGACTCGGACCACCGAAAAGCTGCTGCAGAAGCGGGTTGGACAAGCCCGGGGCAAGTCCCTCCAGAACGCCCGCCCCAATGACCCCAAGGGCCACACCAAGCAAGGCCGCGGCCGTTACAAAGAGCCCCAGTTCAAGGACCACCATTACCGCGACCTGACTCCGCCCGGCGCCCAGCGCCCGGAGCGTGCCTATCTCGCGGCTTCGCTCGAGGACAGCCAAGGCCACGCCGTTGGCGGCCACGGTGACCGCGGCCAGGACGATAAATATCAAACCGGCATTCATCGCCAACTGTATCAGACCGGCCATGCGCACCACACCACCTACCGCCTGCCGCCAGTCGAGCAACTCGTACTCGGAGGCCAGGGGACCGATGTCGGCCCGGGGAAGGCCGGTTGCCGTTCTGATCAGGATAAAGCTCCACGCACCTTCAACAGGATCTCGAAGCGAACGGCCCGACTCATCGGTAAGCGACTGGAAAAGCCCGTCGATGTCGTCAAGAGAGACGCCGGCATCCGGAGTACTGCCTTCGGACCCCTGGTTCGACTCCGCGGGGGCCGACTCCGGCGGCGCGGCATCCACGGACGTTCCTCCAAAAAGATCGTCTACGTCCGTGCTTATCAGGTCCTCCGACACTTCGTCGGGGAGCTCCGCGGTGGCGCTACCGTAGACGTAGCCGTTTAAGGCGCGCACCGTCGGCGCATCGACCAGCACCACCTGCGCCGTGGCTTGGTCGGTGTACGGATAGGCAACCGTGCCGGCTAAGGGCACTTCGCGAATGGCAAATGAGCCGGCGTAGGCGGTGCTGAGCAGCACCGGAGCTCCCATCGGCGGCTCGTAGCCGAGAGTGTCGGCGAGCGACTGATACTGGTCCTCCTGCAGGTAGAGCCCCTTCGAACTTTCCGGACTCGCGGAACCGCGAACCAACTGCACCGACGGGAAGGCCTCCAGGTAGCTTGCCATGTCTACGCCCAGCAGCAGCCGGTTTGCCGTAACGCCCTCTACCCGCGTTTGGGCCGCGCCGGATACCAGGCCGACCGCATGGCTAATCTCCGGAGAGCTTTGGAGCTCTTGGATCAACGCAGGGGCGTCAACCAGCGTCGGCGGCACGAGGTAGCCACCGACAAGGAGCTCCTCATGCCCAAATATGGTAAAACCGTCGGCGTCCGCCGGTTTTACCACCAGCTCGCCGGAGAAGTTGTCGGCATAGAGCGCGCGGAATCGCTGACCGGAGGCTGCCAAAACCGCGTTGGCCACGGTCAGGGCGGCGGCGATTATCACCAGGGCGGCTCCGGTGGCCGCAAGCTTGTGGAAATTCCTTTTTATGTTGAGCAGCGCCAGATGGAATATCACGTGCCGGGCTTGCTCGCCTTGCCGTCACGCCAGGCGGCGCGCAGTTTTTCCATCTTCTTGGGATCCGCAGACACACGTCGCCGATAGGAGTCTATCAGGCAGATGACAACCACGATGGAAAGTATGGCGGCAAACAGAGCGGCCGCCGCCAACCGTCTATTGTCGTTTGTCCGCTCTCGAACCAGCGGCTCATTGGCACGAATCGGATTAGTGTAGTTGCCGGCAGCGTAGGGCTCCAACACAAGAAGCCGACTCTGCACCTCCGGGGGGACCCCCTCGGGAATGGGCCCTCCGGCGCGGCCGCCGTACTGCTCGTAGACCCGGTCGATGTAGTCTTGTGCCTGGCTCACCAACAGACGAACGGCTACCCTTTGTGCCTCTTCTGCGAGGGCGTTTAGCGCGGCTACGGCTATGTCGGGGTCTACACCGGTTACGTTGATGTTGACGACCCTACCATCTTCCGAGATTGCAAAGAGCCCCTCGTCAATAAGCATTTCACCAAGTTGGAGCGGGTCCAACTCGGTCTCGTAGCCGGCATTGATAAACAGTTCACCAACGTCCTCGGGATATCGATCCCAGCGAGTCAGGCGGAATCGCGGCTCGGACATAAAGTCGTTAATACTCGCGGGAATCGACTGATACCGCGAGCGCAGCCTCACTACCGGCTCCGTGGAGTAGACCGCGTCTATGACGTTCGGCGGCAAGGCGACGGCCAAGATGATCGCCCCGGCGGCGGCTACGACCACCGTTATGATCAGTGCAATACGATAGCGAACCACAAACGCCAGTACATCTACAAAGGAAACTCGGTTTTCCTCTTGATCGGTCATATCTCCCTCCGACGGCAGGCATCGGTCAGCACCGATGCCATGCGCGCCATGTGTACCTCTTTCGAGAAGGACTCTTCGGCAGTCCTACGATTGCGGAGTCCCACCTCCGCCCGGAATGATCGCGTTTCAGGCGCCGCCAAGCGTTCTATGGCCCCGGCGATCTCTTGTGGATCGCCACGCTCGAGGGCGAGACCGTTCTCTTGGTCTCGGAAAATATCTCGGATTCCGCCCTGGTAGGTCGTAAGCACTACCTGTCCCGCCCCGTAGGCCTCGAGTATAGAGATCGGTTGGCCCTCGGGGGGATAGAAGGTCGGCAGGGCAAAAATGTGGCTCTCCGACAGAAGGCGGGCCTTTTCTTCGCCATGGACGGTTCCGCGGTACTCGATACCGCCGGGTCGGCAGTAGCGCCTTACAAAGGCCCGCTCGCTCCGGGCATCGTCAAAGCGACCGGCAAAAACCATTCTGACCCGTGCTTGTGTCTCAGGCGGCAGCAGGTCGTACGATTGCGCAAGCCTCTCGTAGCCCTTGGAGGCAATCATGTTGCTCAGGTAGAGCACCGTCAGGGTGCCCTCGGCCGACTGCTTCTCGGCTATTGTCTCTTCCGGAACCAGAAACCACGGGTCGCCGTAGTTGGGCACCGATCGGATCTTGTTTTTAGGCGCAATTCCGGCGAAGTTCCGAGCCAGACTCGGGCTAAGGACAACGGCGGCACAAAACGACTCGCGCCGGTACGCCGCGCGGTTCAAAAGCCGCGCCACGCGGCTCCGCCGAAACAGGCTTTGTCTAATCCCCCCGCCATGAAGGTGAACGACAAAGCGCCCCGGGTTCCACGCGCCAAGGATCGCCATATCCCGCAGATTGCCGCCGAGGGATTGGGCCAGGCTCAAATAAAGCAGGTCAAAGCGTCGCCGAAGCCGTCGAACACGCAGCACAATCCGCACGAGGGCCACGAACCGTGCGATCGTGAACACACCCATGGCGAACGAGCGCTTGCCTGTGTTCACAACTGACACCGTGAAGTCCGGCCGGGTTTTGAGCTCCTCTAAGAGGCCCAGCGTGGCCACGGACTGCCCCGTTACCGGCGGCGGCACCGGACCGACGACCAGGAGTCTGATCACGGCTAGGCGCCCGCGGCTTGCATGCCTGGAGCTACGCCCGGTGCAGGTTCGGCTTCCCGTTCGGCGCCTGAAATGGCGATTCCAAAAAGAAGCGCCAGCGGGGGAAAGGCCAAGGGCACGGCCGTTAGCAACAAGACGTTGATAAACACCACGGCGGTCCAATAATGGCGGCCCAAGGATCGCCGTGCCCCACCGAGAGAGCCGTTAACCACCACCGGGAGGATGGCACCGGCAAGGCCAAGCTCAAAAAGCGCGCCGCCGTAGGCACTCATGATTCGCGTGAAGCTCACCTGAAACGCCAACGGGTTTGCCCGTAGATTCTCGAGGACGTAGCCTCGCCAGGCGTCGGTTCCGGCGGGAAGCAAAAACCGCTCGAACGCTCCCTGGAAGGAAAAAACGATGTGGAAAAAGCGGTCGTTTACGCTTCCATCGCGGCCCAGGTAGCCCACCGGATCGCGGATTAGCCTTGCAATCGCGGGAAGGCGACCCGGCAGACTCTCGCCGATGCTGAGGAAAACGGCCAAGCCGGCGATGGAGGCCACAAGGACAAGGACGCGCAATTGGCGAAAGTGGAACCAGAAATAGGCCACTAAGAGCGCTGCCAGGAACATCGCACCGAGTGCCGAGCGCGCAAGAAAGACCACCGAACCGAGGGCGACGACAAAGGTGATCGGCCTGCGTCGGGAATCGAACAAGAGCACGACCGCCAGGAGAATGGCCATCACGATCGCATAGTAGCTTGGCTCCGGTGCAAGACTCGTAACACCGCGAACAGGGTTTGTTCGGCTGTCGGCAACAATCGCTGTGGCGAATCCGGAGATGCCCGCGTTCTGGATCAGTCCGACCAGTGCGTATACCCAGATCGCCACCGTAAAAGCAAACACCGGTAGAGTCCGCCGTTGCACCAACACTATTGTCGCCGCGCTGATCGCGAAAAAGGAGATGTACCCGATCAGACTCCGCAGCGCGGTGAACAGATTACGGGACCCCACAAACAGGATCGCGGACGCCACGATTGGTACAAGCATCAGCCACAGAAGCCGAGGGAGTCGAAGGTCCGGTTCGGACAGTAGTAACAACACCGCGAACACGACCGCGTAGGGCTGCGTGTCGGTTGGAATCGGAACGATCGAAATGTAGGGAAACAGGGCGAACAGGAGAAACAGGAGCTCGATTGCTCCGAGTCTCCTTGTCCGTGTCGGGAGCGTTGCGGGAGTCATGGTGCCGGCCCGCCTCTCACCGGAGCCCGTGACTCGTGCTTACCGCACGGCGGTCGAACCGACGTCGTCTTTCCTCGAAAAACCGAAGGCGCTTCTCCTCGGTTTGACCAAGGTCGATAACAGCCAAGTATTTACGATCAACTATCATTCCACGTGACGCCTGTACAAAGCCTCGGAATGCCTCCTCCTGTTGAGCGTCGCCCGCGGCGAGCTTTGTGCCGTCAAGCTGAAGAAGCCACGGGTGCTGTTCCTTCGCCCGCTTCCGCCCGTTCGCCCGGGAGAACGCCGTATCGTGAAAGCCGATCACCGTCGGAAGACCCCGCGCCAGGTACTCCCGGACTTTTAACGGGCACGCCTCATCCATGCCGTTTCGAAAGAGCGCCAAGGTGCCCACGCAGACGTCGCAGGAGTCCATAATCGGCCTGTAATCCTCGGCGGTAAGGCGACCGTAGAAGCGGACATTCCCTTTGGACTTGCCTTGTGGACCTACAAGGTGATAGTCGAACTCCGGAGTCTTCTCGGCAATTCGAAGCAGAATGTCTACTCCGTGCCAGGATAGACCCGGTGATCCCAGAAAAAAGACACTCCTCCGCACTTCGTCCGTTGGTGACGACCGGGAACGCTCCGGGTGTGCACCAAGGTCTATGCCGTTCGGCACAACGGCCACGCGCCGTTTGTCGATTGAATTCGGGAGCCGAGCCGCTATTTCGTAGGTGACCGTTACGATCCCTGCCGACCGCTTGATCACCTGGGGCGAAAGAACCGCCGCCTCGAGGAGACGTGCGAGGTTCGCGGGCGACGGGACGGATCGCAGGACCTGAGCTCTCTCCGCCGGCTCGTCGGTGTTTATTTCACGAATGACCGGCACGGATCGGCCGACTACACTCAGGCTCCGATGAAAAAGCCCGGTCCTTGTGTATACAAGGTCGGGCCGAACCTTTTGGATGTGACGTTCTACCGACCGCCGCCGCACAAAGCGGTCCCGCAGAGCTCCTTTGGGGACAAAACGCTTGATCGCGGTATCCGAGGCCACCGTGGAGCTCGATACGGCGCAGAGCAAGACTTCGTGGCCATGTTTGCGCCAGGTGTCGCACTGGCCGATGATCTTCCGCGTGACCCCGTCCGCCTCGCCAAGCTCCCAGTGGACGAAGTAGAGAATGCGCACCTAGGCACCCATGTCCGCCAACAGCTGCGCGATCATTCGCGATCCGCTGTTGCCGTTGCCGTACAGCGGCTTCCACTCCTGGGCCGGGCTCACGTTCCGGAGCCCCTGCGCAATACGATCCGGATCGGCACCAACCAGCTTATTCCACCCCACTTCCACCGTCTCGGTCCACTCTGTCTCGTCCCGGAGCGTGATACACGGCTTGCGGAAAAAGAAGGCTTCCTTCTGCACACCGCCGGAATCGGTGACGATAAACGAGGCCTCGGTTTCCGCCGCCAGCATCTCCAGATAGCCGACAGGATCGATCATGCGGATGTGCGGGGCGACGGTAATGCCGTGCTCGGCCATCTTTTTTCGCGTTCGAGGATGAGCAGGAAAGACACATGGCACATCGTCAAACTCGTTTAGGGCGTCAAAGATGGACGAGAGTTTCGCCCTGTCGTCGGTGTTCTCCGCGCGGTGCAAGGTGAGCAGGTAGTAGGGCTTCGGCCACTTGTCCGCGACCGTCGCTATTCGATCCGCCTCGGTCTCGCGGTAGTAGTTAGCGGCATCGAGCATTACGTCGCCCACCACGTGTACGCCGTCACGAATGCCCTCGCGGCTCAGGTTCTCTTGGGCGATCTCGGTCGGACAGAAGAGCCAGCGCGAGATCCGGTCCACGAGGACCCTGTTTTGCTCTTCGGGCATGACCATGGAGAAGCTGCGCAAGCCTGCCTCTACGTGGGCCACGGGAATCAGGAGCTTCGAGGCGGCCAAACCGCCGGCAAGAGTCGAGTTCGTGTCCCCATAAACAAGGACCAGGTCGGGCTTCCGCTCCATCAGAATCTTCTCGATTCCGGCAAGCATTTGCCCGGTGCTTTCTCCGTGGCTGCCCGAGCCTACCTCGAGGTTCACGTCGGGTTCCGGGATCCGCAACTCGTCGAAAAAGAGCCGCGACATGTTGTGGTCGTAGTGCTGCCCGGTATGGAGCAGAAACTCATCCGTTTGCTCGGCAAACTCGGAACGGATTAGGCGGCTCAAGACGGCCGCCTTCACAAACTGCGGACGCGCCCCGACCACCGTGAGGATCTGAAGCCGTGACGAAGGACGGGTGCCAGGCATAGTCTAGAGCCTGTAGACCTTCTCCGAGCTTCGGCCTACGGCGTTCTGGAGGTCTACGATAAGCCGGGCCTCTTTTTCCACACGGTCAAAATCGAATGAAGCGTGCTTTGTGGTGATGATCACACAGTCGGCGACGGCTAGCTCCCCGCCATCAAGAGAGACACTCGCGAGCTCCCTGCCCTCCGGAGTCTTAACCGTGGCGATGTGCGGGTCGTGGTAGGCAACATCTGCGCCCTTTTTTGCCGCTTCGTCCATAATTTTGAGCGCCGGCGACTCCCGGGCATCGTTCACGTTGGGTTTGAAGGCAACGCCGAGGAACAACAAGCGAGAACCGTTGACCGGCTTTTTTTGTCGATTAAGCGCCGAGGTTATTTTGATCATCATCCGGTGGGGCATCAGCGTGTCGATGTGCCCGGCTGAGTGAATCATCGTCAGCTCGAAGGCGTAGTTTTTTGCGATGTACTCAAGATAGAAGGGGTCGAGGGGGATGCAGTGTCCCCCGATTCCAGGCCCCGGGTAGAAGGCCTGAAAGCCGTACGGCTTGGTCTTGGCCGCCTCGATCACTTCCCAAATATCGATTTCCATCTTCCCGCAGAGAAGGGCCAACTCGTTTACCAAGGAGATGTTCACCATGCGGTAGGTGTTTTCCAGGATCTTTACCATCTCCGCGATCCTAGGACTCGAGACGGGATGGACCTCGGTAACGGCGACACGGTAGAGCGCGAGCCCGATTTCCAGACCGTCTTCGCTCATCGCGCCCAAGACCTTCGGGGTGTTTTCCGTCTTCCAGGTGGTGTTTCCGGGATCGACTCGCTCCGGGCTGTAGGCCAGGTGGAAGTCCGAGCCACAAGTTAGGCCCGAGGCCGCCTCCAGGATCGGCAGCAAGACGTTTTCAGTTGTTGTCGGAAACGTGGTGCTCTCGAGACACACCAAAGCACCACGCCTGAGGAAGGCACCGATCTCTCGACCGGCGGCTTCCACATAGCTCAGGTCGGGTTTCTTGAAGCGGTCGAGGGGAGTCGGAACACAGATAAGGACGGCGTCACACTCGCTTGTGCGCTTCGCATCCGTCGTAGGTGCAAAATGACCTGCGTTAACAACGGCACTGAGCTCGCCGTCGGTCACGTCGCCGATGTAGCTCAGGCCCGACTCAATTTGCTCGACCTTGTTCTTGTCCTTCTCGAAACCGAGGGTACGGAGCCCTTTTGCGGCAAAGGCCACGGCCAGTGGAAGTCCCACGTAGCCAAGACCAACAATGCCGACTACAGCTGTTCGGTCTTTGATCTTCTGCAGGAAGTCGGACTTGGTCATTTGCGTGCCGTACCCTGCCCGTGCGCCGCGGCCCGGGCATCGCTTGTGGGGCCGGGGCCGGCGGCAGGCTCCGACACCACTGCCCTGTCCGCAGCTTGTTCGGGCGCCAGTGCTCCGTTTTGCTTCTGGTACCGATCCCCCGTCTCCGGACAAATCAGGTCGTCGCCGAGCTTCACTCCCGCCCTGCTGACCCAGCCGTGTTGCTTGGCCGGCGTACCGTACACAAGCGCGTATGCGGGAACGTCCCGAGTCACGACGGCGCCGGCACCGACCAGACAGTATTCACCTAAGGTCACTCCACAGACGATCGTGGCGTTGGCGCCGACGGTTGCGCCGCGCTTTATCCGGGTTTCCAGGTACTCGCTCTTCCGTTCGACAAAGGCCCGGGGGTTTACCACGTTTGTGAGCACACAACTCGGACCTAAGAACACCTCGTCTTCTACGATCACACGATCGTAGACGGAGACGTTGTTTTGAATCTTCACGCCGTCGCCAATCTCCGCCCGGCCACCAACGTTTACGTTTTGACCCAACACACAGTTGCGCCCGATCTTCGCGCCGGACATAACGTGGCTAAAGTGCCAGATCCTTGTGCCGGCGCCCACCTGCGCGCCGTCGTCCACATAGGCCGACTCGTGGCAAAAGTAGTCAGACACGCGCGGGGCTCGTGCTTGATTCCACCGCCGCCGTGACTGCGTCGGCAACCGTGGTGATCTCGTCGGCGGTCAGAAACGGGTGCATGGGAAGCGACAACACCTCAGCGGCGGCCTTGGCGGCTTCCGGGTTTTCTTCGCTTCTGAGTCCCGCAAACGCATCTTGGGTATGCAGCGGCGTCGGATAGTGAACCGAGGTCGGAATGCCTTTCTCCTGCAAGCTCGCACGGACGCGGTCGCGATCCGCCACACGAATTGTGTACTGCGCCCAGGTACTTGTGTTGTGGGGCAGGACCGTGGGCGTTACAACGCCCTGTGCCTGCCCGGTCGCCTCGCTCGAGCCCGTCGTTGCCTGCGGCGTACCCTTCGCCGGTCCCGCCGGCTTGTGTGCCGCAGTTGCCAGTTTCTCCGTGTAGGCATCGGCTACCCGCTGCCGGGCGGCAATCTCCTCAGGGAAATGGCGCAGCTTCACTTTGAGGATTGCCGCCTGGAGTGTGTCGAGGCGAGCATTGAGGCCGATAATCGCGTGGTTGTAGCGACTGCGCTGGCCGTGGTTCAAAAGCATGCGCATCTTGGCGGCAAGGGCGTCGTCGTTGGTAAAGACCGCGCCGGCATCGCCGTAAGCACCAAGGGGCTTTGCTGGAAAAAACGACGTGGTTGCCAGGGTGCTAAGTGAGCACGACTGCTTGCCGTGGTACGTCGCTCCGAAGGACTGGGCACCGTCTTCCATCACCCAAAGGCCGTGCCTCTCGGCAATGGCGTTGATCTCATGTAAATCCGCCACCTGACCGTAGAGCGACACGGGCATGATTCCGACGGTGCGCTCCGATATCAGCGCCTCGATCGCATCGGGATCGAGATTGTACGTGTCCGGTCGAACGTCGGCGAACACCGGAGTCGCGCCCATAAGGCTTACCGTTTCCGCCGTGGCGATAAAGGTGAAGTCGGGAACAATCACCTCGTCGCCTCGACCAACACCAAGCGCCATTAGGCCGAGGATTAGGGCATCCGTTCCGCTTGAGCAGCCGACGGCGTGCGACACACCCACATACTCCGCGAGTTGCGCTTCCAAGTCTTTCACCGCCGGCCCGTTGATAAAGGCGGTGGTCGAGAGTACTTCCTCGATCTCGGCCATGATCTCCGACTTGTATTCTTCGAGCTGTCGGCCTAAGTCTACGAACTTCAAAGATTGCTCCAATTGTGGTGGCGGCAAAGCGCCGCGGCCTTGCCGCTTCCCGAAGCGGCAAGGCGGTGCCCGCTGCTCGGCCCGCAGGGTGGGTTTACAGCGGCGTTCCGGCCATCTCGGCCGTCGAAAACTCGACGGGGAAGTCTACGGCTTGTCCAAGCCGATGTGATTGCAGTATTGCGAGCACAATCTCCGCCGAGACCCGTGCGTCGGCGAAGCCGGTGAACGGCTCACGATCTTGCGCGACGGACTCGGCAAGCTCGCCGTAGACGGCGGCGTGCCCGCTTTGTCGCCGCGCGGTCGCCGGGTTGGCGGCGGCGCGGGTTGCATCGGCATCGGGCGTTGCGGCAGCGGTACCGGGGTCCGCCGTCGCGGCGCGATCCACTTCCAGCCACGCCGGGTCTTGCGGAAATCGCCAGGTCTCTATCGTGTCCAGGCCGGCACCGGAGAGCTCAACGGTGCCGGTCTCACCGATCACTACCAAGCGTGAACCGAGGTTCTTGGGATAGGCATCGACCGTCGCTTGAAGCGTCGCGATGGCTCCGCCGTCAAACTCGACTTTGGCGCTCGCAAAGTCTTCGGTCTCGATTGGTCGGAGAAATCGAGCGAGGCGTCCATGCACACGCCTCGGATTTCCACCCAAGAGCCACTGCACCAGGTCGATCCCGTGCGTGGCCTGGTTCATCAACATGCCGCCGTCTTTGTCCCAGGTGCCGCGCCACGGTGCCGACGTGTAATACTCATCGTTCCGATTCCAGTAGATCGACAGGCCCGCGTGCAGAAGGCGGAAAGACGACACGACCGACAACAAACAAACATAAAAAGACATAGAAATAATGGAAA
>CAZFLD010000092.1:0-14416 GCA_964519835.1 uncultured Spirochaetales bacterium
CGTAGCAGAGGTCCGACGAGTTGTCCAGCGTTCAGGGAAGATCCGAATGCTTACGGTCGAGAGGGTCCAATACTTGCCAAAGTATGCACTTGCGTGATTTCGCGCATCAAGGTTCGTGACATTACCCAAGGCTTGCGGATCAGGTGACACGGCCGCCTGCGCCTAACGGACATTCAGCCTTTCGAGCGCTTTGAGGAGACGGTGGTGGGCGAAGTAGTCTACGTGCGTTGCGACCCGGAAACTGATCACAGTCTTGCCCGAATGCATGTTCGCCACAAACCCAGCCGCGGCTCCCCCTCTCGGGGAAGCCTGGCCGGCAGCGTGCCGGCTTAATCCAGCCGATCGTACGCTTCTTGGTGGATATCGACCAACCGCTCGGAGCCGATCTGTCCCAGATCCTCCAGGTAGGCGCGCCAGGAATCGTCGGTGACGCCTTCCAGGATAAATCGGGCACGCATCTCGGCGACAAAACTATTGAGCTCGCTCGCGATCGATGCGACTTCGTTGCCGGTGTCGGCATCGAACCAGAAGTTGGGGAGCACGTCCTCTGGAAAGTATGGGCGCGCTTGTTCCAGCCACTGCTGCCGGAGAACAAACCGCTCACCAAGTACCGCCTGGTCATAGAGATCGGCATCACGGATGCTGACCTGGGTTACGCTTGTCAGGCTGTTTCGAATTTGGACTTCACCCATGCCCTCGGGAAAGCCGGATTCATCCAGGATCCACTTGCCGACGTCGTTCCAGCGCCAGTACCGACCTTCTGGTCCGTACATCGCGTTGAGGCTCATCTCGCCGCCGTCCATGAGCACGTCTGCAAGACGGATGGATATCTCCGGGTACGGATTCTCGGTTGTAATCAGGAATTTCCCCTGCTCCAGGCCGGAGACGGCCGCAGTCTGCTGCGCAAGCCGCGTACCGTCCGGTCCCGCCAACGGCGGCATGTACGAGTATGCCGCGACGCCCTCTGCTCCAAAGACATTGTGCGGGTAGAAAAAGACGAGCACGCCAATCTGGTTCGCCGCACCCTTGGCGCGCAGCTGTGTCATGTCCTGCACGAAGGACTCAGGGTCTATCAGCCCATCGGCGTAGAGACCATGGAGATACTCCAGCCCCTCGCGGTAGCCGGGCTCTGCGGCGGCGAAGACGATCCGTCCGTCCTTCACCATCAGGTGATTGTCGTCTGCGTTGCTGAGTACGCCCCACGCACCGAAGAAACCGTCGATCCTCTGACCCTGCCAACCGCCTTCCCGCCAGGAGAAGGGAAGCTCGTCGTTCGGATCACCGTTCCCGTTCGCATCCTCGTTCTTGAACGCAAGCAGCACCTCGCGGAACTCGTCTGTGGTCTGCGGCACTGATAGCCCGAGTCGGTCGAGCCATTCCTGGTTGATGAAGTAGGGATCGTCGTAGAGTCGATCCTCAATCTCATTCAGCAGGAAGAGCCCATAGATCTCTCCGTTCAGATCGGCTATTTCCCGACGGACTTCCGGCCGCTCGGAAAGAAACGGCTTGATGTTCACGGTGTACCCATCGATCAGATCGTTCAGCGGCATGATCGTCCCGATCTCCGCCTGGTTGATGATAAACGGCCGCGGAACCGCGTCGTAGACGATGTCGGGCAGATCACCGCTTGCGAAGACCAGGTTCACCTTTTGGTAGTAACCGGTGTCATCGCCCTTGTACGGCTCGAACTCGAGGTCAACTCCCGTCAGGTCCTGCAGGTATTGATAGAACGGAAGCGTCTCTGGATCAGGTTGGTCCGGCGAGAGCCGATTCAGAACCCGAAGCGTAACCGACTCGTCCACGAGGCGGGTGCCCTCCATGTTTGGAAGCACACGCGCCTCCGCCTCGCTGCCTTCAGCGGCGCCACCGGCGAGTGCCAGCGCGGGTGCGATGACCGCGAGTAGCAATGCGATACCAATTCTTCTCAGTCTCATAAAACTTCCTCCTCTGTGCGACTTTGTCGCTTATCCCTTAATAGAACCGATCATGACGCCCTTCACGAAGTACCGCTGTACAAACGGATAGAGCACCATCATCGGAACACTGGCTACAACGATGAGGCTGTACTTCACGAGCTCAGCCCTCCCAAACGCCGCGTCCAACGCTTCACCGGACGCATTTGGATCATTCGCGATCATGTTCTGTAGAACTAAGATCTGATGCAGCACGAGCTGGAGCGGCCACTTGTCCTCGCTGCGCAGGTAGACGAGCGCCTTAAAATACTGATTCCAGTGAGCGACTCCGTAGAAGAGGGCAAGGACGGCGGTAAGCGCCGTAGAGAGCGGCAGCACGACGTGCCGGAAAAACTGGATATTGTTGCATCCGTCCACGACGGAAGCCTCGCGTAACTCGTCCGGTATTGTTGAGCGATAGTAGGTCCGTGAGATGATGATCAGGTACACCCAGACCGCGTCCAGGATGATAAGCGCCAGCCGGGACCCGTAGAGGCCGAGCGATCTCACAAGCAGAAAAGTGGGGATAAGCCCTCCCTCGAAATACATGGTAAAGATCAGGAAAAACATGATGGCACCGGCGCCAACCAGGTCTTTGCGCGACAGGGCGTAGCCGGCCAAAACCGTGCAGACGACGTTTAGGATGGTGCCAAAGAATGTGTAAAAGGCGGAGTTCAGATACCCGGTCCAGACCTGCGGGTCGTCGAAGACTGCCTGATAGCCCTCGAGTGTGACACCTCGGGGAAAGAGTGCAACTCTGCCCAGCGCGACATCGGTAGGATCGCTGATGCTGGAGATAAGCACAATGTAGAGCGGGTAGAGGACGAGCAGGGTGAACACTACGATGGCGCCGTAGTTGAACAAGTCAAAGAGCTTGTCGCCTTTGGTCTGCCGGATACTCGTTGTCGACATGATCGCCCCTAGAACAATCCGTACGAGGTCGTTCGCTTGGCCAGCTGATTCGCCATCAGCAGAACCGCGAAGTTGATTGCATTGATAAAAAGACCTACTGCAGCGGCATAGCTGAACTGGCCGTTTAGCAGGCCGATCTTGTACACGTAGGTCTGTACGATCTCAGAGGCGCTCAGATTCAGCGAGTTCTGCATCGCGTACGCCTTCTCGAATCCCAGTCTGAGCGTCTGCCCCAGTTGCAGTATGAAGAGGACGCTTGCTGTTGGAAGCAGAACCGGAACATCCACGTTCCAGATTCGCTGCAGCTTGCTTGCGCCTTCGATTGTTGCAGCTTCATGCAATTCGGGACTAACGCTTGAGAGCACGGCAATGTAGATAATCGCGTTGTATCCGGTGAACTGCCATATGGAAGAGATGATGTAGACCGGACGGAAGTACTCCGGCGAACCCATAAAAAAGATTGGCTCCCGGCCGAGGCTCTTTAGCAGCATGTTGATGGGGCCCGTACGAGGCGAGAGAAAGACGATCAGAATTCCGGCTACGACGATGGTAGAGATGAAGTACGGAGCGTAGGTGATGAGCTGCGATGCTCTCCGCAGCCGCTTGTGCCTGACATAGTGGAGCCCAATCGCGAGGGCGATGGGAAGCGGGAAGCTAAAGACCAGATTTCCAACGCTCAATAGAAGCGTATTCCACATCACCCGCGAGAACTGGAAACTGGTCAGAAATGCATGGAAGTGCTTCAACCCAACCCACTGGCTCTCCAGGATCGCTCGCCCAGGGTAGTAGTTCCGGAACGCAATCTGCGCACCATACATGGGGATGTAACGGAAGATGAAGATGTACGCGACAGCCGGCAACAGGAAGAGATAGAGACCCCCGTTTGCGGTGATACGTCCAAATGGCAAACGCTTGCGCAATGCGACGGGTTCGGCAGGCTGTTTTAATCCGTCTGTGCTCATCGAAGACTCTCCTCAGATCCTTCATTCGATTCTCAGGCCGGTTCTGCGAACTGTAAATCTGTAACTGTTTCGCCAATCGGTCAGATTTGCGGGGTTGAGGATAGCGGAGCACAAGGGGCAGAATCGGGGCTTGCGGCAGGTTCTAGTAGGTCAGTGTTGAAAAACTATGCCTGAGATGAACGGTAGCCGCGTTCGAGTCGATCGTTTTTTCGATATTGAGCCGGCGTCGCGCCGATCTCACGCTTGAACTTGCGTATAAAACTCGTAGCATCTGCGTACCCAATCTCTCGGACGACCTCGCCCACCGGCATTTCGGTGGAGCGGAGCAGCTCACAGGCACGCTCCATCCGGGCCCGATGGAGGTATTCACGAAAGGTGGTTCCGGTCTGGGATCGGAAGAGGTGGCTGAACCCCGAGAGGCTGCGCCCACAGTAGTCGGCTACGGTATTCGCAGAGAAGTCGGAATCGTAGGCGTGCTCGTCGACGAAGCGCAGAACCCAAGAAAACGAGTCTTCGCTCCGCTCCGACTCCGCCTCCGTCAGCAGCTCACAGAGCTTGACGCTCATGGCGCGCATATGCTCTTCGGCCTCGCCGATCGTTTTCACACGCGCGAGGCTGAGCGCGTCGATCAGTGCCCAGAGCTCGGCGTTCCGACCCGGCAGCGCCTGCGCGGCGGCTCGGATCATCGTGTTCGCACAGTCGTAGGAGACCAACCTCGCCACCGAGAGCGGCGGATTCTGCGCGCGGACATCGGCAAAGACCTCCGTAAGAAGCTCCGGAATCCGGTCGGGTTGGATGGTCCTAACCAAGGTCTCCAGGCGAGCAAGCTCTGCAACAGGGTACTCGTAGCGCGAGTGTTCGTGACCGAGGACGTCACCAAAGACATAGAGCTGATTCATTCCTCGGATGAACCGGTGCTCGAGGGCGCTGCGTGCCTCCAGGTACGACTGGCTCACGAGCTCAATCTTCGAGACGACCGAACCCACCGCGAGCGCCAGCGCAACCTGTCGCGTCCCGTCTCCTTCGGTCCGCTCCGCCGGTCCGCGGAGTTGTTCAAGCGCCTTGTGAAGCGTCGACGGCAGCTCGGCGAGCAAATCCGAGCCCGTTCCGCCGTTCTCGACGACGACTGCCGCAATCTGATCGGCCTCAAGATCCACGACGCCTGCGACCTTGGCGTGTATCAGCGAAGCGTTCAGAACAATCTCCAGCCCAGTAAGCTGCTCCTCCGATCCGGGAGGATCGAGCGCCGCCATGACCACGGCGAACCGCTCGCCCGAAAGGTCCACCTCGTATTCCCGACACAGCTCCAAAAAGCGGTCCTTCGGGTGGACATCTCCACGAATCATCTTGACCAGAAGCTGTCGTCGGACCAAATGCGAGGAAGCGTCGATCTGACCGCTGAGTGACTCCCGTTGGGAGAGGAGCTTCTGAATCTGCTGTTCAACCGCGTCACTCACATGCCGAGTGTCCGGCCGAATGCGAAAGGTCTGCTCCAGGAAGGACCCTATACGTTCGATTGGACGGTAGTGCCGCCACGAGAAGAGATAGACGAGCGGGAGGCTCAGGAGCAGAGTCGCCGCCAGGGCACCCAGCAGCAGGAGAATGGAGCGGTTCCACTCTGCGAGCAGCGTATCCTCGCTGACCGAGAACTCCATCACAAGGCCAAGATCGAGCATCCTTCGTTCCTCGTTCAGCCGCGCCGCGTCTCGTCCGCTGGAAGGCGTCCCAACCGTGAGGAGCTCGCCGTCTCGGGTGCGCAGGCGCGCGTACGCATCCGACCAGTGCAGAATACTCTCGAGCTGGGAACGAAGCTGTGACGCTGAGAGCGAGTAGATCAGGACACCCTTGCGCCCGGCGCCGGCTTGAGGCAGGACGTCCACCATAACGATGAGCGGCTCGAGCGGCTCACGCCGTCGCAGGGAAAGTAGCGTCGGCCTGTTCGCAGATTCAAGCAGTTGCACGAGCCGACGCTCCCCCTGCGCTTCCAGCTTCAGAATCTGACGGAAGTAGGTCTCACGACTGTACGGGCTGCTGGAGGAGTAGACCGGTCGGATGCCGTGGGGGAAGTACGCAACTTCCTCAATGAGATCGTTGATGAAGTTCGCTTCAAAGAGCGCCCGTTGTGCCGCCATAGCGGTGACCGGGTCTTGGATGCGGATGGAAATGAACTGGGGAGAGAGCTCGATCCGGTAGCTCAGGCTTCGCAATTGCTGGAGCTCCGCCTCGATCCGACCGATCGCCGCATCCGCCTCCATCGCGAGACGGGAGGTCGCCTGGGAGCGCAGCTGCTCCAGAAAGCTCATTCGGAACAGCAGTACAAAGAGGCCGATCGGGATCAAGAGCACAACCACGTAGGTCCCGATGTAGCGGAGGAAGGGACGGCGGAAAGCCATTGTCAGCATGATAACTCCGAGTGACCGGAAGTGCCAGTTGTGCAGCCGCCGTTAACAATGGGTGATCATCAGGGTCCGGATCGATGTACGTTTTATCGGAGTCATATCTTCGCGGGCCACGCGGGCCACGCCGGCCACGCCGGAATGCTACTGTCTCGAGCGGGTGTCGCAACCAAGATCGCGGGCGTCCACGCACCCACGACAGGTTCGCGCTTTGCCGTTGGTAGAAAAAACAGATTCGTTTTTCCGTACCGGCGCGCGGTAGCGAGGGACCAAAACGGTCGCACCTCCTCGGTGAGAGCGCCCAATGGAGACTTCGGCCTTGTGTCGTCATAGCTTCCCTGGTAGTCTGGCGCGCACAGTAACACGTTATGCTTTTATCGTGTTACTACAGCAGGAGGCATACAATGCACATGAGTAGGATTAGGCGTACGCCGCGCCCTGTGCTATTCGCGGTTCTATTACTCGCCGTCGGAATCGCGCCGGCGTTCGCAACGGGAGTTTCGGAGACCAACGCGCCCGGCGCACCAATCGAAGCTTCACGACAGATTACCGATATGCGCGGTCGGGTGATTGCGGTTCCGGCCCAGATCGACTCGATCGTCGCGCTCGGCGCAAACTCGCTGCGCGCACTAACCTACTTCGACGCGGTAGACAAGGTAGTCGCGGTGGAAGACGCCGGGCACGCACGGGAGAAGACGGTCCACGACTTCTTCTATCTGGCGACCTACCGCATCGCGCATCCGGAGCTTCAGGAGCTGCCGAGCATCGGAAGCCGGGAGAACCACGAGGCGATCATCGCGGCGAATCCGGACATCGTCTTTAGCTCCACCGTCGACGTGGCGGCGCTCAATCAGCTACAGAGTACGCTCGGGATTCCGGTCTTTGCTATCGACGCGGACGTGGAGATTTCCGACACGGAGCGCTTTCTGGGTCAGTTTGCCCTCATCGGTCAGGTTCTCGGCGAGGAGGACCGCGCGGCGGAGCTTGTTGATGGGATCGAGGATATCATCGCGGACCTGAACAAGCGTGCTGAGCGCGTGAGTGAGCCCAAGCGCGCCTACGCCGGAGGCATGATGTTCTACGGACCTGCCGACCTGCTGCGTACCACCGGCGACTACGCGCCATTTGACTACACAAATACCACAAACGTCATGCCGACCAATCCCGTGGGAAATCTCCAGCCGTACATGACCGTGCTCGAGGAGCTCATCAGGGCGAACCCCGACTACGTCTTCATCGACTCGGCAAACTACGGGCTCTCGCGGAGCGGGTACGAAGCCAATCAAGAGGTGCTCGATGAGAACGTAAATGCCTTCTCCAGCGGGCAGCTCTATACAACCCTCGTGTACAAGTACTACGGCACAAACTGGGAAAACCAGATCATCAATATCTACTACGTTGGTTCAGTGCTTTATCCGGACGTGTTCGCCGACCTTTCACCGATTGAGAAAGCGGAAGAGATCTGGAGCCTCTTCTTCCAGGTACCGCTGGGCTACGATGATGTCGTGGCACTGCATGCACCCGGCATGGGCCGCGTGGACTGGTAGTAATGTTCCGCCCAGGGGCGGACGGCGGCAGCCTCATACGGCGCTATCGGAAGCACGCACGCGGTAAGTGGATTTTTGTCGCAACGAGCGCGGCGCTGCTTCTTGCCCTCGTACTTGTCGCCGCACGCACCGGCGCAATCGCCATTCCTTTTCGCGACGTTGTCACGGCTCTCACCAGCGGTGACCGGTCCGGCTCGGCGCGCATTGTCTGGGATGTACGGATGCCGCGCATCGTGGCGGCCGTTGTCTCCGGCGCGGGCCTGGCCGCCGCCGGCATCGTGATGCAGTCGGTCCTACGCAATCATCTGGCAAGCCCCTACACGCTCGGACTCTCGAGCGCGGCGGCATGTGGAGCGGCGTTCGCGATCGTCTTTCTGGCCGCCGGCACCAGCGCGACATCATCGATCGTGGTCACCAATCCGCGCATCGTTACACTCTGCGCGTTTGGGTTCAGCATGGCGGCGGCAGCCGTCGTTCTTGTCCTCGCGAGGTTCACCCGTGTTTCGGCGGAGAGCACGGTCTTGGCCGGAATAGCCGTTGGCGCGATGTTCTCCGCCGGCCTGACGCTTATCCAATACCTCGCCGATAGCGTGCAACTCGCCAATATCATCTCGTGGACCTTTGGCGACCTTGGCAGGGCCGACTGGCGGGTAAACGGCGCGGTCACCGCCGCGGTCGTTCCCGCCTGGATACTGCTGTATGCGCTGCGTTGGCGGGTCAGCGCGATGGACAGCGGGGACGAGGTCGCCGCGGGTCTTGGCGTCAACGCGGAGCGGCTTCGGATGGTCTCGATGATCGCCGGCTCTTTTGTCACGGCGGTGGTCGTCGCCAACTTTGGCATTATCGCCTTTGTTGGGCTGCTCGCGCCCCACATCGCGCGGCGCGTCATTGGTGGCGACCTGCGCCTGCTACTCGTGGCTGCACCGCTTGTCGGCGCGCTCGTGCTGCTGGCCGCCGATACCGTCGCGCGGGTGGTCCTCGCCCCGATGGTGCTACCCGTCGGCGTGCTCACCTCCATGCTTGGAGGACCCCTGTTTGTCTTCTTGCTCGTCCGGAGACAGCGCCGATGATCCTGAGCGTCGACGGTGTGGAGTTCGGCTACTCGAGCGCTCCGGTTCTTAAGGATGTCAGCTTGTCGGTTGACGAGGGCGAACTGCTTGCGATCCTGGGTCCCAATGGTGTCGGCAAGACGACACTTCTCAAGTGTCTCAATCGTATTCTAGAGCCGCGCGCCGGCAGCGTATTCATCGGCGAGGTCGAGCTGCGCACGATCGGTCGCCGGGAGATCGCCCGCCGCGTCGGCTTTGTCGCGCAGCGGAGTGAGGCGCCCCACGTGACAGTCTACGATCTGGTCATGCTCGGGCGCGTTCCCCGAATTGGTTGGTGGGCCGGCGCCGAAGACCACCGGGTGACCGCGGAGGCGATTGAACTGCTTGGTTTGGAGCCCCTGGCGCTGCGCTACGCCGACGAGCTCAGCGGAGGCGAGCTGCAGCTGGTGCAGATCGCCCGAGCGATCGCGCAGCAGCCGCGCGTGCTCGTGCTCGACGAGCCGACCAGCAGCCTCGACCTGCGCAATCAGCACCACCTGATGGCAACGATCACGCGCGTGGCCGAATCGACCTCGGTGGCGGTGGTCATGACCGTGCACGACATCAACCTCGCGATTCGCCACGCGACCAAGCTGGTGATGATGCGAGACGGCGCCGTCTTCGCCGCCGGAGACTCGACCGTCATCACCGAGGAGACGGTGCAAGCGGTCTACGGGATCGACGTCACTGTAGGTGATGTTGGAGGCGTGCCCTGCGTAGTCCCGCGATAGGGCGGCGCTCGCGTACAGCGCTTCTCCCGCTGCACGATCACATTGGGGAGTTGTTGATCGCGCATGGATAAACCACTACTCGCCGGAGAGCTCCTCGACGATCTCGTCGGTGGGCGCGACGGTAAGACGGCCAACGACGTTTCGCGCGTTACTAAGCTTGCTCGACCACATGCGCACCTCCTTGGCATTACCGGTGAGTACGAGCACTTTGACGCAGATCTGGTCGTTCACGTGCGTTTGAGTGTTGGCGTTGATGCGCAGCGTGGGATAGTCGGCCAGGCGAACGGTAGGCAGGCGCTTTCCGAATCGGTAGGTCAGCATCAGAGTGCCAACGACGTGGCGGTCGCCTGCAATGGCCACGGTCTCCATCGCGTGCTGACGCACCAGGCTTCTGATCGTCTCGGACCGGTTTTCGTGTCCCATCCCGGCGGACATCTGGTCAAGCAACGCCACCTGCGAACTGTCCATCGAAACCCCAAACCTGACCGTCTCTCCCATACCAACTCCTGCCGCGATCGTATCATACTTGGGAGCGATCATCCGCACAGCTTTAATGCGAAGGAGCATCCGTGACACACCAATCCGTTGTCCTGGTGGGCAATCTGCTTTTTGATATTTTCATCGACACTACGATTCAGCCCATCCCGGCGGGCATTGACGGGCCGGTGCACCGACCACCTGAGGAGCTCAATCGGTTGCTGCATAGGGTCGATATAGGAACCGCGCTGCGGCCGGCCGCCGGTGTGACAACACGCGCGGGAGGCGCCGCGGGAAACGTCGCGCGCGTGCTCGCAGAACGGGGACACCCTAGCTCGCTCTACGGGGCGGTCGGTCGCGACGACTTCCGGGAGCGCTATACCACGCAGCTCGGCCGGCCTCCGTTGGCCGGCCTGATCGATGCGCACCTTTGGGACACAAAGAGTACCGGCTACAGCATCACCTGGTACGACCCATCGGGCCAAGAAACAAGCCGGGCCTTGGTGTGCCCGCCCCCGACGCTCCCTCAAGAGATATGGCCGGCGCTGCGCTCAAGCAATACGACGATCGTCTACCTCGACGGCTACGCGCTTCCGGGCTTTCTCACCGGTGGCAATGCACACTCTCTCGACCTCGTCACCTCGGGGGCGTCGCTTGTACTCGACCTCGCGCACCCGTACGTCACCGGCCGCTGCGCCGCCGAGCTCGGCGCGCTTCTCGCCGGGCCGGCTGTGGCCGGCCGCGGACCGACGGTCTTTGCCTCGACAGAGGAGCTTGCGCCTCTCGGCGGCCTCAATGCTCTGGCCGCGTCAATTGACAAAGGGTCGATGTTGTTGGTGATAAAAGAGCCGCCTGTGGGTGCCTCAGTATATCGACTCCATCGCCACCGCGCCGAGGTGCTAACTCAGTTTCGCGGCGCAGTCGTTCGCGCCGTGGATACCACCGGTCTTGGCGACGCCTTTGTCGGCGGCTGGATCGCCGCGGTCCTTGACGGCCAGCAATCGGCCGACGAGCTTGTGCGGCGCGCGCACGCGGCAGCGCAAGCCTGCGCACTATGCGTCGGCGGGGCGACCGGCGGCGTCGGCTGCGCGTGATCGCCCGGTAGAGAAACCGCGACAAGGCGTAGCTGTCGGCCGGCGATGCTATCGGCACCATAACGGCGAACGCCGCCGACCCGAGAGCTACGACTCCGACGCCGAGACCGGCCCCCAAGCCGGCCTCAAGACCGATTCCGCCCATGAGCCCCCCGAACAACCCGCCCGCGAGCATGCCGTTGCGACTATCAATCTCGATGTGGGTCCCGTCTTCTCTGGGTGCGACCGCAACGCCAAGCGTCCAGGCCCGTTCCTCGCAGCTTTTCTCGCTACTCTGTCAACTCACGCGGCGCCCTGCCGTTGAGACCGTGCCCGGCAGGGTTACGATTCGGCTTAGATCCGCGGCGAGTTCCTCGGCTTGCTGCCGGCTGATTCGAAACGGCAGGATCAGGTGTTGTGTGTGGACCAATTCACCACCCAATAGCGCCGCCGCGACTCCGCTGGAGCCGGGCGTTTCGACCTCAAGGGCGGCATTCCGGATTTCGTTTTCTCCCAAACCAAGCTCCCGCCCGACCGCGATTAGGTCTTCCAGGGAGTGTCCCTCCGTCGGTCCCGGGGTGTCATTTTCCGGGCTTTGCTGGAGCTCGATCGCCCGGTTGATGATTCGGTTCAGTTCCTTATTTGAGTAGGTCCGTTTCTGCATCGTGGCCTCCACGAGCTCGGCCGGCTTCCGAGCCGATGGGAGCCGGATCGCAATAAAGAATCCCCCGCGAATCCTCTCGCAGAGCCGGGCACGCTGTTCGCGCGAGTAGTCGGAAACGATCCGGTTTCGAACGAAAAAAACGGATCACCGTCTCAACCGCCCGCAGGAACCCGTCGCGTGCTCAGCGTTACGATCCTATTGTAGCCCCTTTCGCGCGGCACCTCTATATCCTTTGTTGCCGGCGTGATGATGCACTCGTGCCTCCTTCGAGCAGAGTATTTGGGCGCATCCCCAACGGGCGTCGTCGTGGCCATCGTGATCGGACTCGGAAGGCAGTTCACGGTCCTCACCGCGTGGGAGCACCGACGTCTATTCCTCTTCTATGGGAAACCGGATGGTAAATACCGGGTGTGGTCGCTTCTGCAGTGCCATCGTCCCGTCGATCTGTGCTACAAGCGCATGAATCAAGCGTAAACCAAGGGTCTTGTTACTTTCAGCATCTACGTCCTCCGGAAAAGGCCTACCGGTATTGGAGAGGCTGATCTCATACCGGCTATGCTCGTTGTCTTTTCGCATCTCGATCAAAAAGACAGCCTCTTCCTTATCGGAGAAACCATGCTTTATTGCGTTAGTGGCAATCTCGTTAACGATAAGCCCAAGGGACATGGCTGACTTGGTGGGAATGGAAATCTCATCGATGTGTGCTTCTATCTGGTGCTGTATGTCGGAGAGGTCATGTACGTTTTCCGAGTCCTTTAAGCTGATGAGCGAAGAGACCATGCTGAGACTGTTTTTTACCCGGTGGTTCACCTCTCGCATAAGGAACTCTTTTTCTGTCAGTGCTTCCCGAAGCTTATCTTCGGCCCGTTTACGTTCGGTAATATCTTGGGTGACTCCAAACCAGCGAAGATCGCCATTATCAAATACGACAGGTGTCGATTCTATGCGCAACCACCGCTGCTCCGCCTTGCCGACGAGGAAGTGTCCCTCCCATACAAACGGCGTGCGGTCGCGAGCCGCTTTTAGGTTACGTTCAAGAAATGCTGCCGCCTCATCGGGATGCACTTGACCATCCACCGTCGCGGCATCGGCAATGACATCTTCGCGGCGAAGCTTGTGGATGGCGCACCACCGGTCGCTGACGTACTCGAATTCCTTGCGGCCGTCCGCTCGGAACCAGACGATATAGACGCCGACTGGAACCTTTGATATCAGTTCATCAAAGCGTAACACGCTCTCCCGCAGCGCCTCCTCGGCCCGTTTACGTTCGGTTATGTCCTGGGCTGTCCCAACCATACGAAGAGGAAGACCTGTATCTCGACTATATTCGATCTCTCCCCGAGCATGGATGTATCTGGTCTTTTTGTTATCCGCTCGAACAATTCTATGCTGGATGTCGTAAGGGCTTCCCTCTTCTCGTGCTTCAAAAAACGCCTTTTTAATGGCCGGTGCATCTTCGGGGTGCGCTATTTCAAGCAGTTTAGACGTCGTTAAATCATCATCCGATACACCATGAATTCGTTTCCACTGATGTGAAAAAAACCAAGTGTCATTTGCCATATTCCATTCCCATGAACCGACATTGGCAATTCGTTCGGACTCTTCCAGTAATGCAGTTTTTTTTGCTAGTTCTTGCTCCTGCCGCTTGAGGTGTGTGATTTCTTGGCCGAACTCGACAAGGTTCGAAACACTCCCTTCCTCATCAAAAACCGGATAGCTCCGAATGAACCACCATCTGCCGTCCGGGGTATGTTGTTCCGCTTCCTGAGGCTCTCCGGTCTCAAGGCTCCTTAGGACCGGGCACCCGTCACACGGCTTGGTCTTTCCCTGCCACACCTCATAACAGTGCCTCCCCTTCAAATCTCGGACCGAACTACCGACCGACTCTGCGGAAGTCCGATTCGCCCAAATAATACTGAGACTTGTATCGTAATAGGCCACCATTTCCGCTGTCGCATTAAGAATTACATCCTTCTGTATGTCACTCGCCGCAAGAGACTCGTTGTTTTTCTTTTGGTCGGTTAGGTCTCGGGCGACCGCGACAACCTGAAACACCTCACCGTGCATATTCCGCACCGGTGGAGCTTTTAGATCAAACCACCGTACGAAACTCTCTTTTGGAAAAGGCACGGTCGCCTTGTTTTTGCTTAGTAATATCCTGGTGCACACCAATATTCCGGACCGGTCTACCCGTTTTATCAAAAACAAAGCGGGATCCTGACCTCAGCCACCTCACCTCTCCGTTCGGACGTACAAGCCGAAACTCCATCGGTTGAGTTTCTTTCTTCTCTATCATCGTAATGATCTGTTTTTGCACAGTCTCCCGGTCTTCAGGATGAATCATGTTCTTTATTGTTTCCTGGAGATTGCCACAGAACTTCTGCTGGTCGAGACCTGCGATTTTATACATATTTCTCGACCATTCAAGCGCGTCGGTTTGCAGGTTCCAAACATACGATCCGATATCGGCTATCTTTTCGGCCTCGTTGAATATCGCATTTTTCTTCCGCAGTTCGTTCTCCATTCTATTTCGTTCAGTGATGTCTCGGGATATGGCGACTACCGTCTTAACCTTGCCACCTTCAACAATCTCCGGAACAATTTTGCAATCGAG
>CAZFLD010000093.1:0-14199 GCA_964519835.1 uncultured Spirochaetales bacterium
GCGCCCGGCGCAGCTCCCCGCGCAACCGCAACCGCACGCCCCCGCGCCCCCGCCTCCCGCCGGTGGCCCCCACAAACTGCTTGGCGACTGCCTGCCTCATCAGTATTCTTCTCCAATGACCGCAAAGACACACCCGTTTAGTAAGGCTCGCCTCGAGGAGCTCACCGGCAAGTACTCCACTCCCTTTCACGTATATGACGAGAAGGCCATTCGCGAAAACGCGCGCGCACTCAACGCAGCCTTTTCTTGGGTTCCCGGCGGCTACGAAAACTTTTTTGCCGTAAAGGCGCTTCCAAATCCTCGGATTATGCAGATCGTCCACGAAGAGGGCATGGGCTTTGACTGCAGCTCACTATCGGAGCTTCTTCTTGCCGAACGGATGGGCGTCACCGGCGAGGCGGTTATGTTCACGTCGAACGATACACCGCTGGCGGACTACAAAAAGGCGCTCGAGATCGGTGCGATCCTTAACCTCGACGACGTAACACATATCGACTTTTTGCGGCAACGCGCACGGATCCCTGAGCTGATTTGCTTCCGCTACAATCCGGGGCCGCTCAAATCCGGAAACGCCATCATCGGCAATCCGGAGGAGGCGAAGTATGGCCTGACACGTCCGCAGATCTTCGAGGCCTACGATCGCGCCCGCGGCTACGGGGCAACGCGGTTTGGCCTTCACACGATGGTCGCGTCAAACGAGCTCAACGTGGACTATTTTGTGGAGACCGCGCGCCTTCTTTTTCAGCTGGCGGCGGACCTCAAAGCGGAAGCGAAGATCGAAGTGGAGTTTGTGAATCTCGGCGGCGGCATCGGCATCCCCTACCGTCCCGAGGATACCGCAGTCGACTACGAGCTGCTCTCCGCCGGAATCAAGGCGGCCTACGAGGAGACCATGGCGCCCGCCGGACTTGGAGAGGTTCGTGTTGTCATGGAAAACGGCCGGGTGATCACGGGCCCCTACGGTTGGTTGGTTGGTTGTGCCAAACACAAAAAGGACACCTACAAGCGATACATCGGTCTGGACGCCACGATGGCTAACCTGATGCGCCCGGGTATGTACGGCGCCTACCACCACATCAGCGTTGTAGGTAAAGAGGGCGAGGAGGCCACGGAGGTCTACGACGTGACGGGGAGCCTCTGCGAGAACAACGACAAGTTCTGCATCGACAGGGAGCTTCCGCCCATCGACATCGGCGATTATGTGGTGATTCACGACACCGGCGCCCACGGGCACTCGATGGGCTTTAACTACAACGGGAAGTTGCGGTCCGCGGAGTTTCTGTTGAGATCCGATGGAAAATTTGAGCTGATACGGCGCGCGGAGACGGTGAACGATTACCTGCGCACCCTCGATTTCGAGCCCGGGGACCCGGTCTAGGCGCCGCCGCACACGAACGCCGTGCGCCGGTCCGGCAGCTCGGGCCGCCTGTACCATCGCTGCTCAAAAACCCAGGCGGTGCGGCGGACGCGCGCTCCCCGCAGCGCGTGCTACTCGCTCCAGATGCGCGTGATGCGCTCGATAAAGCCGTGCTCTTCGTGGCCTTGGTAGCCGCCCTTGAGCGACAGCTCGTGGAGTTCCTCGACAACAAAGTCGCGGGCCTCTTTGCGTGTGATTTCACGGGCAAAGGCTTCGAAATCGCCGTCGCCTTCGACCCGCTCTTCGAAGCGAACAAGACACTCGTCCATATCCTCGAAGTGATAAACGTCGCGGAGCCGGTCCACGCCGGCGATCTCTTCGTCGTCGATAACACCGTCGGACAGCAACAGTATTTTGACGGCTCCCGCCAAAAACGAGCGCTCATCCAAGGTTAGTTCACGGATTGTCATAACAGCCTCTTCCCAGCCCTACGCGATCGTCCGGTTTTTGATCACCCTGTGGAAAGCATCGGAGAGTTTCTCCTCGATCTCTTCTTGGCAGATACAGGAGAGAAGCTCCTCGCGAAACGAAGCGTGGCGAACCAAGGATACCAGAGAGGACAAGATGGTTAGGTAATCCATCTGTTTGTCCGGGTGATTTGCAACGATAAATAGCAGGTGAACAGGATGACCGTCGACGGCGTCGTAATCTATGCCTTCCTTGGAAACGCCCAATGTGATTTCCGAGTCTTCGATCGCGGGAGATCTACCGTGTGCAACCGCTACGCCGTGGCCAAAGCCGGTGGTCTGCAATTGTTCTCGCTGAATGACAATTTCTGCAAACTCGTCCGGATCGAGATTTGTGATCGAGCCTAAAACAGGCGAACGGTGGATGATCTCACGGATCGCATCATACTTGCCTGAACTCCGCACGTCCCAAACAACACTTCCTGAGTTAAAAAAGATATGCTGTGAGACATCGTTCATGCTACGCCCGAATATGGAATGTTGACGGAAAAAGGTCAATACGTATCGATACCGCTGTAACAGAAGGTCAAAATCCTGTTACTGTGCCTTGATTTATGAGAATTGAGGTAACCGTCCGTCCCGAGTTCGACGACGGCCGAGTTCAATCGCTCTCAACGCGTCTGGCGGACCTGGTAAGCGCTGGAATGTGTGTCTCGATTGTCGACGTGTATCTCGTGGAAGACGGCGTTCTGGAGCACATCGACGCTTGTTCCCTCGGCGACCTGTTCCGCGATGCGGTCACCCAGACCGCCCACATCGAGCGTTCCGTCCTGGAACCAAGCGGCCGCGGCGATTCAGGCGCCGCCACCCGACCCGGCATCAACAACTGGAGCGCAGCCATCGAGGTCGCCGTCAAGCCCGGCGTCACCGACCCCGTAGCCATAACCGCGGTAAAGGCTCTCGAGGCCGCCGGCGCAAGCGGCCGAGTGCAGACCGCCCGTCTCTACGTCTTCTCTTACGCCCAAGCCCCCGAGCCGCCGAGCGCGCGGGCGCCCCGAGACGCGGCGGATTCCATCGGGATCGCTGCAACGGCCGGCGCCCCCGCCGCGCCCGGTCCACACGCTACCGCCCCGCCCGGCCCGGAAGGCGCCGCCGATCGCACCGACTGGAACGTCGTGGCCGCGCGACTGCACAACCCCCTTATCGAATCCGCAACCATCCTCACTATCGACGACTTTCGAGCCGGCAGCCGCCTGCCCGACTCGTACCCGGTCCCCGGCACCTCAGCCGTGCCGACGGTCCGGAACATCCCGATTCTTGATCTTGATGACCATGCCCTGGCCGCCGTGTCCAAGGATCGACTGCTCGCTCTCTCACGAGCGGAGTTCCGAGCCGTTCAGGCCCATTTTGCGCGCGAGGACGTACAGGAGGCGAGAGCAGCCCGTGGCCTCACCGCCGAGCCTACCGACGTCGAGCTCGAGATGATCGCCCAAACGTGGTCTGAACACTGTAAACACAAGATCTTTGCCGCTCGCTTCGGCTACGACGACGGCTCCGGCAAGACAGTAGAGATCGACGGCCTGTTTACGACGTACATCAAGGGCACTACCGATGAACTCGCACGTGGCCGTGACGACCTCTTGTCGGTCTTTCACGACAACTCCGGTGTCGTTGCCTTTGACGAGAATTACCTCGTCTGCTTCAAGGTCGAGACCCACAACAGCCCCTCGGCCCTCGACCCGTACGGTGGGGCCATCACCGGCATCGTTGGGGTCAATCGGGACATCATCGGAACCGGCCTCGGCGCGTTTCCGATGTTCAACACCGACGTCCTGTGCTTTGGTTTGCCGGACACGGCGGCCGGCGATATTCCCGCCGGTCTTATGCACCCAAAGGAGATCCTCCGCGGCGTCCACAGGGGCATCGTCGACGGCGGCAACCAATCCGGCATCCCGGTGATCGCAGGGGCATTTTTTTTCGACGAGAGCTACCGCGGCAAGCCGCTTGTCTTCTGCGGCACCGGCGGAATCCTCCCACGAACGCTCCCGCCCAACGGCCGCTCCGTTTTTGACGCACCGGCGGGCGCCGACACAACCGCCGCCAAAAGCTCCGGCGGGCCGCGCCCCTCATGGCGGAAATGCGCCCTGCCCGGGGACTTCGCGGTTATGGTCGGCGGCCGCATCGGAAAGGACGGCATCCACGGCGCCACATTCTCCTCACAGGCCCTCGACGAGGCGTCCCCGGTCTCCGCCGTACAGATCGGAGACCCGATCACACAACGCCGTATGCTCGACTTTCTTATGGCGGCCCGCGATCGCGGACTCTACACCTCCATAACCGACAACGGCGCCGGCGGCCTCTCGAGCTCCCTCGGCGAAATGGCCCATGAGAGCGGTGGTGTTTTTGTCGACCTCGCCTCTTGTCCCCTAAAGTACGAGGGGCTTGCGCCCTGGGAGATCTGGGTCTCCGAGAGCCAGGAGCGAATGAGCGTCGCCGTCCCGCCGGATTGTCTCGATGACTTCCTCGAGTTGGCAAAACGGCGAGACGTTGAGGCGACGGCCGTGGGACGATTCAGGGACGACGGGTTTGTTACCTTGCAGTACGGCGAGGAGACGGTCGGTCTTCTCTATCTGGAGTTCCTGGAGAAGGGCCTTCCTCGTATGGAAATCCCGGCGCGTTGGATTCCGGCGGCCGACCGTGGCTTCGCCGTCGAGCCCGGGCCGTCCCCGGCGGCTTCCGCGAACGAGCCGCCGCGCCTCGAACAGCTCCTGCTCGATGTACTCTCACACCCCAACGTCGCCGGAAAGGACCACCTGGTACGGCAGTACGACCACGAGGTGGGTGGCCGCACAGTCGTGCGGCCCTTCTGCGGTCGCGGCGCGGACCCGAACCCCGCGGTAGCCGACGCTCCGCCCCGCCCATCCGCCGGACCCGCCGCCGGCGTTTCCGGCCCCACCGACGGTGGTGTCGTGCGGCCTCTCTACAACTCATCCCGCGGACTCACCGTCACCCACGGCCTCTGTCCCCGGTACGGCGACTACGACACCTATCACATGGCCGCCGCCGCCGTCGACGAGGCCTACCGCGCTCACATCGCCCTTGGTGGAGACCCCGATCGGGCCTACGTCCTGGACAACTTCTGCTGGCCCGACCCGGTTCTCTCCGACGACACCCCCGACGGGCCTTACAAGGCCGCACAGCTTGTTCGGGCGTGTCAGGGCCTCGCGGACGCCTGTCGCGCCTACGGTCTGCCTATGATCTCGGGTAAAGACTCCATGAAAAATGACGCCCGTCTCGGCGACACAAAGATCTCCGTGCGGCCCACGCTGCTTGTGAGCTTGATGGGGATTATCGAGAATGTGGCTGCCTCCACGACCACGGCGTTTCCTCGAGCAGGTCTGCAGCTGTTTCTCGTGGGACGGAACAGGGGCGAGCTCGGCGGGAGCGTATTCGAGGCGGTAACGGCGGCCGCCGAGCAGGCGTCGGGCGCGCAAGACCCACAGCGGTCCCCAACCCAACGGTCGTCGGCCCTCGCCCCACGGTCGCCGTCGCCGGCGGTCTACTTTGCCGAGGCCAAGGTGTGTTACCGGTCCCTCGCCGGCGCGATTCGGGACGGGATTATCGCCGCTGTTCACGACCTGTCGGACGGCGGGCTCTCCGTGAGCCTCGCCGAGGCGGTGATCGGTGGGGAGGCGGGAGCGTATGTCGACCTCGCCATGCTTGCCGTCGCTCCGGGTTTCAAAGCCGAGGCGCCCGACAAAAAACCGACGGCGCGACCGGCCGCCCCAACGCCGCCAACGCCACCAGAGCTCCTTTTCTGTGAATCCACCTCTCGCTTTGTTGTTGCCGTGGTGCCTGGTGACGGCGACCGGTTCACGAAACGGTTTCCCGCGGGACTGTGCACGCACATCGGTTCAACAACCGCGGACAGAGAGTTGCGCGTGTCCGACGGCAAACGCGAGCTGATACGCCTCGGCGCCGACCAGCTTGCCGCCGCATACGGGTCCCTCGAGGAGCAACTATCGTGAAGCCGCGCGTCCTTGTTCTGGTGGGGCTCGGCATCAATGCCGATCTCGAGCTTACCGAGGCGTTTCGCCGTGTCGGCGGCAGCCCGGAGCGGATCCACTGCCTTGATCTTTTCCGGGACCCCTCACTACTCGACCACTACCATCTGTTGGCACTGCCCGGCGGGTTCTCGTTCGGCGACCACCTCGGTTCCGGACTGGTCCTCGCCCACATGATCAGGGCAAAGCTCCGTGCGAATCTCAACGGCTTTGTGGATCGGGGCAGACCGATTATCGGCATTTGCAATGGTTTTCAGGTGCTTGTGAAATCCGGCCTGATTCCCAACGGCGATGGGTCCTGGACCCCGCGAGTATCCCTCGTCCACAACACCACGGGCCGATTTGTCGATCGGTGGGTTCGTCTCGCCACAAACGTACAGAACACTTCCCCCTGGCTTGTCGGCCTGGGGGAGCTCGACGTGCCCATTCGCCACGGCGAAGGTTGCTTTGTCTTTGGAGACGCGGCTTCGCGGGTGGCGCTCGCACGGCAGGTTGCCTTTTCCTACACGGGCAACAATCCCAACGGCTCTGAGGATGCAATCGCGGGGATGACCGATCGGACGGGCCGAGTGCTGGGTATGATGCCTCATCCGGAGGCCTACTTGGACGGTCTGAGCCATCCGTCGCGACCGGGGTGCGTCACCGGATCGCCAAACGACTCGCCCGCCCTTGCGCTTTTGGCAAACGGCATCCAAGCGGCAGCGGAGGCTGTATCGTGAGCAGCTACTACGAAAAATCGCGAAGGCTCCACGCCGAGCTCGGCGGGAAGATCGACTACGCCTCAAAGCGGCCCGTGCGTTCCCCCGAGGATCTCGCCCTCCTCTACACGCCCGGGGTCCTAGATCCCTGCGCGCGTATATCGATGGAACCTGATCAGGCCTACGAGCTCTCGGGGAAGGGAAATCTGGTCGCGATTGTTACCGACGGTAGCGCGGTGTTGGAGTTGGGTAACGTCGGCCCCCAGGCGGCGCTGCCGGTGATGGAGGGGACGGCGCTGCTCTGTAAGGAGTTGGGAGGGGTCGATGCCGTCCCAATCTGTCTCGACACCCACGATCCGGATGCGATTATCCAGGTCGTCTCGGCGATTGCTCCCACTTTCGGCGCGATCAACCTGGAACACATCGCGCCGCCTCACTGTTTTGGTATCGAACGAACCCTCAAACTCACGCTGGACATCCCCGTCTTCCACTCCGATCAACACGGCACCGCCATCGTCACCCTCGCCGGCCTGATGAACGCCCTCGCCGCCGTATCCAAACGGCATACCGCCGTTCGTGTTGTCATAAACGGCGCAGGGAGCGCGGGACTTGCCATCGCCCGGATGCTCCATGGTTGGGGCGTAGAGGATGTTCTTGTGTGTGACAGGCGGGGTGTCTTGATTCCGGGAGACCCGGCTCTCGACGCCGAAAAACAGGCAGTGGCGGAGATAACCAACACCGCCGGGGAGTTTGGTTCCGTTCACGATGCCCTCCAGGATGCAGATGTCCTCATCGATGTGTCGGCGGGGGATGTTCTTACGACGGAGGACGTGCATAGCATGGCGCACGATCCGATTGTTTTTGCCCTCGCCGGTCCGGCGCCGGAGATCGACGCAAAGGCGGCCCGCGACGCCGGCGCGAAGATCGTGGCCACCGGTCTTCCCGACTACCGGAATCAAATCAGCAACGTGTTGGCGTTTCCGGGCCTGTTCCGGGGTGTTCTCGACGTGCGTGCCTCGGCAATCACCGGCGGCATGGCGCTTGCCGCGGCCGGCGCCATCGCAGCGCGAGTGTATGATGATGAGCTCGAGCGGGGGATTGTCGTTCCATCAGCGTTGGACCGGCGGGTTGCCCGTGCGGTAGCAAAAGCCGTGGCGAAAGAGGCCGTGCGGGAGCAGGTGGCCCGCCACGCCCTCGGCGACGCCGACATCCAAGCCCGCATCGACCGCCGCCTTCCACCGCGGGACTGACGCAACCGGGCAACGGCGCCGGGCCGCCACCACTTCGTGGCCAACCGTGACGGTCACGTCGGGCAACGCCTGCCGCCGGACTCCGCCGCCCGCCGGGCGCTATTTGCCGCCTTTGACGTCGTAGCGCTTTGGCGCCCAAAGAAAGCTAAAAGACGTCGCGTTTTGCTTTGTTATCGTCGAATGATGAATCCGGTGCGCGTTGACAATTCGCGCGAAGTAGGGGCTTTTGGGCTTGAATTTCAGCCGCTTGACGCGCTTGTGAAACATAATGTCGTGAAACATGACGTAGCCCACGCCGTACAGAGCCACGCCGAATCCGGCCGAGGCCATCGGCCACCAGCGATTTTGAAGACCGAAAAAAATGAGTAGGAACGACACCGATGCAAAAAAGATCGCAAAGAAATCGTTCTTCATGAGCTTGTGGCCCGTCGGTTTGTGGTGATCTTGATGGAGCACCCACAGAAAGCCATGCATCACGTATTTGTGCATCGCCCAGGCGACCACCTCCCAAAGCGCGGCCACCGCGAGCGCTATCGCGATGTTGAAGAGTATGTACCAAACCATACGGTAAAAATAGCAAGGCAATCGCGTCCGAGTCCATTTGATTTTTCCCCGCTGCCACGCGCCGGCGCCACGGCCCGTCAATCCGCGCCCGTCGCCGCGCCTCCGGGTGCCGCCGTCAACCCGCGCCGTGGCGGCGGACCAGGTCCGCAGCGATCTTCCCCGAAAGCAGCACCAGGGGCATGCCGCCGCCGGGATGGGCGCTTCCGCCGCAAAAGTACAGCCCACGGTAGCGGTGGCTGCGGTTCGGATGCCGGGAAAACGCCGCGGTCCTGCTGTTCGACGAGATTCCGTAGAGGCTGCCCCGGTGGCTGTCGGTCTTGGCCTGGATGTCCGCCGGTGTCATAGTGCCCTCTTCCTCGATCGCACTCTCGATGTCCGCCTCGAGAATGTAGGAAAGACGATCAATAATGGCCCGTCGCACACGATCGACCTCGCCATCCCAGTCCTGCCCATCGTCGAAGGGTGCGTTGACCAGCACAAACCAGTTCTCGCAGCCGGCCGGCGCGTCGCCCAAATTGTGCCCCAAATTGTGCCCCAAATTGTGCCCCAAATTGTGCCCAGAGCTTTGCCCAGAGCTTTGCCCAGAGCTTTGCTTGGAGGTGATGTTCACGTACACGGTGGGTTCGGTCGGGCACCTCGCTTCTTGAAAGATCTCCCGGAACTCTTTTTTGTAGTCGCTTGAGAAAAAGATGTTGTGGAGTCCGAGCTCGGGAAACTCGCGGCCAATTCCCCAGTAGAAGACCAGCCCGGAGCTTGACGGCTCGAGGTTGTGGTAGCGCTTGATGGGCGGCGATGAATCGTCGTCCAATAGACGATGGTAGGTCGGGGTAACGTCGGCGTTCGAGATAACAATCGGATACTCGTAGGTGTGGTCGCCGATCCGAATGCCCTCAACGACCCTGCCGCCGCCGAACCGTGATCTCCATACGATCTGATCCACAACGGTGTCGTAATGGAACACCGCTCCCGCCTTTTTGGCGAGTCTTTCCAGGGCCCGCGGCACGGCATAGATCCCGTCGCCCACCGCGTAGGCGCCCAAGCCGTATTCCACAAAAGGAATGATGTTGAGCGTTGCCGGTGTTTGGTACGGATCCGATCCGTTGTAGGTGGCATAGCGATCAAAGAACTGCCGCGCCTTCTCGGTACGGAAGAATCGCTCCACACTTTGGTTCATGGTCTTGAACGCATCGATCTTCCCTGTGCGCAGAAGAGACGAAAGAAAAGTCTTTGAGAAATAGGTCGAGCTCTCGTGAAGGCTGTGCCACAAAAACAGCTTGTTGGTGATCTCATAGATCTCACGACTGTAGTCGAGGAAGTCTATGATGTTCTGCCGCGGCTCGCCGAGCTTCTCCTCGAACTCCGCAGCCAAGGCATCCTTGTCGCCGTAGGAGATTAGGCGTGTGCCGTCGTTCCAAAAATAGTGACAGATGGCATCGAGGCGCTCGAGGACGAGGTAGTCGTCGAGATCCTCCCCCAGCTCGGAGAAGAGCTGATCAAAGACGTCGCGAAAGGTAAAGAGCGACGGTCCCGTATCGAACCGATAGGAGCCGAACGCCTCGCTAAACGCTTTCCCGCCGGGACCACTTTGTTTCTCGTAGACGTGGACGTCGTAGCCGGCACCAGCCAGGCGGGCGGCGGCGGACAGGCCGCCCAATCCCGCGCCGACAATCGCCACACGAAGGTCCTTGGTGGCCGTTGCGCGGCTCTCGACCATCGACTCAGACATGACCGGCTCCTTGGTTGCGCGGTTTTGTTTTTTGTTCCGCCCGCTGAGTTTCCTGCGCCGTCCAACTCGCGAGTCTCCTACTCACCCAGGCCCCCGTTTCGCGCCGCTTCGTACACCGCAGTTGTGATGCTCCAGTGCTCCTCGCTCCCGATAATCGCCGACGCGGCTTCGGCGCTTGGTTTTGTCATCAAAGGGTCGGAAAAGAGCCCCAGTCGGAGCTTATTATAGACGATCCGTTCCACACGATCGCGCAGGGCTCCGATGGCCAGGTCCCCCGTTTCCACCGCCGCCTCCAGATAGTCTATCAGCGCTTCCGGGGAAGCGGGTGTCAGCAGCATGTCGGCCCCTGCAGCAAGTGCCCGGAGCGCGGCCTCCCGTTCGGTAAGGCTCCCCGCGACACCTCCCATGCCCAGGGCGTCGGTGACCACAAGGCCGTCGAAGTCGAGCTCATCCCGGAGCAAATCGGCGAGTATCGGGGCCGACACCGTTGCGGGGGCGCCGCTTGCATCGAGAGCGGGTACCGAAACGTGACCCGTCATGACACCGAACGCTCCCTCCTCGAAGGTGGCAACAAAGGGCGTGATGTCCCGCGTCATGACAACGTCGAGATCGTCCTCCACCACGGGTAGATCGTGGTGGGTATCGTCCGCCGCGCCGCCGAGTCCGGGAAAGTGCTTCACAATGGCGCCAACGCCCTCGGCCTGTGTTCCCCGAACTACCTGCGCCGCAAACGCGCCGGTCCGCTCCGGTCCCGACGCGAAAAAGCGGGTCTCGTGGAGACTCGGACTATATACGTCGGCCACCGGCCCGAAACTCAGGGCAAACCCCAGTGCACGAAGCTCTCGCCCGATGAGCCGACCCACCTCATATGCCAGGTCGAGGCTTCCGGCCCGTCCGACCGCCGCCGCCGAGGGAATGGTCGTGGCGCCGAAGTTCTCAGAGTCATCCAGCCTGTTTACCAACCCGCCCTCTTGATCCACCGCCATCATCAGCGGGACCCGCGACGTCGTCTGAAGCTCAGTCACAAACGATGTGACCTGCTCTACCGTGTCGAAGTTGACGCCGTAGAGAATCACGCCGCCCGGTCGAACCGCGAGCATCGTCTCCTCAAATGACGGGCTTAGTCGCCGAACCGGTTTCGCCTGCTCGGAGTGCCTCGCAAGAATAAGCGTTTGACCAAGCAGCGAACGCACGTCCATAGACCGCACAATATCTGCGGCCGCCAGCCGGTGTGCACGATCGGCGATTGGGGAATCGGCCCATGCACCGCCAGGCAAGGCAACGACAAAAAACCAAGCAACACTCAGACATAGCAGTTTTGCCAATCCGGTGGTATTATGATCAGTATTCACGGGACATCTACCAGACATTCTTGGTGCCGATCGTAGCGATTCGTGAATGTCATTGTCTACTATCCTATAACCTTATGGTCCGCTTTCCGTTGGTCCAAATTAACCCTCCGATAAACCCCTGTGTTACATAGCTTTAAAGATACGCTTTTTCGACGCGTTTCTGGCACGCAAGTTGCAACCGTAGGGTAGAAAACAGGGGAGTCGAGGAACAACGTGGCCGTTTTCACAAAGACAATTGCTCCATCGCGCACGCTTTTAGGCCGCCGACGTGTGAGCGATGCGGAACTCCGCACGGAGCTTGTCCGAAAGGCCCTTCATACCCTTATCGCCCTTGTTCCGACCTTGGCCGCGCTTGTCGGCCGTGACGTTACCGTGGCCGTTCTTGGCATGGGTACGTTGTTCTACGCGTTTTCCGAGCAGCTTCGTATCTCCGGTCGACGTGTGTTTATCGTTACGCGCCTTACCCTCATGGCGGCACGCGAACGTGACCACGGCCACTTTGTCCTCGGCCCGATTACGCTTGGTATCGGCGCCATGCTCAGCATGATGCTGTATCCCGCACCGGCCGCTGCCATCGCTATCTACGCCCTGGCATTCGGCGACGGCCTCTCGAGCCTTTCGGGCAAGATGTTCGGTCGCATTCGGATTCCCCTCACGGGCGGCAAGACCCTCGAAGGCAGCGCAACCTGCTTTGCCGCAGTCCTGTTGTCCTCCTACCTGGTGCTCGGGCGCCTCGACTACGCCCTGGCCGTTGCCACGGCCGCCACCGTGCTCGAGGCTATGCCCACCCAAGACGTGGACAACATCGTGCTCCCCCTCGGGGTCGGACTGGTCGCCCGCTTTTTTGTAGCATAGCTCGCATGTACCAACCCCGCGTTCTCCGTGCCTGAACACGCTGCCGTGCTCACGCCCGTCGTCGCGCTTTCGGGTGCCGTTGTACGATAAACGCGACGGTAGGCAACGTGCCGCGTCGCCCCGGTTTCCCGACACCACCACGCGCTTCCGGGGTGCTTCGGCGGGAACCGTCCTTTGCGACGACCGAAGGGCGCACTACGTCCACAGGTACATGTGATGGTATCGGTTCCCGATGAGAAAGGTACCCACGACAAGCATGATACTGCCTGAGATTACCGCTGTCGGCGACGTCCCCACAAACACCAACTCTCTGCCCGCAATCACCACCGCAAGGCAGATCGTCGGCACCAAAAGATCCGTCGACCGGAAGATTACTCCGTACAAATAGTTCGCGATTGTTAAGGCGTACACGACTGTAATCACGGTCGTATAGCCAACGTTCCCGTCTACCCCGTAGACGAGGTTGGAGGCAGGCTGCGCCGTATCAACGGGAAGCACCGCCGCCAAGCCGGCGGCCAGACCAATACTAGCCAGCAGCACTATCCCGTGTTTCTGATACTCGACCCCTGCCGCATACAGACTCGAAAAAAAGAGCAAAAACATGCCCAAGAGCCGCCCGAAGTGCACGACGCGGCTTAAAAGCACCAGCGTCGCCTGAGATTGCTGTGCCGCGTGAGCGGCCACTACGCCGAGCTTGCCTAAGTCGATTGCCACCGCCAACGCAAACACCGAGAAAAAGAACACCTCGGTCGCAGAGCTTCGGCGAAAGTATCGCCGGAGCCCGTGGGCGCTTACTACCGCGTATGCCCCGATAAAAGCCATTGCGCCGATGAGCATTGGCGCCGTCGGCATGGGGCTTTGCCAGCGGAAGAAGAGCCACCGCCCCGAGTCAGCACGGCGCTCTTCCAACTCGCGTAATCCATCCTCGACAGTTCCGGCGGTAAGCGCCAGAACGGCGACAACCCATCCGAGAACAACGATGGTACCCACGAGCAGGAGAGCGTTTCGTCCACCAAGAGTCATTGCGCGGGAGTATAGCACCAAACGAGGCGGACCAAAATTGCTTGAGTGAGAACAAAATCGTTCGATAATTGATAAAGGGAGGCTGGAATGCCAAAGCGCCTGATGTCCGTCATCATGCTATTCCTCATCGCTGTCGCGCACGCGTCGTCGGGTGATGTGGCGACGTTTACAAACCTCGGTTTCTCTCGCGACGGTCGCCTGTTTATGTTCGGGCAGTACGGTGTCGACGACGAGTCCGCCCAGCCGTACGCGGAACTCGGTTTGGTCGATGTAGAAAAAAACGAGTTCGTTCCCGATGGGCGTATCCGCCGCGAGTTCGACGTAGCACCCGTACCCGGTCAGACCGGGCGTGGCGCGCTCTTTACACTGCTTACGCAAAACGCATCCCTCGCCACGAGCAACCAGCTCGATCATCTGGCACTCGGCCGAATCGTGTACATCTTGGTCAACGGGGCTACCCCGCGTACCGAAGTCGACTTTCGAGACTTTCAGACCGGCAGCCGGTACAACGTCCGCCTTGTGCAGCAGACCCGTGGCAGTGGCGAGAACGTTTCCGCCTCGTTCCACATCCAACTCACCGCCACCCTCGCCGACGGCGGTGTAAAGGCCTTTACGGTCGGGTTGCCGGGCTTCTTCAGGGACCGCGTCGAGGCCTATCGTATCAAGCAGATCATCTTGTCTCCCGACGAGACCTCGCTTGTTTTTGTTGTGGAGTTGATCGCCTACGCCGACACCGGGAACGACATCCGGTACATGATTGAGACCGTCCGGGTCGATTAACGCCCGCACCTCCTCACCGACCTGGCGTTCACCGAGAACCTCGCCGCCGACGGGTTCGAGAGC
>CAZFLD010000094.1:0-14146 GCA_964519835.1 uncultured Spirochaetales bacterium
CGTACGTACGGTGGTGTGAGAGGACGGCGGGGGTGACCCCGCCTCCTACTCGATAGCCGGCCCGCGAAGCGTGCCCACCGGGCGCACAAGTATGCGCATGGCTCGTTTCGCCATATGGCGCCATCTGTGGTCGGGGTGCTCCCAGGTCGCCACTGCGCCCTCGGCATCCGACCGGTATACTGGCGTAGTGGACGCAGAGATCTTGTGAGCGACGGCTTTGAAGCTCAGAGAACTGCTTGCTGCCACAGCGACTCTCCCGCCCAACTACAGGAGCGAGTTGGCCCTAGAAGCGCTCCGTGAGTGGCACATCGCCGACCCCACTGGGGGGTGGCTGGATCCTGTTCTTGCCGTGCGCGATTCGTGGGGACGACGGGAGGAGACAGCGGTACCCTGGCAAAACCACCGTTTTCTTCCCACGACGACGTCTTCGCCTTCGCAAGCGGCAACAAGCAAGTCCCGGAGGCATTTCTGGCCGCATGGTCCTGGAGGTACCCCGGGACCGGGAGGGGCTGGTGACACACGGACACCGCCATCCAAGACTCCCGTCGGGGCGGAACCCGCTCTTGGCGGATTTTAGGCACGAGTACTGCGCGCGTGTTGCCAACGCGGCTGCCGGCGAAGAACGGCGGGACTGGTGGGCCCAGTAAGGACGGGTCTCTCCGGGGGCCTGGTCTCGTGGCCACGGTTGGCTGCTTCGTGGTTTGATCGAGACGCTGCGCCGTGTGCCGAATGATCTTCCGGGGCGGGAGCGCCCGGTGAAGATGTTTCGGGATCTATCGGAGTCTCTTTCGAGCCGCGTAGACAAAAACGGCATGTGGCACGCCCTGCTTCACCTGTCGGCAAGTGGATGGCGGAGGGCAGGTGCACGGCTCCTCCAGCGGTCCCGGGCTCCTTTTTGACAACAGCGAGGCCGAGTATGTCTAATCGAAGCAGCGGGGAGAATTGCACAATCGTCGGGGAGCTTGGAACCTACACCCACGCGTTTCTCTTCGAACGACGGCGCTGAGTATACGGTCGAACCGGAGTCACACCGAGCCGACGTCTAAGGATCCGCCCGCTTATGCTTGGGTCCAAAAACAGGGTGGCGCCGCCGAGAACCGGTAAGAAGATGCGTCACGTCGAGATACTCCAGGATGTCTTCTCCGGACTCGAACGCCCGGTCAAACTCATTTGCCTTTATACAGCTGCACCTCTACGTCGCGTGACATTACGGACCAAAATGATCCGGACATTGCCTTCTCGGCAGGTGATCACCAAGAACCTCGGCTCATCCTCAGTACGAGCCGGGATCTCCACCGGATCCACGTCAAGGTCATCATTTCACACGCTACCGACTGAGAGTCTACTGTTGCCGGCGACAAGCCAACCGTGACCTTGGGAGAACCGCTCACGGCATACGCCACAGCGCCGCTGTAGCTGGTGGGGATGCGCGCTTCATGAGCGCCGGCAGAAGTCGGTGGGATCGTAACCTCGATCAGTTTCAAAGCAAGGTCGGCCAGGATTTTCTGGACGGGATGGCCCTTCGAATCCATGCCGAAGACGCCATTGGACTGAGGATCCCTGGCCTCGGCCTCTATGCCGCCGGCGCGCGCCGATGAACCTTTCTTCATAATCTATGTGGGGTTGGCCGCCCGTGGTAGACTCCCGGGCAACAGGAGAACAATGTGAGACTGAAGACCCTTTTATTTTTGGCGGTTCTTGTTGCCCTTGCGGTACCCGCTTTTTCCCAGGACCTGCCGGACCAGATCGAGTTATCTACGATCTACGAAGGCGATATTGAAGACGTGTCGGAGCATCGCCTGCGTTTTCCCTCCGGAGGCACGTACGTCCTCTTTATGGGCAGCGACGGACCGATGGACGTGGAGATTCTGCTTCCGGGACGCCGGAGCTTTCGCCACCGAGCCTACCAGGAGCGCAACAATTTCGTGATCCTCGACGTGGGCAGAGCCGGAACCGGCACCTTCACCTTTGCCCCGGCCCTCGACGAACGGGAAGAGGAACGCTTTGGTAACCGGAGCTTTGTCGGTTTTATGGTCCTCGAGGGCCTGCAGGCCTCGGTGGGGCGGACCATCGTAGGCGATCTTTCGGATTCGCCCATGGCCGGACTCGGTGAGGGCCTGTACATGGAGGCCTTCGTCTTCGAATCGCCACCCCGAGAGAGCGCGTTTGACATCCTCTCCTACGATCAGGGTTTCGGCTTCGGCATGGTTCTCGGAAACGAGGTCTCGTACACCATAAACGGCGACGCGTACCGGGAGGACCTTCCCGAAGGCACGGTAGTGCTGTACGCCGGCCTGAGCCCGAGCCAAGGCTATGCCCTGCTCGTATCTCACCAGATTATGGACGACGGCTCCTTCGACGGCACCTTCGAGATCGAGTTCGTAGAACGGGAGGTCGTTACCGTGGAACCCGAAGCTCTCCGGTACGGTACAGGCCAGACCGCCACCCTGACGAGGGACCTGCCCCAAATGGGACCACGTCGAGCTCTTCCCTTCTACCTCGACGTGGACGAGCCGACGGACCTCGCCATCGTTATGATTTCCGAAACCCTCGACACCTACCTGACGGTCGAGTCGCCTGGTGGAAGAATCTTCGCCGACGACGACGGAGCCTTCGGAACCAATTCGCTGGTCGAGTTCAGCGCCGACGAGTCGGGCCGCTATCTGGTTTACGCCTCGAGCTACGGGGGCAGAGAGGAAGGCGAGTTTGAAATCATGGTGCTCGATCCGGCGGATGCCGAGGACTATCAAGACGACGGCGAACTCGGAACTGAATATCCCGGCGAGCCCTTTGTCTCGCCTCCCATGGAGGAGCGCGAGGATCGCATAGTCGGCGTCGGCAGAATCTCCCTTGGCGACTCGGTCGACGGCGAGCTTAGCGAAGGCAGCTCGATTCAGTTCAACCAGTACCAGGAGATCTACGATCTGCGCCTGTCAGGAGGCGAGGACGTGGCCATCTCCGTGACGTCCACCGACTTCGACACGGTGCTCGTTATTTCCACGGCAGACGGCGACGAGCTGTATAACGACGATTACAACGGCACCGACTCGTTTATCGGAATCGCCGACGCCGAGCCGGGAACCTACCGCATCTTCGTCGGCTCCTACGGCGGAAGTGCATTCGGGGAGTTTACGCTCTCGGTCGGCGACTTCGAGCCACCGCCGGCGGCCGAGGGCGCGGGGGCCATCGTCTTGCGCGCCGGCCGCCCGGCTGCAGGCACTATCGACGCGGACAGCCCCGTCTACGACACCCGCAAGGTTGCCGTCTACGAGTTTCGTGCGGACAGGGGCGTTACCGCAGTCGTAACCCAGGAGAGCGAGGACTTCGACTCCTACCTCTACGTTGTGGCACCTGATGGAAGGGCGTTCCGGGACGACGACGGCGCCGGCGACCTGAACTCGCGGGTCACTATCGAGGAAGCCCTGGCGGGCACGTACCGGGTCTACCCGAGCTCGTTCGCGGGTTCCGCGGTCGGCTCGTTTACCGTGACCCTCGAGTTCGAGAACCAGAGATAGTTCCCTCCGCTCCTCTACGTGCCAAGAAATAAATGCGCCGCCCAATCGGGCGGCGCTTTTCTTGTATCCGTTTGTTTTGTTTCTGTGTTTTGTGATGTTCTTGTTTCGCCTCGGCCGGGCCGCCCGCAAAGCGAGACGATACGCTCTAGGATATGGCCGGCTGCAGAAACCGGGAGAACAATCGCCCGAGTCCGGCACCGTAGATGGCCGCGAAGTTTCGCGCCGCCTCTTCGGCCGTGACTTCCGGGTGCCGCTCTTTTAGGTAGTGCCAGTGGGTCGAAACCGCCAGGTAGAGTCTTCCAATCCGCATTTGCGGAAAGGCGGAACGTACTTCCCACGTCTCGATAGCCCTCACAAGGTCCCGGTAGACAGTGTCATACCAGGAGAACACGGCATCATCCCAGCTAACGGTCCAGGGGATGGTCTGGTTGATCAGGTACTTGTGCACTTCGATGTGCCGGGCAAGCTCCACCCACTCTTCTTCCGTGGTAAAGCTTAGATTTTCGGACCGCATCATGTCTTTTACGGCCCCGACGGTTGTCAGTTCGTTCGTCTTCATCTTTTCTCCTCTTGTATTCGAGTACAATGTATCGCGTAGGAGAAAAAATGAAAAGTTTCTCTTGACAAATCCCGGTTTTGCCCCTTGTCTTGGCGGCAACGCCCTGGCTGCTCGGCGGCGCCCTGCCTGCCCGGCAGGGCCGACAAGCATCGGACCGTTGTGTTTTCGCTCATACCGGAACTTCCTCGGCTATGTTTTCCCGGGGCTCCTGGAGGGCCCAATGTGGAGTTCCCCCGACTATGTTGAGCTTTGCTGAGGGCCTACCACGGCAGGTCACAGCAGGTTGAACGACCAGAATGCAGGAACCCTGGCTACACAAGCGCGGGCATCTACAACCGGTACCATACCGGTCAGTGTAGCAGATGGCGGCCTCGCGCGATTGCACCAAATGGTCAATGCTTTTGCGTTTCTGCGCGGCGCACCCGGAGACGGGCGACGCCACCTCCGCCTTCAGGTACACTGCTTCGCATGCACGCATTCCCCGAGTACCAGGCATACCACCCACAGCGCCGCGCGCTTATCATTACCCCCGAGCGGAGCGGATGTTTTCACCGGTTCTTTGACACCAGCCCGTTTAGCCCCTCCGGGCGGTACGTGGCGCTGCTCCAGGCGCCGTTTGAGGACCGGGTCAACCGGCCGGGTGAGGAGGCGACGGTGGTTGTGGTGGACCTCTTCACCGGAGAGGACCGCGAGGTTGCTGTCACGAGAGGCTGGGAGTTCCAGATGGGCGCCAATCTCCAGTGGGGTGCGGATGACCGGACGCTGCTCTTTGACGACGTAGACACATCGGCGTGGACCAGTCACGGCGTCAAGCTCGAATGGCAGACCGGTGAGAGATCGACCTTCCCACGCGGGATATTTCACGCCTCACCGGACGGCAAACGCGCGGCGGTAACCAATCCGCTGTGCATGCGCCGGACGCAAAACGGATACGGCGTTCTCATCCCGGATGAGCTGGTGCCGCTGAACCAGGGGCTTCCGGAAGACGATGGACTGTTTATCATCGACGTGGAGACCGGAGAGCAGGACCTGGTGGCACCCATTCGCAAACTAATTCTTGACGGCGTGCCCAAGCATGAACGCGAAAGCTACGCGGAGATGGAGAACTACGCCTTTCACTGCAAGTGGAACCCGCACGGAGACCGGATGATGGTCTCACTCAGACGAAAGCCGGCGGGCCACCCTGAACCGTTCGCAGTCCGCGATCACGGCCGGATGTGGTTTGACATCTTCACCTGCCGCCCGGACGGAAGCGAGGTACACCGCGCAGTGCCGTGGCCTGAGTGGAAGAAAGGCGGCCATCACACTACGTTCACGCCTGACGGCAACCACCTCTCCATGAACCTCAACCTCCACCGGGAGGGGATGGTATTGATGCAGGTAAACGTTGACGGCTCCGACTACCGGCCGATCACCGAGGCGCTCCCCGGATCAGGGCACCCAACGCTTCATCCCGACGGCCGACACATCCTCACGGACACCTACGTGGGCGAGCTCCGTGACCGCGTACCGGCGGGCATCCCGCCAGACCACACGCCGGTCCGCCTTCTCGACCTGGAAATCAAAACAGAAGAGGCGCTGGTATGGATTCCCACCCGCACCCCGGGGCAAGACACCGTGAACGGTGTGCTCCGCGTTGACCCTCACCCAGCGTGGAGCCGCGACTACTCAATGGCGATGGTCAACACCTTCATTGACGGCACCCGCCGACCGCTGGTGCTGATGATGGCGTAGCGCCTGGTCCGCCGGATATGGAGAGGCACACAGAAGACTTCGGTTTAGATTTACATGTAAAACGAAAAGTGATATTTTGTTCTGCATGTACTCGCGTCGCCTCCAACTCGAGAGCGTTCCGGGTGAGTCCTGTTTCCTATGGGGTGCGCGCCAAACCGGCAAGAGCACGTTACTCAAGGCACGGTACCCGAATGCGCAGACCTTTGACCTGCTCCGCTCCGACATGTACCGGCGCCTGGTCGACGATCCGTCGATCTTCCGCCAGGAAGTGCTCGCAGAGCGCGCCTCGCGCGGTACAGCGCAGACCCCGGTTATCGTCGACGAGATACAGAAGATCCCGGAGCTGTTGGACGAGGCCCACTCGCTGATTGAGAATGCGGGGGTACGGCTGATCCTCTGTGGTTCCAGCGCGCGAAAGCTCAGGCGAGGTCACGCTAACCTGCTTGGAGGCCGGGCGATCAGGTACGAATTGCTGCCGCTTACCCGGGACGAGATTCCGGAATTCAGTCTTGAGCGGGCGTTGAACAGCGGCCTCTTGCCCCGTCACTACGATTCGCCGAAGCCACGTCGTCTCCTCCAATCCTACATCGCCGACTATCTTCAGGAGGAGATCGCCGCTGAGGCTCTGACGAGGAACGTCCCCGCGTTCAGTCGATTCTTGGACATCGCCGGGATGAGTAACGGCGAGGTCGTCAACTACCACAACATCGCCGCGGAGTGCGGCGTCTCCGCTCCGACGGTCCGCGAGTACTACCAGATCCTCATAGACACGCTGGTGGGCGTTGAGGTTCCCGCCCATCGGCGGCGTAACAAACGACGGCTGGTCGCCTCCCCAAAATGGTATCTGTTCGATGTAGGAGTGGTCGGATACTTGGCCAAGCGAGGCGCCGTAGAACCCGGATCCCGTGAATGGGGCCGGGCATTCGAGCACTTTATCCTGATGGAGCTCCACGCGCATGCAGCCTACTCGGAGCTTTTCTACCCCATCGCGTACTGGCGAACAAGCTCAGGCTTCGAGGTTGACTTTGTTTTGGGGGACGGCGAGGTTGCCGTGGAGGTGAAATCATCCACCTCAGTCACGTACCGCGATTTCAAGGGTTTGCGCGCGTTCAACGAGGAGCACGCGCCGAGACACTCGATTCTGGTGGCCGCCGTGCCCAAGCCACGCCGTACCGATGACGGTATCGAGATCCTTCCGTGGCAGGTGTTCCTGGATCGGCTGGCCGCAGGAGAGATTCTGCGGTAGCGGCTTACGTCGCCTGCGTGGCCATGCGTCCCTGTGAGTTTGGCATGCCGTCGGTGTACAAACCGAGCGAGATGATTCGCGTGCTGAAGAACACCATCCAGGCAATACGTGCCAAAGACGGGGTGACGTTGAGTTCAACCAAACGTTCCCGTTTGTTCAAGGGCACGGGGTCTGTTTGCGGTATCCTGGGTGCTTACCGCCTCTGCGTGCCTTGCCGATGTGGGGAACGTCCACCGGTTTCCGAGCCTCCGGCGCATGAGGCCACATCACCCGAGAATTGCGCAAGCTAAGCCGGACGCGGCAGTGGTCGGGCGCACATCGCAATGATCCGGCGGCTGTGCGGCGTGGTGCGGCGGACACCGAGCCTTCCGATTTCGACGCGTTCCGGTGCTCCACGCGTGCCGGTGCTATGGACCTCGACCCAAATCCGGAGATGCACCAAATCCGGAGTCCCGGCCCGCGCGGCACTCGTGGTTGGGAACGGTTACATGGGACGGACTTGGTTCGCGATGGCGAACGCTTTGCGGAACCGTGGGATCTTTGTGCTTCCGGTCGGCCACGCTGCGGGCTCTCCGGGATACGACGCGACGTTACAAGAGCGAAAGGAACGGGCTTTTTTGTTCTTCGAAATACGTCTCGGCATTTCGGACTGAGCGGGAGCATCCATACGAATCGATTAAATTTTACACGCTAGACGCCACTTTGGCGGAAGCATATGGACGTCGATAGGAACGCCGTGACAGACTGAATTATGGAACATAGTATTCGTGCCCACGGCGCAACAGGTGATGGGCTTACCCTTGATACGGTCGCTATTCAGCGAAGCATAGATACTTGCGCAGAGTCCGGGGGCGGGGTCGTAACCGTCGAGCCAGGTCGCTACGTCGTGGGTACAATCCGGCTGAGAAGCAACGTGTGCCTCTACCTCCAGGCCGGCAGCGTGCTTTTGTCCAGTCTCGACATGGCCGATTTTCCGACCACGCCTTCCGCGTATCCGTCGTACTGGGCAACCCAGGAAACGTATAAGGCGCTTCTGTACGCAGAGGGCGAGCAGAACGTCAGCGTCGTCGGCGAGGGCATAATAGACGGACGGTGCGGAGAGCTCGACGTCGAGATCGGGTATCCATCGTTTTCACTACGGCCTCGTCTGATACATTTTCGAGGGTGCGGTCGCGTGACCGTACACGGCATTGAACTGCGTGATGCAGCGAGTTGGGTTCAGCACTACAAGTTCTGTACTAATGTGACTATCAGCAATGTCACTGTGGAGAGCCGGGACAATCCGGATATCGAGGAAGCACGCTTCGCGACGAGATTTGGACTCAATCAGGACGGTCTGGACATCGACAGCTGCCGCGACGTGCGGGTAAGCGACTGTCATTTCCATAGTGGCGACGATGGAGTGTGCCTGAAGAGCCGATCGGGGACAGTGTGTGAAAGCGTAACCGTCACCAATTGCACAATCTCTACCAATGCTTCCGGGATCAAGCTCGGCACCGAATCCAACGGCGGTTTTCGTAACATTACTATTTCGAACTGCACAGTCTATGACACCCGTATGAGTGGTATTAGTGTGTCCGAGGTCGACGGTGGTGTCTGCGAAAACGTTATCATTTCCAACATCGTCATGAACAATATCAAGGGTTCAGCGGTCTTCGTAGGTCTCAACAACCGAGGGCGTCCGCTCGAGCGGGACGGCGAGAAACCTAGGGTTGGAGCACTTCAGAACGTGCTTATCAGTAATATTGTCGCGACCCGAATTGGAGGGGTGACGAGTAACGACACGGAGGACTTCCGTCGGATCGCTTGCTCGATTACCGGGATCGCCGGTCATCCGGTTCGAGGAGTCACCGTGCGAAACTGCCGATTTCGGTTTATCGGCGGCGGTTCAACAGATACCTGCCTCGACCCGGTCCCCGAGTGCATCGACACGTATCCGAATCCCAGAATGTTCGGCGGCGATCTGCCGGCCTACGGGTTCTACTGTCGGAACGTGGAAGACCTTCGGCTCATCGATCTCGATCTCAGCGTCGATGAGCCTGATACGCGCCCGGCTATCGTGTTCGATACCGTGCGCAACGCGCGGATCGAGGGCCTGTCTACAAACCAGCAGCAGGGTGAAGATCCGGTGCGTTTGATCAACACAACCGACGTAGCGATTGGTGATTAACCGAGCGGGTCTTGTTGTTGTTCTACGCCTGGTACTCGCCCGCTGAGGTGACCTGAATCGATGCTGATGGGATGATCCCGTCGCCGCGAGACCCGATGACAAGACCTCGGTCCGGGTCGCTTGTAATTTCCGCGGAGCCGGTTCCGGCGGGTGCATGAACTACAAACCCGGTTGGTGTTACCGCCACGCCCCACGAACCGATCCGGGCTGAAGAATCAAGCACGATAAGGTGTAAGCGGTTTTCGGCGAGCGACGGCTCGCCAGCAGTGATTCGATACGTTAGGGCGCTCCCCGGTCGGCCTTCGCCCCGCCGGCCCGGTTCGGGATGGTAGCAGTCGTGGAGAAGACCGTAGAGTGGACCTTCAAACGAAGCGCCGATTGTGCTGTGCATCTGCATTCCCGCCCCGCTGCGGCGGACGATGAGTCCTCGGTCACGCGACTGAACAACCGCAGCTCCGTCACGGTTATTGATCAGCCAGTTCCACTCAGTGCGATGCGGCGTCGACAACGCTATCTCGTCAGAAACGATGATCAGCGACTCTCCCAGCATCAACCACGACCGAACAAATTTTTTGACGACGTTTCCGTACGGGGCAGCGGCGTCTGCTACAATCGCCGAGTGCGTCTCGCAGGAATCAATCAGCAAGATCTGTGTGCCTCGGTCGACCTGAGGCCCCGGGCGGCCGTTTTTGAAGCCGCGCTTCAGCTCCACATTCTGGGAGATCACACGACTCTTGAAAAGGTCTTCCTGTCGCACGTCCCGTTCGCCGTCTGTATGCGGGAGAAAGACACAGGTGTTGTGCGATCGCGCGTCTATCTCGATGGGACGGGTGACGTTCCGATAGCAGCTGTGGCCGGGGTCCACAAGCAGCCGCTCCCGTCGGTGCGTGACGGTGAAACTGTTCATGTCACCGTGCAGATGGCTCGGTCCGTTCAGAGGTGCACCGCCTGCGCGCATTGCGAGGACAGTCTGACCACCCCATTTCCTTCGCGCGAACACGTCTCCATTCTCGAACGCGGCGGTGGCCGGCAACGCGAGCTCATTCGGAGACGCAGGCGTGCGGGCTTGTGCGTGCAGTATGAACGACAGGAAACCTGCGGCATTGTATAAGCCAAAGGTCGCCAAATCAAACGGTCCCGCATCCGGTGAGATCTCTTCTCCGTAGTGCAAATCGTAGAGCCATCGCGCGAGCATTGCAGAATCCTGTTCCGCATCCGAGGCTCGTGTGGCTATGTGCATGAGTACGTCGCCTCCGGGCCGATAGAGCGCAGCCGAGTCATTAAAGTTGACCGCCCTCGGACGGGGCTCAGGACCCCAGCCGGCAAGAGGCTTCGTGTACAGGTGGCTGTACACATCCCAGGTCGCCTTCCTCGCGTAGGCATCGACCGACAGTCCGGAAGCCCGCCCGGTTCGGTAGAGCGACTCGTACATAAGCATGAGCCCCCAGCTCGCGTAGTTCGCGTATTGGAGCGACTCAGCGTAACTCCCGTCAGCCTGGAACAGACCGCAGCAGAGCTCGAACTCATTAACGGTTCGGGTGAGCCCTGCCTCGTACCCGACGACTGCCGATGCGGTTCCGAGACCGGCTGCGAGAATGCAACGCCAATTGTTCAATCGCTCGGCGAAATCAAGCCAGCGAACGCAGAGCGGGATTGCTCTGTCCAGGAGTACTGTGCGAATCTCTTCCTGCTCGTCGCTCGGAAAGACGTGCGGGGCCAGATCGAGCGCGATTGCGACGCCCACGGCCAGATGAGCTGTTTCCAGGTGACCGAGTGGCGGTTCCTGAGTATGGTCACGGTATCGTGGGCCAATCCATTCGTCCTCGCTCCTGCGCACAACATCGAGGGTTGCCGATCGGAGCCACGCGCCAACGCTTTTGGTGGGCTCGGCTGCGTGCACGAGCGCTGCGTCGCTAAGAAACTCGGCCGTGTGATACCACCAGCTTGTGGTTACTCCCGCCCCCGATAGTCCCGCGTGCGATGCACGCGCCAAGACCCTCGTTCGCAGTGAGGCCCACTGATTTGCAAACCCCGGGTCGCTGTGTTGTCGCTGTAAGAGATCTCGCTCAGCGCTCGTGAAAAAGACGCTTCCTGTCTTATGCACATAATCGCCCACAACCCGGATTGTACTCGCTCCAGTACCGGACATGCATGGCCGTGATGCTCAATCAATACACGAATCGACTACAGCGTCTTGGTCGGTCCGATATCCACTCCTCGCGCTCCTCTGTGAGGATGGTTGTCGCGTAGCCCACGACACTGCAGACCCTGGTTAACCCGGAGCGCGACGGGGCGCAACAAATGCTTCCGCGATTCTGCCCGTCTTCCAAACATCTCAATGAGTGATCACGGTTCGTCACTGCCCAAATCCGAGGAGTCGCGGGGAAGCCTCGAACCATGGAGGGAGACGGCGGTGTTCAACGTGGGTCGGATGTCATACAAGCGCTCTGCTGGGGGGCGCAGGTGGCACTGGTCGGGCGCCCGTTCATTTGGGGGCTCACGGCGGCAGGAGCCGCCTCGTTGAAGCGCCTGTCTCGTGATATGCTCGGTCTAGCCGGACGGAAGTGAATAGACAAACATGGAACCTATGATCACGACATCTGACGTTACCGTTTACAAAGACATAGAGTATCTTGGACCGGACCGGAACGAGAAAATGGACGCGTACGTACCTCCGAATGCGTATGCCGGGCCACACCCTGCCATCCTTCTTATTCACGGTGGAGGCTGGAGAATCGGTGACAAGGCCGATGCCAGAGAGGTCAACATCGCTACCCACCTAGCGAAACACGGATACGCGGTCTTCTCGATCAATTACCTGTTGAATGAAGGCTATAGAGACAAAGCCGGACATCTGAGCCCGACCGGAATTGCATGGCCACAAAACTTTTTCGATTGCAAAAGCGGATTGCGTTTTCTGCGCACGAAAGCCGGTGAATACAACATTGATGCAGCGCGCATAGCCACTATGGGCGGGTCGGCCGGAGGACATCTGGCGATGCTGGTGGGCACTACCATCCTGCACGAAGAGTTCAACCAGGCCGGGTTGTACACCGATCAGTCCAATGATGTCTCCTGTATCCTTACCCTGTATGGCGAGTTCGACCTTCGCGCCCGACCTGAATCGGCGGTGCGCGGCGCGAACCTTGAAGACACGGCCAGGAATGAGCAGGACGCTTCGCCCGTGAGTTGGATCAATCCAAAGACACCACCGATGTTCATTGCCCACGGTACCGCGGACGCGACGGTTCCGGTTGAGCGGTCGCGACTACTCGCCCGACATCTCGAGCGAATGGGAGTTGAGTACTGGTACGTCGAGATTTACGGGGCACCCCATACGTTTCATTTGCATCCCAAGCAGATGGACCTCGAGCCCACCGTACTTACCTTCTTGCAGAAGTACCTGTAGATCCTAAGCAGGGTGATAGATCCTTTCGCCAGGATGGCGCGCCACGCCGGCCCTACGCCGCATCCACCCCGTGGTCGCACTTGCGCTCTCCGAGCGCGAGTTTAGGGAAATCGATACCCCGCACTTCTACAACACCCGGCTACGTAAGCCAGTCCGCGATTTGTTGCCATACATCCTCGTCCGGTCACTCAAACTGCGGGGTTTTGTCTCTTGCCGGAGAGCAGACCGAGGGCTACATTACGAATTCGGGACAGGTGTACACACCAGGGCGGCTCCAGTTGGCCGCAAACGGCACCATTGGAGTAGATCATGAATCAGTCGAAGACCAGTTTCCCACGACTCCGGAGCTTTAACCTTGTTATGGGTTTTTTGCACCTGATACAGGGCGTGTTTATGTGGGTTGTCAGCAACGACTCCACGCGACCGGTTTACACAAGCTTCCTTTCCTTCGATCCGCAGACCTTTAGCTTGGCGCCCGATCCTCAGGTCTTTTTTGAGCTGAGATTCGGGCCCGCAGTCGCAGTGTTTTTGCTGCTTTCTGCAGTGGCGCACTTCTACCTGTCAACGGTGGGATTCAAGCCCTACGTGGCAAATCTAAAGAAGGGCAAGAACCCGATTCGGTTTTTTGAGTACGCACTCTCGTCGTCCGTCATGATCGTTGTTATCGCCTTGCTCGTCGGCATTTACGAACTGGCGGCCCTTATTGCGCTGTTCGGCGTCAACGCGGCCATGAACCTCTTTGGCAACTCGATGGAAGACGACAACGAACAACGGGAAAAGACACGGTGGGCAAGCTTTGTCTATGGGTGTGTTGCCGGCATCGTGCCGTGGATTGTCATAGCGTGGTACTTCTTTGCGTCGGTAACCGGCGGCGACGAGGGGCCCCCGGGGTTTGTCTACGCTATCGTTCCCACACTCTTTGTGTTTTTCAACGTCTTTGCCATCAATATGGTGCTTCAGTACAAGAAAGTGGGTCCCTGGAGAAATTACCTCTTCGGCGAGCGCGTCTACATCGTTTTAAGCCTGACCGCCAAAACCGTCCTCGCCTGGATCATCTGGTCCGGTACCATGGCACCGGTCTGAGGACCAGCTTCGGCTTTCCGTGGGCGCGTTTTTTTCGGCGTCGCCGGTTCCAGGTAACCTCAGTTTGAGTCGCCGTCGAACACACCTCGCTGGTAGGACAGCCAGGCGGGGTAGCCGCGGGAGATGGTCCTCCACACGGCGCGGCCGGCGGCCGACCGGTTGAAGCGCAGTCCGTCGCGCCGTCGGAAACCTCCACAGGCACTTCTATGCACGAGCACTCACCGTTTTCGATATCTCGGGAGGGCAGCGAATGCGTGCCGAAGAAGGCGGTGCTCGAGTCGACGGTCCGATCGACTTTCCACTGTGCGGGCACCGCCCCTTCCTCGAAATCTAAACCTTCCCCGATTCCGTTGACACCCGAACTGCTTCTGACCCTACCGTTTTCCGGGGGTGTATAGGTACCACCTTGCCTCGGAAAACCTCGTGACGG
>CAZFLD010000095.1:0-13490 GCA_964519835.1 uncultured Spirochaetales bacterium
CACCCGGCACGGCCTTGGCCCGACCAGGCAACATGTTAGGTTTTTATTAGTGTAGCCGAAGTATCTGATTACGCAAGTAATTATTGAGTCCGCTTTCTAAACTCACCAGGTTGCCCGAGTGTCGGGGAGCCGCCTGCGGTCAGGCCGATTGTGTCGGTACGGCTTTGTCCCTTGGCAATTGTCGTTGATCCGCCGGGGGCGGTATCATCTTATTCATGACTGATCCGGTTGCCATCGGGCGGAGCGTTCCGCGCAAGGATGGTCGGGACAAAGTTCGCGGTTTAACACGCTACACCGACGATTTTGTTGTTCCCGGCATGCTCCACACCGCCCTTTTGACCAGTCCCCACGCCCACGCGGAGATTCTCGAGATCGACGATACGGACGCCCGGGTGATGCCGGGAGTAAGGGGCGTCTTTTCGGGTAAGGACTTTTCACAACGGGTTGGACTCTACCTCGGCGACAAGCCGGCCCTCGCGCATCGGAAAGTCCGCTACTTCGGCGAGCCGGTTGTGGCCGTCGTGGCCGACGAGGAGCGCCTTGCCATTGCCGCGGCGCGCCGTGTTGTGGTGCGCTACAAAGAGCTGGAGCCGATTCGCTCGCCGCGCCAAGCGCTAGCCGTGGACGCTCCCATTCTCCATCCCGAGATGGCCGACTACGTTCACATCCCGGCCATCATGCCAAAGCCCGGCACAAACATCGCTCACCACACACGAATCCGAAAGGGAGATGTGCAAGTAGGTTTCGCCGCAGCCGATGAGGTTGTTGAAGGCCGATTTCGGTTCCCGCCGGCCGACCACGCGGCCATCGAACCGCGCGTCGCGATCGCGTATATTCGTGCCGATGGGCAGGTGATAATTCGTACCGCGACCCAGTCACCCTACGGGGTGCGGGCCATTATGAGTCGCTGCCTCGGCCTCGACCCCGGTAGGATCACGATCCAGGTGGCTGAGATCGGCGGCGGCTTCGGCGGTAAGGCGGGCATCCAGCTCGAGCCGTTGGCCTATCTGCTTTCTAAAGCCCTCGGCGGGCGTCCTGTGCGCGTGGCGAACACACGAGAGTCCGACATGATCTCCTCGCCCGGCGCACCGGGACTCGAGGCGCGTGTAAAGATGGGAGCAAAGCGTGACGGGACCGTCACGGCCGCCGAGATCGAGTTTCTGTTCGATTCAGGCGGCTACGCCGACTACGCGGTCAACGTGAGTCGCGCCGCAGGCTACGCCTCGAGCGGTCCCTACAGAATCCCAAACCTCCACACCGACTCCTACTGCGTCTACACCAATCATCCATTCGCCACCGCCTACCGTGGTTTTGGCCATATCGAGTTGAGCTACGCCGTCGAGCGGACCGTCGAAATGCTTGCCGAAAAAATCGGCATGGATGCCGTGGACTTTCGCCTTCACAACGCCGTGTTAAAAGGCGACACAACGCCGGCGCAGGACCGCCTTGACGCAAACACCGGCGATTTGCCGGCCTGTATCAACAAGGTTTGTACCATCTTGGACTGGGACTCCGGTGCACGGTTGCAGGTAGACGCGCACCGGGTTCGCGCGAAGGGCGTCAGTTGCTACTGGAAGGCGCCGGCGATTCCTACGTTTACCGACGCGGCCGCGATGATCAGCTTCAACGAAGACGCAAGTGTGAACCTCGTCACCGGCGCCGTCGAGATGGGCCAGGGAATCTACACCGGCCTCGCGCAGATCGTCGCGGAGCGGTTGAAGATGGACCCGGACAAGGTGCACGTCGTCCAGGAGGTGATGACGGATCGGTCCATGCACGACTGGACAAGCGCGGCGAGCAGAACGCTTTTTATGTGCGGCCGCGCGGCTATCCAAGCCTGTGACGACGCTGTTGCACAAATCAAGCGCGTGGCGTGCGCGCCACTGCGTTGTCCCGAAGAGGACCTCGCGGTGGCGGACGGCCGGGTCTACCTTCGGGACGATCCCGAGCACGGCCTCGATTTAACGGAGGTCGTCCTCGGTTACGTGTATGAGAACGGGAACGCCGTCGGCGGCCCGGTTGTCGGTCGTGGGAAGTACATCGCACGTCATCTCACAAACCTCGATCCGGAGACGGGGAAGGGCCGTCCGGGACTCGAGTGGACGCTGGGGGCCGAGGGTGTGGAGGTGGAAGTGGACCTCCGCGACGGCACGTTTTGTGTCCTACGGGCCGTTTGCGCCATGGACGTGGGCAAAGTGATAAATCCTCCTCTCGCGCGGGGACAAATCGTCGGCGCGATGTCCATGGGAATCGGCTACACCACTCGCGAGGCGTTTTTGTTCGACGGGCGGGAGCGCGTGGTTAACGGCAAACTCCGCGACTACAAGCTCCTGCGCTACGGAGAACACCCCGAGTATGTTGTCGAGTTTATCGAGACGCCCCAAGGGGACGGTCCCTTTGGGGCGCGTGGGCTCGGCGAGCAGGGTATCATCGGCATGCCGGGCGCCTTGGCTGCGGCCTTTTCACGGGCGATCGGCGTGTATCTCAACGAGCTCCCGATCACGCCGGAGTACCTCTGGCGGTCGATAACGGCGGCCGGGCCGAGGCACGACGCGCATGCGGGGCATTGGTGACCATCCATGATCCCTAACGACATCGAGTTCCTGCAGGCCGAGACCCTCGACGACGCCGTTACGGCCTGGCGGGAAGCGCATAACGCCGGCCGACGTGTCCGCTACTTCGGCGGCGGGACTGAGCTCATCACGGGCGCCCGCGAGCGCTCCGGCGAGTTTGATGTGCTTATCGACCTCAAACGCATCCCGGAGACGACGGCGTGGGCGCCGGAGCAAGGCGCGTTCGGCGCGGCCACGCGTCTAAGCGCGCTTGCCGATCAGAAGGATGTTCCGCTCCTCGCGGCCGCCGCCCGTGGAGTGGCCGACAGAACCGTCAGGACCTCGGTTACGCTCGGCGGAAATCTCTGCAGCATGCTGCCGTACCGAGAGACGGCGTTGCCCCTGCTTCTGTTTGATGCGGAACTCGACTTGTACGGCACAAACGGGCCGCGGAGGGTGCCGGCGACAGCAACGTTTTCCAAGCGGCTCCACCTCGAGAAGGGCGAGTTGGTGGTGTCGGTGAGGCTGCGTGCGTCCGCCAACCGGCAGGCCACGGGTACCGCCGGCGCTCCCTGGTTCTACGGCCGCCGTACCCGCGACTCCCGAGTCGATTATCCGGTGGTCACCCTCTGCGCGGTGCGTGCATCGGGCGAGATTCGTGTGGCCGTCGGCGGCGCCTACGGCTATCCGGTGCGTTCGCCGGAGGCGGAGGCCGCGCTCAACGGGACGGCCGGTGAGCCGACGCGCCGCGCAGCCGCCTACCTTGACGCTCTCGTGGCGGCGGCCGGCACAACGATGGGCAACGACATGCGTGCTTCCGGCGAGTATCGACGCCACCTCTTGTCGCTCCTACTGACCCGAGCAGTTTCGCAACTCGAAACCGATGGAGGTGAATCATAAAAGCGTACAAGACCGACACACGTGTTACCATTAGGGTAAACGGCGAGGATCGATCCGTCGTGGTGCGACCCGGTGAGACCCTCCTCCACCTTCTTCGCCGGGGCCTCGGGCTTACCGGAACAAAACTGGGCTGTGAAAACGGGGACTGTGGTGCTTGCACCGTTCAGGTCGACGGCGTGCCTACCAAGTCCTGCTACACGCTGGTCCTCGACGTGATCGATTCCGAGATCACGACCATTGAAGGACTTGTGGATACGCCGACCCAACGGGCCTTTGTAGCCGAATACGGCTTCCAGTGTGGATTCTGCACGCCCGGTTTTGTGCTCAACGTGGACGCACTTACTAAGCTCCATCCAAAGCCCACAGGCGAACAGATCCGCGAGTGGCTCGAGTCAAACCTCTGTCGCTGTACCGGATACGAGACAATCGAAAAGGCCGTCTACTCCGCCCTCGAAGAGGTATTGGAGTAGACATCGGAAAACACAAGCATGCCGTGACCGTCGGCGAGGTCAACGGTGACCTTTGTGTACCCGTCGGCGTAGTCCCACGCGAGGTCGATACCGTGCGGCTCGAGGCGAACCGTGGCGGGTTTGGTAGGCATGGCAATGCCGATTTCCACGCCGAGCAGCGGAACCGGGTCCTCCACGACGTCGAGGCCCTCCGCCCGACGTTCCGGAATGTAAGAGAGTAGGTGCGCTACTCGCGTGGACTCCGTATCAACCACGACCACTTCCATGTGAGCCGGGCCGTTATCGCGCACAAGCCTCCCCGGCAATAGCAGGTCGATTACGTTACCCAAAAGCGTTTTGTAGTTCGGCGCCGCGTGCTTACCAAAGGCCTCAAAGATCGGGCAGCCGAAGGTGACCACACGGCCGGAGCGAACCACCGCCGCCTTTCCCGAAAGCCTGTCGAAGGGTGTGTAGTCGTGGCCCGAAAAGTGATCGTAGGCTCGGTGGAAGTAGGGAAGCCCCATGTCGACGAGTACCTCGGCGTCCGGCGAGTCCGGTGCCGCGGCGAACTGAAGTGAAGGTTCGTACATCACGTAGGGGTAGTCGCCGAGACCGCCGGCAACAGGCCGTCGTGCCACGAGGAATCCGTGGTCAGGCACTTCTTCCGCGTTGCCGGCGAGTCCTTGCGCCGTGAGCCGCGGACAAAGCTCTCCGTCGAAGCCTGCGTGGCCCGAAAGGATCACGGCGCCGCCTTTATCGACAAACTGCTCGAGACGCTGCGCCAAGGCGTCGTCGATTCCGGTGAACTCCGGTATGACCACAAGCTTGTACCCCGACAGGTCCGCATCGGGCGCACGGAGGTCGAACTGCACCCGAAGTTGCTGGAGCGCACGAACCGCTCCGACGCCCGACGGTCCGGGCTTGTCACCAACGGTAGGATCTACGACTACCGCGGCTTCGCCGGCGTGCGCGCCGCCCGCCACAAAGGGCTCACACCGCTTGATGTACTCATACACCGACCCGATCAAGTCGTAAGCGTGCTTGCTCGGCACGCCGCGCGGGTGGAGCAGGTCACCGATGCCGCCGGTCATGCCCTGGGCCAGGATCTGGCAGCACTCGTATTTCAGCGCCGCCCTAGGCTTGAGACAGGAGTTGTCTCCCCAGCTCTTGAAAAACCGCCCGGTGTGGCTCAAGGTCGGCATGCCAAGCGGCCGGACAAAGCGGGCGACATAGGGAAAGTAGCTGTACCCCCAGCCACCGGTAGGCAGTGACTCCACCTCCACGTGTCCGATAAACTTCTTTTCCACGTGTAGATTCATCTTGGGCCGGCTGTTGAACCAGACTCCGATCCCGGACTGCGACGAGGGTGACGCCGCCAGCATGGAGCTGTAGCGCTGCATGTACGCGTGGGCGACGTTGCGTGCATAGACCAGGCGATCGGCGGGTTCCCGCGGATCCAGGCCTTGGGCCTTCATACCGGAAATCGCCCACGGTGACACGGAGACTTGGTCCCAGCACATGTCCAAGAAAAGCCCGTCCACGGGGCTGTAGCGATCCAAAACCTCGGCTATTTGGTCGGCGAGGTGGTCCTGATAGGGACTCGACATGTCGAGGATCATCCAACTTGCTTGCAGTGGATTGTTGTGGGGGCGTTTGACCCGCCGGCCCTCGGGATCGATAGCGATCCACTCAGGATGCGTACGAGCGCAGAACTCGTTGACTTGGACCGACAGGTAGATTGGTGCCCGAATTCCGACATCGTGGAGCGCCTCGATTTGGTCCCCGAGGAGGTCGAGACCCGAGGGCAGGGACGGATGGCGTTCCGGCCGGTCGGTGAGCCAGTAGGCATGCCCATGGTGGCAGGTAGCAAACACGGTGACGGAATCGACATGCGCGTCCTTGAAGGTCCGCGCAAACGACTTGGCGTCGAAGTCCTTGGCAACATCGGGGATATCGGGCCCGGTATGAAAATCGAGATGAACCGTACGTTTTGGGAATGTCATGATGGTCCGATCCTCGCCCGTTAGTGCACTCACGTCAATGCGCAATTAGCGAAAAAGAAGTACCAATATGCGATACTCTTGTGTTATGAAACCACGCCGGGTCGCGCTGGTGGTAGGGCTCTCGGATCACTTCGACCACGGGATTGCCCGGGGAGTCATCCGATTTGCCAAAGAGCACGGTCGTTGGGAGCTCTACGGCCAGGGCTGGATGTTCTCCCATATCGACGATCTTGCCGAGTGGCAGGGCGACGGTGTTATTGCACGCGTAGCCCGACCCGCGGACGCCGCCGTTCTCGCCCGGCTTCACTGTCCGGTTGTTGATGTGGCGGCGGCCCTGACCGACTACGGCTTTGTGTCCGTCTGCAACGACGACCATGCCACCGGCCGGGTTGCAGCTACACACCTGGAGGCCTACCTGCACCGGTCCGCGGCGCCGGCGTTTTTTGGTGTAAGCGGTGTGGCATGGTCCGATAGGCGGCTTGATGGATTCCGGGAGACTACGGGCGCCGCTTCGTTTGCCTGCTTCGATCGGTCCCTCGACTGGTGGGAAGGCTTCCCGTCGCCGGGACGTCTCTCGCGGTTTGTTAAACGGCTCCCAAAACCGGCCGTTGCGTTTTGTGCAAACGACTCCGTGGCGCTCAGGGTGCTGCAGATGTGCCGGAGACTATCCATCGCCGTGCCGGACGAGATCGCCGTCCTTGGTGTGGACAACGACGATCTGGCCTGCGAGCTCGCCGATCCGTCTCTCTCGTCGGTATCCATAGACCTCGAGACCATTGGCTACGAGGCGGCACGGATACTCGAGGAGATGCTGGACGGCTCCCGCGCGGGCACGCGAGCAAAGCCGGTCCTCGTTCCGCCCGGTCCGCTCTACGAGCGCGCGAGCACTCGTTTCTCCGTGACACGCGATAGTGTCGTGAAACTGGCACTCGAGACGATCCGACGGATGGGGCCACGCGGCGCCTCCGTTGCCGATGTTGCCCGCGCCCTCCCGGTAAGTCGGCGAAATCTAGAAATCCGATTCAAGCGGGAGACCGGTCGTACGCTCCACGCCGAGCTTACCGACTCACGCCTCGATCGGGCCGCCGAGCTACTTCGAACCGGCAACACCAAGGTCTCGGCAGTGTCCGCCGAGGCCGGCTTCCGATCGGTACAACGCTTTTTTGAGCTGTTCAAGCGGCACTACCGGACCACGCCGTCGGCCTACCGTTCCCAGCATCGGGACGGGCACCGCACATAACGGGACGGGCACGCGGCGCGGCACCCTGAACCCGGCCCGACCTAGCGCCTGCGCAATTCATGATACATTGTCCGTGAATTGCGAATTGACCCCGGGCTGCGGCGCCCGTAAGCTGGTGATCATGGCGACAACAAAAGGGGCGGTGCTTCCCGGAAACAGCACCGTTGTGTTTAGAGATTTTGCCGTTCCGGAGCCGGGGCACGGTGAGGTGCTGATTCGCACAAAGGCCTCGACGATCTGCGGCAGCGACATTCGTGCGATCTACCACAAACACGTGGGCAAGGGGCCGGAGGGCTACCAGGGTGTTATCGCCGGCCACGAGCCCTGCGGAGTAGTAGAAAAGGCCGGTCCCGGCTGCCGACGCTTTGGCCCCGGCGACCGCGTGATCGTCTACCACATCTCGGGGTGCGGGGTATGTAACGACTGTCGCCGCGGCTACATGATCAGCTGCACAAGCCCTACCTATCGCCGGGCCTACGGTTGGCAGCGTGACGGAGGCATGTCGCCGTATATCCTCGCGGAGGAGAAGGACCTCGTTCTCCTGCCCGAGGAGCTCTCCTACGTCGACGGCGCTCAGGTCGCCTGTGGTTTTGGTACCGTGTACGAAGGGCTCGAGAAAATCGGTATTTCGGGCAATGACGCGGTGCTTGTTGTCGGGCTTGGTCCTGTCGGTTTGGCGGCGCTGATGCTCGGCCGCGCCCTCGGCGCCGAGAAGCTGATTGGCGTGGACACCGTCGCCGAGCGTCGTGACTTGGCCGTATCCCTTGGTCTGGCCGATCACGTGTTGGAGGCCGGAAGCGACACCGTGGAAGAGGTGCGTGAGTTGACTGGGGGACACGGCGTTGAAAAGGCCGTGGACTGCTCGGGAGCGGATCTCGGCCGGCAGACGGCGGTTCGTGCCACGCGAAAGTGGGGCAAGATCGTTTGTATTGGCGAAGGTGGGAGCCTAACCATCAATCCCAGTCCCGACATCATCCACGATCAAAAGACAATCTATGGTTCTTGGGTCACAAACATCTGGCGTATGGAGGAGCTTGTGGAGCGATTGGTGCGCTGGGGCATCCACCCGGCGGACCTGGTGACACACCGCTTTTCTCTGGAAAAAGCCGACGAGGCCTACGCGCTTATGGCCGAGGGAAAGTGTGGGAAAGTCGCCGTGGTTTTTGACGAGGAAGTGCGATGAGCTTCCAGATCGCCCAGGATGGAATCGATCCAAGCCGCGTCCCGACGATCAAAACACACCGCGGGAAGTCGATTCCCGCGATCGGCCTCGGAACGTTCGGCTCCGACCATGCCGACCCCGGCGAGATAGCGGCCGCGGTCCGGGAGGCGATCGCTCTCGGGTACCGGCACATCGACTGCGCCCGGGTATACCGCAATGAGGCGGCGATCGGCGAGGTCTTGGCCGAGGTGCTCGCCTCCGGCCTTGTGAAACGGGATGAGCTTTGGATTACTACCAAACTCTGGAACGATATGCACGGCGACGGCGATGTGCTGCTCTCCCTCGCCCAATCGCTCAAGGATCTGCGCCTCGACTACGTCGACCTGTTTTTGGTCCACTGGCCCTTCCCAAACCACCACGATCCCGGTGTAGACAGGAACGCGAGGCACCCCGACTCAAAGCCATACATCCACGAGGACTACATGGCGGTATGGAGGCAGATGGAGCGGGTTGTGGATGCAGGTCTTGCACGGCACATCGGCACAAGCAACATGACCAGAACAAAACTCGACCTCTTGCTGCGCGATTGCAGGATAAAGCCGTCTTTCAACGAGATGGAGCTCCACCCGCATTTCCAACAGGCAAGACTCTTTGACTACTGCTTGCGCTACGGCGTTATCCCCATCGGCTACAGTCCCCTCGGCTCACCAAACAGACCCCCTCGAGACACAACTCCCGACGATACAGTTGACCTCGAGGATCCGGTGATTAGGGAGATTGCAACGACGCACGGTGCTCATCCGGCAACGGTTTGTCTGAAGTGGGCGGTGCAGCGGGGCCAGATTGCGATTCCAATGTCCACAAAGCGAAAAAACATCCTATCCAACCTGCGCGCAGTGAGCGAGGATCCGCTGACGGACGCGGAGATGGAGAGCATTGCGGAGATCGACAAAAACTGCCGCCTGATCAAAGGGCACGTATTTTTGTGGCCGGGAACCGCGGGCTGGGAAGATCTCTGGGACGACGAGCCGCACGGGTAGCCGGCAAAAGCGGCCGGCCGCTTGTGCCCAATCCCGGCGCCCCGCCACCGTGGCGGCGTAAGGTGACCTGCTAGTACGCGACGATCTGCGTTCCGGCCCGTCCTTCCACCGCCTCCACCAGATTGTCCACGTCGGTGATAATCACACGGTTCTGCGGGTGCGCCTGAATAAACTCGATGGCCGCCGTCATTTTGGGCCCCATCGAGCCCGGCGGAAATTCGCCCTGCTGGAAGTAGTTCCGGGCCTGGGCGAGGGTGATACGCGCCAGCGGTGTTTCGTCGGGCTTGCCGAAGTGGACCGTAACCTGTGGAACGCCGGTAATAATTATCAGCAGCCGGGCGCCCACGGCAATCGCCAGCTTCATGCTGGCCAGATCCTTGTCGATCACACAGTCCACCCCACCGATGGTACCGTCCTCTTCATAGTAAACCGGGATTCCACCGCCCCCGCCGGTGACAAGCAGATAGCCGTCGTCTAAGAGGTGGTTGATGGCCTCCTTTTCAACGATGTCGATCGGGTACGGTGACGCGACGTAGCGCCGAAAACCTCGCCCCGAGTCTTCTTGGACCACCCAGCCGCGGGTATCAATCAGCTCGCGCGCCTGTTCCTCGGTGTAGAAGGGGCCGATGGGTTTGGACGGATTCTGCATGGCCGGATCGAATCGGTCCACGATGATCTGGACCGGGATTGTAACGATGTGCCGCCAGATCTTGTTCTTGATCATGACGTTCTGAAGGCACTGCTCGATCATGTAACCCATGGAGCCACAAGTCATCGCATCGGCCACTCCTAACGGGATCTCGGGCACGTCGGACTTTGCCATTTCGCTCTGAAGCATCAGATCCCCGACCTGCGGACCGTTGCCATGGGTAAGCATGAGGTTGAAGTCACGCTTCAGGAGCTCGACAATGGGAACCACCGACCGCCGTGTGTTGGCGAATTGTTCGGCGATTGTTCCCCTCTGACCCTTGTCGCGAATCGAGTTGCCGCCAAGGGCGATAACCGCAAGTTTTTCGTTCTCAGATTCCGCCACCGCTACCACCTCCCCCTCTTAGCACAGTCTTTGGACCGGCGCCGCCGGCCCACGGGCAGTGTAGCACCAGGATTTACCAAAAAAAAGCAAATCGCTCGCCGCAACGCTCCACTTCTATTGTCGTGCCGTAGGCACGCGTTAGGTTTTCGCCCGTCATGACCTCCTCCGGAGCGCCGTCGGCAAGAATCGTCCCCTCCGCCAACAGAAGTACCCGGTCGGCTACCTGCATGGCAAACTGCGGCTCGTGCACCGTTGTGATAACACACCGGCCTGCCGCCGCCTGGTCATCCAAGAGCGACGCGAGACGTCGCTTGTTTGCCGGGTCCAGATGCGCGGCCGGTTCATCGAGGAGCAGGACACGTGTGTCCTGGGCCAACGAGCGTGCCAGAAGCACCAGCTGGCGTTCGCCGGCGCTGATCGCCAAGACCGGTCGCCGTGCACTCGCAGGGAGCCCTACACGAGCCAGGGCATCTTCGGCCGCGGCGACGTCCTCCTCCCGCGGACCCTGCGTCCGTGTGAGAAAAGGCGCACGGCCGAGGAGAACGTACTCCAGGACGGTGTACTCGAACGGCACGTGGTCGGATTGCGGAACAAGGGACAGCAGGCGGCCACGTTGGCGATTGCTAAACGCCGCCGGCGTCTGTCCGTCTACTAAAACGCTCCCGCTCCACGGTTTGTGCCATCCTAAGCAGACATTCAGGAGAGTTGTTTTTCCCACTCCGTTGGGTCCAAGAATCGCCGTAACGGTTCCAGCTCGAAACACCGCGGACAGGCGCTCGATCACCAGGTGTTCCCGGGCGGCGCCGTATCCCGCCGTCACCTCTGCGAGAGAAATCACCGAACCACCCGCACTTGGCTCCGCGACAAGAGCCACAAAAACCCCGCGGCTCCGAAAAGGGACGTGAGAACACCGAGGGGTATCTCACCTGCCGTGACCGTCCGGGCAATTGTGTCCGCCACCAGCACAAACGCCGCCCCAAGGACCGCGCTCCACGGCACCGCTCGTGTGGCATCGGCCCCGACGATCCGTCGAGCCATGTGCGGTACCAAAAGGCCAACCCACGCCACGATCCCGGCCAGCGACACCATAGCCGCAGTGGCCGCGGTGGCCGCCGCGAGCAGTACCATACGCTCCCGCTGCGGCGCGCTCCCAAGGGAAAACGACACTCGGTCTTCCAGCGCGAGAAGATTCAACCGCCACCGGAGCACCACCATCGTGACCGCCCCCACGGTAGCGATTGGCGCGACCTGCGCGAGGCGTGGCCACGTTGTCGCCGACAGGCCGCCCAAGAGCCAAAACGTCAGGCTTGGTAGTTGATCGAGGGGATCCGCCAAGAACTTCAAGAGCCCCACGCCCGCGGAAAACAGCGCCGACACCGCAATGCCGGATAGAACCAACCGAAGGATCCAACCCCCAAACCGGAGCCGCCGGGCAACTCGATAGCTAACAAAAAGGCCGAGGCCTCCCGTTACCATCGCAAGGAACTGCGCCAGCCATAACGGCGGGCTCAACACCACAATCGCGAGCGCCGCACCAAAGGCCGCTCCTTGTGTTACCCCGATCAGGCCCGGCTCCACAATGGGATTACCAAACAGCATTTGCAGGACCAGGCCGGACAAACCAAGGCATGCGCCGAGCAAGAGAGCGGCAATCACCCGCGGTAACCGCAGGTCGAGCACTAATCGCAGGGCCAGGTCATCCTCCAAAAGGAGGGCCGGCGGCAGGAATCCCGGTTGTGGATATCGACCGACAAGAAGCGAGCCGACAACCAAAAGCAGAAGCACTCCGGCTGCGACCCTCGAATGGGTTCTCCTGTTCAGAAGTCGTATTTCCTCATTCTGCCGTCTCCCCCCAATCGACGTCCCCCTCGATGCGCGGAAGAATAATCTGTTCCACCTCGGCGTCCGTCATTCCATAGGCAAACGCGAAAAAGTCACAAATCAAAACAGGCATGTCGGGATCGTAGGTCTCCGGGTTGAGTACACCGGCCAGCCAGTGCAGGCCGAGTATCCACCGCACATCAGGCTGGTCCCAGCTGTAGAAATCGAGGGGGAAGCGGAGCAAACGCGTCTTGTCGCGCGAGATGATCTCGCTCCAAACCGAGTTCCCTAAGAGCGCCTCGGCGACCGACTCTATGTCCTGACGGTAAGCCACCAAGAGCACAACCTCCGGGGACCACGCGGCCACCTGTTCCAAGTTGACGCGTGACCAACCGCGGCCAACGGCGGCATCGGGCCAAACCGGGTCTCCGCCCGCCAGTCTCACCAGTGTCGTCTGAATCCACTCCGCCGGCGGCACGTTGATAACCCCCTCTCCGGTCGTAAGGTCGGCATAAGCGAACAACGTTCGCGGCCGCGCACCGCCGTCCTCGGCGCGCGCCGCGCGGTCCGGGGTGTCTCCAGGGGCGCTCTCCGCGACCGCCCGCTCCACAGCGGCCGTCTGCTCGCCGTAATACTCGACTATCTCGGCCGCCCGCTCCTCCTCGCCGAGAACGTGACCCAAGAGCGCGATATCCGTCCGGTAGTCTTCGGGTGTCTCGAGATTGACGTAGACTGTCGGGATTCCCAATCGCTCGAGTCCTTCGCCGAGCCGCTGTTGCATGCTCGTTTTGAGGATGACCAGGTCCGGATTCACCGCGGCAATCTGCACCGGACCGACGTTCCGCTCGAAGAACGTCTTTTCGTCGTAGTTGGGATCGATTGCTCGGAGGAAGTTACCCTTTCCTTGGTCGATTCGCCCGACACCCACTAGCAGATCGCGGGCCGATGGAAACATGTACAACGCGTCGGCGATCATCAGCACCGATTGGCCGGCCGTCGCGATTCGTTGTGGATCGACGGGAACCCGGACGGTCCGGCCGAGAGCATCGACGACGGTCCGGGTGGGAGCCTCGCCGGTGCCGGCGGCAGGCTCCGCGGTCCCGGCGGCACTTGTGTATCCGCCGCTTACACATACCAAAAGCGCGGCAAGGACCACGCGTACAACTCTTGCTATCATCTGCTTAGTTTCGGTGGACCGGCGTGACGCGTCAACCGGCGAGCATAAACGTGCGTCGATCATAGGCAAGCACCTTTCTGTTTTTCGCGATTTTGGCTACATTTGTGGACTCC
>CAZFLD010000096.1:0-13057 GCA_964519835.1 uncultured Spirochaetales bacterium
CAACCGCCCGCCGCCTTCGGCGAGGACATGGCTCCATCCATGAGGAATCAAGGGATTTATGGCTCCGTGGGATATGCACTCGATTTCCTGAATCTTTCCCAACTCGCCACGTTGGATCAGATTTCTGAGGTGGAGCACCGAGGGGTTGTACATTTGGGATGCCCCGAAGGCGGTCTTAACGCCGGCCGCTTCAGCCGCCTCGTACAGTCGGCGGGCCGTCGCGGCGTCGGCAGCCAGAGGCTTGTCGCAGTAGACATGGACGCCACGGTCGATTGCCGCCAGAGTCGGATCCACGTGGGCGCCGCCCGGAGTTGCGATGCTCACAATGTCGGCGTCGGTGCGATCCAAAATCTGCCCAACGTCGTTGTCGATTTCGGGAATCTCAAGCTCGTTCGCAACTTCCCGCAAGATCCTCGCGGTCCGTCCCACCATGCCGACGACTTCGACACCCGCGTAGCGGAGAGCCAACGCGTGGCCCTTACCCGCGAAGCCGGTTCCAACGACAATCGCCTTCAAATTCATCATACCTCCGTCGTGCCAAGCTACCACAAAGGAATATACCGGATCGCTCCAAAACAATCCCTCGATTTGGCGGGCTTATCTTCCCATCCGACACACACATGGTTGACGAGAACAGCTTCGCGAATGGAATCCTGTACTTCGTTATCGACGGTGATGGTCTCCGTGGCCCGGGCCAGGTAGGACCGCCGGCCACTCGAATGTCTACGCGACGGCCGGAAACTCTTCCAGCGACGTCTGCGGCCGCCGGGAAATTACCCTCCGCACAAACGCCGGCTTGACCGTGCTGGTGAAGGTGGGGGTGTGAGGGGCGGACCCCCGTCGCTAACACGCAGGACGCTGAGACCAAGAGTGTGCCGGTGGCGCAACATCACGCCGTATCGGAGACTTACTCGTTTTCCGTTGCGGCTGTTGAGCGGGCGCTTTCGGTTTGGGTTCGCAATAATGACCCTACAAGCGGCCGCCTCATGAAGTACAAGATTGCAGTTGTGCCTGAGGATTCGGGTTGCATTGCATCGGTTCCAGGTTTTCCCGGGTGCTGGTCCCAGGCATTGAGGAGGACCTTGCCGTTCGCGATGAGCTATTCGACGGCGCTTCAGAAGCACGGGTTTCGCGTAGCGTGCAAGGCGACCACGTCATCATGACCGATGGACGCGGAATCGTCACCATTCCGAGTCACAATCCGACAACCGCGTTGACCAAGGACCGAATTGTGCGTGATGCCGACGGACAATCGAAGAGTTCAAGAGTCTGTCGCACCAACCGAATTCCGACCCCCGTGACCTCACTCCGGATCGCTGCAGACACTGGGCTACGACTCAGCCGGTACTTCCGCAACTCTGCTGAGTTCCGGCCGGGGATGCAGGAGGAAAACGACTTGCACGATCAAGAGGATGGCCTGTCTGATGGGTTGGCCCGAATTCCCCGCGCTCGCCAGGATGCCGAGTCGTAACCAAGGCAGTCCGTGGGGCCCTGCAGGTCGGCGGTCTTCGATTTCTTGGCGTCTATCTGTGCCGTCTTTATGAAAACCAGCCGACACTGTGGCCTACTTCCATTCAACAGTTTCGTCCAGATCTGAAGTCGGAGCATCGATGCCTTTGCGAATCGACACAGCCATGCCTGGTATGCTGTCAAAAAACAGCGTCTCCTCGATAGCGTTCCAGTCGCTGTCCGACACCGACACGGCTGAGCTCTTTTCCCCGGTGATACGAACGGGTTCATAACTCGAATTAACGTGATCGATCAGGCGAAAAAGGTTCTGTCTCGCCTCTTCCGGCGCAGTCGCCGCGCGTGGCTAATTGGTATGATCTTCCTCGTGGGCGGCATGCTGATAGTTAGGGTGACGGGCGAACCGTTGTCGAACGGCTGGGAGCCGTTTTCTCCGTAGCCATTTAATAGAGCCATCGTTCGCCACCCTGGTCTCAGCCCCTTTGCCGCTGTACAATTCCCTACGTGAAGGTCACGAATTCTGGGAAAGAGCTACGCCGAAGGCACATTGCGGCGCTCTCCGACACCGCGAATGTTGAGTTAAACTTCCGCGAGGCGCGGGCGATCAACGACCTGGATCGCGAGGCGGCCTGGCGTCAGTTTCTCGCCCGCTGGCGACGCTCGCGTGCCGAGGCCACGAGTCGAGACGGAGACTCGTGGGCACGGTGAGCCAGACTGATCTTTTGCGCCGCCTGGCTGCCGACGGCATCCCGTTTGTGTTGATTGGCGGCGTTGCGGCTCGCCTGTACGGTAGCGCTCGCGTAACCCAGGACGTCGATCTGGCAGTCCGTAGTCTCGACCTGGACGCGATACTGCGGATGGCCATTGAGTCCGGGTTCGCGTTGGTGACGGAGGTAGGCGATAAGGCCGCGGTTCTTATTGACGATGTCGATGCCGCATCCCGATGGGTGGAAACGACAAAGCCCGGGTCGCTGAGTTTTGTTGCCTCGCCGCCTGGCGCAGGGGCGTGCACTTCGAGGCGTGTTGCGCACACCGACCTCGACATCGAGTCCCAGATCGACTTTCTCTACGACCTTGCCGTTCCTTTTCCCCGACTAAAGTCGCGCGCTGTTGCGCGGAGGCTGGCGGGCATCGACGTCCCCGTCTCCTCTCCCGGCGATCTTGTCGCGCTCAAGCTTGCGCGGAGCGACCGCTCTGCTGCGGACGATGCCGACATCGCGTTTTTGCGGGCACTGGCGGGGTACAAAGAGGTGTAGGGCGGTGACAAACCCACAGTCACGCCGGTCGCGATCGAGCGAGATAACAGAGGATTGGAGGGTGGTTCGCGCCCCATCACTCGCTCCATGGCACGGCGACCTACTAAAAGCCACGCCGGAAAGACGGGCGGTAGCAAAAAACTCAGGTCTGGCGTGGCGTTGGCGGCGTGTTGCGTCAGATAGTAGGCGTGAAGGCGCACCATGCCGCGGTAATCACTTGTGGGACAGGCCATCCCGATTGCTGGGCGCCGTCGAACACTACGTCGTTTAAATGCTCCTTGTTGAAGTAGCGCGAAAGGTAACGCGACAATGTCATTTGTTTATTGGAAAGGAGAATGTCGTCGAGGTACGGCTCAAAGTGTTCCGAGTGGATTGTATTTAGATCGAAGTAGGTCGACAAAGCTTCGACGGCCGCTGGGAAATTACCCTCCGCACAAACGTCGGCATGAGGGTGCTGGTGAAGGTGGGAAAGCGAAGGGCCGGTCCGTCAGATAAACCTCTCGACCGAGACATCGAACAGCTCGGCGAGCCGCTTTGCCACAGCCTCCCTGATTGGCCGGTGCCCGTTCTCCATGTTCGAGATGTTTTGGCGAGAGAAAGCACCTAACCTGCTGCCGAGTTCATCATCCTCATCCGAATTTTTCGTTTCGCGCGCCGCCACCATGGTCTCACCCCCCGACCGCATCCCGCTTGAACGACGTCACAAAAAATGTGACACTATGGTGTGACGCCGTACCGGGTAATTGTTCACAAAACGGCGGCAAAGCGGCTGGAGCGATTGCCAAAGCCCATCCGAAAGACTTTTGTGCAGCTCGTGGAAGACATCAAAGCGACGGGACCGATTCAACCAACCTGGCCGAACTATAGGCGACTTGGCCCGAACACGTATCATTGTCACTTGAAGTATCACTGGGTGGCTGTTTGGAAGCAAAGGCAAGAGAAAATCATCGTGGAGGTAACCTATGTTGGTTCGCGTGAAGACGCCCCCTATTGAGATCGAAGGCGATCCCGTGCCTGAAGAATTGATTCGGTTTCTTTGTGAGCAATATAAGGACGTGCATATCGAGGACTTCGACTATGAGAGCGAAGCGGACTTTGTTTTGGTTGACGATATTAGCTGGTATAAAGAAACGTACCAAGAGATGCACGGCGGGGATGTTTTGCGGATTCGGCGGGAAAACGCCGGCATGACTCAACAAGAACTTGCGGACAAGATCGGGACCGGGCGAACGGCAATCGCGGCTATGGAGGGTCGTTCGCGCCCCATCACTCGCTCCATGGCCAGGCGACTCCAGAAAGTGTTTCCGGAAAGTAGTGTAAACGACTTCTTGCGGATTGCTGAAGTCTAGGGACTAGGAGGTTGCCGCCGCCGGCTGCCCGTGCCGGTCCCGCTGTCTTTTCCACCAATACCGCTAATCCTTCACGGCACAAAAACTAAAGCAACACATTCGTCGATTCGGTGCCAATGTCCCCGCTTGGCCGGCGCTTGCCGGCACGCTCCCTGCTGCCTGTTGCGCGAACAACCCAACGAGGAGAGGCTATGCGTCGCAAGGGCACACAGGACACAAACAGAACGAATCGGACCGGCCGGACCACCGCCGTCGGTGACCATCCTCGAGGGAGACTACACGGTGGAGATATGGGTTGCGGACGACAGCTGGGGAGCCACCGCCATGGATACGACCATGGTGGACACCGCGGTCTCCGCCTTCCTACAAAGCGGGGATGACAACGACATCTTCGACTGGGTAAGCGCCGCCTTCGGCAGCCCCTGGGGCACCCATCCCTACACAAACATGATCGACGAGGATTTATCCACCATCAAGATCCTCTACTTCGACATCGACGGCGACGGGCTCCCCGGGCCGGGACAAAGCAGGGTTGTAGGTTACTTCTGGTCCAAAGACAACTTCTTGGTGAACTGCGCCCCTCTTCGCGGAGCAGGACGGGACCAAATGGGAGATAAGCGACTACTGGCCGAGTCCGTCGATTTCGATCCTGGCCCACGAGTTTCAACACATGATCCACTTCTACGAGCGGAACATCGTAAACGACGTGAGTAGCGAGACCTGGATCAACGAGCTTTCCTCTATGGTTGCCGAAGACCTGATCGCTCGCAAGCTGGAGGTCGATGGACCGCGCGGCGTTTCGTGGACCGACGGTTCGGCGACGCTTCGTTCCTACAGCATCGCCTACGCCTACGGCGCCTACCTGTCCAGGAACTTCGGCGGTGCCCGGTTTACGCAGGCGCTGCTCAAGAGCAGCAGCCCCGGTGTAGGCGCGGTGACCGACGCGCTCGAGGCTCTTGGCTATGCCGAAAGTTTTGACGACACGCTCCCGATGTGGGGGATCGCGAACTTACTCTCCGACACCGTCTCCGTCGGCACCGGCTACGAGCTCAACCGCGGCACCTGGTTCGACGCAGGCAACAAAACAAACGACTACGATCTGGGATCGATCAACCTCTACAAATACGAGTATTTGAGCCAAGAAGGACCGTGGTTATGGAGCTTGAGCAATCTGCCCTCGTCGCTCTACGGCCACTCAAACGTCTACGTGTCCGCGGGAAGCTTCGCCGACGACATCTCCGGCAGCTGGGACATCACGCTTCCCTCCAACGTGGGCATGACGGTGCTGGTGAAGGTGGGGGAGTGAGGGCCGGCCTGGATTTTGCTCCGGCAATGCCCGCGTCCGAACCAGTCCGTGCTCGCGCGTTCGATTTGGATTCGCAATAGTGTCCTTATCAGGATCCGCCTCATGAAGTACAAGATTGCCGTTGTCAACGACGATTCGGGTTAATGAGGAATTCGAGAATCTGCTGTAGTGAACGGCTGCCGACCCCTCGATCTCGTACACGGACGGCGTCGAATAAACGTGCACATGGCGCTTCGGCTTTCCCTGTGTTTCGGCACATCATCGGAACCTAATATCCAATGAGCGATATTCCTGAGTTGGCCGAAGCTGGTTCTTTCGCGCGCGATGCCTGGGTCTGTACGGAAGCGGTTGATCGACGGTAAGCCGCAGTCGGGTGCGGACATTGCGGCGATCCGCAGCGCGTAGCTGGTTGCCCAACCGCCATGCAGCAATCTACTTCGGCGTTTCGCCGCTGGTTCCGACGTGGGTGTTCAAGAATGTTCGGAGAGGCTGGATTGCGTCGGCGGAAAGGTTCCACACCGTGGCGTTGATTTCACTTTTTGATCTGATGAATCTCGAAGACCAGCTGTCGGGCTATCGACGAGTTCATCGCTGGACCGATTATCGGCGGCCGGCATCTCGTTCGCAAACCACTACACTTGCGATCACTCGATGGTCTAAGCCGTGGTTCCAGCAGATCGGTCCATTCAGACGTCCCAGCACACGCGCTTACGCTACCTCGCGGCGAACAAAGTCGGGGCCCGCCTTCCGGAAGTCTTCGATGTCGGTGAATTGCTTGTCGACGACGTTGGTGATGATTCTACGAGCCCTTGAGGTGAGGGCCTCAAAGTTTTTGTGGATAGCTACAGTCCGAAACGGAACCTTGTTCCGCAGGAACTCGGGACAGGATATGGTCACAAGCCGCTCGTTTTGAACCGTCCTTCACGCCAAACAGAAAGAGGGGCCGGCCTGCGGCCATTCGATAGTCAACTTCCAGATCGTCTCGTTCAGGAATCGGGTGATGGGAGGCTTCCGGTGCAAACTCGGAAAGGTCGGTAGTCTCGAAGTCGCCAAGCATCTCGTAGAACAGACTACGGACCACGTCCCGGCGATAGAGGCTCATGCTCGAAATCGCAGTGATTGCTCTGCTAAACCGCATGATAATCTCGTACAAGGCCCCCGACGACGTGAGCGTGAAGAGCTCGCCGTCGCGCTTCGGGGCGAGATGCACCCGATCGTTGAATTCTTGCCGCAGTAACTCAACGTAGTCAGTCATTTCCATCGTCGTCCTCGAACAGTTGGAGCTGATCGTCTATCGCGACCAATCGCCGCCGATCTTCTTCCGCGCCAAGTCTACCACACCGGAGGGTAAAAACGGTCACGACCTCCGCAAAGGTCGGGTAATCATCGGTCTCCACCGCATACTGTTCCGTCTTCAATCCTGCGTTTAGAGCCTCTTCGTTCGCAGAGGTCCAATCCAAGCCTACGGTGAAGTTCTCCGGAAACAGAATGGACTGCCGGAGGAACATGACAAAATCATGATCTGCTTCGATCGACCGCAGATCGACTTCGGCTCGGCGGTGGCTACCTTCAACGAGCATTAAACGCCAAGGAGTTCCACAAGTTGGACGATATAAGACAAGCGCTTAGAGAGGGCAACCTCGAGTTTGCGGCGAAGCATGGTCAGGTGCACAGGCCGACGCCGGTAAAACGGACCTGCCGGCGACGACGGACCCCACATCGTCACAGATGCGGCTTTCTCAGACATGACACAGGGGGGTCTCGAGATGCTCTATTCGCGTCCCGGTACGCGCGCACTGGTGCTATCGCCAGCGGTCGGGAAGGGAATCGGCGAACTCAAAATCGTCGAAGTAGAGCTGTAAGATGCCGCCCTTGTCCCGCACGAAATCCACGATGTTGTCGCTTGCATAGAGTTTCTGCGGGTTCCAGCCGGCGAGGGGAATGGGCCGTTGCGAGTTTGGATTGTAGGTCCAATCCGTTTTGTCAATGGCGGTGAGCGGGTCGCCGTCAGATTCACGCTGGATCGTCAAGATAAAGCGGCCGGTGTCTGCATCGCCCATCTTCCAGCCAACCTCCATCGTGAACCACTCGTCGACGGGGATCGAGACACTGCCAACTTCCTCCCATCCCGGCTGCCAGAGCTCCCCGTCGTGGGTGCGGTGGGTCAGCGACGCGGCGGGGTACAGCTGGTTTGCTTCCGCTTCCACTACGTAGATACCTATGCGCGAGCTCAGAAAATCGTTCTCCATCCAGAGCTCGTGGATCATCGGCTCGAGCCACCAGTCATCCTTGCGGTCGTACTCGATGATGATGCCGAAATCCGGATGGAGGCGAACGCGCTGCGCGGCATACAGCTCTACGACAACGTCTCCGTCCGGGTGATCGCCTAAGCCGAAGTTGTTCTGCACGCGTCCCTTGGTGTGTGACTGAGTTGCAGGAATCACCGGGTTTCTCAGCCAGAAATGGAGCACGTGGTTTCCCCCTTGGGTGGGGTCCTCGATGATCCGCGCAAATCGATCGTCCACGGTGCCGGCCTGATAACTAACCGGTACGGTCGCGGGACGGGGAATCTCGTAGTGTTCCGGTGGTGGTAGCTCTGCAGTGTTTTGGTAGGTGATCTCCTCATGAGCCGATGCGGGCACTCCCTCCGCCTCACCCGGCTCGAAGCCGGTGCGGAAGATAATCGCAAAGTCGGACGGAGTCTCGTAACTGGGAGCCACGACTCGGCAACCGCTTACCAGAATCGCCAGAGCCAATACCGCGACCCACTTCCTGCTCCACATGGCCTCTACTCCCGCACGACGAGGGGAAAGTCCTGGCCGAAGAGGAAGCCCGTCGGGTACTGGGCCCGCGCCGCGTGCTCCGCGGTCACCAAGGGAAGGGAGTACTCGACGTGGCGCTTGAGGGAGGAAACGGTAATCTCTCCGGCGGTGGCCGCGTCCCCGGCGAGTCCCTGAAGCAGCACGTGCGTGAGCGCTCCTTGGCCAAGCGCCGGGAACTCCTGGGCGTACTGGTCGTCACGGCTGGCGGCGATGAGGGCGCTTCCCGTGGCACGGGTGAGGCGGGAAAGGGCGAACTCCTCCGCGGCCCCACGAATGCCGAATGCCTCCGCGACGGCGCCGGAGTTACAGGCGTCGAGGATAAGGAGCTGCTTGCGCGGGGGCACCATTCCCACGAGGTCGACAAACTCCTCCCCGGAAATCGCGTGGCGGGCAAGCTGGTCTGAGTCGGTCATTTGCGTCACGTCGGGCAACACAAAATAAAACTCCGTATCCGCCGCGCCGCCACCGGCAGTTGCTATACCGTGGCCCGCATAGAAAAAGACAAATACGTCCTGGGGTGCGGCTCGCTCCTCGATCTCGCGAAACCGTGAATAAACGGCCTCCCGGCTTGCCGCGGCGTCGGTGAGGAGCACCATCTCCACACTCGAGAAAAAACCCTCGGCGTAGCCGGCCATCGCGTCGGCGAAACTCTGCGCGTCGTCCACCGCGTAGTTGAGGTTGTATCGGGAGTTCTCGTACTCGTTGACGCCTACGGCAAAGAGCCAGAGGGCAGGCGGACGAGCGTCGGGGGCGGCAAAGGGAACGATGAGCGTAACGGGCGCGCTCTCGGTCCGGTCCTCGGCGAGGGCGACGGCGGTGATTCTGTTTTCTCCGTTGACCAATCGAACGGCGAATATCTGCGATGCTGTCGATCCTTCTTCCGAAGGTGTCGGCTCCCGCGCTGCCGTGGGAACACGGCCGCCGTTGTGGAAGAGCCTGATCTCGCCGATCCCGCCGCCGGCCTCGGTTGCCGTAACCCGTACGCGAAGGCGCCCGTCGACAATGTAAGCGCCGGCCGACTCGTCGGCCACAGCGGACAGGCCGCGGAACTCGCCGTCGAAGTGCTCAGCTTCGACGATAACCTCCGGCGGCTCCGCCACACCGTCGGCGAGGGTTGCCACTCCGTCGATTGTTCCCCCGGCCGCTTTTCGCGCGACGAGGTCCGGCCGATAGAAGGTGTTGAAAAGGCGCTCGAGGTCGTAGGTCTCCAAGCCGTCGACGACGTAGACAAAGCGGTCGATTCCCTCTTCAGTGCCGGCGAAGTAGCCCTCCGGCGTCCAGGTTACCCAGGAGCCGTCGGCGGTGGCGAGGGAGGTGGTCAGTAGTTCCGCCGTTTCGGTGCGCCAGGTGCGCAGGGTGCCGTCGGCGGAGGTGGTGTACATGATCTTTCCGTCCGGGGAGAAGCGGATGGATGTGACCTGCCGAGGGTGTGCCGAAAAGGAGCGGCGCACGCGGTTGGTCAGCAGGTCGACCTCGCGGATGACGCCGGTCCCGTAGCCCACGTAGATGGAAAGGCCGTCCGGTCCGAAGCTTGCCGTGCGGAAACCGAATGCCTGGGCATGAAAGTTACTCCGGTTAGCCCCTGCGGGCATCTCGGCGATGAGGTCGCCGCTTTTGGTGTCGTAGAGCTTTGCGGCAGGAGTCCAGATGCCCAAGAGGTAGGCGCCGTCGTCGGAGAGCACGAGATGCGCGTGCGAGGAAGCGAGCCGATGGCTACCGTAGGTAGTCTCCACCTCGCCGGTGGTCGCGCTGATGCGGAGCACATCGTCGTCTTGATGGGCCGACATCGTGATGAGGGAGTCGGAATCCGGGACAAAGAGAACCGACCGAATAGGGTATTCGGGCTCTACGGTCGATAGCTCCGTGCGCTCTTCTCGGTCGTAAACGACGGCCGTCTCGTTCCAGAGGCCGGCAACGAGTATGTTCCCGTCGGGAGCGTATCGCACATCGGTCACGGCAGACTCGGTGTCGATCGTCGGCTCGAGCCGCTCGAGGGTCCTCGCGTCGAAAAAGCGAATCTTCCCGTCTCTGCCCCCGGCGACAAGCTCGTCGCCGTCGGGGGATACCGCAATACCTCGAGCGTTGGTATCATTGTTGCCGTATGAGTCGCCGGCATCGACGCCCGGCTCGTACGCCGGAAGCGCCCCGGCGAGGCGCATGGTCTGCGTGTCCCAGGCGTACACGACCGAATCGACCCCCGCAATATAGAGCCGCCCTCCGTCGGGACTCATAACGGTCTCGTAGGCCGCCGGAGCACCGGCATCAAGGGCCGAGTCGATCTCTTCCGCTCGCCAATCCCAAACCTTCACGCTCTCCTCGGAGTACGCGTTTGGTCCAATGAGGAGCCGCTCCGCGTCTGAGAAGAAGGCGAGAGAAATACTGTCACGCGGGAGCGCTACGAGCTGTTCGTGGGTTTCGAGGTCGAAGACGCTGGTCCCGGCGCCGCGAGTGCCGGCAGCCAAGTAGCGGCCGTCGTCGGAGTACGTCAGGTCGTAGACCCAGTCGCCGGCTTCCAAGTCGACGGTCACCTCCCAACTCTCGATGTCGAGAAGCGAGACGACGCCGTTGGCGCCGGCATGGGCGATGGTGGTTCCGTCCGGGCTTACGGCGAAGTTGGTGCTGTCGTACCACGAGCCTTCGAAGGTACGGACGACTCGGCGGGAGATCACGTCGAAGATCAGGATGTCCTCATGGTCGTTTCCAAGGACCGCCCGGCGGCCGCCGGGGAGGAACTCGATGTTACTCGAGTCCACCCGAAGTGATCCTACTTCGACCGTCCACAGCACCTCGCCGGACTCCATATCGACGAGCATCGTCCGTCCTCTGGTCTCGGCCTCCTCGTCGGCGAGCCACCCACCGACCAAGGCCACCGAGCCGTTGGGGGCTATGTCGATACTGTGTAGAAGCTGTGGCTCGGCCATCTCCACGCTCCACCGGTACTCACCGGTTTCCACGTCCGCGAGGCCGAGTACTCCCGGTTGCATCCCGACGAGGATCGTCTGTTCATCGGCGGTGAAGTGAAGTGCGGTGGCTTCGATGTCGCCGGCGGGGATGCTGCGAAGTCGGCGGGCGCTCTGGTAGTCAAACAGAGCCACCTCCCGGCCTTGAAGCGCCGCGATGAACCTGTCATTGGGCGACAGGGCGACGACACCCCACTGGGTATTTGCTGCGTTTACGGTGATTCGCGGCTCGGCGACGAGGCCTGTGTTGACCGCGGCAAGGAGCAAGAAGATGAGTACCCGGGCGGGGGCGCCTTTTGGTGGGAGACGGAGAATGCGCATGCTATGACGATAGCGCAGCGCAGCTCGGGAATCAAACCCGAGTTGTATTGTAGGGAATCGGCCTTCCCGCTACTCCCACTCGCGCCGATAGATGCGATAGGTTTTGGTTCGCTCGAGGCCGAGCTTGATAAGCGCGTTGTTCATGGGGGCGTTGTTGTCCAGGATCCAATTTGCTTCCAAGCGGACTCGCCGTGGTGCGAGGTGCGTGTACAGGTGGACGTACATCAGGGCATCCAAGCCCATGCCCTGGCACCCGGGCTCGGCCGCCAGACCAAAAAGGCGATAGTCGCGCAGTCTGTGCCGCATGGCGAGCAGCCTCGCCCAGCCGAAGGGGAGAAGGCGCCCGTTAATGCGTTTGAAAATAACGTTGGCGTCGGGGAAGCCGAGGGCGAAGGCTACGACCCTTCCGCGGTGCTCGACCAACCATACCGCCTCCGGGTCGAGGATCGGCTTTAGTCTACGGACCATGTCCAGATACACCGTGCGAGGGACCGGGACGTAGCCCCAGTTGGCGCTAAACGATGCGTTGCTGATGCGCCAGATTGCCTCGGCATCTCGAGCGAAGTGCCGGGTGTCCAGCCGTCGAATGGTGTAGTCGGGATTGCGCGCAAGGAATCGCTCGTGAAACCGTTTGTACCGCTCCGGAAGCAGATAGCCGTTGGCCGAGTCCGCCTCGTAGGCGTAGAGGTCGATCTGCCGCTCGAATCCTGCAGCGTGCATCAGCCCGTCGACTTCCGGAGGATTCCACGGGGTCAGGAGCATGGGCGGCGAGGCAAAACCGTCGATCAGGGCGCCCCAGTATTCGGCCACCGGGTTGATGGGCCCAATCATACAGGAGGCGCCGTGGTCACGGAGCCAGTTCTCGCCCGCCTCGCGCAGCGCACGATACACCTCGGGATCGACAACCGCGTCCAGGGCCCCGAAGAGACCGTCGGTAGATTGGTAGTAGTCGTTCCAGGTCCGATCGATGTAGACCAGGAGTCGGCCAACGGCGGTGGCGTTTCCGCGGCGGCGGCCAAGAGCTCGCGGGTCTGTTGTCCACGCAAGAAAGAGAGCGTAGTCGCTATTGCGGAGGACCGGATTAGACGCCGCGTCGTAGCCGTGACGCTCGTCGATCCACAACGGCGGTACCCACTCGGGACGATCGCCGTAGAGGTACTGCGGCAGCCGAACAAAGAGGCGGTTGTCGGCTCTTGTGGTGACCGGACGGATCAATACTCCCATGCCCCATCATACAACGGCGAGCGGGTAGTCGGGCCAAGAATTCGTGGCAACGCGGTGGAGCAGGAGGACGCGAACTTCCACGTCCTTACGGACAATCGCACAGTACGGGCATCCCTCTGCCGGTCGGCCACGCTCGGTATTAACAATACGTATCAATTGCGGAGTTCTTACACGTGAGGTGAGGTAATAAGTTCGAAGCTTACGTTAAGCATCAACGAGTCAGTCGTGAGGCGAGCCAAGCAATACGCGCGTGCCCACGGGAAGAGCTTGTCGAAAGTGATCGAGCAGTATCTGTCCTACGTCACCCAAGACGAGCTCCCGCCGACAGACGTTACGGAGGAGGTCGCACGGC
>CAZFLD010000097.1:0-12989 GCA_964519835.1 uncultured Spirochaetales bacterium
CCCCGATATCTGGCCATAGGGGCGCACGGATAGCTGCTGCACGATTCATAGCAGCAGCAGATTCAGATCCCGGGACGCCCGCCGGGAACGACGAGGTATCGACTTCCGGCGAGCATTTAGTCGCGACGCGTATTGGTGTCGGGCGCGATGAGTGACACAAAAACCTCATCGTCGCATTCGAACATGCGCGCGGCGCCCACGTGGGACACGGGGCACCTTCGCTCTTCGATATCGTTCCGCCACTCTCTACAAGCGAAAGAAGCTTCTTAGGTTCGATGCGCCGGATAGCGCAACACCCGTCTATCAACCCGCCGCGTCAGAAGCTGACGCGGCCGATGTCTACAACGTCGCCGGCGCCGCGGAGGCGCACGGTGACTGCCTGCCGCTTTTCTTCCGGGCGGCCGTAGTCGGTGAAGATTTCCACCTGAAGCGTAACCGAACCGACTAAGGTAACGGCGCCACTACCGAAGTAGTTGGCCTGCACGACATAGGACCCCTTCTCCGCCTCGCGGATGAAGTACTCTTCGGGTCCGTAGCCGTTCACGTAGTCTCGGCTCAGATACTCCCCAAAGGAGCCGCGGGAGTTGCCGTAGTAGATACGCTCACCGGAAGGGCTTGTAACCCAGAGGTCCATGTCGGTAAGGTCCGCATCCCAACTCAGGACAACACGAAGATCGGTGTCCAAGAGACGAACAAACCGCTCATCGATGTCCGGCACGGCAAGGCCTGCCGCCTCGGCCTTGGGAATAAAGCTGTTTATCTCCATAAGAGCGGTGTTGGTAATTTCCGGGAACCGGCCGTCCCATTCACCGGTCGCAACGTCCCAGAGGAGCGCAATTGCCTCCGTGTACTCGTTCAAACGGCCGAGCACAAGGGCAAGGTCCCGGTAGCTCTGCGGCTCCTCGGGTCGCATCACAAGGACCCGACGGAACACGGACTCCGACAGCTCGAGCTCCTCGGCCTGGTCCAGTCGATGGGCCAAGACCCGCAGAAGCTGGGGATTCTCGAGCTCGACCTCGGCCAGGTTCGACCAGATTCGAATCGCAATCGCCGTATTCCCTTCGTCCAGGAAGAAGTCTCCGGAGTCCACAAAAAACGACGGAGAGGAGGCCCATTCGTCGGACAGGTCAAGGTAGACGCTGTACCGCTCACCGTCGGGCGCATCGCGTAGCTCGCGCAGATAGGGCGTGTCGGGATCCCATGGCGCAAGCTCGGTCACACCGCCGCTTGCCCCGTGGTCTTCGCCGCCCGGCTCGCTTCCTTCCTCCGTCCGACCGTCCGACATGTCGGCTGCGGTCACACTTGGGCTCGGCTCGCCGGCGCCGCCCATCGAATCACGCTCCATGGTTTGTTCACCCATCGGCGCGCCGGTTGTGGGCTCATCCATCTCCTCGCCACCGCCGAAGAAGCCTCCGTTCTCAGGCTCGTTGGGATCGACAAACGCGCCCCGGTGCTCCGCCTCGTACCACTCGATCCGGCGACGCCAGTCGGCCAACACCTGCTCGAGACGGTCGTCCTTCTGCTCTTCCTTCTGTCCATCCAGCTCGGCGATCCGCTCGAAGTAGTCGCGGCGCATGCGCGGCAGTGACTCGGGTGGGGGAATACGAAACTCGACATACTGCTCGAGGCTCTCGAGGATAATCAACGACGTGCCGGGGGTAACCAGTCCGAACTCACGGCCGAGTGACCGGATCTCCGACGCGTTGGCTACCTCGTCGGCAAGAAGCTCGTTCAAGCGGGACTGAGCCCAGTAGGTAGCAAGCAAAGCACCCTCGCGCGCACCGGATCGTCGGATGGTTACCGTCTCCGTCCGGACCTCGCCCGTGGCATCTGTGGTGTCGATAGTAAGCCTCGCCGTTGTGGTCTCGAGGCGGCCCGAGATTGTAAAGGCTTCGCCGGTGTTCCGTACGGCCGCGTCTTGGATCCGGCCTGATCGCGCAACAACTTCCACGACCGCCGGCGCCGAGACGCCGATCCGCTCCACAACGTCCGACGCCGCAAGGCGGTCCAAATTGAAGTAGGCGCCGCCGCTGCGGGTGGCAAGAGACACAAGCGCAGGCTCGTTGTAAGTGCCGCCGGGCGCAATGACAAACACGGGCTTTGTGAAGTCCTCAAAGGCTCGCTCGCCGAATGTGGCGATGCCGTCGGACACCACTATGACCATGTCCGTAGACCGGGGCGGCGTGGGCAATGTTCCCGGCTGTGTGGCACCGTCGTAGGCAAGACCGGTAAGCGCCGCCTCGAGGTCGGGCGATTGGCCTGATCGCACCCGGTACTCACCTACCAGCTCGGCCGCATTCCGAAAGGCCACCAGACGCACTCGCCCCGAACCGAGGGTGGAAAGATAGTCCGCGATGAGATCGATCAGCCTCCCGTTGTCGTGGCCTCGCCGCGATCGTGAAGCATCCCAGTAGAGCGTGATCTCGTCGGGTTTGAGCGCGGCCCCGGCAGCCTGCTCCGATGCGCTTGAGTGCTCGATGCGCACGAGGAAGTACTCGTCGTCTCCGGTGGTTTCCACCGCGGTTTGGACAAGCTCGGCGTCGGGAAGCGCCACTACAAGGTCCTCGGAAAGATCGGCGTCACGAAGGCTTGTCTCGGCCACATAGCTGTCGCGCCAGGTGCGGAACTGAAAGTTGGCGTAGCCGCCGTCGGCTACTTCGGGCTCGGACTCAGACTCCACCACCTCAACACGGATCGAGAACTGAGGCACCACGTCGGGAAAGTTCATCGGTAGGCGATAAAAGAGGGCGCCCCCGCGACGATTCAAGTCGGAAACGTAGCGCAGCCGGATTGTACGGCTGCCCCGGGCGGGAATCGGAAAGATCCGTGTCTGGAACACATTGCCCTGTGTCCATTCCACCAACCCCGGATCGACACCACGACGTACGATCTCTTCAAATACCTGTCGCCCCTCGTCACGGTCGACCACAACTCCGTCGACCATCACGCCCTGGATGTCGAGAGCGTAGCCGCTCACCGTCGCACCGGAGGGCAACGGGAAGTAGAGGTTCCCCTCCATGACTCGACTGAACGGATTGCCAAAACTCATGGTCATTGTGGTCTCGGCGACGGACCCGACGATAAGCGTCTCAACTTCCACACGGCCCACGCTGAGCTTTTGTAGCTCGCCGTCGTCGTCTCTGACAAAAATCACCGGTTCGACGTCGATCGGTTCTATCGGTTCGATGATGTCTTGGCCAAATGCCACAATGGGTATCAGTACGAGAAAAAGAATAGTGATTCCGATGGTGTTTGCGCGCCGCATAGGGGCCTCCTCGCCTGGTGTTGGCTGTATCAGGCTCTTCGCAGTATAGCGCGGTTCACCAAACGGAACCCAGCGGCAACCGGGCAGGTTACGGAACGTTAACTACGACGTCGGCGAAACGGGGGGCGGTCGCGGGGGCGCCGGCCCGGCTATCGGCCCCGCGACGATACTGCTTGGGCGTAACGCCCGTGGCCAGACGAAACCGCCGATGGAAGTGCTCAGCCGACGAGAAGCCGGTCCTTTGCAGTACATCGACTGAACGGTACCCACTGGATAGGAGACGGCAGGCCTCTTCGATGCGCAATCGCTCTACCAAGGCGGCCGGAGACACGCCCAGCTCCGACCTAAAAAGGCGATGGAGCTGACGCACACTTACCCCTGAATAGGCGGCCAGCTCGGCGTTCGACAAGCGTTGCGTGAGAGAGCTGGAAACGTGAGCAACAACACTTCGAACCAGGGAGGAGGCGTTTTGAAAAATATCTCTGCTGCTGAGTCTTTTGCGGAACAATGCAAAAAGCTCCAGCACCTTGATGTAGACCAAATAGTGATCCGAACCTTCTGAGCTCACGAGCTCTTGCTCGATGGCCCTCATCACCGAGCCGATTTCCGGTACCCGGCTGAGAACGGTGGCTTTGTCAATGTGGAGCGACTCGGCAAGCCGGCGCAGATCGCCGTAGCGGCGATCCGGCCCCAGCATCTGCACGCGAACGGTCTGGCGACCGAGCAGCGCCCGCGGCGGCAAAATGTTGCTGTCGGAAGTCTGCACCACATCGTCGGTCTGAATCCCGGCCCAAAAAAAGGACATTCCGGAACCGTCGACGGAGAAGCAGTGCTCGACGCCGGGCGGCGTCAGGACACAGTCGTGTGTGGACAGACACACCGCGTTTGAGCCGGCCAACAGGACGACGTCGGCGGCGCCTGATTCGATGTATACAAACTCATAGCCGAGGTGCCGGTGTGCGTCGAAGGTGAAGCTGCCGGCGGAGATACAATAGCCGAAGTGCGTGAGACGCGGGAACTCGGGAATAGGAAACTCGCGAAGCTCAAAGCTCACTACGGCAGAATAAATCAATTAAGCGTCGCTATTCAACAATTCGGGGCGCATCGAGGCACCGTAAACTGGTATCAGCCAAGGCGTTTTTTGCCGTGCCGTCCCAAACGGAGTTACATGATGGAATCCAACAACACAATGACCCCAAAACAAAGAGTAATGACGGTCCTGGGCCATAACGTTCCCGACCGCGTCCCGGTGGTACCACAAGCGTTTATGTTTGCCTGCGAAACGGCCGGATATCGAATCGGAGACGTGAACAAAAACGGACGCCTTATGGCCGAGAGCCACCGCATATGCCGCGAGAAATACGGCTACGACGGCGTGGTCATTGACATTGATGATGCTTCGTTGGCCGAAGCCTGCGGGGCAAAGATCGTCTTTCGAGAGCAAGAGGTCGCGATTGTTGATGAGCACGAACCCGTCCTCGAGGATCTCAAGATGATCCACGACATGGAGCTCCCGGACCCGAGGAACAGCGCTCGATTGCCGGAATGGCTTATCGCTACGGAAGAGCTCGTGTCGACCTTCGGCGACGAGGTCTTTGTCATGGGCCGTGCTGATCAGGGCCCCTTTGACCTTGCCTGCCTGCTCAGAGGCACATCCAATTTTATGATGGACCTCATCGAGGCCGACCCGCAGGACATCTGGGCGGTTTTGGATTGGTGCCGCCGGGCAACACTACGATTTGCTCAGGCCCAAAAAGATGCTGGGGCTCACGCCACGTCCATCGGAGACAGCTACGCCGGTCCGGCGCTGATGTCGCCCGCCATGTACCGGCAGTTCGCCCTGGAGCACGAGGTCACGCTCACCAAACAAGTCCAGGACTACGGTATTCCGTTTTCCATCCACATCTGCGGCAATACGAACCAGATCATCGAAGACCTCGTCTCCACCCAGGCGCGCATTCTCGAAGTGGACTGGCAGGTGGACATAAAGCGGGCCTCCGAGCTGACCCGCGGCAAGGCAGTCCTGATGGGAAACATCGATCCCAGTGATCCGCTTGTGTTCGGCACTCCGGAAGATGTCGACGCCAAGGCAAAGGCGATCATCGAGGATACCCGCGGCATGGACATCATCTTGAGCTCGGGCTGCGCGATGGGTAGGAATACAAAGCCCGAGAACATGGAGGCTATGGTGCAAGCCCCCAAGAAGTACGGGACGCGAGAGCAAATACTACACATAAACGCCGGCGCATAGGCGCGCCGCTCGCTACGCGGCCGCTTTCGCTTTTGGTGTTCTTCGACGCGCGCCCGGCTGTACCATCCGAAGACTGTTGACCAAGATGGCCGCAAGGATAAGCGCTCCCCGGACAACAAGCTGCCAGTACTGGCTTATATTCAAAAGCGTCATGCCGTTGATGATGATTCCGAGGAAAAAGATACCGACCAGCGTTCCGCGGATATTGCCTGCGCCGCCGGCCAGGCTTGCCCCACCGATGATAACCGCTGAGATAATCTGCAGCTCCCAACCCCGGGCAACCGTGGGGGTCCCCGCCATAATCTGCGATGAGACAAGAATACCGGTCAGACCGGCAAGTCCGCCCGTCACCGCAAAGAGGATATACTTTATCTTCCGTACATTGATGCCGTTGAGGCGGGCCGCCTCGGCGTTGCCACCGACCGCATAGACCGAACGACCAAAGGAAGTATGGCTCATCAAAAAGCTAAATGCCACAAAAACAACGATTAAAAAGAGGGCAGGGACGGGTATGCCGAGTATGTCGCCACCACCAAGGAAGTTGTACCACTGAGGAAATGAGGTAATCGGAAAACCGTCGGTTATTAGGTTGGCAATGCCGGATAGGACCGTTAGGTAGGCAAGGCTTGTGATAAAAGTAGGAACGCCAAAGGCGTTTCGCATGTAGGCGATGGTCCATCCGACCAAAGAAGAAAGGGCAATAGTCAATACGGCGGCCAAAGGCACCGCAAGACCAAGAGCCATGCCGACGCCGGCAAATGCCTGCACAAGCCAGGCGATAACAACGCCGGCAAATGCCACGGCCGAACCCACCGAGAGGTCGATCTCTCCCGAAATGATAACCGCCGTCATACTAAAGGCGATGATCCCTTGCAGGGCGACATTTCGCATCACGTTCAAGACGTTCCGCACCGAGAGAAAACCCGTTGCGGTGAACGCGAAAACGATAAAGAGCACGACAAGAACGAGCTCCATAATGTAGCGCTCGAGATGCAATCGTCTCATTCATGCACTCCTATGCAGGCGGAGTACACCTTCTCCACCGTTACCGATTTGGGGTCGATCTCTTGCTTCAGCGCTCCATCACGAAGGACCAGGATACGATGGCAGAGCTCAATAAGCTCCTCGAGTTCGGTAGAAACGACGATCGTCGCAATACCTTCTTCGGACAGCTTCCACACTATCCGGAAAATCTGTTGTTTTGCCTCTACGTCGATGCCGCGGGACGGCTCGTCGAGGAGCACGACCGTAGGAAGATCGTTGAGCCAGTTACCGACAACGACTTTTTGCTGGTTTCCGCCGCTCAACGACGACACGGGCAGATCCAAGCTGCCGACCTTGATGGACAGATCCTCGACTTGTCGGCTCGCAGCTTCACGCTCCAAGCTCTTCTTGCGGACACCTCGGCTGGTGTATCGATGCCGCGCTGCAAGTGTCAAGTTTTGCAGCACCGTTTGGACTTGAATAAGACCCTGAGTTTTTCTGTTCTCCGGCGTGTATGCGAGGCCGTTCCGTTTGAGTGACTCCGGGGTAAAACGCCGAACCTCACGGCCATGTACACGCACCGTACCTCTATCAAAAGGATCGGCCCCAAAAATCGCCCGCAACAGCTCCGTACGTCCACTTCCGAGCATGCCCGCAATGCCGAGGATCTCCCCCTCTCGAAGCTCAAAAGCGACATCTCGGTAGAACGGTTCCCGTGTCATGCCGATGACTTCCAGGACTGTCTTCGCCGTCTCCGGAAGAGGCGGTGTCAGGCTCTTGTGCTCCACGTCTCCGAACATCATCGAGACTACGTCGTTAAGTGTGATTTCCGACAGCTCACGGTGGCCCACCAACTCGCCGTCGCGGAGGACCGTTACGGTATCCGCAATCATAGGCAGTTCCTGGAGACGGTGCGATATGTAGAGAATAACAACGCCACGCTCCCGAATCTTGCGAACGACCGAGAAAAGCCGGCTGACCTCGTCCTGGGAAAGGGCTGACGTTGGCTCATCCAGAATCAAGACCCGAAGATCATGGTTGATTGCCTTTGCAATCTCCACGAGTTGCTGCCAGCCGACGCTCAGAGAGCCCACCGGGACGTCTACGTCGACCTCCAGGTCAAGCTCTCTCAACACCACTCGCGCGCGCTCCTTGGTCCCATGCCAATCGATCTTTGGACCCTTGTGAGGCAGACTCTGAAAACAGATATTCTCGGCGACGGAAAGATCGGGAAAGAGCGACAACTCCTGATACACCGTAGCAATACCGTTCCGGATCGCCTCGGCTGTCGAACCCATATTAAGCGTCGTGCCGTCCAGACGTACCGTGCCGGTGTCCGGAAGCTCGGCGCCCGAGATCATCTTGATTGCGGTGGATTTGCCCGAGCCGTTCTTGCCGACTATAGCGTTGACCTTTCCGCCCGCAAATCGGACGGAAAGGTCGGCAACGGCGACGGTGCCCGGATACTCTTTACGTAGATGGTGTAACTCAAGCACGTTTGTGTCGCCGCACTACAAATGGTTTGTCTTACTCTCCGAGGAAAGCCTCGACACCGGCCGGATCTTCACGAGAAAGAAGCACACCGGGAACAATAACCGTATCCTCTACCCCTTCGCCGTTGAGGTGATTAACGGCAGCCTCAACAATGCCATACCCAATCAGAAGCGGCTGCTGACCGGTAACGGCCTGCAGGACATCGTCGTCGTCCAACAGGAACTGGGCGAGCTGATCGGTAGCATCGATGCCAAAAACAACAACATCGCCGGCAAGACCTGCGTTTCGAACCGCCTGGACCGAACCGACCGTACCGCCTTCATTCGCGGCGTAGATCATGTCGATATCCGGGTTTGCCGTCAAGATGTCCCCCGCGGTCTGGAGTGCCATCTCAGCAAGCCAGCCGTCTTGACGAGAGACAATCTCGATCTCTTTGTCCGTCTGCTCAGACAAGGTATCAACAAAACCGGAGACACGAGCGTCGCTAATTTCGGGCAACAACGAGTCGAAGGCCAGGATTGCCAGCCGAATCGTGTCACCTTCCATGTCCGCAACGTACTCTGCGGCCGCCTCACCGGTCGAGGAACCGAGCTGAGTCTGGCTGGAATTGTAGTAGCTAACGGGAAAGTCGGCGGCAAGTGGCGAATTGTACAGGAAAATCGAGATACCTTCGTCATCGGCATCTTTCAGAGCCTGGACGGATGCGGTCTCGCTCAGGGGCGAGATCACGATAGCGTCAACGCCGGCGACGATATAGTTGTTCACCAACTCAATCTCGCGCTGCGGGTCGTTGTCGCTATTGCCGATCGAAAGCTCGACACCAAAGTCCTCGGCCGCCGACTCCATGCCGTCCTGAATGACCTGGAAGAACTGGTCGTTCTGGAAGATGATTCCCGCGATGCTTATCGTTTCATCCTCTTCCTGGCCACCGGCAAACAGGGCGCCGCCCGCCAACAGTAGTACAAGTGCAAATACAATTGCTCGTTTCATGAGCACCTCCTATGAATTTATACTATGATCGCACAGTCACAAGGCATTGTGTTTTGCACGACATAGCATTTCTTTGTCCTGTTTTGCACGTTGGCCAAACCATTGCTATACTCACCGGTATGGCACACGTCTGTTTGGACACTCCGATTCACCAGCTCCCACAGCTCACCCACTTCGGCCATTGTGAGCACGAATCGGGACGCAGCTTTGATCCTCACCGGCACCTGGGCTATGAGATCATCTACATCCATTCGGGGCGCCCGAAAATCCGCATCTTTCCGGGCGAGAAACCGGAAAGCTTCGAACCGGACGACGTGATTGTCATCTCGCCCGGGGTTGAGCATGAGTTTGCCATCGACCGGTGCAACGCCGAGTACTATTGGCTCGGTGTACAGACCGAGCCGGTCGTCGGGGTAGCCGCCAACCACATTCTACCTCCGGGCCGCCTGGTAAGACCGGCCGCAGGACCCGTCGAGTTTGTTGAGCAATCAGCGGAGTTCCGTGCCCTTGCCCACCTCTGCGAGTCTTTTTGCCTCGACCGGTGGGCGCTGATTCGGCGCGCACCGGAGCTGTCGCCGATCTTTGATGAGCTGTACAGAGACATCCGTTCTAGCGATCCATATCGAGTCTATGCGGTCTTCGGTCGCCTCTTGGAAATGCTCTCGGTGCTGCGAAGACGACTCGATCCGAATGAGAAATCGTTGGGTCGGACGGAGCTCGGCAGATACGCCGTCGACTACGTTCGCGCGCACGCCGGTGAAGCGGTTACCCTCGACATGGTGGCCAAACATCTTGGCGTTCACGTCACGCACGCAAGTCGGCTGTTCAAGCGAGAAACCAAAAAGACGTTTTCGGAATTTTTGCTCGCAGAGCGCATTCGAGTGGCCAAGCAGATGCTCCTCGGTGGGGCTCGTATTGGTGCCGTCGCCGGTCGTGTGGGGTTTTCCTCGATCTCTACGCTCAGCAGGGCATTCCGCAAGGTGACCGGGGTCACAGCATCTCAATACAGATCTGCCGCGAGGTCCGAGACAGCCGCAATTGCATCCACACAGCTACAGTGAGTCCGTTAGTGCGTTGAACTGATAACTCGGATCCTCTTTTTGTCTCCGCTCGATAGCAAAAATCTGCCGCCATGTAGCTACCAGTCCACGGGGTGATCTGGGCAAATCGTGCTTCATCACCTCGTGAGCCTTTTTGAGGTTGTAGCACGGTATGGCGGCGTACATGTGATGCTCGCAGTGGTAGTTCATATGCCAGTAGATAAACCGAAGGAAGGGATTGAGCACTATTGTACGCGCACAGAGACGAAAGTCCGGAACGCGATCCATCATACCCATGTGCTGGGTATTGTTCAGAAAGTAGAGCAACCAACTGCCGTAAAAGGGGGCGAGGCTAACGACAAGCGGTATCATCCAGAGTCCGGTCGCGATGCTCACCACCGCGATAGTAATATGACCAAGAAGAGTAAACCGCGCCCAGTTCACAAGTTTGCGGCGTCCCTGTTTGTTATCCGGAGGAAAGAGACGGGCCTTCCACTCCGCCGAAAATGGGTGAAAGCCGGCGGGCATTGGTCCTCCAAAATCCCCGAAAGACAGGCGCACGGTCCCGACCAGAGTCTCGAACAGCCCAATTGGGTTGATGATCGATCGCTCCAAAAAGCCCTTCACACTGAATTTCATGGGGAGTACTACCTCGAGGTCTTCCGGAGGATGCAAGGTCACCCTGTGATGGGCGGTGTGGCTGTAGTCGAAGAACACGTAATTGTTCCAGCTCAAAAAACTAAACAGCCGCAGGAAAAAGGCGTTGAGACTCTTGGACTTAAAGACGGTGTTGTGTGATAGCTCGTGAAAGCCGTTGAGAATAAAGGCGTAGAAGGTTCCGTGGACCAAGAAGAAAAGGAGCACAAAGACGACATGCAATCTGCCGATGCTAAGCGCCGCCGCGAAGCCCGTCCCGGCGACAAAGAGCAAAAAACCGACGGTTTGCAACAACCCGAGGGCGTTGCTTCTCTTTGTCAGGCTGCCAAGCACCTTTCTATCCACCGGAGTCCGATACCACCGTACTGTTTTATCCATACGCTCTCCTAATATATTAACAGTGCGGTAAGATATGTAGAGCGCGTAGTACGAACTACGCCCATATTAGAGATGCCGGGCATCGAGGTCATCGGCTACAACTCGACGATAATCTGGCCGCCCGCGACCACTTCACGGTGTTTTTGTCGATGCTCATCGAAGATGCTCGGGGAGGCCGCGAACCGGAGTTTGAACGGCAACAGATTGACGGGGCGGTGACATACATAGACCAACACGCCTGCGCAAGACCGGGGATTCCATAACCGGTATCGCCCTCGATCTAGGGGTCTCTTCAGGGCAACACTTTGCAAACACCGCGACGGTTAGCCGCCAACACTACGGCGACGCCGCCCCGGCGAGCCTACCGCCCTCTGTGCCGGGCAAGTCCCTCGTTGATTTCGCGCAGGTCGCCGTATGCCCGCGCGTACAGCCCGTGGAGCTCCCGGTACATTTCGTGGCGCCGTGCATCCGGCTCGACACGATCTGTGGTGCGCCGGACCCCCGAGGCATCCTCGAGCCGCGAGATAACACCCACGCCGAGAGCCGTTGCCACCGCCGCGCCAACACAGCCGCCGTCCTGTGCCGCAGTAGAGACGTTCAAGAGCGATAGGCCGAGCACGTCCGAAGCGACCTGCACCCACTTCCGCGAGCGAAATCCGCCGCCAACGAGCCGCAGGGACTCTACCGGGCCGCCAAAGGGCATACACTCGAGAACCGACAGAAGGGCAAAGCAGACTCCCTCCAACGCGGCGCGGGCCAAATGGAGCTTCCCGAACGATGCATCCAAGCCTACAAACGAGCCACGAACATCCGCGTCCCACAAGGGCGTTCGCTCGCCGCCGATGTAGGGCAAGAAAAGGAGCCCGTCGCTACCCGGCGAGATCTTATCGATCGCCCGGTCCACATCGGCAAAGCCGCCCCCGCTAAGAGACAACACGTACCTGATTGCGGCCCCGGCGTTTTGGATCGTCCCCACGGCATAGTGCAAACCCGAGGTAACTCCGGGCAGCACAAAGCTCAGCATGGTGTGGTGAAGGGGCGGTACGTCCGAGGCGGCACCGATCCAGGCGGTCGTTCCGAAGGAAACGTACTGCTCGCCAGGGGCGAGGCAGCCCGCGCCGAGGCCCGCCATCGAGCCGTCGCCGGCGCCCACGATCACCGGGACACCTTCCGGGACACCGGACTCTCTTGCCGCTTGTGCGCACACCCGACCCGCCGGCACGGCGCCGTCGCGGATCGCGGGCAGTTTCGCGGCATCAAGCCCGGCTTCTTGGAGCACCTCGTCGATGTACCGGCGCGTGGAGACGTTGACCAAAAGACCGTGGGCACCGTCTGAAGGATCCGTGGTGTCCATGGCCCCCACGAGCTTTCCAACGACAAAGTCTTTGCTTTGAAGAAACCGGTCGGTCCGGTCGTAGACCCCTCGCGCCTCTTCCTTGAGCCACAGAGCCTTTGCCAGACTCGCACGCGAGTCGAGGCGATTCCCGGTAAGGCGATACAGCTCCGGAACACCAACCTGCGCGGCGAGGCGCTCGGCCTGTTTCGCGGCCCGGGTATCGGCGTGAATCATCGCGGGAGCAACCGGGCTGCCGGTAGCATCGGCGCACACAAGACCAAGCATGTGGCCGCCGACTCCCACACCCAGAACGGTGTAGCCACTCGTCGGCTGCTCGCCAAGGAGGGCTCGGCTGTTTTCACACAGCGCCCGCCACCACTCCTGCGGATCCTGTTCGGCGACTCCCCCGGCGGCGTACCGGGTGTGGATCGGCGTAGACTTGGAGGCCAATACACCAAAATCCGTCCCGACCAGTGCGGACTTTACAGCGCCTGTCCCCACATCATGGGTTAGGAACGTATCGGTTGCCATAAATGACCCTAGTCCTCAAGCAAGTGTGATCCACACGCCGGTCTGTTAAAAAAAGCCGGAAAG
>CAZFLD010000098.1:0-9390 GCA_964519835.1 uncultured Spirochaetales bacterium
TGGAGTTATTGGAGTTTTACCGTCACCCGCAATCTCTCACATTTCGAATTGCTGTGACCATGACCGACATCTTGCGCAATACCCGAATCGTGTGGTGTTCAAATCCGAAGGATGTGTCGATGCGGCTGTTGATCCGTTCCAGCGCGGATCGTCTCTTATAGTACCGCTTCCACTGGTAACTCGACCGCGCAACGGGAGTGAAGATGCGACGGTTCTCCCTCAGCGGTATGCGGATTCCCGAACGGACCGAACATCGTTCCGATCCGGCGCACTCGTATCCGTAATGCCGTGCAGGACATCGGTATTTCAACGTGTCCCGGTCTCTCTCAAACCCGCCGAAGGCCATCTCCCGTTCTTTTATCCTCGCCGGACAGACACATCGCACCGTTCCTTTCCAATCATACGTCACATTCTCCCGCCCGGTGACCACCCGCGTTGTGTCGGCGTCTTTCCAGGTGTTGCGAATGTCGATGACCGGCTTGATCCTGTACTCATCCCACAATCGCTCCAGCAGCTTCCCGTCGTCATAGCCGCGATCCCCGGTCCATATCTCACAGGTGCTGAGTATCCGATCATCACGGGCGGCCACGCCGTCCACCAAGCGGTGCATCACCGGCATCTCGTTGTGATTGGCCGGTAACACGGTAAACGCGACCGGTAGCTCGTACTTCGTGTCGGCAACCAGGTGAAGCTTGAATCCAAACCAGCGCGTGACGCTTTCTCGGACCGCCCCATCGCTTCCTCGGCTCCGGTGGGTGTGTACTCCCCACGACGCCTCATGCTCGCATGTCCGAAGATGATACCGGCAAGAATCGAGTTCCACACCGCTCGCACCGAATAATCGTTGCGTCCCTTTCCTCGCCTCCGCTCAAGCGAATCCATCAATTGCTCATCGGGAAGGTGTCGCAGAATCAGATCGAGCCGCTCAAAAACACTCCACCCAAACATCTCAGGTTGTGGTATAGCGGCGATACGGCGTCTCCCGGGCGGCGCCCTTTTTGTCGTTTTGGGGTCAATTCCGGCGAATGCTCGCCACATCCTGCCTGAACACCTCGTTGTGCACCCATTCCTGGGGCAAAAAATTCTCCCCCCCCGCGCTAATCCCCTCTCTCGTCGTGCTTTGCGTGCAGCGCTAATGCCTCGTCCTTTGGACCAATAGGGATAATTGCATTATAGCTGAAAGAGAAAATCCGCAGAATGAAGGGCCACGGGCTGGGAACGGCCGGTCCCGTGCCGAGAGCTGGAATGGTGCATGCCCATGCGGACAAGCTCGCAGCTTCCCAGGTAGAAATCGGAGTGGGATGTACCGCGAGTTGCAGTGGAGTTCGACCGAACCTATACTCGCGACGCGGACCGTGCCACTGATAACTTGTTTGAACTGCGACCACGGGAGCCATCCTGGTCGTCAGTCCGTGGAACGGCGATGACTGTTACCTTTTCATGCTGTTGTTCTTCACCAAGACGTCTGCGGTGGCGCAGCGGCAAAAGTGCCGGCAATCAGGGTTTTACCAGGATGGCACCGAGCTCGACGTCAACAGTAATGGACAGCTCCAGCAACTCGGATAGTCGCGGAGTCGCCGGAAGACCACGGATCTCCGGCAGAAACCCGAGGACACCACCAGCAACGGGCGTCGGTCAATATTGACTGCCACTGATCCAACCAGCAACTCAGCACCGGCGTGTTTGACGACGCTTACTCGTTCAATCATGATTGTTTTCGATCGAGATTTGCTGACGCCGGTGTTGACGCTTCTATTCCACAAGCCAGGGGCGGCAATATGGAAAGGTTGCCATAATCCCCTTCGTTATGCGGCTCCGTACGGCTCGGTGTGAACGACACAACGAAGCAAGCCAACTTCAGGGTCTAGTGTCCGTACGGACGTGTGGGTTCAAGTCCCACCTCGGGCAAAACAAAAAAAGGACGGTCATTGTGCCGTCCTTTTTTTGTGGAACGTGCGAGCGGCAGGGACTCCCGAAGGGAGTCTCGATAGCGAGTGCGGGGATTGTCCCCGTCGCTTTTTTTTGCCAAGACAGGGTGTCACTTGAAACGAGCGAGCGCCGACCGATAGGGAGGACAAGCGGCCAGGAGGGCCGCGGCAGCGAGCGAGGCGGCCTGGAGGGAGTGGACACGATGTCCACGATCGGAAGGAAGTGCATGAGGTAGCGTGAATCAGTCCAAAACAACGTCCGCACCCCAAATGGGAACTTTTCGGCCACCGTTGACAGTTCTCCGGCAACCAGCGGGCGAGGAGTTACGTCCGCAAGTACTTCCGGATCTATAGACGCATTAATGGTACCTGACCGAGTGCTCTTCACTCAGAGTCAAGCTTCCGTAGTATCTTTTTAGCGAGCGGTTCCTTGACCTCCGTGTACCTGGGAACCGTTTCAATGACGCCCGTTTGGGGATTGACCCAGATAGAATGCGACCGCCCTTCACGCTTCAGATAGCAACCATTCCTCCGAAGGCGGCGCTCGAGTTCCGATCGCTTTATCCGATCGAGATCGTCTCACTTACCGCTCCGGACGCCAAACCGCGAAGCCCATCCTCCAACCTATCTTCGAGAATGAGTTCTATCGCTTCTCGAAGGTTTTCTTTTGCTTCTTCTTTGGATGCCCCTTGTCCGTTCGCGCCGGGGATTTCCGGACAAACAGCCCAGTATCCGCCCTCTGGTGCCGTATCGATAATCGCTGTGAACTCGGCTTTCATTTCTTCCTCTCCCGACTAGGCTACGACAAAAACGCTACAAAATCTCACAGCCCATATGCCGCATATGGGAAATCGTGCCGATCCGGCGCTGGTTTCGCCTCATGTGGACAATATGTGACGCATGCGCACCTACCGTACTACCCGGGGTGTATTGTCCCTACGGATCTGCGAGTTCGAGTCTCGACCCCGGCAGAGCAAAAAGAAGGGCCCCTATTCGGGGGCCTTTCTTTTTGCGGAACGCGCGAGCGACAGGGACTCCCGAAGGGAGTCTCGATAACGAGTGCGGCGACTGTTGCGCGGCGGGGCGCCGGGGCCTTTCTTTTTGTGGAACGTGCGAGCGACACGGACTCTGGAGGAGGCGCCTCTGAACCAGCGCGCCGCCACCGGTTGAGCAACTGCCACCGGCACCGTGTTGTCGTCTTGTAGCCGGCGGATGCAAGTTGGACGGAACAGGGCGCTGACCGAACTCGAGAAGCTGACCACCGCCGTCGCCGGTAAGCTGTGAATCACCACAACGCACAGCAAGGAGACGTAAACGGTGGCCGAAGACCGCATGACATTAATGGAGCTGGTTGAGAACTACGCCTACGGGGACCTGTTCCGAGAAATTGAGCAGTAGATCCTGCAGCGACTCATAAAGATCGAAGCCGGGTGGGAAAATCGTTGTCGGTTTGCTTGGCAAAGAGTTCCGGCAGGATTATACGAACGTCAGCCTGAGAAGCATGTGTTCGGCTCCCGGTGCGCCAATCTCGATGTTCCCGATAAGGCCCACAAGCGCCTTCTCGTGGAGTATCGAGAGATCGGCTTCGCTTCGATGAACTCGGCCAATGCCTCAGGATGAAATCGATTGTTCAGGACGAGAACCGACGTGCCACTGCTTCTCGTACATTTTCGAGAGAGACCGTTGCAATGTGCTGTTTCCGGATATCAATCAATCGTCGATTGGCAACGGCGGTCCATTCCCTATCGACTTCACGGTCAGGGACGTTGAGACTTCGCAGTACCATTTCGGCGACGGTGATCCGATCCTCTACGGGTAACGCTTCGATCTCACTGATCATTTCTTTGGCAGTCATTCGCCTTTCCTTACCGGATAGCTCACAGTCATGTTCCCACCTACATACAGACTACAGCAAAAAAAACAACAAAATCTCACTGCCTATTGTCAAAAGCGGCCGGAAAGCTCCCGTTTGGGGGTACGGACGAAAATCGCACACTCGGCCCAGAACGGGACGAAGCCGCGCCGTTGTGACCATCGACCACAGCATAGGCAGCGAGACTATCCGCGACCGGGGTGTTGAGCACGGGTGAAGCGAATGGCGTCAGCCCGTCTCGGATACATGCGTGATACCTCGGCCCTCGTGTGCCTGCCCTACGGCTGGTTCGGCGACAGTATCGACAGATCGTCATATTACTCTGCCTTATGTGGCTCATTGCGAGGCGGTATGAACAACAAAATGAAGCGAGCAGATTTCAGGGTCTATTGTGTACGGCCCTGGAGGTTCAAGTTTTCTCTCGGGCAGGAAGTCAACCGTCCTGGCTTTCCCAGAGAACATCTCGCGGGAGTCGAGCCGGATCGACGGCGGCTGCGGGCCGAACCGGCTTCTCAGTAGTAAACTCGGGATCAGCGAAACGCGGGACTTCAACGCGCCGGCCAAGTCCGTCGTGATTGACGCCGACGCCGGTTGAGTAGCGACCACCGGCGACGTATTATCGTCTACGTGATCGACTCTCTGACGCTCAAGCGAATCACCGATCTGATAGTATCGACGGCCGCCCCGAGGCGTATATTCCTCTTCGGCAGCCATGCGTTCGGCAACGCGAATCAGCAGAGTGACTTGGATGTGCTGGTTGTCGTGCCCGATGCCACCGAAGACGTGCGGGCAACCGCCTCCGCGATTCGGGTTGGCATTTCCGGCCTGGTCGAACTCCCCATAGACGTTATTGTCGAGAGGGAGTCCGTGTTCGCCGAGCGCAGCGCACTGCCGACGATCGAACGCACGATACTCCGGACTGGAGTCTCGCTCTATGCAGCTTAGTGACCTCGTTCGCGAATGGCTCGATAGGGCCGAACAAGACGCGGCCACTGCAGAGTTCCTGCTTCAGATGCGTCCGCGTCCCGATGAGATCATTGGGTTTCACGCTCAGCAGGCTGTGGAGAAAGCGGCCAAGGCTATTCTTGTTTCCACGAGCGTCACACCGCCGCGTACCCACGACCTGGTATTCCTGCATCAACTGCTTGACCGTGAGACGAATATGGACATCGACCGTATGCAACTCTTCTCCCGTCTGACGCCGTACGCAGTAGAGCATCGCTATCCGGTCACGTCCAGCATAGACCCAAACCAGGTCGAGGAAGACGTGCGGGAGGCTGTCAACTTCGTCCGATTGGTCACACACCGGCTCCTAGCGGAAGAAGGAGATCGCGACGGCCTCGAGCCGGAGTCCGATTGACGCCGGTATTCCACGAGATAGTGGCGGCAATATGGAAGAGCCGCCACATTCCTCCGTGTGATGCAGCTCGATATGACTTTATTCGGACCACACAAAGAAGCCAGCAAACTTCAGGGTCTAGTGTCCGTAGCGACTTGATACAAGCGAGATGCAGGGACTCCCGAGAGGAGTCTCGACAGCGAGTGCGGCGATTCCTGCGCGACCTGCCACTGCTTCTCTTACATTTACAAGAGAGACCGTTTCAATGTGCTGTTTCCGGATATCAATCAATCGTCGATTGCCAACGGCGGCCGGAAGCCGTTGGCGCCGCTTTGACGGCGCGTCGGCACGATCTCTGGTATAATCGAACTCGATGGAAAGAGTCGTTACCCGGAAAAAACTCGACGAAGGGACCTACCGCGCCGACCGCGAGTATTGGTTATCGAAGAGTCCCGAGGAGCGCTTCTTGAACGTCGAGGTGTTGAGGCGGCAGATGCATGGAGATCCCGGAAGACTTCAGAGAGTTGTTGCGACTACTAAACTCCCACAAAGTTGAGTTCCTCGTTGTCGGGGGCTACGCCCTCGCGTTCCACGGGGTTCCTCGCTACACCGGCGACATAGACCTATTTGTCGGCACGAACTCAAAAAACGCCCAAGCGCTCCTGCGCGCACTTGACGACTTTGGCTTTGGATCCGTCGGAATCGAGGAAAAGGACTTCACCGAGCCCGACAGCGTTGTCCAGATTGGGTACCCGCCCCTCCGGGTCGACTTCTTGACCGGAATCTCCGGCGTCGATTGGAACGACGCATGGGAAACGCGAATCGGGACCAGCCTCGGCGGCATTCCGGTCAACGTGATTAGCAAAGCAGAACTTATTCGCAACAAAAAGGCGACCGGCCGCCGAGTGGATACTGGAGATGTGGAGCGCTTGGAGTAGCCCTTCCCAACCCCCTGCCCTAATCCTTCCCCCTACCCCTTCGGGCGCACCCGCTTCGCGATCAACTCCACCATCTCCTCGGGGGACTCCTTCATCCCGGTCTCGATCCAGCGAACCGTCACGGCGTCGATTCCGCCCACGTAGAACTCGAAGTCGTAACTGTCTAAGGGGATGCCGGGGAGTTTGAAGAGATCGCCTACGGCCTCGCGAAACTCCCTCATGAGGTAGACGCGCCGGACGTCGGAGAGAAAGGATCTGAGCTGTGGGGCCTTCTTTAGTATGCGAAAGCGCCAGAGGAGGACATCGCGCGGGCGTGGATTCTCGAGGGACGCGGCTTTCTCGCGTAGCTTCTCTAAGAACGAGCGCACGACAAAGACGAGTATGTCCTCCTTGTCGCGGAAGTTACGGTAAACGGTGTTGCGCGAGACCTTCGCCTCGGCCGCAATCTCGGAGATGGTGATTGCATCGAGCTCGTGGTTTTCGGCAAGTCGGACGAGTGCTTCGCCGACCATCCTCTTCGACTCGTCAATCTGTTTTACTCGTCTCATAGGACAGACTCCGGAGATCTGTGTCAGTTAAGGCGAAGGCGTTGCCGCGAATGCCGCCCGGGTCTACCTTCCCGCTAAGTGGGACATTCGTACCACTTCACCGAGGGTCGGTGCAATGCTCAAGAGCACAGTTTTACGTTCGATGTGCAACGCACACGAAGAAGGAGAACAAGACCATGAGGCATTCGCATAAGCTACGAGGCGGTTTGACCGTCCTGTCTGCATCGATACTTGTTATTCTAATCTTTTCCGGATGTGCCACCGATGCGATGGTGTCCCGGAGCCTGGTCCAGGCTCAGCAAGCAAACGAGGAGACGAGGGAACAGTACCTCGCGGAAGACCTGATCACCGTGGTTCTTGTCGGCACCGCGGGACCGATGAGTCCCACCACGGCGCAAACCGCTACAGCGGTGTTTGTGAATGGGCAGTTCCTGCTCTTCGACGCCGGGGACTACGCCCAAAAACGGATGGAGCAGTATAGGCTGCCGATGGATGCGCTTGACGCGGTCTTTGTGACCCACTTTCACAACGATCACATCGCCGACCTCGGCGAGGTCATGCAACGGAGCTTTCTGCTCGGGCGCGAGAAGGATCTTGTGATTTACGGACCAACCGGGACGGCACAGATAGTCGAGGGCTTTACCGCGGTCTACGCCGAGGACTCGCACTACCGCACGGAGCACCACACCGAGGAGTTTATGCCCTCGGAGTTTCACTTTGCCGCGGCGTCGGAGTTCAGTGCCGATGAGTCAGTCGTGGAAGCTTATCGGAACGACGGCGTGGTTGTGACGGCCTTTCGCGTAGCCCACCCGCCGGTGGAGCCGGTCTTCGGCTACACAATCGAGTTCGAAGGCCACAAAGTGGTTATCTCGAGCGACACACTTATCACCGAAGAGCTGCGAAATCAGTCGAGGAATGCCGATCTCCTCGTGATGGACGTGATGAATTACGAGCTCGTCGAATTGATGGAGAACACCTTTCGCGAGATCGGTGACGAACGCAACGCCGTTATCTTCTACGACATTCGCGAGTACCACCCCGACGTAAACGACATCGGTGTCATGGCCGAAGAAGAGGGCGTCAAGCGAATGGCGTTGACGCATTTCGCACCGATTCTGCCGTCGCAAATGCTTATGAACCACTATTACGTTAATCCCGTCAGGCAGCACTACAGCGGCGCGTTGTTTGCCGAAGCCGACGGCACGACCGTTCGGATTCCGCTTGGCGAGGGCAGGTGAAAGCCCTTCGCATCATCCTTATCAGCGTCGGCGCGCTTGTTGCCCTCGTCGTTTAGCTGATGGCGGTCGTTCTGCCGATAGCCACGGCCCCCGTCGACAGTCTCTCCCCGCTTGCAGCCGAATGGCGCGAGCGGGGATCTTACTTCAGCTGGGAGTCGCGTCTCCCTGAAAACGAGGAGTTCGGGGAGCTCGACGTGTTTCACATCGAGGAGGGCAATCCCGCCGACCCCGCGATCGTGTTTATCCACGGCTACCCGACGAGCAGCTTCGACTACTACGAGCTCTTCGAGCTACTCCGCGACGATTACTACGTCCTTGCCTTGGGCACTCCCGGATACGGGCTCTCCGACAAACCCCGAGACGACTTTGCGTACTCGATTGAGGACGACGCCCTCCTCGTCGACTATTACGTTCGTGAGGTAGTCGGGCTCGAGTCATTCGCCCCTGTTACGCACGACAAGGGTAACAGCGTAGGGCTCGCCTTCCTCGACGTCTATTCGAGGCAAAGCACCTACGACATCACCCACCACGTGATCACAAACGGCAACATCTATTTGCCGCTTGCGGCCCTCACGCGGTCTCAGCGCGCGCTCCTGAGTCGCTCCATCGGCGGTGGCGGACTTCGTCTGGGAGAACTACCTCAGCGACCGCACCGCCCCCGCATCCTACCGGCGCCTAGCCGAGACCAATCACTATCTACAAAACGACCGGCCCGACGTAGTGGCACACCTTATTCGCAAGGCCCTTGGCGAGGACCTCGACCCGACATCGGCAAGCCTGAGCGTACGGCCCGAACGAGTACCCTAGCGGCTATTCGCCGGGAGGCGCGAGGCCGGCTCGCCTCCCGTCACCCGAATGGACGGCGATGGCGCCCCGTCCTCGTCCAGACGGTTACCCGACGGGCTCCGCGTCCCCCGGCCGGTGTGCCCGGGGCGGCGCCGCGTCGTACGGACGGCTTCACCCGGCGGGCTGCCGGTGCGGACGGCGCTGATGTCCGATTTGACTAAGTCATTAGGCTAAGTTGTTCTGCCCTCGTGAAATCGGTATCGATTCATGAGGCAAAGACTCACCTCTCGCAGCTCATTCGGGAGGTGGAGGCGGGGGAGACGATTGTCGTCACGCGCGGCCGGAAGCCGGTGGCGCGGCTCGTGCAGATTCAGGAGAATCGGCGCCGTTTCGACGGCGCGTCGGGCCTGCTCGTGCGAATGGACGGCGACTTCGATCAAGCCCTGGACGACTTTGCTCCGTACATGGCCGCGGAGCGTCCGGGTTGAAGCTGCTCCTCGACACACACACGCTTCTCTGGATGGTGAGCAGCTCCGACCGCCGCCGTCTGCACGTCGATACGCCTTCACGTCGAGATGTCACACTTTCGGCGAAACGTAACTCTTAGGCAAAAGTCGCCCGATTCTTCCCGCATTCCTGCTCACCTGCGCTATTATGTCACAACGTAACATTTACAGGACTTCCGGCGGGGTTGCCGCGGGGTTGCCGCGGGGTTTCGGGCAGGGTTTGTCGGCGGTGAT
>CAZFLD010000098.1:9490-12819 GCA_964519835.1 uncultured Spirochaetales bacterium
GCGGGGTTGCCGCGGGGTTGCCGCGGGGTTTCGGGCAGGGTTTGTCGGCGGTGATCGCCGTCGGTGGCGGAATGCCACGGCGACCGCTCCCGCCGGCGGCCGGCCATCCTTCGCGGCGGCCGGCCGGAGTTCTACGATCAAGGAGTGTGTCATGAAGTTGAGGAATCGACTCTTAATCATCATTGGCAGCGTTGTGGCCGTATTGCTGCTCGTTGTTTTGTTTAGCCCGGCCATCTTTCATGCCTTGGGAGTTCACCCGGATTACGACGGGCCGACCTACACGCTTGAGGGCGGAAGGGCCTTGATCGTGACCACGAGTCACGGGGTCTTGTCACGCCCCGGTGAGACGGAAGGCGGCGCCACAGGCGTCTTTGCTTCCGAAATGACGCATCCATACTACGTCTTCCTCGAGGCGGGCATGGACGTCGACGTGGCCAGCATTCAAGGTGGCGAGATTCCGATCGATCCCATCTCCTTCGCCTACCCCATCATCTCAAAGGAGGACCGACGCTATCAGAGAGACGAGATCTTTCAGGCCAAGGTCCAAAACTCGATCAAGATTGATGAGGTGGACTTCGCCGAGTACGACGTGGTGTTCCTTGCCGGTGGATGGGGCGCCGCATACGACCTGGCACAGTCTGAGGTTCTCGCGCAGAAGATCACCGATGCGTACTACTCCGAGCGACAGACGATCCTAGGATCGGTCTGCCACGGTGCCCTCGGCTTTGTCAGCGCGCGGGACGCGAATGGCGACTTGCTCGTGGAGGGGCGCCGGATGAGCGGAGTCACCAACCGCCAGCTGGAGGCCCTGCGAATCTCTTTCACACCGAAGCATCCGGAGACGGAGCTCAAGGCGGCCGGAGCGATCTTCGAAAGCGGCACTGCCTTCAGGGACTTCTTTGCAACGCACGTCGTCGTCGATCACGAAGAGCGCTTTGTGACCGGGCAAAATCAAAACTCCGGACTCGCGACGGCGCACACGATCACCGGCCTCTTGGCGCAGCGATAGGAGCGTCGGATGAAAGACAAGATCGTTCGAATTGTCGTAACGGTGTTACTCATCCTCCCCGCAGTGTTCTTCTTGGTGACGGGATTTCGGTGGCTGGTGGCGCCCGGGGACGCGGCCGCTGCGCTGTTGATGCCGCTTCTCTCCGGCTCGGGCCTTGGATCACAGATGGGCGACATCGGCGGAATGTTCCTTGCGCTGGGGTTAATCGTCCTGGGCGCGATAGTCACTCGAAAAAACGATTGGCTTGTGCCCGTGTCCATCGTCTTGGGCTGTATTGTCGTCTTTCGGCTTCTCGCGTTTTCCCTCTACGGCGCCCCACTCGCACCACAGATGATTGTCTTCGAGCTCGTGCTGTCGGTCTGGTTTGCCGTTGCATCGCGATTGTTCAGGACAAAGGAGCCGGCAGATGAACGATAGGCTAAGAAGCTCTACCTTGCTTGCGTGTGGGGCTCTTGCGCTTGGTGCACCCTTGCAGGCGGATGCGCAGACGGTGGAGGAGGCGGCACGGAGGGCGTTCTCCGAGCGTCCGAACATCGTGCTTATCGTGGCCGACGATCTGGGCTACACGGACCTCAGCTCCTATGGTAGTGAAATCCAAACACCAAACATCGATCGGCTTGCCAACAACGGCGTGAAGTTCTCAAACTTTCATACGTCGGCGAGTTGTGCTCCGTCGCGTGCCATGCTCCTGACCGGCGTCGACAATCATCTTGCGGGAGTGCCGAACATCCCGGAAGCACTTCCCGGCGAGCAACGCGGCTATGAGAATTACGACGGTGTCATAAACAGCAAGGTCGCGACGGTGGCGTCTCGCCTGAATGCCGAGGGCTACCACACGTACATGAGCGGCAAATGGCACCTGGGCAAAACCGAAGATCGTCTTCCCTACAACCGCGGCTTCGACCGAACGCTGGCGATGATGGACACGGGCGCGGACAACTTCGAGCACCGCCCCTACCTGCCGATCTATGAGGACGCCCATTGGACTCGGGACGGCAGGGAAATCCGACTGGAGGAGCCGTTTTATAGTTCCGAGCTTTTGGTGGACGAGATGATCGGCTTCATCGATTCAAATCGCGCCGATGGCGAACCGTTTTTCTCGTACCTCTCATTTCTTGCGGTTCACGTACCTGTGCAGGCGCCGGCGGAATTCACAGATCGCTATCTGAAAACCTATGAAGGCGGTTGGGGAGAGCTCCGCGCTGCCCGGCACCAAAGCGCGATCGACATCGGGCTGGTGCCGCCGGGAACTGAACGCATCACTCACGACTTCATCGACAACTGGGACGATCTCAGCGAGGAGGAGAAGCGCTTCGACGCGAAGCGAATGGCCGTGTACGCGGGCATGACGACCGCGATGGACCACCACATCGGGCGTCTGATGGACCACCTAGAAGACATTGGAGAGCTGGAGAACACGGTCTTTGTCTTCACGTCGGACAACGGGCCGGAAAGGCTGTTCGTGCCGGATGCTGTGATGGCCGGGCAGGGCTATGACATCGACTACGATACCCTTGGCGAGATCGGGAGCATGACCTTTATTGGTCCGAACTTCGCAAACGCTGCAGCGTCACCCTTGACCTACTTCAAATGGTACTTCGGCGAGGGTGGCATGCGGGTTCCGCTGATTGTCTCGGGTCCCGGGATCGAGGCCAGAAACGCGTTTTTGGACGCACGGGCACACGCCATCGACATCACGCCGACCATCCTGTCTCTCGCCGGTGTCGAGTACGAGGGAGAGCGATTCGGCGGTCGACGCGTCGAAGCAATCACGGGGAAGGATCTCAGCCCGGTCTTGACCGGCGCAGTGGAGGAGGTCTACCAGGACTCCGACTACGTCGGTTACGAGGTCGCCGGCAATGCGGCGCTGTTCAACGGCGACTACAAAATCGTTCTGAACCGAGGACCGCTTGGGGACGGCAGATGGTATATGTTCGATGTCATCAACGACCCTGGAGAAACAAGCGACCTGAGTGCGGCAAACCCGGCGCAGTTCCAGCGTATGTTGAACCTGTACCAGCGCTATGTGCGGGACAACGGCGTACAACCTGTGCCGGAGCACTACACCCAGGAAGCGGAAATCAACCATCAGAATCTGCTAGGCGGCGCCGGCGACTCGTTACTGATCGGCTTGCTGACCGTGATCACGCTGGGTCTGTTCGGGCTCTTCGCGTTGCAGAGGAAGCGGCTGAGTGGGACCTAATCGGCGGTTGCTGCCCCTGAGGTGGCAACACACAAATCGAACCATCAGAAGGAGAAATGATGAAAGCAGACTACTCACGACGACAATTGCGAACGGTGATGATACTTACCGGCGCGG
>CAZFLD010000099.1:0-12808 GCA_964519835.1 uncultured Spirochaetales bacterium
CCAGCAGCTGCTCTGTTGATCAGCAGGAAATCCCGTGGAAGATCCGAACGCTTACCACAAAAGTAACGGTAGAGTTTGTCTTGTAGACTTTTGCATCGGTGAAGGGTTGGGCTCGATTTCGATACCACTAAGGTACCTGGACGTGCGCCCGTAGGCGGCACACAGCGCGGTCACACCGGCGGCGGGCGAAAAGCTTGCGCTTCCCCCCGTTCGTCAGGAATCGTGGTAACGGCGGTCGCCTGGTGCGATAGAGGAATCGTGATGAGCCGCCTGGACGACTTTCTGGAAGGGCTTGACCATCTCGCCCTGTAGTCGATTTCGAATTTCCTCACGCATACCGGGCATTCTGGTAAACACGTTCATGATTGCCGCCTTCGCCCGGCGACGCCTTCGTCGATGGGGAAAATCGTAGAAGCCGTGCTTGCGATAGTAGGCGTGGTCCGCCTGGAAGACAAAACTGAGGCCGCCAAAGACCTCGTCGCGAAATAGCCTGAGTCCGGCGACACCCCGAAAGCTCACCGGTGGGTGCAGGTCCACTTCCACCGCGTCCGTCAGTAAAGCGGCGAGTTCGTCTATGCAGCGATCGATGTTGTTCGGCGTCTCATCGGTAACAATATCCACGACGTGCCCGCGCATCACCTCGGCGTAGGACAAAAGGATTTCCCGGGCGTTCTCGTTACCGCCGAGCGGGCCGGCGACAAGAAAGGCAATCTGCTTCCCTTCCAATCGCGGTTGGTGGGTGTAGACAAAGGTCCGTTCCAGATAGCGTTGCCACACTGCGGAGAAGTATCTGTCGCGCATCGTGAGGGCGAAGACCACCGCCTTCGCCGGTAGCACTTTCGAGTTCAGCATCTCCACAAACTCGTCCTTTGTTCCTTCGTACGCGCAGCGGTTGTCAAAGCCGCACTTGAGGCATCCCATACAGTGTCCGAATCGAAGCGCCGATAGATCGACGACGTCGGCGGTCGGGTGCAAATGGCGGAATCGTTCCACCATCGCCGTGGTGTTGGGGGATGCGGCGTCGGTGACGATCGTGACGTGTGGAGCGGAAGCGCCGCGGACACCGGGAGCGGCGGGGCCCGAGTCCGGCTGAGCGGAGAACGGCTGAGCAGAGGTGGGCGGAACATCCGACGGCCGATACTCGGGCGTCGCAAGGTTCAAGGGTGCGTAGCGTCGGCTCGGACGGTCGCCACGAAGAATACGCCGCTCAACCCCGGAAAACCAGCGCAGCAGGTGCTCTCTCATCGTGTCGTCTAACAGATCGTGCATCTCCGCCGGGAACGCACCGAGGTACCGCATACCAAGATCATCGCACACCCCGTGGATGTAGTTATGGGCGGTGTGGTCGTAGAAGTGGATCGATGTGCTGAGAGAGGCGGCGTAACGATCGCGAAAGGCTTGGCCCCCGTCGTGCTCGAATACGATCTCGATAAACCGTTTGTATCCGGAACTCACAAGCAAGAAGTAGAGCGGGAACGCCCACAACACAAGATCCGCCGAGGCGACGGTTTCGAGAAGCTCGGTGAGTGCCCCCGGGTCCCGTTCGTACTTCTTGTAGGTCTGGGCGGCGTAGACAAAGGTGAATGTGTCTTCCGGCCGACATGCGGCAAGATACCGCACGTACTCGGCGGTAATACTCTGAGAACCTTTGGGACTGCCCGACAACACAACGACGTTCATGGATGAAACCTCCTCTCGGCTTTTTCAAGATCAAAATCACCCCGCTCTTCCATCACCGCCAGGGCGATCATACGCCCGCCGACGTCCCGAAGCAGCTTGCGCTCGCCCTCGATATCTTCGGCCGTCGGTCTCGCCTTTGCCAGCGCCGCAAGACCGTGGGTATATACAAACATGTTTTTTAGTAGGTTCTCGAGCCGTTCCTCCGGGAGTGCGGCGAGGACGGCGTCCCGACGCATCCTTTGGGTCAGCCCGAGGAACGGCCACTCGTCGGCCGACGGTGATAGACGCGCCCGGCCCTTGGTCATCAGCAGCTGAAAGAGGTTAGGCTCCGACCGCGAAAAGTCGAGGTAGGCGAGGCCAATGCCAAGAAACGCACTTTCCGGATCCGGCGACGGCAACTCGTGGCCAAGTGCGATCTCAAGCGTGCGATCAACGGCCGCATCGACAAGCGCGCCGATTGAGCCAAAGGCGCTGTAGATCGGTTGCGTCGAACACCCGATCGCGCCGGCGACGGACCGCGCGGAAAGCGATTCGGGCCCGTTATCCCGGACTTCCCGTATGGCACCGTCGACGATGATCTCTCGGGTCAATACTGTTTTCGAAGGCACTATAACGAATGTTATATAACGAATGTTATGTTTTGCCAAGATACCAAACGGGCGCACCGTGGTCGGCATGCTGTCAAACGTTTTGGGTCCGAGGTACCGTACTCTGTTTTACTATCTCTCGAGCGACGTACCATGCGGTGATCATTGCCGTCGGCGCAGGCAAAACAGATGTGGCTCGCTCCGCATCGCTCGATCGCACGATCGAGATCCGGACTTCCGCGGAGACATAGGTACACTGCAAACGCGGCTTCGGAAGGTCGGGAACGGTCAATCTCGGCGATGAGCGCCGCCGCAAGGTGGTCCCTTCCGATGAGATCGAAGCAGGTGTGATGCGAATCGGCGGCGGACACGACCCAGCGGGCGGCGACGTTACTTCCGTCGGCAAGGGTCAGGCCGATCGCGACGCCGTCGGACACGCGGATGCGCGAATCTCCGAAGTAACGCTTGTGCAAATCCCGGTTGGTCCGGCCGCGCGCCATCAGAAGAGCCCAGGGAAGGAGCGGGTGGCGGATGAGCAACAACAGCATCGTCTTGAGCGCGCCGCGCCCTTGGTCTCGACGCCGGGACGCGTGTTCGCCGGCGACGGCATACCCGGGTGACCGCCGGCTCTTTGGACATGGTGCTGCGCAACCGCAGTTACTCCGGCATAACCAGGGTTGCGCGACGCCACGGGGCGCGGCCTCGTAGTGGTGGTGGCTGGACGAGTTTGCCTCCGCCCCAGGTTATTTCCTAGTAGCGACTTAAGAGCCCCGCCGCCGTTCGGATCCTGTCTGGCACGGTTGTCGCTATACCTGTGGTACCACACTCCTGGAGGACAGCCATGCTGCAGCGGCATCACCAGCTTATCTGTATTCTTGATCGGTCGGGCTCCATGGAACCTATCACGGGCGACGCCAAAGGGGGCTTTAACGCCTTTGTCGACGGTCGGAAACACACGGCGGGATCCACCCCCGTCACTTCCAGGGCTTTCTTGAAGATGACGGAGATGGTGAGCGAACAACGGCGAAGGCGCGCAAAAGGAGGAGGAGGGCGTAGGGTGCCGGTAAATGCTTGTTTCGCGTTCGGACATTTTGGTGCATACTGTTTGCCTTGGCGCTCCGAATGTGGAACGATCATGAGGTGTTCCACCTATTGCCGATCTGGCCGAAAGGTGGGCGGGGAAGATGGGTGTTCCGTCGCTGGGGCGGCTTGCGGGTGGATTGCATGATGTCGGCCACACAAGGGGTCTATTTCAGCCAACCAAATTCCGGGGAGTTCATGAAGGGTAAGTACTTCGCACATACCCGTCCGAACGCGGGTCCGGAAGATTGGCAGCCGCTTGAGGATCACCTTGCTGGAGTTGCCGATCTCGCCGGACGATTCTCGTCACGGCTTTCTGCGGCGGAATTGGGCCATTTGGCCGGCTTGTGGCACGATCTTGGGAAATACTCTGAGACGTTTCAGAACTACATATCGGCGGCGGGCAACAACGGTACCCAACCCGTTGTAAAGCGAGGATCCGTCGACCACTCCTCGGCAGGCGCGCAGCACGCCAATTCGCTTCTCGGCCAACAGGGGAAGTGGGCGGAGCTGTATTCGTTGGCCTATGTCATCCTTGGCCATCACGCCGGGCTTCCGGTGGGAAAGTCCAACGAGCTCTCCTGTGTTTGGGAACGGCTCCGCAAGACGATCGAACCCTATGGCGATAATGCCTTCGACGCCATCCTGCATCCTTTCGTACTGCCGAGGGTGAGTGCCCCAAAGTGCTTTGGAGAGGGTGAAGGATTCGCGCGCATGTTCTTCATTCGGATGCTCTTCTCAGCTCTGGTGGATGCGGACTTTCTCGATACGGAAGCGTTTATCGATTCCTCCCGGTCGAAGGATCGGGGGCAGCAGCACGTTGGCATTGGTCAGCTACGGGTTACGCTCGAGAGGCACATAGACGGCCTCCAATCGGGTGTGCCCGCTGGTGGCGTCGGAGACAGAAAAGGTGCCGTCAATGAGGTGCGAAAAGAAGTTGTCAACGCCTGTCGCCTACGCGCTACCGAGCCTCCAGGCTTTTTTAGTCTCACGGTCCCGACTGGGGGTGGAAAGACTCTCTCTTCACTCGCGTTCTCCCTTGCCCATGCAGAGAGGTGGGGGCTTGATCGTGTAATCTACGCCGTCCCGTACACCAGCATAATCGAGCAGAATGCGGACGTGTTTCGGGACGTCTTCAAGGATGAGTATGGTGCGGGCGTTGTCCTTCAGCACCACAGCAACTTCGTTGCCGACGATCAGGACCAGTGGTCGAAACTTGCTGCCGAAAACTGGGACGCTCGTCTTGTCGTTACAACCAATGTCCAGCTCTTCGAGTCACTCTTTGCGCACCGCACTTCCAAGTGTCGCAAAATCCACAACATGGCAAACAGCGTCATTGTCCTCGATGAGGCGCAGATGCTTCCGGTGGGACAGCTTCGACCAACCCTTGCGGCGCTACGAACTCTCGTCGAGGACTACCGGTGTACGGTTGTCGTGTGCACCGCCACGCAGCCCGCCCTCAATAAGCGTCCCGACTTTCCAACGGGACTCCCGCACGTGAGGGAGATCATCGAAAGACCCGCCTCTCTATACGAGCGCCTAAAGCGTGTTGAGGCCAACGTCCTCGGTGAAACGACTGTAGAACAGCTCGCCGACCGCATAGCCGAAGAGCGACAGGCGTTATGCATCGTAAACACAAAACGACGAGCGGCCGAGCTGTATGAGTGTTTGCGCGGAATCGGAGTTCAAGGGCTCTTTCATCTCAGCGCGGCGATGTGTCCGACTCATCGGAGCGGGACGCTTTCCACGATCAGGCATACCTTGCATTCCGGCCGTGCCTGCAGCGTGGTGAGTACCCAACTCATTGAAGCGGGTGTCGACATCGACTTTCCTACGGTCTATCGGGAGATCGCCGGCATTGACTCGCTCGCTCAGGCGGCAGGCCGCTGCAACCGCGAAGGTACGCTGCCCGGTCTCGGCCGACTCAACGTCTTCTGGACGGAGGATGCCCTGCCTCCAGGGATGCTGCGAAATACCGCCCAAACCGCCCGGCGAATTATGCCCGAGGGCGGGGACATCCTTAGCTTGGACGTGGTGGAGCGCTACTACAAGGAGCTTCTCTTCGATAAGGATACGGACGCCACCGGGGTGTTCGCACTGGCCAACGATGCCAAGCGTAATGCTCGCATGAACTTCGACTTTCCCGAGATCGCGCATCGTTATCGACTGATAAGCGAGGAGTCTGAATCGGTTGTGATACCCTTCGACGACGATGCTTGCCGCCTCGTCGGGGCACTGGAGTCCGGTTTTGGCAAACGAGAGATCCTACGCAAGCTCCAACCTTACGTCGTTCAGGTAAGGCGGCGTCGGTTGCGAGAACTCCTGGCGGCCGGTGCGGTCCGTATTGTGGACGGCACTGTCACGGTGCTTGAGCAAGGTGAGATGTACGATCCTGTCCTGGGATTGCTGCCCCGGGACCCGAACGATCGGGATCCGCAGGAGCTCATGGGTTAATGAAAGAAAAAGGAGAAAGGGAGGTGCAATGAGTTACGGATTTGCATTGCGAGTCTGGGGCCCCTTTGCGTGCTTCACCCGACCTGAAATGAAGGTGGAGCGCGTCACCTATGACCTCATCACCCCCGGGGCTGCAAGAAACATCCTCCAGGCCATTTACTGGAAGCCGGATTTCGACTGGATTGTCGATCGCATTCACGTGCTCAACCCTCCTGCGTTTACGAACATCCGCAGGAATGAGCTCAAGAACCGGCTTTCCGAGGCCGTGGTGAAGCGAGCGATGAAGACCGACGAACACGAGCCCGTCCATACCTTTATTGAGGACGATCGTACCCAGCGATCGGCGGTTGTCCTGCGCGACGTAGACTACGTTATTGAAGCTCATTTCGAGCCTAAGGCGGATGGGGAGTTCAACCACGGCAAGCACGCGGAGATGTTTCGCCGCCGTGCCTCCAGGGGGCAATGCTTTAACCAGCCGTATCTTGGTACCCGGGAGTTCTCGGCTGCCTTCGAGCTCCTCGAGGGCAAGGTCCCACCGTCCCGCATGAAGGGGCAGGCGGATCTCGGATTCATGCTCTATGACATCGACTTCGAGAACGACATGACACCCTTGTTCTTTCGCCCGGTTATCCGGGATGGCGTTGTCGAGGTGCCCCGGCCTGAATCCCCGGAGGTGTATCGATGATACTACAGGCTCTCAACAGGTTCTACGAGCGGTGCTTGTCCGACAAAAGCGAGGACGTTCCGGAGTTCGGTTACGCGCCGCAAAAGATCGGGTGGGTCCTGCACATCGGCGTTCACGGTGGCCTGATCCATGAACCTGAGGACATTCGGGAGGTTGACGATAAGGGGAAAAAGCATCACAAGGTCATGCTTGTTCCAAGTATCATCCAGAAACGGGCGGTCAACATACTGCCGCAGTTTCTCTGGGACAATACTGGTTACGTCCTCGGGCGTGATTCAAAAGGAAAGCCGAGAAGGGCGGAACAGCAATTCGAGGCTTTTCGAGATTTACATCACCGGCTTCTGGCAGCTACCGAAGAACCCGCAGCGCTCGCTCTTCTGCTCTTTCTCGATAAATGGACGCCCGAGAAGGCCGAGACCTTGCCGTACTGGGACGAACTCGCCGGTGAGAACGTCGTCTTTCGCTACAGCGATGGCACCTATCTACACCGGATTCCCTCGCTGCGAACTGCTTGGAGCAATTACCTCGAATCAGCCGGAGACGGCGTGGAACGGGCCTGCCTGATAACCGGGAAGCGTACACCGGTCCTGCGACTGCACCCAGCCATCAAGGGCGTTCGGAATGCTCAAGGCTCCGGAGCTTCGATCATATCGTTCAACGTGGACGCCTTCTACTCCTACGGCAAAGAACAGAACTTCAACGCCCCGGTGAGTCCCGCGGCCGCATTCGGGTATACGACCGCATTGAACCATCTGCTTCAATACGGGTCCCAAAGGAAGGTGACCATCGGCGACACCGACGTCCTCTTCTGGGCCGATGAACCGACGCCGCTCGAAGCGGTGATCAGGGAGTCGGTAGACCCCATGGCTCAGGATGACCCGGAAGAAGAGATTCTGCTTGCGATGAAGGCGCTCAGGCACGGCGGGCATCCACGGGAATTCGAGACGGACGGCAGGTTCTACGTTCTCGGCCTTGCGGGCAACAGCGCAAGGATCGCAATCCGATTCTGGCAGGTTGATTCAATCGGAGCCGTCGCTGATCGAATCGGAGCGCATTTTCGCGACCTGGATTTGGAGCCACCCGGGCCAAGGGACCCAGTCTTTCCGTCCGCCGGGCAGCTCCTTCGGGAAACCGCCGTGCTAGGCAAATCGGAGAACATTGCACCTACCCTGTCGGCCGCGTTTATACGTTCGGTACTGAACGGCGGGGCATACCCTCAGGGTTTGCTCTCGGCGATTCTCAGAAGGATACGCAGCGACGGTAGGATTTCCTACTTGCGTGCCGCATTGATCAAGGCAATCGTAAACCGTCAGGCACGCCTGACGCACAAAGGTAAGGAGGTTCATGTGAAACTAGATCAAGACTCACCCGACGTTCCGTATCGGCTTGGGAGACTGTTCGCAGTGCTGGAACGGATCCAGCAAGACGCTAACCCGGCCATCAAGGCCACAATAAAGGACCGATACTTCGGTGCCGCTTCCGCCAGCCCGGCGACGGTGTATGGCCAGTTGCTGCGTCTGTCTCAGCACCATATCCAGAAGGCGGACAAACGTCCCTATCATGAGAAGCTGATTCAGGATGTGGTCGGCGGGATTAACAGCTTTCCAAAGCAGCTAAGCCTTGAAGAACAGGGAAGGTTTGCCCTGGGCTACTACCATCAGAGACAGTGGTTCTATACAAAGAAGGAAGAAAGAGGAGGTACGGAATAATGGCGGAAGGTATCAAGAATAGATATGAGTTTGTTTATCTATTTGATGTCGAGAATGGCAATCCCAACGGCGATCCCGATGCCGGAAACATGCCGCGCGTGGATCCGGAAACCAATCATGGAATCGTCACCGACGTCTCTCTCAAGCGAAAGATTCGCAACTACATCGATCTTGTCAAGGAAAATGTAAGCCCCTACGAGATCTATGTGCGAGAGCGGGCGGTACTGATCGAGGCGCATGAGCGTGCCTATGAGGCTATTGGAGCCGGTGAAAAGAAGGCCGGAGCCAAAAGACGAGGAACGCAGGAAGAAGTGGCCAACGCGCGTGACTGGATGTGCCGAAACTTCTTTGACGTAAGGACATTCGGAGCGGTAATGGGGCTGGAGGTCAACTGCGGCCAGGTACGTGGACCGGTGCAGATCAACTTTGGTCGGAGTGTTGAGCCGATTTTCCCAATGGAGCTCAGCATCACACGAATGGCGGTAGCCACCAAAGCGGAGGCGGAGAGTCAGCAAGGTGACAACAGGACGATGGGCCGAAAGCAGATTGTGCCGTACGGACTCTACCGGACTGAGGGGTTTGTCTCTGCCAAGCTATCGGGGCAAACCGGGTTTAGCGAGGCGGACCTCGAGCTTCTGTGGGCGGCGCTACTAAACATGTTTGATCACGACCGGTCCGCATCGCGTGGAAAGATGGCACCGAGGAGACTCGTGGTCTTTCGTCACGATTCAGAGCTTGGTAATGCTCCTGCTCACAGACTCTTCGAGTCGGTAACGGTTCGACGCCGGCCGGCGTCTGAGGGCGCCGCCCGCTCCTTCGATGACTACGAGGTCTTGGTGGACGCCGACCGAATCCCAGCCGGAGTTAGTTTGGAGGAAAAGCTGTAGGCCCGGTTGCACTCACGCCGCTGGAGAAGACCGATGTCTGTGGAACACCTGCGACCCGAGGAGGATAGGGATGCCATCGACCTTCCGAATGAAATGGCAAAAGGGTTTCTGCGAATCGAGGTAACAGTGGAGGCCGGTCGGACGCGAAAGCTAATTGCTATGCTGTCTGGGTCTGCCGTCGTCTATTCGGAGAACATGCAACTCGGTCAAATCCTTGAAGGAGGCATCAGGATCGAGAATCGCTTTGGGTAGCGTCGCTAATGAAATATCAATCGGATACGCTCCTACCGCTTTCAGCCATCCAGCACCTACTGTACTGCGAGCGGCAGTGCGCTCTCATTCACGTCGAACAGCAATGGGTTGAAAACCAGCACACAGTAGCTGGACGATTCTTTCACGACCGAGCGCATTCGGGGACGCGTGAAGTACGGGGCGAGCAGGCGATCGAGTTTGGCGTGAGTCTTCGGTCGGAGCGGCTGGGGCTCTTCGGCACGAGCGACGCCGTCGAGTTCCATTACGAAACACGCCTTGGGTCCAAGCTTAGGCGAGTCGTACCGATCGAGTACAAGTCGGGTAGGCCCAAACAAGGCGACCATGATCGGGTTCAGTTGTGTGCGCAGGGCATGGCTTTGGAGGAGATGATGTCCGTCACAATTGAGGCGGCCGCAGTGTATTATGGCAAGACGCGGCATAGAACGTGGGTCGATCTCCATTCTGGACTTCGAGAACAAACTGCGACGGCGGCGAGACGACTGCATGAATTAGTTGAGAGTGGTTTCACGCCGGTGGCGGAGTACGAGAAGGCCAAGTGCGGGGCCTGTTCGCTCTTTGACATATGCAAGCCACGATCGCTCCTGCGAGTTCGTTCGGTGAGCGCTTACACAGAAAAACAGGTCCGTGCGCTTCTCTCGGAACAGGATCCATGAAACGTCATCTCAACACGCTATTCGTCATGACCCAGGGCGCATACCTCAAGAAGGATCATGAATCGGTTGTGGTGACGGTCGAACGTGAAGAGCGGATGCGTGTTCCGATTCATAACATCGGGGGCATAGTCTGCTTCGGGAACGTTCTTTGCAGTCCGTTTCTCCTTGGGCACTGCGCCGAGAACCGCGTCTCGGTGTCCTTTCTTACCGAAAACGGGCGCTTCCTTGCAGCAGTTCGTGGACCGGTGTCGGGCAACGTGCTTGTCCGGAGAGAGCAATATCGTCGAGCCGACGACCCACGTGAGCGCTCGAGAATCGCGAGTTGGTTTGTCACCGGGAAGATTGGTAATGCTCGGACTCAGCTCCGAAGATTTCTTCGAGAGTATCATCCCGAAGGGTTTCAGCCGGTCGAGAAATGCATTCAAGTTCTTGACCGGACGCTGAAGAAGGTAGTCGCTTCCGCTGACGAAGATCAGATACGGGGTTATGAAGGTGAGGCGTCGAAGGCGTATTTCGCCGCCATGCCGCATTTGATTCGTAAGGAGGGCGCGGAGTTCGAGTTCGCCGGAAGGAATCGTCGGCCACCCCGCGACAGGACAAATGCAATGTTGTCCTTCGCGTACACGCTTCTCGTCCACGATGTGCGGTCCGCTCTGGAAACCGTGGGGCTCGATCCGTCGGTTGGCTACCTCCACCGGGACCGTCCGGGCCGACCCGGTCTTGCCCTTGATATGATGGAAGAGTTTCGTCCGTGGTTCGCAGATCGTCTCTGCCTCAACCTGATAAATCGTGACCAGATCCGTGGCGAAGGGTTCGTCTTCGAGGGGACTGGGGGCGTGTCGATGGATGATGAGAGCCGTAAGACGTTCCTGACGACTTACCAAAATCGGAAGAAGGAGGAGTTGGTGCACCCTTATCTGGACGAGCGAATGTCGCTTGGACTGCTTTTTTTTGCACAAGGGCTGCTTTTTGCGCGCTTCTTACGCGGAGAAATTGACGCGTACCCCCCGCTACTGGTGAGGTAATGAGATGTTGGTGGTAGTCAGCTATGATGTAGCGACAACAACAAGCGCTGGAAGGCGACGGCTCCGGAAAATGTCCCAACAGTGTCTCAGTTTCGGGCAGCGCGTGCAGAACTCCGTCTTTGAGTGCGTAGTCGATCCGGCTCAGTGGGCGACCCTCAAAGGCAAGCTTCTCAAGATCATCGACGACGAAGAAGATAGCCTGCGATTTTATTTCCTCGGTGCAAATTGGAAGAACCGTGTGGAGCACGTCGGCGCAAAGCCGTCGCTAGACATAGAGGGGCCCCTAATTGTATGAACGCGAACCCCAAGCTCACAGGTGCCAAGGAACCGATTAACAGACGCAACTGCCTATGTTAAATTGAATTATGTGCATCGTTGGCGTCGCTAACTATTCCGCAGGTCACAAGGTCGTGGGTTCGCGATATTGTCTCAGTATCTCGTTAACCGATATAGCGTTATAGTCACAGAGTCGCCCCCCGTGCGGGGGCGCGAATTGAAACAAGATCGTCCTAACGGAGTTTCAACGCCGCGGCCGTCGCCCCCCGTGCGGGGGCGCGAATTGAAACTACAACCTCACCAGGCGTTTTATCGAACGCCTCGTCGCCCCCCGTGCGGGGGCGCGAATTGAAACGGCCTTGCTCATCTGACCGCGCATTGCGGCGATGTCGCCCCCCGTGCGGGGGCGCGAATTGAAACTCAATCTGCTAACCAAGGCCGAGGCCGAGGTCGGGTCGCCCCCCGTGCGGGGGCGCGAATTGAAACATGGACACCGATGGGTACGTAGACATCGACTTGAGTCGCCCCCCGTGCGGGGGCGCGAATTGAAACCACAAATGCGCCGACGGTGCAAGCCACGGTGCGTCGCCCCCCGTGCGGGGGCGCGAATTGAAACCCGAAGGACATCGCGTCTGAAGCGGATACGCTCGGGTCGCCCCCCGTGCGGGGGCGCGAATTGAAACATGCAGGACAAAATACCGGAGATTAGTAACTCGAGTCGCCCCCCGTGCGGGGGCGCGAATTGAAACAACCGCGCCACTGAGCTTGCCTTAGACCTCTCCGGTCGCCCCCCGTGCGGGGGCGCGAATTGAAACTGATCAAGGTCCGCTGCGCGACATCATCGTTGACGTCGCCCCCCGTGCGGGGGCGCGAATTGAAACCTTCACGGATCGCGCCGTGATATGTGATCTCCTCGTGTCGCCCCCCGTGCGGGGGCGCGAATTGAAACGCCGACTGTGCGCGAGCCCTGTCGTCGAGAGTTGTCGCCCCCCGTGCGGGGGCGCGAATTGAAACTTATGGTCCCGCTCGGCTCGGGAGCCAACGCGTCGTCGCCCCCCGTGCGGGGGCGCGAATTGAAACCGACGTGTTCCCAGGGACCAGTATCAAGCAGGGCGTCGCCCCCCGTGCGGGGGCGCGAATTGAAACGATTGGAGTGTACCTGGAGATTGTTTAGTCCGCCGTCGCCCCCCGTGCGGGGGCGCGAATTGAAACGCTTCCGCCTTGATACGGACGACTAGTTCTTCAGGTCGCCCCCCGTGCGGGGGCGCGAATTGAAACTTTGCCAGGACAGGATTCGAACCTGTGATCTCGAGTCGCCCCCCGTGCGGGGGCGCGAATTGAAACTGGTTTTCCATTTTGGATTTAGCGTATACCAGCGGTCGCCCCCCGTGCGGGGGCGCGAATTGAAACGAGGCAATAACCACCTATCAACGGGAGGGCAAAAGTCGCCCCCCGTGCGGGGGCGCGAATTGAAACTCAATCTGCTAACCAAGGCCGAG
>CAZFLD010000100.1:0-12704 GCA_964519835.1 uncultured Spirochaetales bacterium
AAGGGGACATAGGCGTAAAACTTCCCGTTGGCCGGAATGCCCGCGTCCCCGTCCCAGACCGCGGTGCCCGCGTGCCAGTCGGTGGAGCGACTGTTCAACAGCACGCCATGATCCACCCAATCGTCGAAGTTGACCGTGCTGTACGCCCGGTAGTTGAACATGCCCTTGAACTTTTCGTTGAAGGTGCGGAACTGCTCCGTGAACGGATCCTGGGTGGCAAAAAGATAGAACCGGCCGTCGATCTCGCGACAGGTCGGATCTGAGTTGAACTGGTAGCCGGGGGTAATCGATGTGCTCATGTCGCTTATGCTCCTACAATGTTGCCTCGGTGGCCGCAGGCAGCGACAGATCCGCGCCGCGGTCCTCGAGGTGTTTCCGTAGCTTTGTGGTGTGTATGTCGCGGGGCGTGAGGTCCCCGTTGGCCGCCCATGCGGCGGCTGTGCCGGCGGCCTGCCCCATCATGGCGCAGGTGGTCATGGTGCGGGCCGAGGAGAGCGCAAGCTGGTCGGCCGACATGCAGCGCCCGGCCATAAGAAGATTGTCCGCGTCGCGCGCCACGAGGGAGCGATAGGGAATGTGGTACGGGGGCACGGCCGGCGCGAAGATCATCCACGGTAAGCACGTAGTCGCCGGCAATACGCCGCGTCTCGCGCAGCGCGATGATCGGGGATGTGTGATCCATTCGCCACGGCTTTTTCTCCTGCGTTTGGAAGTAGTCGAGAACCTCCCATTGCCGTCTGCGCGCCGCGATCTCCAGAGCGGTCAACTCCTCGGTGTCTCCGCTATGGTGACCGATTACCTTCACCTTCAGCGCCACGCCGTCGGGTCCGTTCGGCCACGGGCTGGTCATGGGCAGGTCCTCCCGGCGCCTGACAGGACTGAACCAGCCCGCAGGAAGCTGTGGCTCTACGGTCGGCGCGCCACCCCCATCTCCGCCTGCCACCGCTTTATCCTGCGGCATCTCCCGAACGAAAAACTCGATCGACGCGGGAAGCGGACCGTATTGGCCCTCGGGCAGCATGGTGCAACCGGCGGCACGAGCGAGCTCGGCTCCGCCGGAGGCATCGACAAAAACCTTGGCATCCAGACCTTCGAGACCGGAGGCGCCGGCGAGCAATGCGGGGCCGACTCTGCGGCCTTCATGCATCGCGTCCACGAAACGGGTGTGCAACAATAGCTTCACGCCGTAGGCGAGGAGCATCTCCTGGAGGATGACGGCCAGTATCTCATGGTCGAACACGCGTCTGCTCCTGGGGCTGTAGTGCTCATACGGTCCCGGGTAGGGCTCGATGCTCTTCCACTCCTCTTGCTTTGCGATGATCTCGTCGAAGATTGCGCCCTGCCCGTGGGTCTCCCCGGCCCAGTTCGCCACGCCCCCGATGGTCGCGTTCCCACCGGTGACGGCAAAGCGCTCAACCAGGATGACCGATGCACCCTCGGCGGCCGCCGCGCAGGCGGCACAGACCCCGGCGATCCCGCCACCGATTACCGCAACGTCGGCCTTGTATCGAAGCGGGATGTCGCGCTGCCAGCGGATGGAATCGTGCCCGGCAGGGGCGTTCTCGATTGCGGTACTCATAGGTCACTCCTCGCGATAGTCGAAGTAGCCAAAGTCTGCGTGCAGCCGTGCTCCGGAGAGATCCTGGCAGCACATGCCGATGAAGGTACCGGTGAACGACCACCCGCTCACCGCATCGTCCGAGAGGGCGCTCCCGTCGAGCACCTCGCCCACCTCGGTCCACCGTACCCCGTCGGTCGAGTAGGAGAACTGGAGACGCGCGTGACTCATCTCGGCTCGCAGGCGGCAAGGCGCGGCAGGCGGCTCGCGGCCGTCGAGCGGAACCGGAGCCGTGAGGGGGGACGTGAACTCACCGTCTCGGCAGGCAATCAGACTCAGGGACCGGCCGATCCGTTTATCATGGGTTATGTGGAGATAGTAGAAGTTACGAGTGTTATAGAAGCAGACGAGACCTGCCATCTGCTGGAGGATCGTAGGGTTGAACTCGACGGACGTTTCCGCTGAGCAGACGAACGCATCGCGCCGACGGGCAACGAGCACCTGGTCGTGCCATGAGCTGAGCGACTCGCCGCCGTAGAGACGCAGGAAGCCCCGGCGCTCGGTCAGAGACATCTCGTCCCGACCAAGGGGGCGGCGGAGGGTTTGGTACGGTGGGCCGAGCGTCGGCTCATCGAAGTCGTCGCGGCCGGTAGTCGACAGACCAGCGTCGTTTCCGGCGGCGGTGGATGGGGCCGGCACCGTGAGCGCAGGCTCACGGCCCTCGGGCTCCAAGTAGAGCCAATCGTCGGCCCCCCACCGCACCTTCTGGATGCACGTTTCCCGACCAAGGACGCACCGGCCTCGCGTGCTGAGCGGACGTCCGCACAGATGCACCAGGTACCACTCATCGTCCGGGGTTGCGACGAGGTCCGCATGTCCGGCCTTCTGCAGGGGATTGTTTGTGTTGTCGCGTGAGCTAAGGATCGGGTTGTGCGGGTGAACCTCGTACGGCCCTTCGATGCTCTTCGAGCGCGCGAGCGACACCGCGTGACCGTACCCGGTACCTCCCTCGGCGGTCAGCAGATGGTAGTAGCCGTCGCGCTTGTAGAGGTGCGGCCCCTCGGTGAAGCCGAGGTCGGTGCCCGCGAAGATGTTTCTGATCGGACCGACCAGGCGTTGCTGTTCCGCAGAGTACTCCTGAAGCAGAATGCCGGCAAACGACGCGGGCCCGGAGTAGCGATGATCCTTGAGCATGTTGACCAGCCACTTCCTCCCGTCGTCGTCGTGGAAGAGCGAGGGATCGAAGCCGCTGCTGTTGAGGTATATGGGCTCCGACCACTCACCGTCGATCGTGGAGCTTGTCACCAGATAGTTGTGCGAGTCGAGCCATGGGCCTCCCGCCGTCTTCATGTTCGTGTAGACGAGATAGAAGAGTCCGTTTTGGTGAGTCAGGCAGGGAGCCCACACACCCCCGGAATCCGGATTTCCGCGCATGTCCAGCTGCGAAACCCTGCTGAGCGGCCGGCCCACAAGACGCCAGGTGACCAGGTCGCGCGAGTGGTGGATCTGGACGCCGGGGAACCACTCGAAGGTGGACGTGGCGATGTAGTAGTCGTCGCCCACGCGGATGATCGACGGGTCGGGGTTGAATCCGCGGAGGATCGGGTTGGTGATCGTGGTCATAGTAACTCCGCTTGGCGGGCCCGACGGAGCCCGTTAGGCCCCGCACAGCCGGTAGGTGTCGAAGCGATCGGAGGCCGCCGTCCGCTCCGCCAGTATGGTTAGTAGCCGGCACTTCTGCTGCTGTGACGCCGGGTCATTCCAGAGGTTGCGACGCTCATGCGGGTCGTTCTTCAGGTCGATCAGGATGCCGTCGCCGTAGCCGGCATAGGTGACCAGTTTCCAGTCGCCGTGGACGACCCCGCGGAGCCGACAGATCGGCGCGCCTTCGCGCCAGTCTTCGTCGAACTCCATGAGTGCCGCATGGGTTTCGACCTTCGGCTGACCTGCGAGGTAGGGCCGCAGAGACGTGCCGGGCAGCGGCTGGGTCTTTGGCGGCGCCGTACCGCGCATCGTGTGCCAACCGTCGGGCAGCCCCGCCAGATCGGCTACCGTGGGGACCAGATCGAGCATACTGACCGGGTCGTCAACCGTGACGCCGCTGACCGTTGAACGCGGATCAGACCAGATGAATGGCACTCTCCACAGCTCCTCGACCGGCCAGACGCCCTTGTGCAGGAGATTGTGCGCGCCAAGGTACTCGCCGTGGTCGGCAATAAAGGCGATCACCGTGTTGTCCGCCTTCCCGCTCTTATCGAGCGACTGGAGGACCTGTCCGACGCAGGCATCCACGTGGGTAATCATGCCGTAGGTCTGCGCCATGATCTCGCGCATGTCCGCCTCATCCTCAGGCGGTTGCCACGTTCCGCCTCGACCGGCGTCGGGAAGCGGATGAAACCCGGTAGGCTCCCGCCAGTCCGTCGGCATCGTCACGGAACCCGGGTCGTACATCTCGCTGTACGGCCGACAGGCGGCAAACGGGTGGTGCGGGTCTGGGAAGGAGCAGAAGAGGTAGAACGGCTGCTCGTCCTGCCGAGCAAGGAACGCCGATGCCCGGTCGGCGATCCACTGGTTGTAGTGGAGCTCGGCCGGCACCTCCATTCGCCACGCCTCACCGCGACGGAGGTAGGCGTGCTCGCCGTCATAGAGGGCGTGGACCCCCGGATGCTCACGCTCGAGCCACTGCCGGTACTGCCCAAAGACGTAGCTCACGTGGCCCCCGACGTAGTCGGTGGTCTGAAAGCCGTAGTAGTTCGGAGGCAGCTCGGTGATGTCGCCGTTGTTCCAGGGGGCGAGTCCCTCGAGCGAGTCCGTTCCGCCGCTGAACGGCTGCAGGTGGATCTTGCCCACGGCGTGCGTGGCGTACCCTACCTCCTGCAGGGCGCCGCCGATGGTGGGGACGCTCGTCGAGAGCTTGCAGCCGTTGGTCAGGAGGCCGTGACCGCGCGGTGTCAGTCCGCTTACCATGGTCGCCCGCGAGGGCATACACACGGAGTTGTTGCAGTATCCGCGACGGAAGTTGACCCCCCGGGCGGCAAGGGCATCCAAGTTCGGGGTCTTCACGTCCGGGTGTCCGTTGCAGCCAAGGCAGTACGACTGCATCTGATCGGCACAAAAAACAAGGATGTTGGGTCGTGCGTTCGTTGCCATGAGCTCTCCTACAGATCGCGTAAAGGTGTCTACGGGTTCGTCCGTTCTCCCGGCGGGTCCGGCCACGGCGAGCCTTGGTCGGGAATGGGGCCCCTCAACAGAGGATCGTCGGTCTCGCGCATCCAGTGATCGAGCTCGGCCAAAAGGCCGATGCGAACGTCCGCGACCGACGGGTCGTCTGCGATGTTGTGACGCTCGGCAGGATCGGTGGTGATGTCGTAGAGCTCGATCTCCGTGCGCGGCTCGGTGGGCGCCGGCGCCATTTGGTCGAACCACATCGGGTAGCTATCATTTATATAGGGTACATCGTGGGTGTGCCACTGCCGCCTGGCGCCCGGGTCGAAGTTGCGAATCAGGTGATAGCGCGGCGTGCGGACCGACCGGATCGGATCGTAGTTCGCGCTCGTCCCGTCGTCGCGGAGCTCCACCGTGCCGCCGTGATAGTTGCGCTCGGTGAAGAGCCGCTCGCGGTGGGTGCCGACATCGCCGCAGGCACGAGGCCACACCGAGCGGCCGTAGACGTAATTGGGTACCGGCACGCCGGCCGCTTGGAGCATGGTCGGTGCGAGGTCGATGTTGCTCACCAGATCGTCGACGACGGCGCCGGCGGGAAGCCCGGGGCCGCGCATGAGGACGGCGGTCTCGGTTCCCATGTCGTAGAGCGTCCCCTTGGCGTGCAGGCCGGATACGCCGTGGTCGGTCGTGAAGATCACCAGCGTCTCCCCGCGCAAGCCCAACAGATCGAGCGCCCCGAAGAGACGCCCAAGGTGGAAGTCGTGATACTCAATGCAGGCGGCAAAGCGCGCGGCCTCCGCCCGCATCGCCGGCGTGTCCACCAGGTACGAGTCGAGCACGGGGGCGTTCTCTTCGTCGATCCAGGCGTAGTCGCGGAGCGTCAGGTTCTCGCCGCGTTCGTCGCGCGGCGGGAATGTCTTCTGCCACTGTGATGCGTGCACCTCGTGCGTTCCCATGTGCAGCAGAAACGGTCGACCGCCTTCGGAGGCCGCAGCCTCATTGGTGCCCTCTTTCGCCGTCCCGCCCTTCGCGTGCTTCTCCAGAAAGCCGATCGCGGCATCGACTACCTGCTCGGTGTGAACGTCTCGACAAATCTCTTCGTCGCAGCGCAGGTCCTCGCGGTAGGCGCGCGTATGGTCGAGGCCGCACAGGACCGTGTGATAGCCGGCGTCCGACAACTCATCAATAAAGGTGCGCTCTTTGAGCGGGAGACTCCACCCGCCGTTGACCAATCCCATCATGCCGTTCACATGCGCCGGACGGCCGGTAAACGCGCAGCCACGCGACGGGCTGCACGCCGGCGACTGGCAGAAGGCGTTGGTAAACGTCACGCCCTCGCGCGCGAATCGATCGAGGTACGGCGTGTGAAAGGGCCGGCCGTAGCAACCGAGCATCCTCCCCAGATCGTGGCAGACAATGTAGATGATGTTCATGGGATGTTCTCCGCCGGCGCTATCCGACGCACCTCGATCGCCTCCTTTCCTCGGGAGACGATCACGTGGAGGGCGTCGTCGTGTATCAGGGTATGAGGGTAGCCGTAATCGCCGCCTTTGTGCAGGCCTTCCCGCCGTTGCTCGTACGGCGTGGTGCCGTCTGCGAGAATCAGGTGCCGGTCGAAGCGCACGCCGTCGTCCGAAAGCGAGAGGACCAGGCGTTGGCGTCCGCGTGGTTCCGGATCGGGTGATCCGACGTAGTAGAATCGTCGGTCCGGGAGGCGACCGAAGTGGAATTTCGTTGCGTTGTCGCTGAACCCGGTCGGCTGCGGCTCGGACCAGGTGAGCCCGTCGTCGGCGCTCTCGGTGACCCAAAGACGATCCGTGTTCGTTCGAAGCAGCATGTGGAGCACGCCGTCGTCGGTCTGGAAAAACGAGCCCTCACAGGTGGGAACCGACCGGTCGTCGACCTCGTAGAGCTCTTTGAACGACTCCGAGTCGTCGACGAACGAGTTGCCCGGCGCGCCCGGGTAGATGCCGGTCATCCGCCAGCCGGAGAGGCCGGTCGGGTCATCGGTGTACGGGAAGGAGATGTTGCCGCTGATAATGAGGCGGCCGGAGGCCGTCGGTTGCGGGCCGAAGTTGGGGATGATCGGCAGCTGCAGATCAATCGGGTCGGTCCAGCTCTCGCCGTCATCGGTGGTCACCGCGAGCAGCGTGGTGTTCAGGTGGTCGCGGTCCTCACGCGGTCGGGTGCCGTGCTCATCCAGGCTCTCCGGCCGGTACTCGTAGGCGCCGATGTAGGCGACCAGGCGACCTTCGTGCGAGTGAAAGCCGGCGGCGGTCAGCACGAGCTCGCCGTGACGCCCGGCGAGAGGGCCAAGAAACGGCCCGGGTTCGGACCAGCTGCGGAAGTCGGCGGACGTCGAGTACAGCACCCGCTGCCCCGGCGCATCCTCGTCCCGACGCCCGTTCGACCACATCGCGAAGAACCGTCCACCAAAGAACGCGAGGTGCGGGTGGTGCGAGTAGGTCCACTCCTGTTCGGGCCGATAGAGCCACATCTGGTCGATCGTCAGTCCGTGCTCCGCGTGGCGCTTCGCGGCGTGCGGGCCGTACGAGTCGTTCGTTATGGGCGACCGGGTTCCGGGGGTGGTTGCGTTGGTCATGCTCTCTTCTCTCCGCAATATGGTTCACTCGTGCGCGAAGATAAACTCGTGAGTCGCGCGATCGAGAATCGGGAAGCCGGCGGCCGGTCGATTCGGGTCGCTGCTGCGAACCACGGCAGCGCTGGAGACACTACCGTCGTCTACCGTAGCGAAAGAAGGAGAATGATTCAAGCTATTCTATCTCAATGTTCGAAGTTCTATAATGTAGAACGCTTTTCTAAAGCGCCGGCTGCAGCGGTGGGTCTGTTTCGTTGGCCATTGGATGAGAGCCGCTTCCCCTTCCGTCGTATCTTACGTAGCATGCCTGACATAGGAGAGGACTATTACGATGTCCACGACCACAGAACAACCCAACATCCTCTTTGTGTTTTCCGATCAGCATCGAGCGCAGAGCCTGGGTTGCTACGGCAATAGCGACGTTCGCTCCCCGAACTTCGATGCCTTTGCCGTCGAAGGACGACGATATACCACCTGTGTCTCAAACTCGCCGGTCTGCGTGCCGGCCCGCGGCACAATCCTCACCGGGCTTCATGCGTGGCAGCACCGCGCCATCACCAACGACCTGCCCGTAGATCGGTCCCTTCGAAGCATCGCGCACGCGCTGCGCGATGTAGGCTACAGCACCGGCTATGTCGGCAAGTGGCACCTCGGCGGGGTACCGCGCGATGGTGCGATTCCGGCGGGCCGGCGCCTCGGTTTCGAGGAGTGGAAGGCGGCAGAGTGCACGCACGACTATGACAACTCCTGGTACCACGACGAGCAGGAGGTTCGGCATGGGATCGAAGGTTATGAGAGCGAGACTCATACCAACCTCGCGCTCGACTTCATCGAGCGACACCAGGCCGCGCGAAGCACAACAGGCCGGCCGTGGGCGCTTGTGCTCTCCTGGGGCCCACCGCACGATCCGTATCACGTCGTTCCCGAACGCTTCCGGGAGCTCTACGCGGGCAAAGACCTTGTGCTGCGGGAGAACGTCCCCGAGGATGTCGCGCTCATACCGGCGGGCAACGGCACAATCGACCACTCGGAGATCCGCCGCCACCTGGCGGACTACTACGCGCAGATCAGCTATCTCGATGAGCAGTTCGGCAGGCTCCTCGCGCGCCTGGAAGAGCTCGATGGCGGTCGCGATACAATCGTCGTCTACACCTCGGATCACGGGGACATGCTCGGCAGCCACGGCAAGCTCATGAAGCAACTTCCCTACGACGAGTCGGTGTTGGTGCCGCTGATGATGCGGTGGCCGGGACAGATCGATCCCGGCGTGGACACAAAGCCAATCGGCCTCATCGACCTGGCACCCGCGCTATGCGGGCCGGCGGGGGCGGATCTGCAGAATCGGCCGACGGGCGACCCGGACCTGTATGACCGGGACCGTCCGCCGTGGGCACAGCTGATCTACAACATGGTTCCGTGCCACCAAGCGATCGACCGAGGAGAAATACGCGGGTGGTACGGCATCCGAACCGAACGGTACACGTATGCGCTCTGGGACGACGGTGAGCCGTTTTGCTTCTTCGACAATGCAGAAGACCCAATGCAGCTTAAGAACCTGTTCGAACACCCCAGCGACAAAACGGAACCGGAAGCGGTGCGTCTTCGCGCTCGACTTCACGACATGCTCGCCGCCGCGGGCTGGTCTGTCCGCCCCTGGGACGAAGTGATCGCAAACGAAGGCTATCGAGACCTGTGGAACGAGAGCCAACGGTACTTCGGGCGCCCGGAGCCGGCCGGAGATCGGGGGTACCGTCGATCATCGGCCTGCCAACCGACCAACGATGTCGGGGAGAGCGCCGACCGCGTAGAGCGGTAGGTGCACGAGCCCGTCGACCCGGCGGAAATTCCAAGGCCCTGCCTTCACCGAGATTTCGGGCCGGTACTTGTCGCGGTACGCAGCAAGGCTCTTTGCCCGACGCGTCCGGGCTCCGGACTTCACTTCTATCGGCACCGTCAGACCATCGACATTGATGAGAAACTCCACTTCGGACGTGGGACCGTGCCACGTGTACAGCTCGTCGACGCCGCCGGCCCGCAGCTCGACCGCCGTGAAGTTCTCGGCGGCGTATCCCCTATACGAGCCCCACGACTCCCCTACAATATCAAATGGTGGTACGTGCAGCATCGTGTGTAGTAATCCGATATCCAGCAGGTAGAGTTTGAAAATGCTCTCCCGTGCGTGCGCACGAAGGGGCAACACGGGGCTTTCGATCACCGACGAGCGGTGGACGAGTCCGGTCGTGCTTAGCCAGTCTATCGCTCCGGCCAGATCCCGATAGCGCCGGGAGTCGGGCAACACCCCCTTGAACCGAAATCGCCCCGCGTTCCCGTCCACATCCCGCGAGAGCTGCGACGGAACACTGTCGAACACACGGCTGAGGTGTTGAGCATTTACGGTGCCGGCGTGCTTCGCGAAGTCGCTCCGGTAGCCGGTAACAAGATCCCGATGAATCCGCGTGAGCTCAGATGTGGCATCTGCCGACAGCGTGCCGGTTCGAACGAAAACCCCGACAGCTTCAGGCATCCCGCCGACGACAAAGAACTCCAGCATTCGGGTTAGGAGCTTTTGGTGGACGAGCTCCGCGAGTGGCTCCGGCGACCGCACGAACTCCATAAAGCGCTGGTGGAGGGGTGGGTCTGCGGCACCAAGATACTCGCCAAATGACATAGGGAAGAGAGATCGCGAGCTCACCTTGCCCACCGGGTATGAGCCCTCGCTGCCGGAGAGTCCGATGAGAGAGCCCGCACAGCACACGGCATACCGTGGCCCTTCCTCGGCGAAGTACTTCAAGCTGGTCATGGCACGTGGGCAGAGCTGAATCTCATCGAGAATGATCAGGTCGTGCTCCTGATCCACCGCCCGGCCGGTGTAGAGTTCGATCAGGGGGAGAAGGGTCTGCGGAGATAGCGCACCGTCAAAAATCGACATAGCCGATGGGTCCGCCTCGAAGTTGATGTAGTGAGCCCTTCGAAACTCACGCTCTCCGAAGCGCCGTAGCAACCATGTTTTTCCGGTCTGGCGGGCCCCGTCGAGAATCAGCGGTTTCCGCTCTTGCTGCTGTCTCCAGGCAACGAGATCGCCGTACAACAAGCGCTCCATGCGCGTAAAGTATCGAAAAGTGCTGTTTTTTACAATATTACCATGCAAAAAGTGCGCGAAGACGCATTTTTTGCATGGTAAAAGTGTAGCGGGCAATTGAGTTGCGGCCGCGACTCAGCGGCAGTCGCCTCTCCTCTACTGCTGCGGCTCGAGCACGAAGTCGAGCCAGTTCTCGCGTGTGATCACCGAGTAGGTCGCCTCCGGGTATGTCCCGCGCCAGTCGGCAGGTTGCGCGGGCCTCTGGGTACCCCATTTGAACTCGTAGCCGTCCTGCCGCCCGCCACGCTCCTCGACCATATCGATCTCCTGGCCTTCCCAGGTGCGCCAGAAGTAGTGATTGGCGCGAACCGATCGGTAGGCGAGAAGCTTGAGTCGCTCGACAAAGAGGAAGTTTTCCCAGAGCCGGCCGACGTCGTCGCGAAGATCGATCCCGTTGAAGTTCGCGATCACCGCGTTTCGTATCCCGGTGTCGTAGAAGTAGTACTTGCTCTTCTTCGTGATCTCTTTTCTCAGGTTGCGGCTGTACCCTCGGATGTTGAACAGCACGTAGCCCTTCTCGAGCAGGTCCAGATATCGTGCAACGGTCTTGGAATCGAGTCCGAGTGTGCCGCCGAGCTCGCTTAACGAGACCTCCGAACCGATCTGAAACGCGATCAACCGGAGGAGATCCAGGAGCAGCTTCGGGCTCTTGACGCGCTCGAGCTCGAGTACGTCCTTGAGCAGGTACGACCCGACAATCTCGTCGAGGAGAGCCTCTTTGTCGGCGCGCGAGGCGGCGGTCACCACCTCCGGGTATCCGCCGTAGATCAGGTGCTGCTCCAGATGCTCTCGCAACTCTCCGCGGTTGCGGAGCTCCCGCAACTCGAGCTGCGAGAGCGGGTACATGCGGAGCGAGACCTGCCTGCCGGTCAGCGGCTCACCGATTTGCCCCGTCAGCTGGAAGGACGATGAGCCGGTCGCGATCAACTGCACCGGCACTCCTGCGTCGATGAGGAGCTTCAGCGATACACCGACGTTTGGAATCCGCTGCGCCTCGTCGAGCACAACGATCTCGTACCCCTCCACCAACTCCTGCAACCGATCGAGCCGCATGGATCCCCACGCCTCTTGGGTGCGAACGTCGTCGCCGGTGACGTAGAGTGCGCGGCGGCCGGCGCGCTCGAGAAACCGTCGGACCAGGGTGGTCTTGCCGACCTGGCGCGGCCCGGAGAGAACCAGGACCTTGCCGTGCCGCATATGCTGATCGAGCCGCTCGTATGCGCGTGGAACGTACATCGGTGTCGATTATACCAGCAGTTTCCGCGGCCCTCAATATTTCGTGGAGTTATAATCCGTGAAATAGTGCAATTTCACGGATCAGCGGTCCGGGTATTTGGCGGCAGGCGGGGAGGTCGAATCCCCTCGCTCAATCACAAACCCTCCAGGTGGTAGCCCTTGATCGTCATGGGCGTCGACCGGTTCATCTGGAAGTAGTATGGCAGCAGGTTGTTGTCGGTGTCTTTGACCAGGCCGATATCCATGTGCCCGTGACCCGTGCGGGGGCTGAAGGGGTCTTGCGCGAGGTGAAATCCTCGGAATCGAAGCCCTTGTAGTAGAGCAGGAACCGGCCGTTCTTCACACATACATGCGGGTCCACCAGTTTTCACGAGTCCCACGCGCCTTCGGCTGCGGAGTGCAGCAGCGGCGTGCGGTTCGAGAACGGCCCTTCCGGCGAGTCGGCCTCGGCAACCATCAGCGTCGGTTCGAGATAGTACGGGCAAGCCGGTCTCGAAGGTGATGGGCCGAGGATCGGGCCGCGGTGCGTCCAGTCAATCAAATCAGCCGATGTGAAGAGATGGAGACCGTTGTTGAAGGTGCCGGGTGCGTAGGGATTGTCCGCCGGGACGTAGTCGGCATACATATGAGGCTGTTTCACAAATCCCGTTCTATGCGGCCTCGTCTTGAGGGCGTAGGCAGCGACGATCACTATCGTAAGGCGTCGCGGCCTTTCCAGCGGTCCAAAGCCGGGATTCTCACCGTTTTGCACGGCGGATTCACCGCCGCCAGACAGACGACGCCGGAGAGTAGGCAGAAACTCACCTTCTTGTGTCCCTTGACCAGCAACTTCGAAGGTAGCAACCAGTCCTTCAGGTGCGCGTTCGATCGTTCTACCGTCGAGCGGATTGCATACCGTCGCTTGGTTGCCGGGTCCATCGCCTCGGCAGTACCGCTGCTCCTTTTGTTCGCATCGATAATCGGCTTGCGACCGCAGGCGTTGATCCAGCTTCGGATGTCCGCCGCAT
>CAZFLD010000101.1:0-12655 GCA_964519835.1 uncultured Spirochaetales bacterium
GTTCTTCGTGCCGTCTTCACTGGTGTGGTGATACTCGTGTACACCCCACTCAGCATCATGCTCCCCACGGCGGTCTGCCGGATCGCTGCCGCGCCTGCGGGCAAAACTGGAAATCGCCTTGCCGTCACCGCCGAGCTTCTCCCCGAAACCCGCAAGCACCTGTCTGCAACGCTCCACCAGGGTGTCGAAAACGCCTCGCAATTCCTCCGCGTTCTCCTGATCATCGAACAGGTTCGCCAGAAACCGCGTGTAGGCGCTCGCACTCGGCACCGCCTGCTCTCCCTCGGCGGCCGGAAATCCGCACAGCACTCGCAGTTGTCCGTTGCGCGCAAGCTCACGTCGCAGCGCCTCAATCGAGGCGTGCTGGAATACCACCGAGGCGAGCAACGAGTTCCATACCGGGCGTATGGGATAATCATCGCGCCCGCGCCCGCGCTGCCCCTCAAGCCGACGCATTAGCGATTCGTCGGGCAGAGTCTCAAAGACGAGCGTCAGCCGTTCGAGATCACCGAGATCCTCGATATCATTCCAGCAAAAAAGTTCCCTCTGTGGTATACTGGCCATAGTTCGGGCGCGCCTCCTGTGTACTGGATTGGTTTTTTTCTTCACTCACAATCCTACCATACACAGCTGGCGCCGTCCCGTTCCTTCGCTTCTCCCGCTGGGGTCAATTTCTCTGCCAAGCGCCCGCAACACAGCCCAGACGCGTTGAAACTTGCCATTTCCGGGGTAAACGAAACTTTCCCTTCCCGTAATTCCCTTTGCTACACTACGTTACCGGCAGCGAAAAAGGCTCAGTTTCCACCTCGACTCCCGTTGCCTGATGAAAGATCTCCAGCATGTGTTGAATTTCCTGCTGACCCACCAGCAGGCCTTGTTCTACCTCCCTCATTTCCGAAAGCGCACGGCGGGTGTCGTTGAGAGCAAGCCGGGCGTGATTTCGAATCAGGGCGAGCTGCTCCGCACCCTGCTTCGGGCTGCGACGAATTGTGTCCTGCGCGGACTCGGCCAGCATGATCAAGTTGGTAAGAGCATAACCGACACCGTCGTGGATCTCCCGCGTAATGCGATTCCGTTCGTGGCGAGCCGCCTGGGATTCCGCCATTTGAACGAATGCGCTGTACGATAGATTTGCCGCCGCCAGTTCCTCGACGGACGTTTTTAAGACGCGAATCGTCTCGTTGCCTTTCGTGCGGAGACGCTGCAGATTGGCGACCATGAACCTATCCACAATAGCCGGCACCGCGACGTACAAAAACCCTCGAGCTTCCTCGACGACGACGGGCAGGTCCACCAGATGCCATGGGGGATCGAATCGGCGAAGGAGCACGTAGAAGATGACCCAGAGCGCCATTCCGCCAATAGCGACGCTTGCCTTTACGAAGCTGAAGCCCGCCATCAAGCCGTACAGGAAAACGGCGGCGCTAATGGTGCCGCTAAAGCCTGCCGCAGCCGCGAATATGCCCAAAAGCAATAGCAGAAGAAGAAAACAGAGCCAGGTCGGTCTTTGGTAGTGATACCTACGCAGCAAAACCCCATGCAATGCGAGTATGATCACTGCGGCGGTAAGGGTTTGGACAAACGTATCTGAGCCGGAATGGTCCAATGCCACCGTGGCAAGGATTACGGGATCAAGCGTCAGCAGGGCGACGGTTAGCGTGGTAACAAACCGCAAGGACTTTTCTTGAATCACCGATGCTCCCATGCCTTGCGGCACCCTCCGTCGCTCACGGCGTTGTCGCCTTTCGCCGCCGCCGCACCAGCTCTTCGCACGCAAGACCGCCTCTCTGTAGCGTTGCCGGCGTGGCCGCAGGCGGCCGCGCAGGTACTAAAGGCCGCGCGCGACCCCGTGACGCCGCCACAAGCCGCAGGAACTCAGTCCTTGCCACGATTCGCGATCCCATGTCGAGCTTGTAGGGAACTATCATCCCGAGGTCCCATACCGGAAATCTCTGATCCACCAGAATCTGCGCCAGGGCCGCAAGCTGCACAGAGCCGGCGCCGCTTCGACCGTGGAAGCCTGCCATACTGGTATACAGGCCGCCGTTTACCACGCCGAGCTCTCCAGCCACGAGGCGGTCATCACCATAAGCCTCCACCGAGTGCACGGAAAGACCCTCAACCGGCGACCGGTGTAACACACGGAGCGCCTCGCAGAGCGGCTCGGTCAACCATCGGTCGACGTGGTGACCGACAACTGAATCCAGGCAGCCTGCAAAGTCTCGATCGATGTACAGGCTCAGACCCCGCGAGTGCCTGAGTGTGCTCTTCGACGGTCGAAAGCCGGCCGCGTCGAGAAGGCAGCGCTTTTCGTGGGATTTGACCAGGAGGATATCGAGGCCTCGAAACCGGGTGCCCATGGGCATGTAGCCGCACAGCAAGCACTCGGCCACAAACTCCGGTGAGAACTCCAGGCTTGCGCAGAACTCTCGACCTGGCTCCAGCAGCCGAGGTACCTGCCGCAGCTCCGCCTGGGAGCGGACCACGGGAAGGGTTACGGAGAGTATGCTTTCTAATAGCCGCTGTTGCGACGCATCCACGTGGTGCACGATGGTGGCCGGCACACCGTGCTTTGTCAATCGGCTGGTCGTGGGCGGTCGGTGGTCGGCGCTTGGCCGGGGAGAGCCACGCCGCGGCCGCGGGCGCTCATCTTTCCTTAACAAAAACCTTTCCCGGACGCAATTTATGGCTTATCATGGCCGTCATGAAAGAAATGATGCGTCATACTGCGGGGAGGATCTACCTTATCTCTCTCCTCCTGTCCGTCGTTGTCTTTATTGCTCTTCTTGTTGTCGGCGTAACCGACACACCGGAGGGTGGTGAGCCCATCGTGCTCTTCGGGTGGATGACAATGCCCTTGGTGATCGGCGCCGCATTTGTCATCTTTTGGCTTCTCGCCTACGTCATCTACTTTTTTAAGTTCTGGCCCTACCGATAGGGAACCGGTGGTCCGGCCGCCGCGGCGTGTACGCTGCCGTGACGGCGTCAATGCCGTACGGATGTGCCGACAAAGCCTGACTATGTGGCCAGGAGCCACCACACGTTTGAAGGGGGAGTTGGATGGTTGCGACGATTGTCTTTCTTGGTCTCTTTGGAGCCGTTATTGTTATTATGGCGGCCTACGGTTACAAAATTTCCGCAAAAACAGCGGAGGACTACATGCTCGGCGGCCGAACAATCGGCGTCGTTGTTATGTTCTTTTTTGTACTGTTTGCCATCTCATCGGCGTGGACGTTCTACGGTTTTCCGGGCTTGCTGTATACCGAGGGGCCGGGCTACGTCATGTTTATCTGGGGAAGCGTGGCGGGCTTTGCCGGTCTCTACATGTTTCTCGGTCCTCGTCTCTGGGCCCTCGCAAAGATCAATCGCTTCCTATCGCCGGTTGAAGTATTGGCGGAGCGTTATCAGAGCAAGGGCCTTCGGTTAGTACTTTCCATAAGCATCCTGGCTTTTGTGGTGCCCTACGTCGGCATCCAACCTCTTGGTGTGGGCGCCGGCTTTGAAGCGCTCACCGGTCTTCCCGCTATCTGGGGCGCGGTCTACACGGCCGCAATCCTAATCGTCTTGGTCCTGTTGGGTGGTATGCGGATTGTGGCTTGGGTGAACATCTTTTTGGGTGTGGTCTACGTAACCGCGCTCCTTGGAAGTCTGATTTGGGTTGTGTCGGTCCTGTTTCCCGACGGCGGCCTTGCGCAGGCGGTGGGCACCCTCGCGGAGAGCCGGCCGGAGATGCTCTCGACACCGGGGCCCAACGGCGAGTACACCTCGATTGTGTTGGCCGGCACCTTTGTCGTGGGTCTCCTGGCCTTTTCTTGGCCTCACGTAGCAATTGGGTGTATGACCGCTCGCGACAAGAGCCTCTTCAAGTGGTTTCCTTTGCTTATCTTTATCTTTGGTGGTCTCTTTTTCTACATCATTCCGTTTATCTGGGGATCGATTGTTGCTCCGGCGGCTGTTCCCGTCTCGGAACTGAGTGAGCTCGCGGCCTCCAACGGTGTGGCGCTTCAGACCGAGGCGGACCGTGTTGTGCAGACGGTTATCTCAAACAATCTGCCCCAGTGGTTTGGTGTGTATGTGCTCCTCGGCGTTATCGCCGCGGCGGTCAGCACCGCCGCGGTGCAGCTTATGACAAGTAGCGTGATCGTGAGCCGTGACGTGATCCAGGGGCTTTTCAAACCAAACGCAAACGACAAGCAGATCACCACGTGGGCTCGATGGTCCGTGGTGGCAATTGTGATATTAAGCGTTATCGTGAGCTTCCTGAACCAAGGCGCCATGGCGCTCTACCTTACGGACGTAAGTGTGCCCGGGTTTGCCCAGTGGGCGCCGGCGCTTGTCGGCGGACTTCTGTGGAGGCGGGGCACCCGGCAGGGCGCGATCGCCGCGACGCTCGCGGGAGTGATCTATCTGGTACTGTCGCTGGTGATTGTTGTAAACGGTGAGCGCCCGCTTGTCATAGGGCACCCTGTTATCCCGAGTCTCCTGCTCAATACCATCGTGTACATCGTGGTAAGCAAGCTCACCCCGCGGCCCGGCGAGCAAATCGAGACGCAGTTTTTTGAAGAGGTCGAGGACTACCTGAAGGCGGAGGGTCGATAATGGACAAGTGGCGATTGGTGTACAACCCGGAGGGCGACACCGCCGACGTTGTTGCCTACGGAGCCGCCGTCGCCGAAGGGCGGATAGCCGGCAAGTATCAACTCTCCAACACCACCGTTCCGGACACGGTTATTGTGCAACAAAGCCGGCATCCGGGCATGATCACCGGCGCCGACGTACGGGTGGACAAAGATGCGGCGGCGCAAGCGGGTATCGAGGTTGCACAGGCGCCACGGCAGGGGCGAAACAGCGCCCGAGCCGTGGATACCGTGCAACTCAGCGAGTTGATGGCCTCAGGCTCCCGCAGATTCGAGGCGGTTTCCGTCGAAGACGATGACCCGGCGGTTATTCTCTACACCAGCGGAACTACCGGTAATCCCAAGGGCGTGACGCTAACCAACAAGAACTTCCACTTCCAGTGTAACACCGTGGTTCCTTCCGTCGTGCCCTTTAGTCCGGAGGACCGAGTCATCGGGGTTCTGCCGCTGTACCACGTTTACGGCCTGTCGAACGCACTCATCGCCTGTCTGAACAACGGCGCCTGTCTTATTATGATTGCCCAGTACAGCCCCCAAAACCTGCTCGACGCCATTCACCAGAATGATGCGACGATCATGCCCGCCATCCCGAGCATGTATCAGCATCTTTTGACCCTGGCTACAAGCAGGAAGGCTGCAATCCCTAAGAGCCTCAAATACTGCATCTCCGGTGGGGCTCCACTTCCCCGCACGGTGCTTCAGGACTTCAGCGAGGTCTTCCAGACGCGGATCTCGGAAGGCTACGGACTCACCGAAACCACTTCGAGTGTCTGTCTGAACGACACCTCAACGGAGTCGTACAAAGAGGGCGGCATCGGCAAGGCCGCGGCCGGCGTCGAGATGAACATCTTTGACGACAACGATAAACCGTTGCCGCCGGGGGAAGTAGGCGAGATTGTTATCCGGAGCGAGACAGTCAGTCCCGGCTACTGGAACAATCCCGACGCAACACGGGGGCAGTGGAATACGGACAACTGGTTTCACACCGGGGACCTTGGGTATCGCGACGAGGACGGGGTCTATTTTGTGACCGATCGCAAAAAGGACCTAATCATCCGCGGTGGATTTAACATCTCACCGCGAGAGGTTGAAGAGGTGATCATGATGCATCCCAAGGTCCTCGAGGCTGCCGTGATTGCCGCCCATGACAAGCGGGGTGAAGAGATTGTCAAAGCGGTTGTGGTTGTAAAAGAGGGTGAGAGCCTTACCGATCGTGACGTTGTGGATCACTGCTCCGAGCACGTAGCGGACTACAAGCGACCAAAGATCGTCGAGTTTGCCGACAGCCTTCCAAAGAGCGCCACCGGAAAGATCCTCCGAACCGAGCTTCGCGGAGAAAAGGCCGATCTGCGTCTCGTAACAAAGGAGGCCGAGTGATGTTCGGTCGCAAAAAAGAGGGTAAGGTGGTTACAACCGACACCGTGCCGATGGGTCTTGCACATACCCTCGAAGAGATCACACGCCGTTATAAAAAGCGAGAAGCACTGCGGTTTGAGGGCAAGATCACCACCTATGCCGAGTTCGACGAGAAGGCCGGGCGTGTGGCAAACGGCCTTGTGTCCTTGGGCATCGGCAAGGGCGACCGGGTAGCGATGATGCTTCCCAACATTCCGGAGTTTGCCTTTAGTTTCTTGGGCATCCAGAAACTCGGTGCGGTGGCCGTGCCGTTCAACACCATGTACAAGGGACGTGAGATCAGCTTTATTCTCAAAGACTGCGCGGCCAAGGCCATTATCTGCCTGAGCAACTTCGCCAATCTGATAAACGAAATCAAAGACGACTGCCCGGGTCTTCAGCACGTGATTGTGACCGGACAGCGCACTTTGGTCTTTGTCGACCCCGACGCCACCGTTAATGTGCAGCTTGTATTTGACAAGAGTCGATTCAACGACGCGGAGGCCGCCTTTCGCGCAATCGGCTCGGTCATGGAGGAAACCTTCCACGACCTGGGCGCATCCACCGCCTGGTACAAGCACCAGGGGGCCGTCCGAGCCGGCGGCAAAAAGCTCGCGACCATTCTTTTGAGCGAGGTCGAGAATCTCTACATCTCCAACATCGTTGGCTTCCTGTCGCCGATGAACGCGGACCCGCTTTTTAAAGTGGTCTATGTTCCGCCCGAGGTAAAGGACAAGGTCGTGGAGCCGAGTACAAGCGTGTCGGAGCTGGCGGGGAAGGACGTCTCCCTCGACGAGTTTTGCGCTGCCTTGAGAAAGAGGGTCGAAGAAATCCTCGGTGTGCGTCTCGAAGAGGGCAAGCTTACCCGCGACGAGCTTATGGCCTACGAGAAAAACCGCGCGCTGGCGCATCGGGTGTAGCAAGAGGGCGCACTGCGGATCAGAGCCACCGCTGAGCAGTGTTCCGTTGTCGTCGTAACCGCCCCCACGCCAAGACCGTCTGCTATAATGCTGGGTATGAACGTAGAACAGCTTTGGGATCAACTCACAAAACGGGCGGCAACCATTGCCGACCTCATGGGCGTGCAGCGACTTTTGTCCTGGGACCAAGAGGTCCTCATGCCGGCCAAGAGCGTGGACTCGCGGGCCAACCAGCTTGCTACCGTTTCCGGCTTGATTCACAGCCACTACACAGACCGGGCGCTTGGCGATCTCCTGTCGAGCCTCACCGAGGCCCTGCCCCCGTTCTCCAAGGATGAGCTTGCAGCCGAGGGGCCTATCGACGGGGACGGCAGGCCCACGGCAATGCTCGAGGCCGCGGTCGTGCGGGCCATGGGGAGGCACCACGAGCGGCAGGTGCACACGCCGGCGGAGCTTGTAACACGGGCGGCGCAGGCCTCCACAAAAGCCAAAATCGCGTGGCGTGAGGCACGCAAAAACAACGCCTTTGCAGAGTTCAAGCCCTTCCTAGAAGAGCAGTTTGCGATCGCGAAGGAGCTTGCCGAGCACTGGGGCTACACCGACGACATCTACGATCCACTATTGGACGAGTACGAGCCTGGGTTGACCCACGCTTGGATCACGGAGCGCTTTAATGCTCTCAAGCCCCGGCTCAAGGAGCTTATCGCCAAGGTGGCTGCGGCGACCGACGGCGATCCAAGCCTTCTCGAGCCGGGCCGTCTGATGCACCGCCCCGCGCCGGCCGCCACCCAGGTTGCGTTTGGCCGCCGGATGGCGGAAGCCGTGGGCTTCGACTTCAACCACGGCCGCTTTGACCTTTCTACCCACCCCTTTACCGGCGGCCCCGCGTTTAACGACGTGCGACTTACCACGCGCGTGGACGAGCGCTACTTTCCGAGTTGCCTTTTTGCTTCCATTCACGAGGCCGGCCACGGCATCCACGGGCAAAAACTACACCCGGCGCTGTCTCGGATTCCGTTTCGCTACGGTTTGGCTCTGGCCGAGAGCCAGTCGAGATTCTTCGAAAACATCCTGGGCCGCAGTCGTGCATTTTGGGACCACTGGTATCCGTCCCTGCAGAAGGCGGTTCCTGAGTTTGCCGACGTGTCAATTGATTCGTGGTACCGGGGGATCAACCACTCGCAGCCTTCGCTTATCAGGGTGGAGGCGGACGAGTTGACCTACGGTATGCACATCATGCTCCGATTTGGTCTCGAGCACGCGATCGTGAACGGTGATCTTGCCGTTGCGGATCTGCCGGGGGCATGGAACGACGGCATGGAGGACCTCCTCGGCATCAGACCGGAAGACGACGCCAACGGGGTGCTCCAAGATATCCATTGGAGCATGGGAGCCGTCGGGTACTTCCCGGATTACCTGTTGGGAAGCATGCTCTCCTCCCAGCTATGGAAGGCATTTGCGGCGAGCGACGCCGGCGCCGAGGAAGCCGTCCGGCGCGGCGAGCTTGGCCCGGTGTGGGAGTTTTTGGAAAAGCGGGTCCAGACGTTCGGCGGAGCGATGACGTTTTCGGAAGTCACCGCCGCCGCGTGCGGCGAGGACTTCGACGCGGAACCCTACGTGAGCTACCTAACCAACAAGTATTCGGAGATATACCGGCTTTAGCGACGGCGTTAATTCCCCCGTTGGCTCCCGCGGAAGGGGCGGGGATTGTAGGCCGTGGCGCCCGCACCCTTGCCGCCGTGGAAGCCTTGCCGGCCCCCGTGACCGTGTTTTTTCCCGGTATCCGGCGCCGAGCGGTGATCATGGGCCTGGTCCGATTCAGCGGCCGCCTTGTCGCCCTCTGCAGCGGAACCCTCTGCTCCGGCCGCATCAGCCGTTTCCGTGTCTGCGATTTCCTCGGCCGGTTTTTTCACCGAATCCTTGGCGTAACAGCAGTGTTTGTACTTCTTCCCGCTTCCGCAGGGACAAGGATCATTTCGTCCAACTTTCATAAGCTACCCTCCTCGAGCGGTGGATCCTACCTCTAAGATATGACTGAAGACGCGCCGACGCAAGCAAGCTTATCCTTCTCCCAAGCACGAAGCAGCGTGCCAAGCTCCTCCACGTCCCCGGCCACGCAGCGAAACCGGTCCGGCAAATCGTGACCTCGTCGTTTGTGGATCCACCAAAGGCCTATCGCGGGGACACCGGCCGCCTCCGCCGCAACCGCATCACTAAGACCGTCGCCGATGTACACCGTCTCCGCGGGAAGGAATCCGAGTTTGGTCATCGCCGTATAAAGCCCGTGTGGGTGTGGTTTAGGCGGGCACACATCGTCTTCTCCTAAGACCAGGTCAAAGTCAAACGACGCCTTCCATAGGCGGAGCAACCGGTTGATCAGAAAGCTTCGGTTATTGCTCACAATTCCGCAGCTCCAGCCCTTGGCGTGGAGCTCCCGTACAAGGGCGAAGAGCTGTTGGTGTGGCTCGACGGCATCCAAGCACGTCAAAAGCTCGCGGTAGAACTCGTCCACAATCTGCGTGGCCGGCGGCATGTCGTGGCCGTTGAACGACGTGGGCCACGGGCCCTCCGTGTCCAGACCAAAATGATACAGGAACCGCTTTCCGGTGGCGTATCTCATCCCGCGCAGAATGTGCGTTGGCGAAGCGCCGTCGACACCGTGGCGCTCGAGGACGATGTTGGTGGCCGACGTGACGGCGTCGATCGAATCGGCGAGGGTGCCGTCAAAGTCGAATAGGGCAAGCGCCCGGGATCGGTTGCGTAGCTCCACGATCCCGAGCATACCAAATCAGCTACGCCTCGTCTTGGCGTTCACCGATAGCGGTGGCGACGGCGCGGCTCGTTTCGTGAGCGCCTGCGGCCTGATATCCACCGTCCACGTGATGTCCGTCGCCCTCTCCGGGGGCAGGAAGAGCGCGCAGCGCTGCGGCGCCCGTGGTCTGGGTATCGTCGGTCTTGAAGTAGCTCATCGTCTCCGTCATTACCGCCGCCTGCGAGGCAAGCTCCTCGGCCATGCTTGCCATTTCTTCGGAGGCGGACGCGTTTGCCTGAATAATCTCATCGAGCTGCATGATGGCCTGGTTGATCTGGTCGGCGCCCGTGTTTTGCTCAGCGCTTGCCGCGTTGATCTCCTGAACCAGTTCCGCCGTGCGTTTGATTTCGGGAACGATATCGTTTATCAAGCTGCCGGCTTGCTCGGCGATCGCAACGCTACTTCCGGCCAGCTCACCGATTTCCTGGGCGGCGTGACGGCTTCGTTCCGCGAGTTTTCGCACTTCGGCGGCAACGACCGCAAATCCCTTACCGTGCTCACCGGCACGGGCGGCCTCGATAGCGGCGTTAAGGGCAAGAAGGTTGGTTTGGCTCGCAATCTCCTCTACAATCGCAATGCGCTCGGCGATCTGCCGCATGGCGCCAACCGTGTCGGTTACCGCCTTGCCGCCTTGTTCCGCCTTCTCGGAGGAGGCAAGGGCGATTTTCTCCGTCTGCGCCGCGTTGTCCGCGTTCTGCCGAATGTTCGAGGCCATCTCTTCCATCGAGGAAGAGACCTCTTCGGCGCTTGCGGCCTGTTTACCCGCCCCCTCTGAGAGCTGTTGACTTGTGGCGCTCATGTTGCCGCTACCCTCGGCCACGTTGGCGGCGGCCGTTTTTACGTCGTCGGTAATGCTTCGGAGCCTGCCGACCATCTGCCGCATGGCCTCGGCCAGGTTCCCGATTTCGTCTTTTTGGTTCACGTCGATATGGGTATCCAAGCGTCCCTCGGCAATAAGACTGATTGCGTCCGTGCCTATTCGTACCGGTCGAACGATAATGCGTGTGATCGCGACGGCCATAAGCACACCGATCACGACGGCGACGGCGCCGACGATAACGGCGATGGTCTGGGTTTGCTGAGCCGCGCCCAGCATGACCTGGTCGGTCATGATGTTTGCCTGAGCCGTGTCGCGCATCGACGCCAAAAGCCGCTGAACCTCCTGGAGATTGGCTTTTGTGCGTTGATTAAAGATGTCTACCGCCTGATCGAATCGGGCATTGTGCCCCTCGGCCCAGTCGATGATCGATTCCATGCCGGCGATTACGTCGTACACCTCGTTTCGAACGTTGGCGTAGTAGTAGTTGGTTGCCGCGGAGACGTTGCCCGCGTCCCGCAGCCGCACAACCTCGGCGGCATCCACGTAGAGTTGTTGATACGGAGGCAAGAGCTCTTCGACCAATGTGTTGAAGTCGGCGTAGGCTTCGCGATGCTCTACGGTGTTTGACGACGCCAGCCATCCGGCGAGCACGCCTTGTTCAGGATTTAATTCCACGACCTGCGAAGATGCGTCACTCAAGACCAAGAGGTCTTTGACCTGGTGAGCCCAGGACAGGAGGTCGCTCCGCGCCACCGCTATGGCATCGTTGATCTGATCCTCCGCCGCGACGTAGGTTTCCTGGATATCGGCCGCCGACACGTGAAGATCGGTATGGTAGGCCTCTATCTCCGCCAAAAGCGGAGCAAGCTCGGGCACACGGGCCTCGGCCTCCAGCCGCGCATCGGAGTAGTACCATTGGCCAAAGTTGCACTCCCGGGGGTCGGTGGTTACCGAGAGCTCGTTTACCGCCTTGTCGGTCACCAATGCCGTGACGGCATTTGCCCAGTTGAGGTGCTCCACCTCTCGAAGCGTTAGGTCGCCCCGGAGCTTGTTTCCCTCGATGACTTGCTCCGCATTGGATACGATGCCGCCTACGCTAATCACAACCCAGACGATAAGTCCGGCCAAAATCACCACGATGACCCCAAAACCTATGCCGAGTTTGCCACTCAGGTTTACATCTTTGAATCCCATGCAGACTCCTTGAATCCATTATATCTAAGGAGTCAAAAAAAGCAATAAAATAAACTCATATGTGCGCGCCTTAGTTGTCGATGCCGACTTGTACCACAATGCCTACGGATGAACCGGGAACCTGGGTGAACACGCCCAGTCCCAGGCGAATCGTGCCAAGCGGGAAACCCACCAGGGTTCCAACCGTCCAGGCAAAGCCGTCCGATTCCGTGGCGTTTATCGCAAACGAAGGGCCGGTGAGCAGGGAGAAGCTCGGTCCCCTCGCAGCCGCCGTGTCGGAGTCGGCATCCCCGGCCGCGATGCCTGCCTCGATCAGGCTGCGTTGGTCGGCAATGATGTTTCGATACCCTTCGAATATCTCGGCCAGACCGCCGTCGACGGCGGCATACGCGTTGCCAAGTGCGGTGTGGGCGTCAGCCAAATCGGCTTCCAGCTCCTGGTTGAGTGTGGAGAGACGGTCCATGGACGCTACAAGGTCTTCCGCCCCCCGTCGAGCTTCGGTTTGGCGCATCTCGTAGTCTGCAAGCAGGCTTACAAGCGCCTCTACCACCTCGGCGTAGGCGTGTTGAATGCGGGCGCCGTAGCGGGCCGCGAGTACCAGGCGATCCATTTGGGCCCGGGTGAGGGGTGGGGAGTGGGCATCCGGGGTCCACGGGTCGGCTCCGACCAACCGGCCAAAGGACTCTTGGGCCGGGCCCACAAGCGCCGCGATCCCGGCTGCAAACGCCCCGATCTCTTCACGGCCGAATCCACGCGGAAAGGCCGTGGTCAAAAGCTCGACGACGGAGGCGGCGACCTCTTCACGGGAGGCATGCCCATCGATCGTCTGCGCTGTGGCAATGGCCGGAAGGGCAGGCAGGCATACCCCGGCCCATAT
>CAZFLD010000102.1:0-12447 GCA_964519835.1 uncultured Spirochaetales bacterium
TTAGGAGCAGGACCGATAGGATACGGGACCGCCTGCGCTTGTCCGGGTCCACTAACCGGTCGCACGGTTCCGCCAGCGAATCTTTTAAACGACCAAAAACACCAATTCTTCCAGTCACCACCCTATACTAGCATACGGAATTGGAAAGGTACAGGCAGCCTATTTGAACGACTCGAGGAGCACGGCACCTTGTTTGTCGTCCCATTCGCCGGCCAGACGGATACTCTCCGAGCCGAACGGGATTTTGAAATGCCGGAGGAAGCCAATGGCGCTGACCTGCGGCTGTGTATCCGTGCTCCGAATGGGATGAGCATTTGCCGCCTTGTTGTTCGCAGGCTTAAGTCCAATCCGCTGTGACTGACTATCGTACAGAAAGACAATGTGATCCTTACCCTTAAAATGCCGTTCATAACATGCCCGACTCAAACGGATGGTCCCCTGCTTTCCTATGCTCGCAAACACGCCGCTCTGCCGCTCACGTGGTTTCCCTTGAAACTCTACAAATGCCATCACGCACTCCTCAATTTGATCTTATGGAAACTGTAAGCCCTGCATCTTGGAAAGGCAATCACAATTTGGGAAGAATACGCCTACAGATAAAAACGGTGCTCGGTTGCCTGTCGGAATACCTCTCCAGGACGTAGAACGATCGAGGGGAACTCATGGTGGTGCACCGCATCCGGCAGAAACTGAGTTTCAAGGCACATCGCTTCGCGCAGAGCAAACTGCCTTCCGAGAATCTCCGGCGAATCCGGGAGCATGTTGCCCGAATAAAACTGCACACCGGGGCAGCTTGTCCAAACTTCCATGCTCAACGAACGGTCGCGAGGCCTTAGAGTCGCCATAGGGCGAAGCTCCGGGTCGGGCCCGGCGTCCAGCCCGGCAGCGGAGCCGGCTTTCTCTTCTGCAACCACATAACAGTGATCGTATCCGTTTGCTACCTCCGAGATTCTCTCACCTACGGCGTGCGGTGTAGAGAAATCCATCGGTCCCGTTGCAGGAAGAATCCGGCCGGTGGGGATAAGGTTCGGACCAAGCTCCAGGTAGCGATCCACGAATAGCTGCAGCTCGTGGTCGAGGATCGTCGGTGAGTCGTCCAGCTTCCAGTACGTGTGGTTTGTAAGGTTGACAATGGTAGGCGCATCAGATTCGGCTTGGTAGTCGAGACGAAGCACGCCTCTATCGGTCAACCCCACTGTTACCTGCACATCGAGGTTGCCGGGGTAGCCTTCTTCACCGTCGTCACTGCGTCGCCTAAAACAAACGGCCGCACCGTCACTCGCCTCCAGAAGCTTCCAGTCCCAGAGTCGCCTGTGAAAGCCGCCGGAGCCGCCGTGAAGATGGTTTTCTCCTTGGTTCTTCTCGAGCCTATACTCCTCGCCATCGAGCTCGAAGACCCCGCCTGCAATGCGGTTGGCCACCCGCCCAACGGTAACGCCAAAGAATGGGTGATTCGCGAGATACCCGTCGAGAGAGGCAAAATTGAGTGTGATTTCGCCCCTATCCGGGAGACGGACCGACTGCAAACATGCGCCGTACGGGATTACAGAGATCACGACGCCGTTTTTGGCGCTCATCGTAATACGAGGAACTTCATTGCCGTCGTCGAGGCGGCCGAACGCTGACTGTGTTACCTGCATGGAAGCCACTGTAACACGCTTATACGGAGCTGAAAAACTGACGACACTAAAGTATACTCGTGCGAGGAGTTTTGTTTGGTGCGAGCAGTATCGATTGCCCTGATGTTTTTAGTTGTACCCGTGATGTTTCTTGCCGCCGGAGGAGCTGTGGAGTCCGACGCCGGCGAGGTCGATAGCGATTCCCAGCCCCCTGGTGAGGACACAACGCCCGTCCCGGCAATTCCCGCGGATGACACAGAGGCGCCGGACTCCCAAGGGGACAATAGCGCGGCAACGGACGGCGAATCGGAAACCGAAGAACTGACAATCGAAGAAGAGGCCCTTCGGGTGTACAAGATCAGCAACATGATTGCCGGTACGATCTTCAACATCGGCGGCATCGTCTTTGTTGTAGAATCGGGCAGCCGCTACACAACCGAGGTCGAGCCGGCCTGGATGCGGTACAACGAACGCACAGCCGGGACGGCGGATGAGTTTGCCACGGCATACGACGAATACACCAACGAGTACAACACGTACCTCTTGCATATGTTTACCGGCGTGGGCTTGGGTTCGCTCGGCGTGATTTTTACCCTCATTGGAATGCTCGCGACCGAACCGCCGCCTGGATACGCCGGGGAGCCTGAGCCACCCGTGGACGTATCTGTTAACAACCAAGGGCTTATGGTCCGCGTGAGGTACTAGGAGCCGCAGATGAAAGCCACACAAATTGTCGCTGCCGCAACGCTGCTCTCTCTGCTTCTTGTCCTTGGGGCGTGTGACCTAATCGGCCTCTCGGCAAATGAGCGCGCCAATCCAAACGATCCGGGAGGAGGAACGGCTTTGACGGGCGCCGTGGTGAGTTGGGTAGAACCAAACAACGGCGACACCGACGTGTCGGTCAACACCACCGTAAGAGTCTGGTTTTTCAACGCGATGTCCACCGGCGCGACTAACGGCGCGTTCTCCGTGGCAACATCCGACGGCACGGCGATCGAGGGGAGCATTACCTGGAACAACGATTCCACGGAGCTTACCTTTACCCCCTCATCCGCCCTGTCTTCAGAAAGCTCTTACGCGGTCACCGTCGGCACCGGTGCAACGGCCTCGAATGACGATACGTTAGACAACGCGTTTACTGCGACGTTTCAGACCGAGTAATCCTTTTTGTAAATTCGGTGCGTCTTGGTGATGTTCGCACCGAGGTTCTTGAGATCCCGTAGCATCAATGTCGTCTCGCCGGCCACCTGCACAATCTCCGCGCTCGTGAAGCCGCGGGACCGCACGGTCTTTGCCAGCTCCGAGTACAAAAGAGCATTGCCACCCCTGCGCTGATACTCCGGCAAAATGCCCATACCGTTAAAAAGCACGCGGGGCGCGCGCCTAAACGAGAGCAGCAATCGTACTATGGCGACCGGAGTCAGGCGACCTCGGTTTTTTCTCAGTGTCTCCGACACGTCCGGAAATGCAAACAAAAAGCCGACGATGTTGTCTTCGCAGCGCAGCACCTTGATAAGTCTTGGATCGGCCACGGTGAGCAATTCGTTGGCCACGACATCGAGCTCCGCCTGCGAGAGAGGATAGTCCTCGATGTGGTCGGCGAGCGTATGGTTGTACAGTGCCTGGATGTCGGGCACGGCGGCTCGAAGCGCTCGCTTGTTGCGAAAACCTTGCACCAAAATGCGGCTTCGCTTAGCGGCAATCTCCGCGACCCGGGAGATCCGGTCGGGCAGTTGCAGCTCGCCGGGTGGAAACTCTGCCGAGTACAAGTCGACAAGTGGCGTGAAACCGATGTCTTCGAGAAAGTGGGCATAGTAAGGGTGGTTGTAGCGCATCATGGTCATGGCGGCTCGGCGTTCAAAACCGTCGACGAGTACGCCACTGCCCGAGGTTCCGCCGAACATCATCGGTCCCCGGATTTCATTCATTCCACGCGCCCGCGCCCAGTCCTCCGCCGTGGAGAAAAACAGACGAACGGCGGCGCTGTCCTTCGCCGCGTCGAAATAGTAGAAGGATACGCACGCGAGCCCATGGGCACGATTGTATACATCGTTTATGACCACCGCGCCGCGAACAACGGGCGTAATGCCCCGCCGAACCACAAAAAACTCCGCCGTGGCATGGTCGAAAATCGGGTGCCGGCGCCGAATCACCTGCCGGAGATCGGATCGAAACTCGGGCACCCACTGCGGCGTGTTGTGATAGATACGATGTGGCACGGACAGAAAGTCACGAACGTCCCTCGATGAGGAGACAACGTCGATGCTCAGGCTCATATCTCACGAGTATACACAAGCGGCTCAACAACGATGACCAATGTGATGCTTTAGTCTACAATAACCGGCCCGTGCTGCGCTTTGATCAAGTGTCCCGCTTTTACCAGGTCGGCCCTGAACGTATCGCCGCGATAAGCGACCTGAGCTTTGAGCTTCCCGCCGGCGAAGCCGCATGTGTTGTCGGCCCATCCGGGTCCGGGAAAACTACCGTCCTCAACCTTGCAGGCTGCATGGATAGACCCGACGCGGGTGTTGTCTACCTCGGGGACCTATCCGTCGGGGACCTCCCAACGTCGGAGCGAACCCAATTGCGCCGGCGAAAGATCGGATTTGTATTCCAGGCCTTTCACCTCCTTCCGGGATTAAGTGTCCTCGAGAATGTTCTGCTCCCACTTTCCCTCATTCGAGTCGATCCCGCTGAAGCACATCGACGGGCCAAGGAGGTTCTCGAAGCGCTCGAGATCGACGCCCTATCGCACCGGCAGCAGTCGGAGCTCTCGTCGGGTCAGAGACAACGGGTAGCGGTAGCGCGGGCTGTAGCAAAGTCGCCGGAGCTTATCGTTGCGGACGAGCCTACGGGAAACCTCGACGCCGAGGCGGCCGAAGCCCTGATCGATCTCCTGCTCGCCGTCACAATACGATCGGGGTCGAGTCTGCTTGTTGCCACCCACGATCCCCGGGTCGTCGAGCGGCTGCCGAATCGCTTGGATCTATCAAAAGCGGGAGGCTCCTCGGAGTGAACAGACAAAGCGTCCCGGGACTCGGTGTGTGTCTGCTGCGCGCCCGCCCGGTGGCGGTGATTGTAGCCGCGTTGATAAGCGCGGCCGCCGCGGGCCTGGCCTCCGGTGCCCAGGGTATGCTCTTGGCGTGGGAGCAGCAGCTAAACAGCTTTGTGAACGACATAGCTTACGGTGATGTGGTGGTACGTGGCGCAAACGGCGGATCGCTTGTTGAATTGGGGGATGCAATCTCCACCATGGAGACGCTGGGGTACGAGGCAAGCCCCCGGCTTCGGATGGAACCACACTCTTTGGACCACCAGGTCACGGTACTCGGGGTGGACACCGCGTCACCTGCAGAGCGCGCACGGCTCGAGCGGCACCTTAGTTTCGGCCGCCTACCGACCCACGGTGAGACCGGCTGGGCGCTTGTCTCTTCACCGGTGGCGGACAGCTTTGGGCTTGTTGTAGACAAGCAGACCGGCGCCACGGCGGGCACCGTCCTTGGTCGCACGGCGATAGGCGTGCTCGACATTCCGGACATCGGTCCGCTCTCGCGGATAGTTGTTGTCGACATTAAAGGGCTGTCTCCGCGCTTGCCGGAGGAGGCGCCGGGTCTCTTGGAGCTCGTGGTAGATGCGCCACGGAATGAATTCTCCGTGGCCTTTGATATCGAAGATCAGAGCGCCTACCAGGCCGCCTCTTGGCAAGACATGGACGGCGCCTACGACCGGGTCCGCGACCTTACAACCTTGTTTGTCTTTGTGTTTTTGGTACTGCTTGTGCTCGTTTATATAACGGTTGTGCGGGCCGTAGCCCGGGCGCTGGTAGAAGAAAAGGCAAAGAGCATCGCAATCCTACAAGCGTTGGGTGTCTTGGACGCCGAGATTCGAGGTGCTCTGACCTTTTTGGTTATGTCGTCGGTCGGCGCGGGTCTTGTCCTGGGTGTTGCCTTGGCCTGGATCCTTGCCGGCATGTTTCCAGGCAATCCCGCGGCCGTCTTGCTCCTACCACTGGGCACGGCCTTTGTGGTGACGCGAACCACGCTGCGCAAGAATCTCACTCCCGAGCCGGCCGATGTGTTGCGCCGGTTCGAGGGGGCGCCCACGTGAGTCTGTTTAGCCTCGCGCTTCGCGCCTTACGCAGGAACCTCCGGCGAAACGCCGCGTCGGCCGTGGTGGTGCTGGTGGTTGCGGCGGCGCTGACGCTCTCCTACGCGGTCTTTTCGGACGTGGCCGCAGGCGCTGCCGAGCGCGCGGTCGCGGACAACGTCGGTCAGGGAGGGACCGGCAACACGCTCGACGCCGTTGGTCGCGGTTTTTTCGACCGCGTGGCCCTACCCTTTGCCACGCTGTTTATCGCACTGGCCGCCGTCTCGCTCGCGGGCACGCAGATCCTGGAGGTCTACCGTAGGCGGAGGGAGTTCGCGGTTCTATCAAGCCTGGGGTTCTCGAGACGGCAACTGTTTGGTCTGGTCATGATCGAGAGCGGGCTTGTTGCCGGCGCCGCGTCGCTTGCAGGGGCCTCGGCAGCGGGCCTGATAGCTAACTCCATCCTCACCGGAACGATAAACCCCACGATTCTCGGCGTCGATCTCAATCTACAAGTGGATTTTTCGCTTTCCGGTATCGAAATTGCACTGGCGGCAATCGGGATTACGGGGATCGTTTTGGTTTTTGCCCTGGCGCCGGCCATCCTCGTAACACAACTACAATTCGAATCTTTGTTAAGGGAGGGATAGGATTTGGAGCAAATGACCTTAACGGTACCCGCTACTCGCTTGTATCAACACCGGTACGAGTCACCGGTCGGCACGTTGTACATAGCGGTCAATCGGGCCGGATCTTTGGTCCGGCTTGCATATCACCCGATCACATGGCCGGAGGAAGTACGGGTGGAAGAAAACGCATACGCCTGTGGTGAAGTCGAGCTTCAACTCGATGAGTACTTCCGGGGTGATCGAACCCGATTTAGCATAGACGTTGTGATGGCCGGCACGGAGTTTTATCGATCCGTGTGGGCGCGACTCTTGAAGCTGTCTTACGGGTCAACAATGAGTTACGGTGAACTGGCAAAAAAGGTCGGGCGCGAGGGTGCGGCCAGAGCCGTGGGTAATGCGGTGGCCATGAACCCGGCTGTGATTGTTGTACCGTGTCATCGGGTGGTGCCGGCGGGCGGCGGGCTCGGAAACTACGCGAAACGGAATTTTGCCGAGGAAGAGGGGAAACGGATAAAGCGCCTCTTGCTGGAAATGGAATCACGCGAAAGATAGGCTCACTTGTTTTTCACAAACATCTGGAGGAGCTGTACAAAAAAGTAAATGGTCTTGTATAGCTCCGTGAGTTTTGCTTTGAGTTGCCCCTCATAGGCCGCATCAAGTTCTTTCCAGTTCATAAGGTAGTCGTGCTCTTTTTTATCGAAGTCTTCTATGAGGTTTTTTAGATGCTTCCCAACGCCGATAAGGCCGTGACCGGCCTGGTTGATAAGCTTCTGCGCCTCGTCGTTGATTCGCCCGACCACGTCGCGTAACGCGCGAACGGTTGCGGCGTCCTTGTCCACAACACGTCCCATAACACGTCGTAGCTTTTGTCCCCGTTCACCGTCGTCTGCCAGTGATTCGTCGAACGCGACAAGCCGCTCTCCCACATCCAGCACCTCGTGGAATGCGTCGCTTAGCTTCTGGGAGTCCATGTTGGTCGCCCACTGGCCACGGACAAGCAAGAGGTCACGCACAACCTCTCGAACGTCCTTCTTGTAATAGTCGAGGAGAAAAGCCTTGAGGTAGTTGATAGGTGCGGTGAGTGTGTACCCACCCATCATCCTCTTAGAGAACATAAGATTCGCTTTTTCGGTGTAGTTCTTGGTTCTGCTGATTGCAGTGGTACCGAATACTTGCTTGAGGAGCTTGTCGATCTTGCTGTCACGCCGTTCGTGAACAATCTTCTGAACAGTGATCTCTGTTTGCGTTTTGAGCTGATTAAGGTACGGCTCGACAATTCGCTCGCCTATGGATGGCACAGTGGGCTTGTAGTAGGGATCTTTGTCGACGTATTGGATGATTAGCGGCAGTATTCCGGAGGAGCGAACCGAGTCCAATCCGCCCAGCAGCTTGGCCCATGCGTTCCGGTTTACAACGTCGATGCCTTTGTAGACGTTTAGGACGTTGATGACCTTGTCCCAGTCGGTATTCTTGTCGACCAGAAGCATGACTTCGAGGAAGTCTTTGATGTCGTCACCGATGTAATCACCGCTAATGGAGTCAAAACGTGGCTTGTAGGTGAAGTTGTTTTCCGTAACCGCCGAGTCGAACTTCCGCACAACAAAAAAGTAGTCGAAATGCACAAAACGAAGGAATATCTGCAGTCTGCGAAACGTCTCGTTGACGGACTTGAGTTTCTCCGCGTTGAATACGCTGTAGTATTTGGCAATCCTCTGTTTGACGGCCTCCGCTAACTCCTTTGCCTGTCGGTTTGTAGCAAGCTCTCGAATCACGTCCGGTGCAATCTCCTGGCGGAGCGCCCGCTCTTCGTCTGAGAGGTCTTCATCGATGACGATTTCACGCAAAGCCGCAGACTCCTCGGCGTTTTGCAACAGGTTCTGCGCAGGACCGACTACTCTGTATATCTCGTAAAAAAACCGTGCCAGGCCCGCCAGGGCCTCGTTGCTCTTGGGCTTGAAAAACTTGTAGCGGTTTTTGGTGATGTTTTTCCCGATTTGCTTGAGGAGCCGCTTTTTCTCCCGTTCAGGATCACCCCCGCCGAATATGGCTGCAATGATGCGCTGTAGGAAGTTGCCGCCCTCCGAGCTGGAGTCGGGAGACCCTGCGTCAGCGGAGGCGCTTTGCTGACTCATGACGGAAGGCTACGCCAAATATCTCCAGTTGTCAACGTAAGCCCGGGACGCTATCCTCTGGCCATGCACGAACTTGCGCTCGAACTCAACGCCGTTTTGGACAACCACATTATCGGCCGGTCGCTCTCCGGCATGGGCCGCAGGCTCTACTTTCCCAAGGGGATTGTGGCGCAGTCCGGTGAGGCCGCCGCGCGCGCGCACCGCCACAACGCGACAGTCGGGCTTGCTCGCTCCGGCGGCGAACCTATGATGCTCCCGTCGATGAAGGCGGCCCTTCCCGCTATCGCGCCCGGCGACGCCGTCGCGTATTCGACCACGGCGGGCTCCGCTCAGCTGCGTGATCTCTGGGACACCCGTCTGAGGCGCCTGAACCCACGACTGACAAATCTCGAGATCAGCAAGCCCGTGGTGGTGCCGGGTTTAACCAATGGGCTCTTCCAGGTCGCTTCGCTGTTTGTGAATCCGGGAGACGGCGTGGTGTTACCCGATCTGTTTTGGGGAAACTATCGTCTTTTGTTTCAAGAACGATTTGGCGCCGAGATCGTTACGTATCCTCTTTTCGCCGGCACCTCCGGCTTCAACGTGACCGGGTTGGAGAATGCGCTGGCGCACATCTCCGGAAAGGCCTTGGTGCTGCTCAACTTCCCAAATAATCCTACCGGCTATAGCCCCCGCAAAGAGGAGGTCGCGGCAATCCGCAAGGTCTTTCTCGACCGTGCCGAGTCAGGCCGCGATACACTTGTGGTCTCCGACGACGCATACTTCACATTTTTCTTCGACGATGACTGCGAACGGGAAGCGGTCTTTGCGCACACGGCCGACCTCCACGAGCGGATCCTGGCAATCAAGGTCGACGGTGCTACCAAGGAGGAGTTCGCGTGGGGGCTGCGGGTCGGGTTTGTGACGGTGGCGGCCCGCGGCACCTCCGAGGCGGTATTCTCCGCACTGGAAAAAAAGCTCATGGGCGCGGTGAGGTCATCGGTGTCCAATTCATCCACCCTTGGCCAGACACTTGTGCGCAAACAGCTCGAGAGCGATACCTATAACAAGGAGCATGCCGAGCTGCAGGAGCTCCTCGCAAAACGATTCGCCGCGGTACGGCACATGCTTTTCGACGCTTTGCCCAAGCATGGCGCCGCCGGAAGGCTTGTTCCCCTGCCCTGCAACTCCGGCTACTTTGTGGCCATGTCCTGCTCCGGGATTTCGTCGGAGCGGTTACGGCTGGCGCTCCTCGACCAAGGAATCGGCATTATCGCCGTCGGTGACGGGCTTATCCGTATTTCTTTTGCCGGCGTAGACGAGGAGAAGATCGAGGAGCTGTTCACCGCGATTTTTGACACCGCCAAGAGCCTCAAGCCGTCCGCGTAGCGCACAAATCGCCTTGTCGCAATCCACGACGCGCAAGTTCCGCCTCCACAAGGGAGGGCACCCGGGCCTTGGGCGGAAAGTCGCGGGGGAGGTGGAGGGCGTCGCGCGGCGGGTCGCAGGTAAGACGCAACACCACCGTCTGTGCCGGGATGCGCGCCAGAAACTCCACGGCGAGCCTGACGTACTCCTCGCCACCGAGCGGCGTGACCAACCCGTGGCGGTACTCGTGGTACAACCTGGTCCCCTCAACTATGACAAGATTGTGGAGCTTGACCGCGTTTGGTCGTAGCGCTGCAAGATAGTCTGCCGTTGCGGCACACTCGGCGAGGCCCTCGCCGGGTAGGCCCAGTATCACGTGGACACCCACCTCGATTCCGGCGGACCTGGCGGCATCAAACGCGGTCTCGAACGCTTTCCGGCCGTGGCCGCGGCGGACGCGGCGAAGCGTAGCCTCGTTGGCGCTCTGCAGGCCCAGCTCGACGCCCACACGGCGATCCGCCGCTGCGTAGCTCGCGAGCAAACCCGCCCACTCCGCATCAAAACAATCGGGCCGCGTCGCGACAACAATCTCGCAAAACGGCGCGGCGGAGAGAGCTTCTTCCAGCACCGCCCCGAAGCGTTCAACCGAAGTGTTTGTGGGTGTCCGTGCCTGCACGTAGAGCACAAACGCCTCGGCCTTGTAGCGGCGAGTCACAAAGGCGCGGGCGCGGGAAATCTGCTCGGTGATGGTCACGGCATCTGCGAGGTAGGAGGCTCTGCTTTGATCTTCGAGGCAGTAGGCGCACGGGCCAGATGCGCGGACCGGACAGGCGAATCCGGGATCTATGCCCAGCCGGAATACACGCTTTCCGTAGCGGTCGCGGAGGTGGTCGCTGTAGGATCGATATCGAGTCACGCTGATGGAACCCTAATTGTAAGGCATAGGCCCTTGGCTCGGCAATTAAATCGGACGACATCCGCCCCCAACAACGGCCACCGGTTTTGGCAAAAACGCCTCCGTCCGCAGATGGGCTCTGCTACTTGACGAGGCATTAACTGCCGGCCAACATATCATGATGCTGGAAAGCGAGTCGCGTTACAAAGCGGTACTGGTCGGCGTTTGCGGACCGGGACAAAAAAAGTCTGATGTCGAAGAACACCTCGACGAGTTGGCCCTCTTGGTCGACTCTATGTCCTCCGGCGGCGCCGAAGGCATCGGTGCATTCGAAGTTGCCCACCGCGAGGTGGTCCGCATCGATGCGCCGCAATCGGTGTACCTCATCGGCAGCGGAAAAGCGCAAGAGATCGCGGACTTGGCGCTGGGTCTCGATGCCGAGTGTATTGTATTCGACGACGATCTGAGCCCGGCGCAACAGCGCAACTGGGAACGCCTGACCGATTCAGCGGTGATCGACAGGCGTGAGGTCATCCTCGATATATTCGCGGAACGGGCACGAACCAAGCCCGCCGTCACGCAGATCGAACTCGCTCGCCTCGAATACTCCCTTCCACGTCTCAAGAGGGCGTGGACGCACCTCTCGCGACAGAAGGGTGGTGCTCGCGGAACACGCGGCGAAGGTGAAACACAGCTCGAGGTGGACCGTCGTATCGCATTGCGGCGAATCTCCCGCCTAAAGGCGGAACTTCGACAACTCGAGACACGTCGAGAAACCATGCGGAAGCGGCGCGACGATCGGTCCGTGCCGGTCGGCGCCATCGTCGGTTACACAAACGCCGGCAAGTCTTCGCTCCTCAACGCGCTCACCGGCTCGGACGTGTTTGTCGAAAACCGCCTGTTTGCCACCCTCGACCCAACAAGCAGATCCGTTGCGCTCCCCGGTGGAGAAACGGTGGTGCTCACCGATACCGTTGGGTTTGTGCGCAAGTTGCCGCACGACCTTGTCGAGGCGTTTAAGTCCACCCTCGAGGAAGGCCTCCACGCGGACTTTCTGATTCACGTTGTGGACGCCGCCGGCCCCGATGCTGTCGAACATATTCGCGCGACGGAGACCGTACTCGCCGACCTCGGCGCCCTCGACAAACCGACAATTCGTGTACTCAACAAGGTAGACAAGCTGAAGGCCGTGGCCACGCTGGAGCGGACGGTCGACGGCAGCCCAGGGGCCGGCGCAGACGGGACGCCTGTGCGGTCGGTGGCTAGAGCTGCGGAGGGATTGCCCGCAGGGAGCCGCCACGGTGACACAGCGCCGGAGGCCCGCGACGCCGGCGCAGACGGCACCGCCCCGGCTCGCGTCGTAAACCCGTCGACCGTCTTCTTCGGCAACGAGTGGCTCCGTGTATCGGCTCGTACGGGCGAAGGACTGGACCGGCTCCTCGAGGAAGTGGGTACGGTTATCCATAACGCCTCTCCGGTGTACCGATTTTGCTTCCCCCACGGGCGGTCGGACTTAGCGGCCCTGGTACACCGGACGGGACGGGTCCTCGCTGAGTCCTACGACGACGACGGTATTCACATCAAAGCATACGTTCACCCGGAGACGGAGCGACGCCTTGCGGCGTTTTGTCTGAGCTGAGGTCGCGTGCACTCGCGGCCGGACGTGCCCCCTGATCCGCAACGATGGGGTAATGTCACGAACCATGATGCGCGAAATCACGCAAGTGCATACTTTGGCA
>CAZFLD010000103.1:0-12378 GCA_964519835.1 uncultured Spirochaetales bacterium
CCGGAAATCAGTGAAGAACTTGGGCAAAGACAGAAACACGCTTATTTTAGGACTAAGGGTCCGCGGCCGTGCCTCGAAGCAAGGCCTCCCGACGGGCCACCAGCGCCAAGTTGAGTCCTGCGGCGGCGAGTTGCTCGGCAAATTCCGGGCGCAGCCCCTCTGAGGCTCCCGCCGCCATCGCCCGCGAGCCGTAGGTATCGCGCAATTGGTTCAATCGAGGCATGGTTTGCAGGATATCGGAGTCGCTTCGCAAACGCACGGACGACTTGTCGGGGGCGCCCTCGAGCCCCCGTCCGGGCGGGCGCCTCCTTGTTGGGCGTGGGGCGGGTACGCTCTACGCCCCCGCCGTCGGCAACCGCACGCGAAATGTCGTGCCTTTTCGGGGCTCGGACTCCACTTCGATCGTGCCGTCGTGGGACAAGACAATCTCGCGGCAGATCGCCAAGCCCAGTCCGCTTCCGGAGCCGTCGGGGCGGTGGGTGACAAAGGGCTCGAAAAGACTGTCTGTTATCTGCTTTGGTATGCCGCTCCCCTCGTCGTGAACCACGAGCTCCACCATGTTTTCTTGCCGGTCAAACGATGTCGAAACCACCAACGCCTGGTCCCTCGATTCAAGGGCTTCACAGGCGTTTCTGATAAGATTGAGGAGTACTTGCTGGATATGTGTTTCGTGGCCGACGCAGGGCGGTATGTTTTCGCCGTAGATCGCTTCGAAGTGATCCGTGTAGCCTGAGACAAAGCGCCGGGTCGAGCGTACCACGTTTTGCGCCGCCCGGTTGATGTCGAAGATCCCTTGTTCTGGTGATCGGCTCGGTTCGAGGGTGGACCTGAGGGCCTCGGTAATCTCGCTGATAATCTGAACGGCGCTTCGTACCGATTGCGCTTGGGAGACCGCCAGGCGTCGTGCCTCGGGAAAGGTCATGGCCCCGACTTCTACGATGCTACAGTCGGCTTCGGCGGGAATTTGTGCGACAAACTCCGACAGATAATTTCCCGCAAGTCGAAGTGTGTGGAGCGGTGTCTGGATGTCGTGGCTGACCGTGGAAAGCAGCATGCCCAGCGACGCAAGCCTGTCCGACCTTGTTAACATCGACATCAGTTGTTCCTGCTGAGCTTCCTTGGTTGCCTCGTCGGTCATATCCGCGATGTGGAGCATTGTTCCCGGCTCGCCCCGCCATACCGTCGGCGCCACCGTCACGGCCACTCGTTTTGGTTTGGCTCCCGTTAGGGTCAGAACTACGTCGGGTGTCTGAAACACGCTTCGCCGCGCAAATGCCTCCGGGCTCATCAACGGCACGAGAGACGAACCGGCATCGGTGGGCCGCATCGATTCGACGATCCCCGGCAACGTGGCGGGGAGGGCGGCCGCAGCCGGATTGCGATGCAACTCTTTGGCGCCGGCTCCGTACACAACGATCATGTCGGTTCCGGAATCCACGGTCGCCTCAAACTCGCCGTAGACGCTGCCAAGCTCGTCTACGAGGCGGTTGAACTCCGCGGTAATAAGTCCGATTTCGTCCGAGTACTCCACCGGAACCGTGCCGGGGGTATCGCCCTTCCGCAGCCCCCGAACGGCCTTGGTAAGCCGACCGATGGGGACCGTGATGTTGCCACGAAAAAGCAGGGGGAGCGCGGCGGCAAGTACAGCGGTACCGCCTATCATCAACCAGACCAGTACCGAGGCGGTTCTATGCAATCGTCGCCGCAACTCGTCGTGCCCAAAGGAAACCCACAGACGACCACCGCGCCACGGTGCGGACACAACAATCCGGTAGCCGGTCAGGTCTACGACCGAATCATACCCGAAGTAGGCGTCATCTCCGAGAGGTTCGGTATGAACAAGGCGGGGCGGCGTTGTCGATAGGGAGAACTCGTCGAAGTCGCGAAGGCCATCGGGAACGGACTCCGTTATCTCGGCGGTTATCCGCGCCTCCCGGCGGAACAGGTCCAACTCCTCGTTACCGAGGTGCCTGCTTATCAAGTACCCGACCAGTCCAAGTACCAACACAAAGCCCATCAATGGATAGCCGACCAGCCTGACCGCCAGGCCCGCCTGGGCATTCGGCGCGTTCACGTACAGTACAAAGACGGCAAACGCGACCACCAGAATAATGGCGCCGATTAGCTGGTCGAAGACGACTCGAGAGATGACACCCGTCTCGTAGAAGGCAAAGACGGACGAGGCGCCGATCAGGAACACGCAGAGTACGGCAAAGCGAAGCATCGACCGCGATAGCCGTCGATCCTCCCGGAGCCGCACAAACTTACGCACGGCGACGACCAAGCCGAGAACACATTGGCCGAGGACAAAAATCCCGTAGAGGAGGCCGGTGGCAAAATCGATGTAGTGAGCCTGCAGCTCAAATGAGTAGCTCCAGTCGAGGTCTCTGTAGCGAGTGAAGTTCCAAAAGGAAAAAGCAAGCGAGCCGGCAAACAGCACAATCGCAGCAACTACGGCCTCTCTTGGATAGCAGTTTTTGTGCACGGTGTAGAGAAACATCACAAAACACGAAACACCAAAGAGGACCATGTCCGTAGTAAGCTCGGCAATGTATACGAGCTGTCCCTCGGAATAGAGACTGTAGCGGACCACAAAGCTTGTGATCATTATTATTGCCGAGACGTAGAAGCCCCGCAGGAAGTGTATCTCCCTGTTCCGTTGACGCAGAGTAAAGAGATAGAACAGTATGCCGCCGGCAATCAAAAGGCTGCCGAGGAAGCCCACGGCGAGGGGAGTGAACCTAACCATGGGAATAAGAAGAGTCGCGGGAGGCTGATCGTCGCCTTCGATTTGCCATCGCCTGGCGGCTCAAGCCGATAGCCGCCGCCGCTTTTGAACGATTCCCCGGGAATCTGCTGTCCGCCTCCTCGATTAGCTGGTCAACAAGCTCTTCCGGCGTTGGAAGCTCGGGACCAAAAGCAACACGTCGGGTTTCCCTCGATATTGCCCCTGGGGCCCCTTCCTCCTCCTGCTCCCAGACACCGTTTACAAGAGCGCTGATAACCACGTGCTCGAGCTCCCGCACGTTGCCTGGAATGGGGGAGCGGGCGAGCCGTGCAACAACGTGCTGTGGTACGGCAACCGCCTCCTGCTTCAATCGCTCGGCATGGCGTTTTACCAAATGCTTGAGGATTGGGCGAATGTCCTCCGGGCGCTCTCGAATAGGTGGAATGTGCACGTGGTGGGAGGAGATTCGGTAGAAAAGGTCCCTGCGGAAACGTCCGGCGGCAACCTCTTTCTGCAGATCTTTGTTTGTCGCAAATACAAACCGTGTGCCGGCCGTTTCCACCCGGTCTGAGCCGAGGGGCAAGTACTCTCCCAGTTCGACTAGGCGCAAGATCTTTGTCTGAGAGTGCATCGACGCTTCGCCAAACTCATCAAGGAGAAGGGTTCCCTCGGCCGCCGACTTGACCAGGCCGTCGCGGTTGCGGTCGGCACCGGTAAAGGCGCCGCGCTTGTGTCCAAAGAGTGTATCCGAAAGGAGTTGATCGTCGAGACCACCGACGTTTGCCGTTACAAAAGGACCTGATCTTCCGCTTCTGTCGTGAATTGCCTTGGCCATGACCTCTTTGCCGACACCGGTTTCGCCGGTGAGCAAAATGGGATCCGGCAGCGGCGCGATGGCATCGAGGTAGCGACGAATACGATCGATGTGCTCGCTGACCGACACAAAGGAGGCAAACGGCTTCTCGTCGATCGAGCCACGCCCGACAAGGGCGTCTCGGAGACGCAGCTTTTCGAGCTCCGAGCGCCGCTTTTCCAGGGCGTTTCTGACCGTGCCCGGCAGTCTGTCGGTGTCGTTGCCCTTCACCAGGAAGTCAAATGCCCCGTCGCGCATACACCGAACGGCGAGCCGCGTATCGTTCGCCGCGGTCAACACAACTACCTGCGTAGCGGGATGGTGCTCGTGAATCCAGGCCAAAACATCCAGGCCAGACTCGTTTTTGAGCGCGAGGTCCAAGAGTACAACCGCCCGGTCCCCTTGGACAAAAAGCTCCCGGGCCTGTTTAAACGTCCGGGCGCAGTCCACCTGTTTATATCCGTGTAATAGCAGCAGAGCACGCTGCCCGTCCAGCACGGATGTATCATCATCGATAATCAGAATCGGAGAGTGCTCGAGGGTAGCCATGCCTTCGTTTGTCCACGGGTAGTATAGATAAAAAACACCGATTGGTATGTCTACCGATGGCGGTTTGGGCGAAACTAGACGTGTCGGTTCGGTACTGCCGGCGACACGCAACGTGTCGCCTGCGGTCGGGAAGCGCGGGAGGCCGGCACCCTCGCGCAGGAAACAGGTGATCCGTAACTTATCCTGCGGGAACGATTAACTAGCCTCCGCGCTGCTTCGTGAATGTTGTCTGCGAAACTGGCACGTCTGTTGCTAATTGTGGTAAGGCGGCCGCCACAACCGTGGAAAGTTGCGACCGGCCTTCGAAGTTTTGTTGGGAGAAGAACGCAATGAATAGCATACCTGAAACGGATCAGCCCAAACGGAACTGGTCAAAGCATACGGCACCGGCGTTGGGTGCCCTGCTTATGATCCTGGTGCTGGCAGCCTGTCCGACGCCGACGGACCCAAACGCCGGAGGCGGTGGCACGATCGATGACGGAGGCGGCTCCAATGATGGTGGTGGTGGCTCCGGTGGTGGCAGCGATGGGACCGGCACCGGCGGCACTCCCGACGACGGCGGCGGAGCCGCCGGGAACGTGCCGCAGTTTTTCTGGGGTAGTTGGGTCCGGATGGACGGGGTGAATGAACAGTGGTACGTCTCGGACTCGGCGGTGACGGTGGGAGATAGCAGCTATACACCGTCCGTTCTGGACGACACAACATTGCAAGTAAACGGTGAGGGTGTGGTACGGCGCTCGGAGAATACGTTGACCGTGGCGTCGGGGGCCGGCGAGTACTATCTGTTCCGTCGCTCCGGCGCCAATGCGCAGGTGCAGGCGGGAGTGCGAAGCTCCTCGACCAGCGGGAGCAGATCGATCTTAGACGGGCTGTCGGGCATCCGCGCGATCGTTCGCAATATCAACAACCCAAGCAACGAGGTCGAGGCCACGACCGGTACCGACGGCACGGTGGAGTTCGACGAGGTGATACCCGGGGACGAGTACGAGCTCGAGGTGCCGGTCCAAGAGGGTGTGGACAATCCGGTTACGGTAACGGTGACACCTGAGTTTGACGGGGAAAACATCGGGTTTGTGACGCTTACCGACGCCGGGCAGAACTTCAAGGTCGGCTACCAGGTCAGCGGAGGTGATGAGTGGGGGTACCTGTACGCCGGTGAAAGCTATGACCTCACCATGCGGATCACCAACGTGGGAAGCGCGGATATGCTGAGCGCGGACTACGAGGTAACCGTCCCCGCAGGCTTGACGTTGAGTGGAGACAACCTTGCCGACATTATGGGAACGGTGCAAGCCGACGGTGGCGTCCGGGAACTGTCGTTCACGGTTTCCGCACTGTCCTTTACCGCAGACTTTCAGGAGTTCGAGATTCCCATATCGATCACCAGCATCGACGGCTTGAATCGTTGGGAGGACCAGATACAGCTGCGTTTCTACCGGGAGACGATGAGTATCCATGTTCGAAGCGAAACGAACGAAGTCCAAGGCGTGGTGATCGCGCCCGATGGTCAGTCCTTCCCGTTCCAGACGTCGAGTCTATCGGGAAGCATCACCGTGCCGGCGCGGGAAGTCCCGTATACGCTGGCGTTGAGCGGCGCGGGCTACGAGTCGGAGACGAAGTATGCGCTTCGTATTAACGAGGATCCGCTGGATAACGGGTCAAGCAACAAGAGCGCGAGCACAAACGAACCCAACAACGACGAGAGTCAGGCGACGGCGGCGCACTTGAACTCCCAGTATCTCGGATACCTGGGTATCTACGACTTGGATTTCTATAGCATGAACAACGCCACAGGGGCCGGCGAGGAACTGATATGGAGCGCGATAAATCCTGCACCCGAGTCGACGGTGGCAACCACGACTCCCGTCCTGTCCTGGGCGCGTCCCCTAAGCGTAAGCTCCTTTGAGCTTCAGGTGGCCGAGAGCGAAGCGGACTTGGCCGGGAGTTCAGCAATCGCGGTGACCGAAGCGAGCTATACGCCGAGCACGGGACTCGCGATCAACATGACACACTACTGGCGCGTCAGGGCACGCAACGCCGGCGGTGAGGCAACCGGTTGGAGTCCGACCTACAGCTTCACGGTGGGTTGGGGTGAAATCAGCGGGATGAGTCCGGCAGATGCATACTACGGAGGAGCAGACACGGCCCCGGAGTTTGACTGGGACGACCTAGATGGTGCCGTCACCTACGAGATCGCGATCGCCGATAGCCAAGCCGAACTAGAGACTGCTGCGGGGATTGAAGTGACTGAGAGCACGTACTCACCGAGCAGTCCGCTCACGAGCACCACGCACTACTGGCGGGTGCGAGCGAAGGACGCGGGCGGGCACTACACGGCATGGAGCACAAAACTGTCGATCGAACTGACGGATAACCCGTCAGTCGGAGACCTTGGCCAAGCAGGCGGCATTGTGTTCTATGACAAAGGAAGCTACTCGGACGGGTGGCGCTTTTTGGAGGCGGCACCGAGCGACCAGTCTTCCGGCATCAAGTGGGGTGGTTCCGAGGCAAGCGTGCCGACCGGCACCGCGATCGGAACGGGAGAGGCCAACACCAATGCAATTGTGGCTGCGCTGGAGACCGGAAGCTACGCGGCTCGCGTAGCCTATGACTATGAGCATGGGGGCTACGACGACTGGTTCTTGCCGAGCAGGAATGAGTTGAATCAACTTTACGCCCAGCGATCCGTGGTTGGTCTCTTCGGGTCTCCCTGGTACTGGAGTTCGTCGGAGGTGGAGAACGTGTCCCTCGCTCCATCCCTCGCATGGACGCAGTACTTCGTCAGTGGCAATCAGCTCGCCGACGGCAAGCAAAACGGCCGACGGGTTCGCGCGGTACGGAGCTTTTGACTATTTGTCCCTTGATCTCTTTGCGTTCGAGGTCCAGGGCGCGGAAGCCCCCTGGACCCCGTCGTTGTCCCAAGCGAAACCAAATGTGCCGGCACGCATTTCGCTAAAAAAGGACGCGATGGAAAAGAGTGGTGCTCGTGAATCCGAAACCAAAGGAGTGGGCATGCATCGAAGCAGTATCAGAGTACGGTTGATTTATGCGGGGCTAAGTACCGCCGCTGTGGTGTTGCTCCTCGCAGCGTGTGATTTTGGTGTGAGTCCTGAGACGGATGAAGAGGACGATCGGCCCGTGTGGGTGTCGGACATCCAAGCGACCGGGAATCTCGAGGAGATCACCGTACGGATCCAAACGCCGGGGCCCATTTCCAACAATGCTATCTTTGGCCTGAACGGCGGTTATGATGACTTTTTCGGGGAAGAGATTCCCGCTACCGACTTCGGCGTCGACATCGATGTGTTCCTGATCTCCGACCAGCTGGGCGCCTCCGACAGATACATGTTGATCTCGAGTCGTACTGTGGAGTTTTCTGATCCCGGGGCAGCAGAGCATGTGTTTACGTTCCAAGACGGCTGGGACAGGGTCTTCGGGCCCCTGCCGGCCGACACCTACAAGCTTGGTGCGACCATCCAGGCAATCACGACAATCTTGGCCACTCCTTGGTACTTCTCCGACGAGGTATTTACGTTTGTTCCGCCTGAAGATACCTGGGAAGAAGACGATGATAGAGCCTCGGCAAACACGTTGGACTCCGTTTCATATGATACGGAATTACTTGTCGGCACGGACGACGACGAAAACCTGATCCTCGCCGACCCGGATGTATTTGAGCTCGAGATTACCGAAGCACCTGGTACCCTTAACCTGAATATTCAGGTTCCTTTAGGTTTCTCGCGACAAGAGAGCTATACCCTCTGCGACGGTACCGGCACGATGCTTCACGAAGCGACCGATACGTTGGAGTTCGACATCGAGACCGCGGGCACCTACTATGTCGAGCTGTCTCCCGACGACCCGTATGCTCCATACCGGTTAGAGCTCAAATACGAGGAGTTGGTTGTGGTGGTAGTTCCAACGGACGACGAGTTCGAAGACAACAACGATACTCCATTTAATGCACCCACCTTTGGCGACATGATACTCAACACCAATGCCGGCTATGGGCCTTACGTTTCTTTAGACGATGACTACTGGTCGTTCGATATTCCCGCATCGGGCAAACAGCTGACCGTTCGTGCCAAGTTCACCCACGCCGAAGGGGATATCGATCTTCTCTTGCTGGACAGCTCATACGAGATCATTGGGTCCTCTTTTAGTACAACAGACAACGAGGAGATCTACATCGCGGACGCGGCAGTGGGTCGCTACTACGTCTGGGTGGCCGGCAACTTCGACGGTAACTCATACTTTGTGGAGGTCCAGTATGAGGACTAGTTTTCGCATTGCGCTCTTGACTGCGGGAGTTGCCACCTCAATCGTGCTGGCCGGGTGTCCCAGCCCCATCGATAGCGAGGACTCGGAGAGGGGGCCTGTCGAGGAGCCTTCGGGACCCGGCGACATTCCTCAATCCTTCTGGGGCAGCTGGGTGCGGATGGATCAGCAGGATGAGGTGTGGTACTTTTCTGATGCCGAAGTTAGCGTCGGCTCCTCGGAAAGTAGGGCCGGCAAGGTAAACGAATCAACGGTTCGTGCCGGCAATCGAACCATCACACTTCGGTCCCCCAACGTTCTTGCCGTTCAGCCGACGGACGGTCTCGAGTACTTTCTGTTCCGTGAACGGGGGGCGACAGCCTCGGTGCAGTCGAAGGTGAGGGACTCAGCGGTGGGAACTCGATCGGTCTTGGCGGGTCTTGCGGGAATAGAGGTGGTCATTAGCAACCGGGCAAATCCTGTCGATACGCAAGTAGTCGAGTCTGGGGCCGACGGGAAGATCACCTTCTCGGACGTCATTCCCGGTGACCAGTACACGGTATCCGTTTCCGAGCAACCGGGAGTGTCGGAGTCCTTTGATGTTCCCATTGTCCCGCAGTTCGACGGCGAGGATGTGGGAGCAGTTATCGTGTCCGAGGCGGACCAAAACTTCAAAGTCAGCTACACAGTGACCGACGCCAGTGCCTGGGACTACATGTATGTGGATAGCGGCTACACGCTGGGGCTTGTCATAACAAACTTGGGCGCCGAGGACATGCTGAGTGCGGACTATAAGATCGAAGTTCCACCCGGCCTGACCTTGGCGGGGTCCGGCCTAAACGGCATCCTCGGCACCGTGGAGTCCGACGGCGGCTCCCAGACGCTCTGGTTTGACGTAACCTCTGAATCGATCTCGGAGGATTATGTTGACTACATCGTTCCGGTCTCCATAACAAGCGTGGACGGCCTGAATCGATGGGACGACAACATATCCATCCGGTTCTTTCGCACGCCAATGGAGGTCTACTTTCGAACGGACGAGGCGGCGATAGAGGGCATCATAATCACGCCGGAGCAGCGGTCGCTCCCGTTCTCCGGTAGGGACGACGAGTTGACCGTACCCGCCCGCTCACGCCCGTACACAGTGGCCGTTACCGGAGCAGATTACGAGTCCGAAACGGCCTACACCTTCCGCCTCGGAGCGCGCCCCACCACCGACGGGTCACAGTTAGAGACGGCAACGATCAACGAGCCGAACAATGATGAGACTCAGCGTACTCCTGCGAACCTGGGTCAAGAGCTGGTCGGCTATTTGGGCGTCCGCGATCTTGACTTCTACGAGCTGCGCGCCTTCCTAGACGAGGGCGCCGACATTCCCTGGAACTGGCCGGAAATCAGCAACATGGACGAGATTGTGGCCTATGCAGGATATGAGCTCTCGTGGGATGCTATCTGGGGAGTGGAGTATGAGCTACAGCTTTCCGAAGACAGTTTTGGGTTTTCCAGTCCCACAACTGTCTCGCTCACCGATCCCCACTACACCGTAAACGCCTCCGACCTCTCGGGCGCCGACACCATCTACGCCCGTGTACGCGCCGTGGATAGAGTCGTCTCCTCCGCGTGGAGTGAAACATTAACGATGTCTGTCTGGTCCGGTGAGCTCGGGGATGTCGGGCCCGCCGGCGGCATCGTTTTCTACGACCGGGGCGCCTATACGGAAAGCTCGTATGACTACGAGGATGCGTGGCGCTATCTGGAAGTTGCGCCCGCCGATGCATCAATGTCGGCCCAATGGGGCGGCTACGGCGTCGATACGATCGGCCGCGAGCTTGGAGGGGCTTTTGAATTCGGCCCCTCACACGAGCCGATAGATGCCGTCGGCGCCGGCGCGCGAAACACGTTTAGCCACATTCGCTGGCTTGGAGGCGGGGTACACGCAGCCTCGAGCGCGGACGACTATTCGGCCGGAGGATTCTCCGACTGGTTTCTGCCGTCTTGGGACGAAGCCGACGCACTGTTCGACAACAAGACCGCCGCGATGGGTTTGGCCGATGCGTATTATTGGACCTCTTCCACCGGGCCGTTTGCCGATTGGGACGAGGAAGCGCTTATGAAGCACATGGGCGACGGCACGGATCTGATCACAGATCGCAACCAAGCCGCGCGCGTCAGAGCAGTCCGCGCATTCTAAAGGGCCGGCTGTTTGGTGTAGTCTGTAGCGTACGGCTTCGTTGGAACTCGCCGTACGGCAGGATCCAGCCTGTGGATCGTTGAAATCCAAAGGGGGAAGCCATTAAGCGATTCATCATGATACCAGCGCTGTTTTTGACTGCGGTCGCCTTGCTATACGCCGATGGTTTGCCGTTTCCTCTTGTGAACTCGGCGGGCACGGAAGATCTTCAGCCTCTCAACGAAACCGACCAACGCGCCTTTCTAATCTACGACGACTCTGAAGGTTTGCAACGTGTGGTCTTGGATGTGAAGACCGAGGAGTACGAAGGCGATTTTGTGTGGTTTATACCGATCCCGCACGTGCCTTTGGACGGTGAGGTGTTCTTGGAAGACTCTATCACCGAGGTAGACGCGGCGGGGTTCGATCTGCTCAGTGAGTGGACGGAGCCGCGCTTTTTGTTGGAGGTGCGAGAGATACTCTGGTACTCGTCTCCCAGCATTTTCTCATGCTCGCCGGCCTCCGGGGGCCAAGATAGTCGGCTCCAGGATTCTACATCGCTTGACGACTCGCGTGCCTCCGATTGGGCAAGTCGATCTACGGGATCGTACCAAGTGTCGGTCTACACCGGGAGCAGCTTCGACGACTTTGTTGCCCACGTGGCAACGGAAATCGGCACGGATACCTCTTCAGCTCTCGAACGGGCGCGCGGCAGTCTTATCGGGTACTTTGATGACTCACTGTCCACCGACGACGGAGCGCCCGGCCCGTTTGCCATGCTGGTTCTTGAGGGAAGCCGCAACACTCCAAGCACTTCGTCTCCGGCGGTCCAAATCGATACACCCACGGAGGCCCCTTTTTTCGCGCTGACCGTCTCCCGTGCGGCATTTGTCCAAACCATGGACGTCAGTGTCTATACCGCAGGAGAGGTACCCCTCGAACCCGCCGGAGCGATAACTCCCTTCGAGGGACACGTGATTCTCAACGGCTGGCCTGTGTCTAGTGAGTTCGCACCGGGGGGCATACACCTCGGCCGGGAGCAAGAAAATGTCGATTTCTACTTCGCCGACGAGGTTGTCACATGGGGACGCTACTTTGATCTCGACTTTATTGTGTCCGACAGCTTTGAGTCTCACTATTCCGCCTGGATGTCGTATTTTCGATCAAGGGTAAGCTCAGCCGGCTACGCACTCGAAGGTCGCACGACAAAAGAAAGCGACGAGATTCCCTATTTGGACGGCATTCTTGGCTCCAGCGACGAAGTGACGGTGTCGCGCTTTTTTCGGCGCTACGAAGACGCTGAGGATCTGCACGACTTGGTGTTCGAAGAGGCACAGCGAGCCGACTGGGTAGGGGCCACCGACGACTACCGCGGCATCGTGAGGCTTTATGCCTACTATCAAATCGTAGTGTCTAACAACACGGCGGACCTCAGTTTCCTTTTGCCGCTCGTTTTTCCAGCGTGGCTACTGGCTCGCCGGCGCCGAAGGTCCAAAGGCGCAATGGCTGATGAACGGGTGTTACCCGGCAGATGAAGTGACCCGGGGTCGGCAGAATAACCGTCGTTGAAGGCTCCCCAGAGTCTCACAACGAGTCGTCGGACAACTTCCGAACTTCGTCAATCGGCAGGTCGGTTCCCGCGGCCACATCGTTGACCGACAAGCCCATACTCAGAAACCGCCGCGCACTTTCAACCGCCCGGTCGTGGGCGCCTTTCTCGCGCCCTTCTTCCCGCCCTTCCTGCCGGGCCTCGTTGAGCTCATCGTTGCGGTCCATCTGGTAGACCTGCCGTGCCCAGGCCCAGCGGCGTTCCTCGGGATC